>UQFN01000005.1 GCA_900540365.1 uncultured Mollicutes bacterium
ATTTAAAAACCCCTTTCACTAAACTAAGTTTGTCCAGTAAAAGGGGTACATTTCAAAATGGAGCTCCCGGCGGGAATCGAACCCGTACAGCTAGCTTGGGAAGCTAGAGTTCTACCACTAAACTACGAGAGCATATTAAAAATTATACCCTTCATAACCCCAATTATCTATAAATAAATAGTTTATATAAATTCTATTTTCTTTAATTGAAGTTAATTTTGAAATTGCTTTTGTGATTTTTAAACTAAATTCATCTAAAGAAGATCTATTAACTTCTTTATAAATCTTAACTTCAATAATTAAACATTCATCATCATTACCTTGAAAATGTAAATTTAAATTATCAAGAATATTAACCATTAGCCATTCTTTAGACTTTCCTTTAAAAATAGAAATATTTTCATCAAGTAATTTATTAATTTCTTGCTTAATGTTATCTTCTAAATGTTTATTTGTTTTTAATTCAATGTAAGGCATAACTTCTCCTTTTTTAAAAAATAGTTGAGTTTTAAAAGGTTTTTCTTTAAAATTCTAGGTTTTTTATAATATTTTTATATCATCATTATAAACAATTTTAATATTATATTAAAGAAAATAAAAAAACAGGATTACTCCTGCTACATGCTAACTGGTGGACAGTATAGGGCTCGAACCTATGACCTTCTGTACGTCAAACAGATGCTCTCCCAGCTGAGCTAACTGTCCAGCGCTTTATTAATATAGCAGGATTTTTAAATTGTTTCAAGTGAAAATTATTGTAATAAATGTTATTAATATTATTTATTTCAATATTTATCATGAAATTTTTAAGTAGTTTATTAAAATTAGCAACATCATTTTTAAAAATAAATTTGTGAAGAGATTTTATAATTTTTTTCAATTCACTTTTAGAATGAGTTTCTTTAATTTCTTTAAAAACTATATTATAACTATTAACAGCTATATTATTTTTCTTCATCTTAAAATAACAAATAACAAAACTTAAAATTGCAAAACAACTAGTTAAAAATACCATTACTCCAGCAGCAATCATAGAAACATAATAGGCTTCGTTTACAAATTTATAAGAATCAATAATAAATAATAATAGTAAAATTAAAGAAAATAAAATTGAAATAATAGTTAAAATAGTTCCAAGAACTGCTAATAATCTAGTTCTAATAAAATATATATGTGAAAACATCATCAAAAATATTGGTGCTACTAATATTATTAATAAAATTGTTGATGTAGTGCCAAGCCCTAAAAACAAAATTAAAACAACAAGAAACATAATAATCGATAAAACGCCTAAAGCTATAAATAATTTAATAGTTTTTAAGTTTTAACTAAACTACTTTCATTTGATAAATTATTATTTATTTGTAGATTATCAAAATTTTGTTTTACCGAATTACTTGCTATAAAACTATGCCCACAATTTGAACAAAAATTTTCATTATGTTCTTTTTTTTACCACAATAAGGACAAAATTTTATTTCTTCGTTACTTTCTTCAATAAAAACTCCTCTATAATTACACAAGTAATTTTAGAAGAGTTTAAAAAATTGTAAAATAAAAATCCCTTATTTCTAAGGGACTTCTTTTATTCAATTGCAATATATTGATCTTGCTTTTCTTCTTTAGCTTCTTTTTTAGCGATTGTTAAATTAAGAACACCGTTATCAAGTTTTGCCTTGATATCTTCATATTTAACTTCATCACCAACATAATAGCTTCTTGAATAAGTACCATAATGTCTTTCACGGCATAAATATTTACCATGTTTATCTTTTTCGTTATTCTCACTATTATATTCTGCACTAACAGTTAAAGTTCCATCTTTTAATGAAATTTTAATATCTTCTTTTTTAACTTCAGGAAGATCAATCTTCATTAAATAATGATCGCCTTCATCTGTAATATCAGTTTTCATCAAACTATAACCTCTATTTTCTTTTACAAAGAAATCATCAAAGAAAGGATCAATTAAACCAAATGGATTGTTACGATTAATTAAATATTTACTCATATTTTTATCCTCCTATAATTATCTAGCACTCTTCATATCCAAGTGCTAACTATATTATATATCTGTTTAGCACTCTGTCAAGGGGTTTGCTAAAATTTTTTTAATTTTTTTAAAGTTTTATAAAAACAAAGTTAAAAGTGGAAATAATCACTGTTTTATTTTATAAATTATTCAACAGTTAAAATTAAAATTACTTTCGGTTTTAAAAATTAACTAGAGAATTCATTAATTAATATCAAAAGAGATGCTACTGTATTATTAAATATTTTGAAATAGAACTTACTGTCATAATATAAATACTTAATAATTTCTAAGTATATAAAAATATTTTGCAAGTTAAAACATGTTATGAATGTAAATTTAATGTAGGTAATGTCTTGTTATGGCTTATATTATTAGATTAATTTTCTACTTCATGATAGTTATACTTACATTTAAAAAACTAAGTATTTTAAGAAAAAAGGCTGCTAAACAGCCTTTTTATTTTTCTTTTTTGGAAGAATTAATAATCTTGAAGTTTCTAATTGATATTCTTTATAATTACTTCTTTTACTTAATTGTCTTTTTTCAGCTAAAGGAATTGAGATGAAATTAAATAATAAAATAATCAATAACGATCCAACAAATAAATACCAATATTCATATGCTGATAAAAGTAAAATTAAATATACTCCTACCCAAATTAAGATTTCTCCTAAATAATTTGGATGTCTTGAATATTTCCATAATCCGATATTAATTACTTCATTATGCTGATTACTTTTTAAAAATTTATGCATATAATGATCGCTAAAAAGTTCTAAAATAGTTCCACCTAAAATAATAAGACTTCCTATTAAACTTAAAGCATTTAAATTAATATTTATAGCATATATAAGAGGAATAAAAGCTACAAAAACTAGTAAAGTTGGCATCATCATAATTCCAAAAAAGTTAATAAATTGCCAAGTGTATTTATTTGATTTAGCTTTTAAATCTTGATAACGCCAATCAATCCACTTACGATTTTCAAAGGTAATTATCCAGTTTAAGGTTAATCTAAAACTCCAAAAAGAAAAAACGATGTAAACAATATAATGGTATATATTTAAGTTAGTATAATTTAATATAATTAAATAAGTTAACATCACCCAAGGAGTTAAACTCCAATAAGCATCATATAAGCTTGAATTTTTAATAACTAATGAAAGTAAATAAATAATAAATGTAGAAATAACATCGAATACAAATAGTCTTAAAATAATATTTTCAATATAAAAAGAACTAAAATAACCAATTACATATGATATTAAATAAAATAAGAAGAAAATTAACAAATCAAAACATTTTTCTTTGAGTTTTATTTTATACATAAGAAACTCCTTTATACACTAATAAAATCATTTGATAAACTACCTAGATAATATTTACAAATTAACTTTTATAACGCAACAACTTATTACTTCCTTAATTAATATTCATCTTTATCTCTTTCTAATATAACAATGCCTGTCTCTCTTGCTTTAACAGCAAGTTCCGTTCTTGATTGTAAACATGTTTTTGCTAACATGTTTGAAATGTGTTTTTTTACCGCGTTAATTGATACATTAATTTTATCAGCAATTTCTTGATTGCTATAGCCACCAGTCATTAAACGCAAAACAACTAACTCTTTTTTAGTAAATTCATTACTTTTTGCATTTCCAATATTAACAATTTGTAAATTTTGAGGATATACAGTCTCACCATTTATTACTTTATCCATTACATAGATTAAACTTTCATTTCGAGTTTCTTTATACCAGAACCCTTCAATTCCTATTTTTTTTGCACGCTCTATATATGAACATTCTGGCATACTTGTTACAATAATAATTTTAATATTAGGATATTTATGTTTAATTCTTTTTGCTGCATCTAATCCATTTGCTCCATCAGCAGTTATAACATCCATTATAATTAAATCTATATTACCAGTCATACAATATAATTCTGCAAAAGCTGCACACTCAATACTTTTTTCGAGAACGTATTTATCAGATGAACGAATAAAATACTCAAATAACTGTGTTGGAATCATCTGATCTTCCACAATTAAAACAACATATTTACCATCTTTCATTTTATTTCTCCTTTGGAACATTGATTTTAAGCATAAATGAAGGATAACTTATTATAGACATACTTCCACCTTCTTGCTCAACAAGCATGCGAAGGGAGGAAAGTCCTCCTCCTTCTTTGATTTCTACTAAAGGAGGTTTACCGTTATTAGTTATAGTTATTACAGAATAATATTTTTCATCAAATATCTCTATTTTTACAAAATTTCCATTTGCATGCTTGACTGTATTTGTTATGCATTCTACAGATGCTTTTATAACAATATTTTTTGTTCTTGCATCTTTTGGTTTCTCTCCTATTATTTCGATTGTAACACCAATTGCTTTTGCTGCATTGTATAAACCACTATACGAATCAGTATTTTTCTTTTGGTTAATGCCGATAAAACTAATTAAATCACCTTTCCATAATGATATAAGCTTATGTACTTCTTGTTTATTCATATCTTGTGACAAATTTTGTCTTGTTAATAAAAGCAATCGCCCTAATTCATCATGAATATGTATTTTTGCATTCAAAGTTTCCTTTGTTATAATGATTTCGTTTATATTTTCTCCATAGTCACGTATACGCTCATTAAATAATTTAAGTTCATTATTTTTCTTTTCCAAATCAAGCGATAAATTATATTTCATAGTTATATCAGTAGCAATGATTTCATAAAAGATATTGCCATCTATTTGATGAATATTACGTTTGAAAGAAAATATATTAAAATCATCTATTTTAATAATTGGTTTTTCACCATTTTTTAATCTAATACAATTTAATGTTAACTGATTTTTAGTAAGTAAATTCCAAAAATCTTTACCATTTAAAAGTTTTTTTCCTGTTATTTTTAAACATAAATCATTAATTTTTAAATTTGCAAGTTGTAATAAACCATCTTCATCATAAAAACAAATTCCACTTGGAAGATTATTAAAACTTTCTTTGATACTATCATTTGAAATATGTCTTTTAGCAAATTTACATCCGATTATAAAACTAGAAACAGAAAAAGAAATAAATAAAATTGACAACAAGATAAAAATCCATATAGGTCTATTAATTAACCATTTAGAAACATTTGGAATTTCATTAAAATAATCTGCTTTTACATATGAAAATAAGCAAATTAAAATAAAACTTGTAATCAAAAAAATAATTGTTTCTAAAATTGTACAATAATATGGTTTAGCTTTTCTTTTAAAACACAAAAAAAGATCAAAAATGGAAAATATTAAAATAATTACATTGATAATAAGGATTGTTTTTTGAACTGCATAAGGGGATGATAGAAAAGTCATAAATTTGTCTCCTTATAGTCTATTGAAAGATTTTGATATATATAATCATCCTCTTTTACAATGCTTATTTTGCTTTTAAATTGATTCATGAGTTCGCTATTAAAATTATTTATAGTAGAAAAACCATTTAATGAAACTATACGAAGACCTAAATTACTACCATCAAAATTTATTGATATTAGTATTTCCTTTAAAGTTGGCAAACTACTTTTTACGCATTCATGGAAAAATTCATATAGAAGAATTGCAATTTTTGAATTTATTTTTATATCATTGATACAAGTAAACGAAGTTATAATTTTGCAATCAAATAAATAACTTAAGGATTCTTTAATTGCAAAAGATAGTTCACATATATCGATAATTTTGCTTTGACTTGATATGATTTCTAAATTACTTCTTCTTTTAATATAGACAAGATAAACACAAGCAATACTTAGAGCTTCTTTATAATTTTTATCATTCTCATCAATATTTTCTAAAAGTTTATTAATCAATAAAAAAGTATCATTGCAAATATAAAATATTTTTGAATAAAGATAATTTTGTTGAATAATTTTAGCTTTCTTTTCTTTAAGTTTATTTTCATAAACAATTAGTTGATTTTCCTCTTGAAGTTGTTCATTTAAAATAGAAAGTTCATCTAAAAGTTTATTAATATTTGAAAAATCATCAATATAAAAAACATAACCACCACAAATTTTTTTACAAGATAGTCGAATATTCTTATCAATAAAGATATTACCTTTTTCAACAGCTTCCTTATATTTATTTGCTTTAAGATGAAAATTTTCGTTTGTATAAAAAATAGGTTTGATATTTTGATCTGTAATAACTGAAAAAACATCTGAAACAGCAAAAAATTTGTCATAATTTTTGTTTGAAGGGATAAGTCCAATATAAATACAACTTTCTATTAGTATAATTAAGGAAAAGGATATTAATTCAGGAACCTTATACGATCGCGCAGCAAAAAAATAACATAAAAAACTAATTAAAGAGCTTAAAATAAATACAATAATTGGCACCCATATTTTCCTTCTGCATGAAGATACACTGCATTTAAAAAACAAAATTACTAATAAACTTAATACCACTAATATCATCCATATCATCGTTATATAATAAATAATCCCATGTTTGTAATCGGAATAAAAATTTTCAAAATTATCTTTAAAAGAAAAAGTAAGCTGATGCAAATCATTTGTTAATATCAATATTAATAAAATAATTGATGGGAGAAAAATGATGTATGACACTTTATATAATTTATAATTATTTTTTCCTGTTAATTCTAATATTGCAATTAAAGCAATCGGTGGAACAAGACATTGAGGAACATAATACAAATACCATAAATAACGACTAACTATCTCATTGTCATTAAAACATTCATACTTTATATAACGAAGCAAAAACCAAAAAATAATTAATAAAGAAATAATAATTAATTTTATTTTGATTGATTTTTTTGCAATACGATTATTAATCGAATAACCCCAAATAAAAACTAACAAGAAAAAAATAATATTAGCAATTAAATTACAAACTTTTGCTGGAACAATAGATAAATCATTATCAATATATTGAAGAACTCCTGCTAATGCAAAAAGTACTATAAATATTAAATAAAAAGCAATTTGTTTTTTATTTATTTTAAGCGACATATCAAATGACCTTCATAAAATATTATAAATTATCTAATGTAAATTACCACTTTAACAATTATCTTATATACCAATAACTTAAATCTTAAAATAAACGGAAATATTTGTTATGTTAATAACTTTCATATTATTACATTTAATATTTTGATATTATCATATATCTTATATGATTTTTTTATTTAAAAAATTAAAATGGTTGTTATATTAAAAATATGAAAGATAATTCAATAAACTTATTATCTAGAAAAAGAATTCAATCGATTTTTAATCGTTATTCTGTTTTGTTTTCGGTCTTAACTTTACTTCCTGTTTTATTATTGTTTAGTCTTTCTTTAGTAGTTTTTTTAAAAATAATTTGGATTTTTATTTTAATTATTTTTTTATTATTTACTTTTTTTCTTCCATTATTAAATGAAGATTTTAGAAATTTGATAAAGAATTCTTTTAATGATGGGAATACTTTAGAAGTAATTGAAGAGATTTTATTTAAAACATATTACTTACCATTAATTTTAACGTGTTTGTCAGCTTTTTTTGTAATTCTTTCAATTATCTTAGCTTTAAATAATCGACAATATACTAATTCTAAAAAAGGTTTAATTGGTACTTTAATAATATTTGTTGTCGCTTTGATATTTTGTGTTATCTACTATTTATGTTTTGATATATTTATTGGGAGTTAATGGCAATGTTTTATATTAGCTTAGTTGATCTTAATAGTAATATTGTTATATTACATAACAATAAACTTTTGAAATTTAAGAAAATTAATGGGAAGTATGTCGCCTGTATTAACAAAGCCCAACCAACTTTAACATTTATATATCATCATGAATTAGATACACATCTATGGTTTTTAAAAGCTTTCATTTTTTACATAATATCTTTTTTTGGATTATTTATGAAAAGATACTCTAAGAATTTCTATACATTAAATGTAAGCATTAAATTTGTTCCACAATTAGAAAACTACTACTATGATATTACTTTAAATGACAATCAATTTTCTAATAACCCAATTATTATTAATGGTGAACAATATTATTTTTTAAACGAAAACAAATTTACAATAAATGAAAAAGCAAAAAAGAATTTTCATACATTTAAAGTTTTTTCTATATTAATTAGACTTACAATTCTTATATTAATGATCATATTTCTAATTATATTTATAATCTAATTGAATTTTTAATAAATTTATATAATAGTTAACAAATCCTCAGAATAATTATTAATAGCTTCAGTTGTAAAATAAAATGTTCTAGCACCAATTTCTTTTAAAAGATAAACAAATCCAATATTATCTTCATTTCCTAAAAGAGCATTAACAATACTAGTTCCAATTTTCATGTTAATCTCTTCTATATTTCCTATTTTTAAAATTAAATCTAAAATATGAAATAAATTTTTTGTTTGATTAAAGTCTAAGGTATTTAAGTTTAGACCGATGTTTGACAATTCATAGTCAAATCCATTTTTTAAAGTTTTCTCTACTCTTAAAATAGAAGATATATATAAGCTATCTGGAATGTATTTCTTTAAAAAATAAAATGGAAATTGATTCATTTTAGTCTTAAAAGTAGATGAGTCTATTTTTAAAACAACACTAAAATCGCAACTGCCATTTTTATCAATATTAGAAAAATCGGTTTGTACTATTGTCGCATTTAATCTAACATCACCAATATTAATTTCATTAGCGCTTATTTCATTAAAAATAATTTGAGATAGTGCTCCGACTTGTTTTTCAGAAATAGATAGTGGATTTAAAAATTCTTCTTCTTTTAAAGCATCGTAATTAATATAATATTGATTGCTATCTGCATAATCAACTTTTATAAAATCTTCAATTTCATCATTAACAATATCTTTTAGATTAATATAATCTTCTTCTTTAAAAATATTAGGGTATAATTCTTCCTCGTTTACTTTTTGACCTAGAATCTTTAGTTGATTAACAGCAGAAAATAAATCAATTCCATATGCTTGACGTACATAGATATATCCACCAAAGCAACATAAAGTTAATGTAATTACAATAATAACTAAACTTATAATAAATTTACTTATTAATTTCATAAAGTCTCCTATCATTGTTCGTAAACAAAGAAAAAAATAAGAACAAGCGAGTAATTTACTCGCTTGTTAAAATTTTTATCATTCAAAATAGTTTAATTAACTACTTACTACTGTTTCTGTAATCTTTAAATTCAATAGTGTATTTTTTGTTCCTTTGTATGTAAGAATGATTTTATAGTCTTCTCGTGGTTTATCTAAAGTAATACTTTGTTCAATCAAAACCATTTCTGTTCCATTTTTATCAATCACTTGTAATGTTGTTGAACCTAGCCCAGTCACAGTGAAAGTATATTTCATAGGCAATGTGCCTAGTGTACCCATGCTAACAACGAACGTTTTGCTTTCACCACCTTTAAAAGATAAATTTCCAGATTCAGCAATATTTGAGACAAACTCAAGTCTTATAGGCTTATTTTCAAATACGGCTGTTACAGTCACATTATTTGCAGGCATTATGAATGTAAGTTCTTGTTGAGTAATATCTAAACCATCAGAAGCAAATCCATCAAATGACCACATGACAAATTCTTTATCTGTAGGAACATTGGTAGTAATTGTAACACTCTCACCGTAGTGTGCAGTCGTTTTATCTGCAGTGCCGCCTTCTACGCTAATTTTATAATTGACATATTCAAAATTTGCAGTAACAACAACGACGTTCGTTGGCATTTTAAACACAAGTGTACTTTGAGTTAAATCTAATCCGGATGTATCAATTCCTAAAATTGTCCAATTCACAAATGTTTCTCCGATTGGAACATTGGCAGTAATTGTAACATCACAGTTATAGTCAAATCTTGTACCGCCATCTGTTACACTATGAGGCTTAGATCCATTTATACCAGTTGCTGTACCACCACTAATCACGAAACCATAATTTAATAATACATTTGTATAACCTACAATAACATTATTTGCAGGCATTATGAATGTACCTTCGTTGGTAGATGAAGGCCAATCTACTTCAATGCCTTCTATCGCCCAGTAAGTAGCATGACCTAACTCTGGAGAAGGTTTTGTAACTGTAACTTCTTCACCTTCTGCGGCAAATTGTTTATTAGTAGTACAACCTTTTTTTACTTCGATTTGATATAATTGTTCAAATTCTGCCACAATATTTGCATTACTAGCAGGCATAATAAACGTAGTAGTTGGGCTTGTTTCGTCTTCAAAGACTACTTCTTCGTTTTCGCTTGTCCATCTAATAAATCTCTTGTCATTCGACTCGTTAGCGAAAATAGATACCACAGTACCATAAGAAGCTAGCAAACTGGAAGTTGGTTCAGCAAAATCATCTATTTGTGCCGTACCACCAATAATTGTCACATTATAGTCTAAAAATTTAAATGTAGCCACTAAACGAACATTACATGCAGGCATTTCAAAAGTAAGTTTTGGCATGGTTAAATCTAATTTTGTAGGATCAAGCCCCTCCAAAATACTCCAAGAAGCAAATTCTCTTCCTGGAGCTACTTCACCTAATGTAACTGTGACAATCTCACCGTAGTGTGCAGTCGTTTTATCTGCAGTGCCGCCTTCTACGCTAATTGTATAATCGATATTCTCCAATACAGCTGCAACTACAATATCATTTGCGGGCATGGTAATTGTAATTGGAGATTTACTTAAATCTAGACCTGTTGTATCTACTCCTTTAATATTCCAACTAGAAAATTCCTTCCCGGTATATTCGTTTGCAGTAAATGTAACCTTTTCACCATATTTAGCACTTTCCTTATTTGCTACACAATTTTCAAGTGTTATTTCATATGCGATGTCTTTATACAATGCAGTAGCTGTAACATCGTTTGATGGCATTACAAAACTTAACTCAGGTTTTGTTAAATCATCAATTACTAAACCCTTAAGTGACCATTGCGAAAACTCTTTTCCCATTTCTGGATCATTTGCTTTAATAGTAACATTTTCACCAACAGCATATTCGCCGCTACCTGTACCATTTGTTACACTTACTTCAAATAACGCTGGTGTTTTAGCACATCCTGATAGTTGCGATAACGGCATAAATAACATTAATGCTAAAAACGAACCTTTTATAAGTGTTTTCAGAATCATAGTTTGTCCTCCTTCTCTGAAACATTTTGAAATTTACCTAATTCTTTTAAAACTTTAATATTAAATTTCTACAGCGTACATAACATGTAATTCTCTATAAAAAATTAATTTTATTATGTTAATAATAGGTAAAATCAATAAATTTATATTTACATATTAAAATATTTAACAAATTTACACAGTACCCATTCGGATACTATTCTTGTATTTTTAAATTATTTTTAATTAAGTAAGAAAGGAATCATTATAATTATTATTTCATTTTAAAATTTTTATCTTCAAAATAAAAATTTAAATAATTATTAATATATACTAAATCGATAACATTTTTAAATATAATGATTATTAACAAATGATGTTACCCCAAAATGTTGCACACATTTTTTAAACCAGCACCATAGGTAAATATTTAAATTCTTTTCTGAATGATACTGGCGATTTTTTTAATCTCAAGACTATTCTTTCTTCATTATAATACTTTATATATTTTTTTAATTCAGCAATAAGTTGTTTAGCATTTTCAAATTCAAATTCGAAATCATAAAACATTTCAACTTTAACTCTGCCAAACAAATTTTCTGTTGGACTATTATCAATACAATTCCCTCTTCTAGACATAGATTGAGTAGCATGTATTTCTTCAAGAAGTTTTCTATAAGCAAGTGTTTGATAAACGGTTCCTTGATCAGAATGAATTAAGGAATAATTAAGCTTTTCACCATGTTTTTTATAAGCATCTTTCATCATATCTCTCTGCTGCTTTATATTTGGGTTTCGTGAAATATTATATCCAAGTATCTCCCTAGTAAAGAAGTCAATTAGAGGAGCAAAATAGATTTTTTCACCTTTAATAGAAAATTGAGTAACATCTGTGCCTAATTTTTGATAAGGCATCGTAGATTTAAATTCACGATTTAAAATATTGTCGCAAATTTTTCCAACAACCCCTTGAAATGAATGAAATTTTCTTTTCTTTTGTTTAGCAAACAAGGAATTTTCCTGCATTATTCTTTGGACTTTCTTTTTATTGATCTTATGACCTTTATTATTTAAATCCATAGTTATTCGTAAATATCCATATTTTCCACGATGTTTTTTAAAAATTTCTTTTATTAATTTAGTTATTTCTTTGTCTTTATCTTTTTTCTTATCAAAATTTTTAATTTGATAGTAATAAGTTCTCTTAGGAATTTTCAAAGCCCTTAATAAGTAATCTAATTTATATTTTTGCCTTAATTTAACGATTACTTTAATTTTTTCTTTGATATTTTCTCTTTCTTTTGAATCAAGGCATAGAATTTTTTTAATGCTTCATTTTCTGCTTCTAAATATTTTATTCTTTCCTCTGCTTCTTTATTATTTAATCTTTTAATTTTATCTTCCTTTAATTCATAATTTTTTCGCCCATAAGTAGTAACGATTGCAGCTTCGCCTTTTTCTTTATACAATTTGACCCAATCGTTAACTATAACAGGACTTATAAGGCCTAAATTAATTCCTATTTGACGTCCACTAAATTCACCAGTTATGAAGTCATTAATGGCCTTTAATTTGAGTTCTCTAGTATAAACATATCTTTTGTCTCTATCTTCAAAAGGAGCTTTTCCATGAGTTCTGAAAAGTTTAACAAAATATTTAACTCTTGATGAATCAATATGATATTTGATTGAAACATCTTTAATAGTTAATCCGTTCTCAACATGGTCAAGCACAGCTTCTAATTTTTTTTGATTATTTATTAACATAAAAACCCCCTTTGTTACACATTACATAATAATCACATTTTGTGCAACTTTTGGGGGTAATTTCAAAATTAATGGTGCCTTCTATAAGATTCGAACTTACGACCTACTCATTACGAATGAGTTGCTCTACCAGCTAAGCTAAGAAGGCATGAATATATTATAACAACTATTCTTGTTTAATGTACTTAATATATTCATATTGAGGTACACTATTAGCAATTTCAACCATTTGTTTATAGCATTCCTCAGCTAAATAAATCTTATTTTCTCTTAAAGTAAGATTTTCTTTAGGATAAATAACTTTTCCAACACGAATATCCATTCCAGGTTTTTTTAAAAATCTTCTTTTACGATACGTAGTTACAATTGGAATTACTGGAGCCATTAATTTAGCAGGATAATGAAAGGAAGCTGATTCAAAATGCCTAATTTTTGTATAATATGGCCGAATGTGCGCTTCTGGAAAAATTAAAATATTTTCCTTTTTATCTTTAATATAAAACTCTAATGCTTCTTGAAACCTTTTAATATTATTAAAATCACTAGGTAAAGGTAAATATCCAAGTGCACGAGCAATATGTTTTACAATTGGAAGCGAAGTTGTATCACTATAACCAACAATGTTAGTTCGTTTTCCTTTAACTACACAAGCCTGAATAGTATATACATCATAAAACGAAGTATGATTAGCGTATATAAAAAGTCCTTCTTTTTTAAATTGTTTTAAATATTTTACATTATGATACTTGACTCCACTAAAGAAATTAAAAATATAAAAAGCAGGCTTAGCTATACAATAATATAAAAAATTAGATAATAAGTTATTAAACCAGTTTTCTCTTTTAAACTTATAGTTTTCCTTTAAAGGAGGACGTTTTAAACCAATTTCTTTAAAATCATCATGTAACTCATCTTTATAATAAATAACTCTATTTTTCATTATTTATCTCCTTAGCTTTATCGTTAATAATTTCACCACTATGTTCAATTTTAGTCCAAACAGTTCTTTTTCTTTTATGAATAAAACCATCTATAAAAGCTGTAACAAAATCAAAAAAGAAAAAAGCATAGGTAAATAAAATAATTGACATCGTTTTAGGTTTAAAACGTAAATTTTTATAATCGATAATAAGTGAAATTCCTGCAATAAAAACAAATGAGAAATAAACTAGTACTAAATTATAAATAAAATGGTATGGAACCCATTCAAAAGTGTCATAAGGGATAATACCTTGATAATATTCAACAGTTGCAAAAATTAATAAAACAAACATTGCAATACAAGCTAAAACTTCAGTAATTACAAAGATGGTGAATGGCCATATTGACATGTTATATTCAACTATGCCAGCAGCTCTTTTAAATTTTTCCTTTTTATTATAAATAACACCACCTTTTTTTAGATGATCTTTTTTAGCAACAAAACCATATACCCAACGAATATGTTGAGTATGTAAAACTTTTTTAGACGTTGGTTGTTCATCATAATAAACAGCAAGTGGATAATATTTCATTTTTACATTGTGGTAATAACAATATGTCGTTAATTCAACATCTTCTGTCATTCCTGTCCAAATCCAACCACCAGCATCGTCTATTACTTGCATATCTATATAATAGCCTGTTCCAGTAAGGGTAGCTTTTTGTAAATATTTGCTTCTTCCTTTTGAAGTAAATTGATTCATAAAAGAAAATAATGTAGCACTACAAGCACTAACCCAGTTTTTTTCAGCATTTGTAAAACTTCTATAGCCTAGAGCAATTTGATATCCTTTATTTTTACAATCATTTAACAAACTTATATAATCATGATTCATAACATTATCTGCATCGAAAATAATTACTGAATCGTAATTTAAATTATTAGTTTTTAAATATTTAATTGCCTCTTGTAAAGCAAAACCTTTAGTTCTTTTATTAACAAGATCTTTACGAATAATGATGTTATATCCAAATTTTTTTGTAATATTTACCGTCGGATCATCCTTACTTTCTACTATGACATATACATCAAATTTATCTTGTGGATAATCTTGTTTTTTTAAAGAAGATAAAATATTTGAAATAACGTTATCTTCATTTCTAGCAGGAATTAAAACAGCGTATTTATATAAAGTTTTTCCTCTTTCAAAACGTGTTGGTTTTTTAAAAGCATTAAAAAAATATAAAACATAATACCAAGAAAGTATTGCAAAAATAATTAAGGCTAATGTAATAGCTGAGTCGAATATATTAACGATACGTTCGTAATCTGTAAATATAAGCATAGGAATATATTACCATAAATATATTGGCACTAAAATACTATTTTAAAAATCGTGTTTTTAAAAACTATTACACCTAGTTTTTAAAACTTAATAATTTTTTTTATAAAAAATATTCTATTTTAAGAGGCTTTTTTAAATTTTGAAAGGAAAAATTGATAAGCACAAAGCGATTTTGCATCATTAAGTAAATCTTTTTTAATAAGTTCTTCTAACTCTTCGAAACTAATTTCAAATATATTTAAAGCTTCATTTTCATCCAAATGTTGATGAGTTTTAGATAAGTTTTTTGCTAAATATAAATAAATTATTTCATCTGTGTAAGCACAAGTCGGATACATTTTTCCTAAATAATAAATTTCATTAGCTTTATATGCAGTTTCTTCTTCTAATTCTCTAAGAGCTGTGACTTTAGGATCTTCTTCTTTATCACATTTTCCAGCTGGAAATTCATATATGACTTCATTATAAGGATATCTAAATTGACGTTCGATTATTACTTTGCCTTCGTTTGTAATTGCTAAAATACAGCTTGCTTTACAATGTCTAATTAATTCACGAGTTGATTTATGTCCATTAGGACAAATAACTTCATCTTTATATACATCAATAATTTTTCCTTTATATATTAATGTAGAGTTAACTTGCTTTTCTTTTAATTTTTCATCATTTTCCATATTTTTCACCTCATTTATTATACTATTTATTTATAAATAAAATAAAAATAAGTAAAATAAAAACATGAATATTTTACTTAAAAAAATTAGTTATTTTTTAATTGGCTTATTATTAATATGTTTTATAATCTCAAGTTATACATTTCAATTTATGTATCCTTATGGTCATTTAAATGATACTAACAAATTTTCTGTTCTTTATATAATTACTGAATTAGTAAAATTAAGTGGTTATCTACTTCTTCCTTTAGCAATTTGTTTTAATAATAAGACTTCAAGAAATATTTCAAAAATTATTTTACCAATATTTTCTATAATTTCATTATTTTACTGTCACTTTTATTTATCAATTTCAAAGTTAGATCCTACATTACCTTTTTATAATACAAACTCTTTAGATGAATTAACACTTTCCGTCTATAACAAAATAAATTTATTCATTCCTAGTTGGTTAATTGGAACTAATTATATATTAACTAATTTATTATTTGTTATTTTATCAATCATTATCTACATTCAAGATAAAATTAATTTTAAAGATATTAAATCTTTAATATATTATCCATTATTTATAATTTTAGTTCTTCCTTTTAATTTATTTGATAATTTAGTTAGAATATTTCCTAAAAATGTATATAGCTTTTTCTTATTTGATAATTTTACAATTTGGCATTTTTTAATGTTTATAATTTTAATATTATCTACTTTATTTTTATATTTATATTTAAGAAAACAAAGTTTAGTTAAACAAGATTTAATTTTACGAGCTTTAGCATTAAGTTTAATGATTCATTTTTATGGTAGAAATTCAATGCTCATTGGTGATGGGTATAATGTTTATAATACAGTATTTGCTTCTATTCCTTTATTTATATGTGATATTGGAAAATATATTGTTTTCTTTGCAATTATGTTTAAAAAGAAAATATTTTATAATATTGCCTTTTTTGTTCATAGTGCAGGTGCATTAACAGTCTTTTTCTATTTTGGAAAAGAAGGAACACATAATTATGGGACTATTTTCAATTATTCATTTTTATATTTTACGATAACTCATTTACTTTTATTTATTCTTTCAACAATGCCTGTATTTTTAAGACAAGTTAACTTTTCTTTAAAAGAAGCTTTAGTTCCTTCTTTATATTATGGAGTAGTTATTTTAATCGCTACTTTTACTAGCGTTTTAGTTACAAATCTTAGTATGACAATAACAACTCCAGGAGGAGAAACTTTATTAACGCCAATTTATCCAAATTATGCTTTTAGTCAAATTTGCCCTGTTCCAGTAAGTTTTCCAACTTTTTTAAATATAACAATTGGGATTTGCGAAGTTAATTTCTTTTATGAAATAATTTTATTCATTGCTTATGTAGTATTATTTTTTGCTTTTTATTCTATATACGCTTTAGGGAAATTTATTTTACAAAAACATCAATTTAGTAAATTAAAAAGTTTAATTAAAAATTGATTTATTGTATTATATTAAGCACGGGGATATGATGGAATTGGTAGACGTGCAAGACTTAGAATCTTGTGCCGCAAGGCGTAGGAGTTCGATTCTCCTTATCCCCACCATCTTATAATTAACATTTTGATACAAAGCAATGGTCTCAAAATGAAAGATATTTGCACGAGAAATCGGGCATTTTTTTATTTTTGGCGTTTTGCTAGTAGATACAAATTAGTTCAAGGCGACGTTATTTTAGGTTAAAACCGAAAGTCAACATTAGTTTATTAATTGTTTGCAAAACGAAACTTACTATTTCAATTATCTCTTACAGATTTTGTCAAACAAAATATCTACCACTTTATCTACCAATATGATGTAATTTGAACATGATTAAAATGAACTTGATTGATGTTGTTAATGATCTAATTAAAAGAAGTGATGAAGAAGAATTGTTTGAATTTAAGGTAAATTGGTTTGAAGAGGAAAAAATAGGTCAATATATATCTGCATTATCTAATTCTGCATCCATTTTGGGAAAGGAATATGGTTATTTAGTTTGGGGGATTGATGATAAAAAACATGATGTTATAGGAACTAACATAAATCCATTTTGTAGTTATAAAAATGAACCATTTCAAAACTACTTGGCAAGGAATCTTAAGCCTTCCATAGCTTTTCAGTTTGATGAAATTTTTATAAATAACGAAAGATTAATAGTTTTAACTATTCCTTGTGCGAAAAACGTACCGACATCTTTCAATAAAATACGATATTCAAGAATTGGTTCAAGCATTGCTTCATTAGAAAAATATCCAGAAAGAGAAGGTTTACTCTGGAATGTATTAATCAAAGGTTACCCTACAATGATTAATACTGAATCGCCAATACAAGATTTAACTTTTTCACAGTTAAAAAATTATTATTTAGGCAGAAATCTAATATTTAATGATGAAACATTTAAAATAAATATGCACTTGCTGTGTGATAATGGAAAATATAACATGTTGGCGTGCTTTTTAGCTGACAATGGTTCTATTCCAGTTAGAGTATCAATTTTTTCGGGACTAGATAAATCAAAAAAACTGTTTTCTGTAAAAGAATTTGGAAATCAAAGCTTAGTATCGGTTATAGACAGAATAATTGATTATGCCGATTCCATTAATATGACTAAATCTATAGAAGATATCCATAGTGGAACAAGAACAGATATCCCTCTTTTTAATCAAGATTGTTTTAATGAGGCTGTAAAAAATGCTTTTATTCACAATAATTGGCTAAGAAGAGTTGCTCCTATGATTACTTTTTTTGAAGACAGAATTGAAATAACCTCTTTTTCATCCCTTGCTCCAAAACAAACCATTGAAGGTTTTTACAAGGGATACAGCATACCGGTTAATGAAGATCTATCTTCCATTTTTCTTGCAACTCATTTAAGCGAAAGAACGGGTAAGGGAAATCCTTTGATTGTTTCTAATTATGGAAGAAAAGCTTTTAAAATTAACGAGGATTCTATAATAGTTACTATCCCTTATAACTGGAGTCGTTCATTTAAAGATTTGGTAGATAAAGCGGTAGATAAATTGGCAGATAAATTAAACAAAACAGAATTAAAAATACTATATGCAATTAAAGAAAACCCTAAAATGTCACAAATTGAAATAGCAAAGATAACGAATACGGGTAAAACCACAGTTCAAAATACCATTGTTAAGTTAAAGCACTTGTCTTTGATTAAACGTATTGGCTCAAACAAAACAGGCTATTGGCAAATTATTGACAATAATGATTATTAATTTAATTAGATAATTTTAAGTTTGGAGAAAACGCATGGAAACTTTAACTCGTGTATTAAAATATGGTACCAATGATTTTTTCAATTTTATCCGCAATATTGATTACGGATATATGGATGTCAAAGGAAAAATTCATAGAATTTCACCGAATGATGATTATTCAAAACAAGGCGGTGAGCCCTATGTTTTTTCCTCTCCTGATCAAGTAGTTTCGAACAATTGCGGTTGGTGCTGGGATGTTGCTGAGCTTATTCATTTATGGTGCCAAACAAATAATGTTGAATGTAAATATATATTTTTCAATATCTTTCTAATGATTTTCATAAAACGCATACTCAAGTATTTGCTAAATGGAATAGCAAATGGTGTGAATGTCCTGATAATACGTCGCCAATTGTGTTTGGCGAAAATTGCTATGATAAATTTGAAACTTGTATTAATAATTTTGTTAATCTATTTAAGAATTATTTAAAGAATCTACTTGGAAATAAATATGGCTCATCCAATTTACTTGTCAAAGAAATAACTCAACCTTTGATTTCTGGAATGTCAGTTGAAGAATATTTAGAGACTGCGAGAAAGTATTAGCTTACCGAATTAGAAATAATGATTGAAGATGATTTCTTTCCGAAAACATTGATAAAATCCGCATTTTTAAAGGTAGCATTTCTCTAGTATGGGTATCGTTTTGTATTAAAGCAATAGCACAAAGACATCTTATAACTAACATTTTGATACAATTAATGGCTTCAAAATTAATGATATTTGTCCGAGAAATCGGGCATTTTATTATGCTGCGTTTTTCTAGTAGATATAAATTGGTTAGAACCTATGAATTTTCTAATTTTAGTTCTACTAAAAAACGATACTCTTACTAGAAAATTAATAGCCCACAGAAATTATGATTTTAGTACCAGAAATTCCTTTTGAAGCTCTTAAAACTTTGAAAGGCGCTTAAAGCATTAAATTATATTGATTTCTATAGTTTTCACGCTTAATGAAAAAAAATTCTTAAAAAACTACTTTTATTTATTAATTTATGTTAAATATTCATATGTCAAATTATGAAATAATTAAGTTTGTAGATGGTGATTTTGAATTGGATGTTAATATCTCGCCTCAGCAAAACACAATTTGGTTAACTCAAGATCAGATTGCCAAACTTTTTGGAAAATCTCGTTCAACAATTACTGAACATATTAACAATATTTTTCCCGAAGGAGAACTATTTGAAATGACTTCCGTCGGAAATTCCGACATAACTAATCATAAACCTGCAAAATTATATAATCTTGATGTTATACTTGCTGTCGGATATCGTGTTAAATCAAAAAGAGGAATTTTATTTAGAAGATGGGCAACAGCAGTTTTAAGAGATTATCTAATTAAGGGCTATTCATTATCATCAGACAGAGCTATAGTTACTAAATTTATAAATGATAATTTAAAGGAGTGTCTTATTTCTTTTTATGATGATCCTTTTTTAGATAAAATAGATAATTATTTAATTAAAAAGGTTGATAAAAATGAATTCATAAAATTAATTAATACTTTAATTAAAAATGGTTATGAATTTTTAGCTTACGATGATGAGTATTTGTTCGATGAAGATGAATTCAAAGATATTAATTTAGCTTTTAAAATAAAAAATTATTAATTTTAATTATCTAAATCCTCTGCCTAATCCTTCTTTTCTTTTTTATCTTCGTTATGATTTTTTAATTTTGCTTCTATTTCTTCTTTATATTTTTCAAGTTTTTCTTTCATACTTAAACGACTATTTTTAAAAGGAAAGAAAAATGGACGATGATATTTTAAGTTGGAATCCTTAAAATAAAGTTCTTGAGTTTTATTTTCAACATAATCTTTAAATTTATCAAGATTTACAATAATTTTAAGATCTTTTGCTGCTTTTCTAATTCGCGTTGCAATATGCATTGAATAAGCAAAGTCAACTAACATCATTCCCATGACTATTCCAATAAAGAAATAATAAATATGAGTTGGTTCATTAGCTAAATAAGTAATAAATTCAACTAAGTATGGATTTATAAAAAAGTAATAAACACAAGCAATTACTAGCCAAAAAAATGAAAATAGTGGACATATAATACCCATAATATTAAATTTTTGATTTGAATAATCCCATAGTTTAATTTTTAAACCTTTAATAAAAATCAAACCAGCAATAAATTCAATTAAAACTAAACAAAAAGCAATAAAAACAATTTTTAATATGATTGTCCATGGACTAGTTTCATCAAGACCAATTAATGAAAAATCCAAATTACTAAGTAAATATAAAATGACTACCCCAAATCCATATAAAGGAATATAAGGACCTACCATAAAACCTGGATTTACCCATTTATGAGCACTAAAAAATCTTCGAAATAAAACTTCAATTACCCATCCGGCAAGTGAACCAATTACAAATAATGTAGCTATAATAATAAATGTTTCCATGTTAAATATTATAGAATAATTAAATTCAATTTATAATAATATAGTTATATTCTTGTCTAATTAATGTTAAATAATTTATAAAAATTCTAAAAAATACCTAAGTTTTAGATGTTTTTTTCATTATTTAAAGACTTTTTTCTATTAATTAAATAAATAATCAGTGGACAAATTCCAATGTTAAAACGATTATTTTCTCTCTTTTTAAATATTAAATTATTTAAATAATTTGTACCAAATATAACTACGAAAAATAAAATATAAACTAGTGCTGCTAAAAACCATGAAAGAGTCATATTATTTGCTGAACTATTAAAATAATTTAGAATCTCTCCATGGATTAAACGATAAATAAAGGTTGTTTTTACAAAACTTACTTTATCATAAATATAACCTTCTCCAGCTAAATATACATAAATTAAAGTAATAGCAAAAAATATAAATGGTATATAAATATCTTTTAAATTATATTTTTCAACATTAAACAATAAATTGATTCCTAAAAATAATAAAGTAAGGTGTGAAATAATCCCTAAAATAAATGTTGCTGGTGGTAGAGAATTAATTATTGAATTTGGAGAAACTACTCCCCCTATTAAATATCCAAGTCCTGCAACAAAAGCAAAAATTCCACCAGTAAAATATAATTTTTTATAACCAACAACTATAATTCCACCAGTTAAAAAGTAAGCAATATGAGAAATTTCAACAGGTACTGCACCATTGTTAAAAGCATAGCAGGTAAATTCAATTGCTTTCCATATGAAGATAACGCTTCCTAAAGAAAAAATTATTATCATTGTTGCTTTTTGATGCTTTTTTAAAATTATAGTTATAAAAATAAAACTTATTAAAGCAATAATTAGAAAACATGAATAAAGATATTCCATCTATTTATTTTCGTAATTTATATATTTTTTTGTCAATCAATTATTTTTTTAGATTATCAACTAAAACCATTCTTTTTGTAAAATACCTTGTAAAACTAAACTATTTTTTATTATTTTAACTTATTTTTAATTACTATCTTTTTAAAAAAATTTAAACTTAGAGCGGTTTGTTGACAAAAAAATGCATGAATGATAATTTTATTAGTAGGAGGAAAGGGTATATATAATAAGGATATATCTCATTTAATAATTATGAAATTATTTAAAACTTCAAAACTTATAATGGTCACTGCCATTGCTTTAGGCTTAGCATCAGTCGTCGGTATTGGTGTTGGTGCCTATATTATTACAGGAGGAAATAAAACCGCTGAAGTACCTGTTACTGATGATGATATAGTAATAACTAATAATGTTGTTAATTTAACAGCTTCTTTAAAATCAGATGATAATAAACTTGTCTATGAACCTACAGAAGCAGTAACCGGTAAAAGATTAAATTCAGATGGTAATGGCGACTTAGATGTTACACTTGTTTTAAGTGTTGAAGCAACTTCAACAAATATTATTCCAACATTTACCGTATCTGTTGTATCAAGTTATAGCGCTGAATCACCTGAATTAACTGCTTTAAACACTTATTTAGTTAAACCATCTGATGTTACAGTTAGTAACACGGAATTTACTGGATCTGCTCCATACACTAAAGAAGTAAAATTAACTTGGGCTTGGGGTAGTGCTTTTAATACTACCGATCCTTGTACTTACTATAACAAAAAATCTGAAGAAGAAGTTTCAACTGCTACTTTAGTTAGCGAAATGGAAAGCTTTAGAGATAATGTTAATGGTAACACTTGGAAAATAGAAATTAATCCTGTAGAATAAATAAATTTATTTTAACAATGATTTTTTATATCATCTTAGGAATTGTTATAATCATTGATTTAATTATTGTTATTTTATTAATTACTACTTCTATTAAATTAATAAAAGAAATTAATTTAGGAAGTTATGATGCGCGTTTGGTTTTTGAACGACACGAAAAAGAAGTTAAATCAAAAAATAAAAAACACATTTTTCTAAGAAAATTTATTAATATAACTTCAAATTTATTAATTCTAATTATTGGAATAATGTTTTTAATTGGCGTTGTAGATAGTTTTGTTAACGTTTCAAATATCAAGACTTTCGCTGTTCCAACTGGTTCAATGTCGTATAAAAATGAAGAAAATACTTATTTAGTAGAAAACAATTTAAATAACCAAATACAAATAAATGATTTAGTATTTGTTAAAAAAATTAATTCCTTAGATGATTTAAAACTTTATGACATTATTTGTTATAAAGATGATACTCGTAAGATTAACATTATCCATAGAGTAATCGAAATTAATGAAGATTATGTAAAAACTAAAGGCGATGCAAATAGTGAAATTGATTTAAAAAATATTTATTTTGATGACATTATTGGAAAATATATTGATGTTCGTGTTCCTTATATAGGTGGGTTTGTCTTATTTACATCTTCTAATTATGGCTTATTAACTTTTGCATCAGTTCTTCTTGCTTTATTAACTTATGCAATTAGTCGAAATAAAGTAGATGGTGTTGAAGAAAAAAGATTACAATACATTGATACTTATTTAGTTAATACAATAAACGAGTATGCAATTACTTCTAAATATGGTTATCTAGAAGTTAATAACAATAACTTTATATATAAAGAAAAAGAAGAAGAAAATACAGATATTTTTTCTTCTTCAATATTAAAAATTAACGATAAAGTTATTGCCCTTAGTAAAGGAGAAAAGAAAGATGAAAAATAAACTTAGTAAAAAAGAATGGTTATTTTTATCCTTATCGTTTTTTATTGCTTTAATGGTATTTTTAAGCGGACTAGGAATGGATGCTGGACATACTGTTTTTGCAAAAGGTAATATTTTTGAAGGTTTTGCTGAATTATTTCAAATTCCTAAAATAACTGCTAACGCTGGAATTTGGATTATGCTCTTATTATTTAGTATTGCCATAATTACAACAAGTGTTGCTATATTGTATGTAAGAAGATATTTAATAAAACATGATAAAGATCCTAATTCACTTGTTTCATGGCTATATTATATTGGTTTATTTATAGCTTCATTTGCTTTAATGTTAGCAATTGGAACTCTTTTTCAAATTCCTAATGGACGTATTGAAACATATGGATTAACTTTAACTTATGTTTTTGGTGCATTAGTTATTGGAGTTTTACTTTTTGCAATTATTGCTATATTCTTTTGGGCTTTAATTGGGACTTTACTTTATATTTACCAACCAACCGTTCATCCTTCTAAACCATTAGTTGATGTATCTAAAGATTATGATGAAAAAGAAGACAAAGTAACTAATGATGAGCCATTAAAAAATACTTTATTAGGTAATAATAACCAAACAATTAATACAAACTTGACTCCTGTAAGCACTGGTTCTTCTTTATTTAATAATGGAGTAATTGCTTCTAAAGAAAAAGTTTTTACTAATTTAGTAGCAATTGACGAAGAAGGTCCAATGAAATTTTTTGATGAAAATAAAGAAAAAATTACCTTAAAAGATTTAGTTGTTAATTTACAAATTTATTTAGCAAATGTTCATAACTTGTATTACAACAAAAATGAACTTGCTCAATTTATTGCAGGAATGAACGCATCTAAATTAATTATTTTAGAAGGTATCTCTGGAACTGGTAAATCTTCTTTACCAAGATATTTTGCTAAATTTATTGGAGAAGATGCTTTCTTTGAACCAATTCAAGTTACTTATAAAGAAAAATCTGATTTACTTGGTTATTATAATGAATTAACTGGTAGATATGTCGAAACTAATTTCTTAAAAGAACTTTATCGTGCAAGTATGAATACTGAACGTTTAAATTTAATGGTTCTTGATGAAATGAATATTTCTCGTATTGAATATTATTTTGCTGACTTTTTATCAGTTATGGAATTCCCTGAAAATGAACGTCAAATTCCAATTATGTCATTACCAAGCGATTATGATGCTCCAATAAATTTAAAAGATGGGATTTTAAACATAACTCCTAACACTTATTTTATAGGAACCGCTAATAAAGATGATTCTACTTTTACTATTACTGATAAAGTTATTGATAGAGCGATTGTCATTGATTTTGAAGATACACAAGTTGAAGCTAAATATGATAAAAATATAACTCCTATTAGTTTATCTTATGATGAATTACATAATTTATTTAACGATGCTTTAAAAACTCATCCTTTCAAAACTAAAGATCGTGAAGTGTTTTTAAGTTTATTAAAATTTATTAGTGAAGAATTGGGTATTGTTTCTGGTAACCGTTTAATTAAACAAATAGATTTAATGGTTCCAGTTTATAATTCAATGGAAATTGATTATACAATTTGCCTTGATTATTTCTTAGCTAATAAAGTTTTAAGAAAACTTGATGTTGTTTATGATTCATCTTTAAAAAATCAATTAACTAAATTATTAAAGAAACTTGATGAATTATATTTAAAAGATCAATTTTTATATTCAAAACGTCTAATTACTCGTTTTATTAGGAGAATTAGTTAATGAAAGAACGTACAATTTATCAAAATAATTTCCAACTTCAAACAATTTATGAAATTAAATCTCTTTTAAGCCACGTCTATCATATCCTAAACTCTTATAAAGTAGATTTAAAACATTTTGATAATATTGTACGTATTGAAGATTTTAAAAAATATGATCATAAATTAGTTAAAGAAAGTTTAAAAGATTCACGTTTATTTGGTAACCAAAATAATAATATTTATTTAAAACGTGTACATTCTTATACTTATGAAACTGATTATGATATATACGAAAATCGATTTATTGTTTTCTTAGTAAAATATTTAAAAGAGACTCTTCTTGAATATTGCTATCGTAAACAAAGCATTAAACTTCCATTTTTAAATACTGGGATTAGTTATGGAGAATTTGGAACTTATTCCTTACTTAAAAAATATTCTTTAGATACTTTAAATAATAATTTTAATGATTCTATCGATGAATTTTCAAATTTAATCGGCGTTATAAATAATTTACTTAAAAAAGATTTCTTTAATAAAATTAAGCCTTTAAATTCAAATGAAATATATCCAACTAATCTTTTATTACAAGATCAAAATTATTCTTTTTGTTATTTTTTCTATCTTGATATGATGAGAAATAATTTAGAAATAAATAACAAATTTAAATTAAGTTTAAAAAATAAACTTAAGGAACTTCAACAAAATTCATTTTTAACAACTAGTGATGGTTTTAAATTTAAAAAAGATGATTTTCTTTTTATTTTTAAAGAAAGTGAATATGGTTATAAGTTAATAATTCAAAATGAATTAATTTCATCTTTACATGAATATGACTTAAAGTTTGATGTTAACTTATTTTTAGTAAAGTTAGTTATTATTAATGATCAAAAAAAATATAATTTCATGATTAATAATCTTGAAAAAGTCATTGAAATTATATATTCCTTAACTTCAATATTTAAAAAATCTCCTCTTATTTGTCCAATTTGTGGAGAAGAATTATTAACTGATAATAATTATTGTCATATTTGTCATGCTAAATGGGATAATTTAACAAACTCAGATGTTGTTTGGGTTTTTAACCCTTATGAAATATCTAAGGAGGTAGTATATGAATAAATTTAAACGTTTTTTAAAAGTTTTATTTTTAAGCGCTAGTATAAGTTTATTACCTAGTTGTGGGATTTTTGGTAATCAATATGGGGGAGTAATGATTTCAGGAATCACTGCTACAACTAATGCTAATGGTGAGACTGAATTAACAATTACTTTTACTGATGAAGATATTGAACCTGTTACTTTTGTTATTCCTCAAGGAGAACAAGGTGAAACTGGGGCTCAAGGTGCTCCAGGAGTAGGAATTTCCACAATTAATGTTTTTCCTTCGGAAGATGGTACATATTCGACAATAGTTATTACATATACTGATTCTTCTATTCCTTCAACTTCTTTTATTGTTGAAAATGGTGTTAGTGTTATAAATATTACTTCATCAATTAATATAGAAAATAACTCTACAATAATTGAATTTCACTTATCTAATGGTGAAACTAAACAATTTGAAATTAAAAATGGTAAAGATGGAGTTGGTATTGAAAGTGTTATTGAAGAAAGAAAAGAAAATGGAGATGTTGTAATTACAATTACTTATACTGATGGTAGAGAACCTAGTGTTATTACTTTACCTTATAAAAATGGTGAAGATGGTCGAGGAATTCAATCAATAATCGGAACACAAAACGGAAACAACTATGTGATTACAATTATCTTTACTGATGGAACTTCAACTGAATTAACTCCTATTGAATTACCAGAAACTACTAAATGGTTATATGGTCAAGGTGCTCCTAACTTTAGAGTTGAAGAAGAAGCTAATCCCGGTGATTATTATTTTGATTTAGAAAATTACATTATTTACTTATATGATGGGGCAAATTTTAATCCAATTATTAATTTAACAGATATTCCTTCTTCTACTAAAAAGTATACTGTTAGTTTTGATGCTAATGGAGGAAGTTTTACTTCTTCTATTCCAACAACAATTACTGTTGATGCAGGAAAACCAATTGATGCAAGTAGAATTCCAACTTGTTATAAAGAAAATTGTAAATTTATTGGATATTATACAACTCCTGAAGGTCCACTTAATCCTTTAAGTGGAAAACTTACCGATTTAGTTCCTATTTATAGTGACTATACGTTTTATGCTTCTTATGAGGAAATTTAAAATATTTTAATATGAAATTAATCAAAAGCAAAAAAATAGTATTTTCTATATTAAGTTTAATTGGAATTAGTTTAACTATTTCTACTGCTTTTGGTATTTATACAATCGTTGGAACAAGTAATAAATCTATACTTGTTAATGATGAAGATATTATTATCAATAACTATAGTGATTTGTTAGTCTTACAAACATTAGGTAGTAACGATAAAATGTATACAGCTTATGACTTAATTGTTAGCGATGAAATAGTTTTACCTTTTTTAATTAAAACTGATACTAAATATGATGATGTTTTATCTTCAGGCGGAATGAGAATTGAATTTAATGTTCCAAATGAAAGTTTATTTAACTATACTCAACATAAATTAATTAATGAAAAAAATTTCTTTATATCAATTATTGGTAAACAAGTTTATGAAATGAATCCTTCAACTAATTATACCTATTTAAAAAATAATGTTGCTTATAGTATTTTTGAAGTCGATTATACAAATAATAAATTTAATATTCATCTTCCTTTTACAAGAGATCATAGTGAAATTAGTAATTTTAATATTTGGGATTTAAAAGGAAATATTATAAATAACGAAGCTAGTTTTAGTTTAAAATTTGATTTTGATATCATTGATGAATCTTTAGGATATTCAACTTTATTTAGTCCTAGTGATTTTAATAATTTTAAAATTGATATTTTTATTGAGGTATATTGATTATGAAAAAGTTTAATAAATTTTCTTTAACTTTATCCATAATATGCCTTAGTTTATTAGCAACTACTAGTATAGCATTTGCTAGTTATATGATTGCTGAACTTACTTATAATGATTTTACATCTTCGGATTTAATTAGCAATGATAATTCAAGATTACATCAAATTATTTTTATAGATGATTCAACGCAAGTTGGTGAACTTTATGTTAAACCTGATAGTAAAATTGATTTAAGTGATGTTCCATATCTATTTAATTCCAATAATGAATTATTAGAATGGAAAGATAGCTCTGGATCAACAAAAATTAGTTTAACTCAATCATTTACACCAACTTCTGATACAACTTTAACTGCTTCAGTTGTTTCTAAAACTGATTTAAATAGTGCTGTAAACGTTGAAAGTGGCTCAGGAGTATCAGTTTCTAGTAATTCTGTAACAATAAATCAAACTACATCTAGTGGTACATCTAATATAGTATCAATTAGCGGAAATATTGATAAAACAATTACGTCACAAAGTTATGATGCATTTGGCTCAAATAATGTTTTTGCTGATCTAAGCGACAAGGAATCATTTTTTAGACCTGATAGAAAAAATCAAGCAAGTGGAAACAATACTATTGGATTATCAGATAATACATTAGCAAACAAGATAAACTTATCAGGTGATTTAGTAATCACTAATTCAACTTTTAATATAAGTGCTTGGACAGGGTTTTATAATAGTTACGATTATTCGCAAATAAATTTCCAAGGCTATATAATTGGTAGTTACACACAGCTTGATTTATGTGGAAATAATTTGATTGTTGGCAACGGAGCAACCTTAAATGCTTATGGTCAAATTGTTGATAGCGTAGGCGGTGGTAAAATTATCGTTGAAAAAGGAGGGACTTTAAAATCAACCTTTGTTGTTGAAGATCATGTTCACGAGAGACACACTCCTGTTATATACGCATATGGTGGCAGTATTTTTTCAATGTATCGTATGGCATATTTAAATTGCGATATCGAATTTAGATATGGTTCTTCTGCTTATGGAATTTTGAGAATGGATTTTGGTGGCAATAATGATAATTTTTATGATGGGGAATTAAAACTTATTGGTACCGACTCTTCATCATATATTCAAATGAATTCAAATAAAACTGATGGATATATTTTAAGAGAACATACAATTGATGCTGGTGTTCAAAGTGCAATATCTAGTAATGATTTTTCTAAAAATAATCTTTTAAATCAAAAATATAAATATTCTTTTAATAACTTAGATATTACGATTAATCCACCAAAATTTAATATTTCATTTACTTCAGTACTAATTACTTTAAAATTCGATATAAATTTTGGTAAGGGAAACAATTTCATCCCACCATATTTTGATTTCTATTTATATGATACAAAAGTGACATTAAAAGCTAATTATACATTTTTGACTGGTTCATATTTATATGTCGATTCAAAATCGATAATTAACTTATCTGGTGATTCTAGTGGACATTTTCAGGCTCCATCTTTAATTTCAGGTAAATTTACTGAACACTATTATCAAGCTAAAGGTGGTTTAAATTTTGTTTCTCAAAAATGGTATTTTAACGATGCAGTTACTTCAAAAGATAAAGGATGGTGTCTAGGAAGAGATAGCGAAGATGGTGGATTGTATGGTATTGGAAATAATATCATCTATTCTAGTACAAAAGTATTTTGGGGCTATTTAAATAGAAGTAAACCAAGTTATTGCGATATGGAAGGTACTTTTACTTTTGATGATACTTATACTTCAACAACTACTAATGATAAAAAATATATGCTTGGTGGAAATATAAATATTTCGAATATTGAGACTTTTAAAAATGTAGTAAATTCAAGAAATGATGTTTATTTATATGGATCTACTGCTAAAATTGGACCATGTGGATCTTATGGTGTGCCCTATAACTTTGGCACACATATAGTAGGTGTTACAGACTATTTTATTTCACCATTAATTAGTGATGGAAATGTCTTAACTAATATGAAGGATAAAACTAAAGTAAGAGAAGATTACGCTAGTTCTTATTCTTCGTATAGTACGGAAACTGGATTAGTTAATTATGGTGGAAAATATTATGCTTTTATGACTACTAATGCTGAAGGAACATCTTTTAATAATGATAATTCAGGACATGTTAATAAGAGTAATTATGGTAGCGATGAAAACGCCTATCGAAATGGATTAGATTCTTGTTATGGTACATTTGTTGAAGTAACTAATAATTCTGCTAGTCATTCAGTTATTTGGAATAAAACTGGAGAGACTTATGTTTATTATCGTGGTATCTTTTTACCATTTACTTATGGTAGTTTAAGTTCTTCTACGGTTAATATGAATAAAATGTCAATTCAAGCTGTTGGAAATCGTACAATAATTTGGAAAACTTCTAGTACTGATAATTATTATGGGCATGGAGCATGGTGGATATTATGATAAATGAAAATAAAATGATTGAAGTTAAAAATTTAAATAAATCCTATGGTAAACATCAAGTGCTCTTTGATGTTAATTTTGATATTTATGAAGGGGAGTTATTTGGCTTAATTGGTAAAAATGGAGCTGGAAAATCTACTACTATTGAATGTATTTTAGGAGCTAAAAAATTCGATAGTGGAGAAATTTTAGTTGATCATAAAAATATTAATAAAGATGCTTTAGAAATTAAAAAAATAATTGGTTATGTTCCTAGTGAACCAACTTGTTATTTAGATATGACTGGTTATGATTACTTAAATTTTGTTGGAAGTTTATATCAAGTAAGTTTTAAAACTTTTATCGATAATGTTGATTTTTTAGTTAAATTATTTGATTTTTTAGAAAAAGATTTATATCGACCAATTAGAGAATATTCTCATGGTATGCAACAAAAGATATGTTTAATGGCTTCTTTAATTCATAATCCTAAAATTTGGATTTTAGATGAACCAACAGTTGGTCTAGATCCTGTTGCTGCTAATGAATTAACTAAATTAATAAAAGAATTTATTAAACATAATAAATCTTGTTTTATTGCTTCACATAATATTGAGATGATTGCTAAATTATGTGACCGAGTTGCAATTGTTAAAGATGGAGAAATTAGTGAAATTATCGATTTAAAAAATAATCCAAATATGCGTAGTAAGATACCAAGTATTTTTATGAAAGTTTATAATTTATTATGATTACTTTAAAAATTGCTTTAAAAGAAATTATGTCATTAGCCTTTTTTAACAAAAAAGGTTATAAAAAGTATCTTTCGTTAGCTACTTCAATTATTTTAATGGCTTTTTTTATCTTCTTAGAATGTTTTTTATACATTATGATTTTTAATAAAGTCGATGTATTTATAGATTTAAATTATTCTTTAATTATTATTATTTTATCGATATTTACTTTTATTGGAACAATCTATTCGATGATTACTTGTAATAAAATATTTTTCTCTAATAAAAAAGAAAGAATAATTTTAGGAATTTCTCCAGTTAATATTTTAGAAGTTATTATTGGAAAATTAATTTTTGTTTATTTAAAGACTTTTATTTATTTTACTTCAACCTTTTTTGTATTTGCTTTAACTTATGGAATTAAAGTTCAAACAGATTTTATATATTTTATTTGGATGTTTCTTTCTATTTTTATTTTAAGTTTAATGAGTGTAGGATTAGGAATATTATTTACTATTCCTTTTAGAGAAATTATTAAATTAGTAGTAAGGTTTAAAATTATTAGTTTTATTTTAATTGTTATTTTAATTATATTACTTGCTGTTGGATATAATTTATTAATGAAATTATTTATTGATTTATTAAGAAATGCTTCTTTAGATACTTTATTTACAACTCAAAATGTAGAAACTTTAAAAAAAGTTGCTAATAGTTTATATCCTTTAAAAAGTGTTGTTGATTATGCTTTAGTAATTAATAGCGGAGTTAATGCTTTAATTATTTTAACTTTTAGTCTTTTATCTATTTTATTTGGAGTGTTCTTTTTCTACTTCTATTTAAAAAATTATTATCATAACGATGATCAAGCTAAAGATATTAATAAAGTAAAATCTAAAAAAGTAAAATTAATTTCTCCAATACAAGCTTTAATAAAAAAGGAATTTTTATTGTTATTAAATAATAATGATGGATTATTTTCATATATCTTTTTAGTAATTTTACAACCATTCCTTGTTTATAGCGTTATTTCTAGTTTAAATTTAATTTTTTCTACTGGTAATTTTATTTATATAAACACTTTATTTCCTGAAATTTATTTATGTGTTGATATTTTACCAATCTTATTATTTTTATCAGTTATTAATATGACATCTTCAATGTCTTTAACAAAAGAACGTCAAACCTTAATCATTATGAAAACAATTCCAGTTTCCTTTTTTAAACAAGTATTAGTTAAACTAGGAGTAAATTTTGTTGTTTCATTAATATCATATATAGCAACATTAATTACTTTAATTGCTACAAAAGAAATTAGTTTATATACTTTCTTATTTTTAATTATTATTGGAACATTAGCTTTACTTTGTTTAAATATTATTTCAATTAAAAGTGATTTTAAATTTAAAGCAAATTCCGATTTATTATCAATTTTAGTTGGTTTTGTTTTCCCTGTTTTATATGTTGTAGTTGCCACAATATTTATAATTTTTATAGAAACTTCTCAAACTGAAATTTTCTTTTTAAGTATAATAGCTCTTTTAGAATTAATTACTTTAGGAATTCTACTAATTAAATTTAAATCAAAAATTACTGAACAATTTTTAAATTATGAGGGGGTAAGTCTATGAAAACTAAAGCTATTATTTTTCTATTAATTTTACCCTTAGTTATTTCTATTTTAGCTTTTGTATCTTCGAGCTTTTTTATTCGCGGAGTAGAACAAGATATAACTGCTATTAGTTGGAATTATAAATCTAATGAAGGTTTTTTAATTAGTGAAGGTAAAGTTAAACTAGAAGCTAAACCAATTTATGATGAACGTTATCCTTTAAGTGAAGGTAATAATTTAGTTTGGACTTTAAATAATAATGATTATTGTAAATTAGAAATTATTAATGATGAAACTTACTTAGTTCCTTTTTCTCCAGGAAGTACAATTGTTACTTGTCAAAATGAAAAGCAAACAATTACACAATCATTTACAGCAGTAATTATTGGTGATGAAGGAGCGATTATTCTTAATCCAATAATTCCTTTTTCAAAAAATAGTATTTCTTCAACTAATTATGTTGGTTTATATGAATCAACAACTAGTTATGATAATAATCAAATTGATACTACTTTAAAACTTGAAGTTGAAATTATTGGAGGAAGTTCTTCTATTGCAACTTTAAGTGTTGATCATAGTGACAATATTGAATTTAATGTTGATAAAAAAGAAATTACTTTCTTAAAAGAAGGCGAAGCTTATTTACGTTTATATCGCAGTTATTCTTCTAAAGGTGAAGCGTATCTTAACTTTGATATTGTTAAGGCAGTGAATATTTATAATTATGAAGGATTAATAAATGTCACTAATAAAACTAATAAAAAGTATCCTGCAGTTTTAAGAGTTAATTTAGAATCCTTCGATAATACTTATATTGTAAATAAAGATAATACTTTAACAAAAAAATCAAATGATACTGAACTATTTGGTCAACTTGATGAAAATAATAAAGTAAAGTCTTTTATTGATGATCTTTATATTTTTGAAACTACCTATAATCATGATTTTTTAAATAGTTGGAATGAGTCAGTCAAAAATAATTTGATAGAAAATGCCTATGAAACACCAATTATTCGTTATGCTGGAGTACATATTCAATCAGATTTTTATGGAAATGGTTTTACAATTAATACTCATGAATTAGTATATCCAAGTTTAACCCAATCGATTAATGTCGATGGTAATACTATTGTTGTTCCTTTATTAAGTGATGAAGATTTATATCGTGGTCCATTAGCTTTTGTGACAATGGGAGATCCCAATTATATTTTTGATCAAACAATTCAAAAGCCAATTTTTACTATATTTGGACAAGATAATAGTTCATTTTATATTAACGATGATAATGTTACTGTTGATAATGTTCATTTTAAAGGTTGTGATTTTGGTAACAACTTAACTAATTTACAATATACTGGTTCAACTCTTGATATTAATGCTAACAATGTTGTAATTCAAAATAGTATTTTAGAAAATAATCGTAATATAATTCGTTCATATTCAAGTAAAAATTTATTAATTGATAATTGCTTATTAAGAAATTCAATGGAATTTCTATTTAGAAGTGGATCTAATGAATTTAATAAAGTGAATTATGATGAAAATGTTCGTTATTTAGGAGAAAATAATGTTTCATATATTACTTCAAAAAGTAATTATTTAAGTAAACAAATTTTTACTGATAATGGTCTAGATGATATTTCTAAAAGTTATCGAGCCGATTCATTATTAACTAATTCTGCTGTAGTTAATACTCAAGCTAATGAATTTTTAAATACTCCATTACAAGGTTATACTAAAGAAGAGTTTATTATTGGACAACAAACTATTCGTGAAGCATTAACTAACCTTGAAGGAATTTATGGTGAAAATAATAAAAAAGTTTATGCAGGAAATACTATTATTAATGATACTTATTTCCAAAATAGTGGAATTTCTGCAATTTCGATGGATACTTTATATCAAGGTCCATTCTTAGAAACTAATATTACTTCTTTATTTATATTTTTATTAGGAATTTATACAAGTTTCCTTCCTAAAAATTTAGCCTTAACTAGTTATCCAACATTATTAACTTTAAGTGGAGATATAAGATTTTATGATTGGAAAAATAAAAATAATTTATATTTTGAATCTTTAGTTGATGAAGATATTGCTGGTTTAATAATTGCTCATGGTGGATTAGGTTCAAGTTTTGAAGTTAATATTAGTGAAGATGATTATTTACCAATTAAAAAGATCTTGTTAGATAATTATTCAAGTGATGTTTTAAGTAATGATCAATTAAACATTCCAATCTATTTCCAAGGCGGAGGATATAATGCTAGTGAAGTTATTATTGATGAAGAATTAAAATCTTACTTTAATTCAATACCTTACGATATTGATCCATTTGTATATTCATTAGATTTAAAACAAACTCCATCAACTCATTTTATGAGTGATCCACAAGCTAAATATGAGGCTATGAAAATTGCAATGTTAAGAGCGTCTTCGAATTTTATAGGTTTATATTCATATAAATTATTAACTTTAAATAATGAAGTTTCTAAATGGATTGGGGAAACTCCTAATATTAATGATTTAATTTCTAGAGCTTAAAATTTTAAAAAATAGTTGAGTTTTAAAAGATTTTTAAAAATTCTAATGAGTTTTCTCTTAATAATATGCTTTATTAATAAATTAAAAGCAGCTTGTTAGCTGCTTTTAATATTTAAATATTTCAATTTCCATATCACTAGTTGGATAAGAACAACATGGATGGAAGAAATGATATTTTTTATCAGTCATACGTAATTTCTCGTACTTAGTTGCTACATAAGTTCCTTTAATAATTCGACTTCTACAAAAACCACATCCACCTAAATGACATTTACTTCTAATAGGAAGTCCGCTTCTTTCTAAAGCTGTTAAAATAGTTTCGTTTGCATTAGCTTTAATTTCATAAACTTCATGCTCACAATTAACTTTAATATTATAAATACTACTATCACTAATATCTAAATTAGTAGCTGTTCTTTCAATACGAATAAATTTCTTTTCTAAGTTAAGTTTTGATAACTCTTTATCTAAAAATTCAATCATCGCACTAGGTCCAGCAGCAAAAATAGAATATTGTTCATCTTTTGGAGCATATTTCTTAATTAGATTAACATCAATAAATCCATGTTCATAATTAGGATTATTTTCTTCACTTAAAACATAAACTACTTTTACTTTATGATTAGTGTTTTCTTCAATTTCTTTAAATTCTTTTTCAAATATTTTATCTTTTAATGTTCTTATACCAAAAAGAATAGTTAAATTAAAGTCTTCACTTTTTTCATTAATAGCTTTTGCCATTGATAAAAATGGAGTAATACCAGTTCCTCCAGCTAGAGCAATAACATTTTTAGCATCTCTTAATTTGTTATAAGTTAAATTTCCACCGACTTCACTAGCAATTAATTTATCATTAACTTTAGCTTCATCCAATAAATAAGATGATAGTAAACCATCACTTTTTCTTTTAATAGTTACTTTATAAATATTATTTAAAGCTTCTTTTGGTGAAGATGATAAGGAATAAGTTCTAGCAACCACATTATTTTTAGTTGCTACATCTTTAAACATAATTGAAATATATGATCCTGCTTTAAATGGAGCAAGTTCTTTTGTTTCACTTTCTTTATCATTAGTTAAAACAAAAGTTTTAGTATCATAATTTTCTTCGATAATTTCTTTTATTACTAAATGTTGTTTTTCAGGATGAAAAATACGTGCTAAATGGTTAACATAATATTCTTCTTTTAAAGGTTTAGCAGGAGTATTTTCAATTGCTTCTAATCGATCACGTTTAAGATTTTTAAACTTCAACATGTCGAAAATTCCAATTAAACCAACTTTTACTTTTAACATCTTATTTATCCTCCTTCATATCACCTAAGGTAAGTTTAGCAGCTAAATCTCCACTTAAATATGAAGAATTATATCCACTACTTCTAACTGCGTGACCACCACAGAATCTTAGTCCTTTTAAATCTTCCTCAGCATACATTGTAGTTAATCTAGCCATCATATTGTCTAAATCTTCTGTTAAATAACCATAAATCGTTCCATCTGGAGCATCTGTATAGTGAGCATAAGTTAATGGAGTACCAACTTCAATTTCTTCAATATAATCATGAATATTTGTATTAGTAGCTTTTTCAAAAGTTTCGATAAATTGTTTTGCTAAGCGATCTTTTAAATCAAAATAATTTTCTTTAGTTAACGCTTTTTCAAAACAATCTCCAAAGTATAAAGATGTAAAGTACATAATAGTTGTTCCTTTTGGTGAACAATTAGGAAGCGCATTATTTAATACAACAACTACTTGACCATGATTTGAAATATTTTTCATTGTTTCAAATTGTTTATTTGAATCTAAATAATCGTAAATAAAATATGAATAATCTTTAAGACCAAGTTCTTGAGGAGTTTTGTTTAATCCTAAGAAAATTGAAAATCCTCGACCAGCTAATTTATTAAAGTTGGCTTTCTTAACTTGCCAAAGCGGAACATCTTTTTTATCAACCATTTTTCCATAAACACTAACTGGCATTGCATTTGAAACTATATGTTTAGTTTTTATAATAGTTCCACTAGCTAATACTGCTCCACTAACTACACCGTTTTCAGTTAAAATTTTTACAACTTCATCGCCATAAAAAATTTCTCCGCCATGTTTTCTAATTGCATCTTCTAAAGCTTGACTTATTCCATGACTTCTAGTAGTTGGAATTTGTGCTTTTAAACTAATGTAAAGATAAACCATTATGCAGTAATGAGTAAATCCTAAGTGTGCTGTTGGAGCACCTAAATATGACCAATAAGTTCCCAATATTTCTTGAGCTTTCTTAGGCATCTTAATAGCTTTCAAAACTTTATCTGTTGAATAAGTCGCTGTACGCATAAAGTTAGGATATTTTTCCATCATAACTTTAGTATCAGGTTGACCACGCGAAAGATTTAAATATTTTAAGGCTTCTTGAATTTCAGCGCCTAATTTAAAAAACGTTGTGACACTTTTTTTACTTCCTGGAACATATTCTTCCATTTTGTTAATAAAATTTTCAATTCCAAAAGGTAAAGTATAATCTTCTTTAGTAGATAAAGAAATTACTCTAAAAGCTTCAGGAACATCAACAAATTCAATATCTTTTAAAACATCAAAATCCTTGAATAATTCATATAAATTTCCATGTAAATCTTCGTGTCCGAAATCACATAATTCATGTAATGAGGCTTCAAATTCAAATCTTCCTCTTATAAACGAAGTGGCAAATCCTCCACCTAAAAGATGTCGTTCAACTAAAAGAACTTTCTTATTACTTTTTGCTAGTCTTAAAGCAGCAGCTAATCCACCATTACCAGCACCAATAACAAGAGCATCGTAAGTTAATGTAGTCATATTTCCTCCTATTAAATTAATATTTTAATTATTTAGCAAAAATTAAGTGTTTAAATAAAACAACCCAAACACAATCAATCCAACCATTTAAAACCGGAATAAAGACTCCAAATATAAGTCCAATTATTGTCTTTAAATTTATTTTATAAAAAATTGCACTAACTCTAACAATAATTTCAACAACATAATTAACTCCTGGAATTAATAAAAGAATTAATTGAATTAAACGTGGTAATTTATTAAATGTTTTCATAAAATCTCCTTAATATTATTGTATAACAATTAAAGTGTAATTTAAATTTTTTTAAAAAATAGTTGAGTTTTAGATGGTTTATAGTAAAATAACGCCTCTTTTTTCAAAATAATCTTTAGTTGATTGACTCCATAAAGAAGCTTGAACTTCTCCAATATGTAATTTTTTTAACATAAATAAGCAAACACGAGACTGACCAATTCCCCCACCAAAAGTTAAAGGAATAACATCATTCAAAATCTTTTGATGATAATCATATTTTAAATAATCTTCATGTTTAGTTTCTTTTAACTGTTTAACAAGAGAAACTTTATCAACTCTTATTCCAAGTGAAGAAATTTCAATAGCATTATCTAAAATTGGATTATATAAATATATATCTCCATTTAAATTCCAATCATCATAATCAGGAGCACGATCATCATGAGGCATATTGTTAGATAATTTATTACCTATTCCAATTACGAATACTGCTTTATGTTCTTTAACATACTCATTAACGCGTTCGTTTGGATTTAAATTTGGATAAATTTGTAATAATTCTTCGCTAGTAATAAAACTAATTTCTTTAGGAAGAATTGCTTTAATTTTGTATTCTAATTCAACATATTGTTCTAAATCATATACGCATTTATAAATTTTCTTAACATAAGTTTTTAAGAAATTAAGATTACGATCGTTTTCATTAATAATTAATTCAAAATCCCATTGATCTACATATATTGAATGATAATTATCTCTTAATTCATCCTTTCTAATAGCGTTCATATCTGTATATAATCCTTGATGAACTTTAAAACCATAACGATTAATATTTAATCTTTTCCATTTTGCTAGTGAATGAACAATTTCTATTTTATTTGTAAAATCTTTTAAAGAAAAATTTACTGGTACTTCTTTTCCACTAAGTCCATCATTAATTCCTTGATTAGATTCTACAAATAAAGGAGCGGTTACTCTTGTTAAATCTAAATTTTTAGATAATAAACTTTCAAATCTTTCACGAATATCTTTAATTGCTATTTCAGTTTCTTTTAAAGTTAATGCGCTTTTATATCCTTCAACGTAAATAAAGTTTTCCATATTTAATTTCCTTTACTTTTTTAATTATCTTAAAAATACAATAAAAAACAACATATAAATGTTGTTTAAGGTTATTTTTTGCCTTAAATAGTGTATTATGTTTAAAAAAGGAGGATAGCTATGATTAAAATCTATGAAGAAGTTAATGATGGACTCGATTATAAAAAATTCAAAAATGATGATGATAGTTATTTAGATGTTATTCATCCTCGTGTTTTAATTGATGTTACTTCACCAAATTTAGAAATGCTTGAAAAAATTTCAAACGCTACTTCTCTTCCATTACAATCTTTACAACTTTCTTTAGATACAGAAGAGATGGCTCACGTTGATTTTGATGAAACTTCGAATTTAATTGTTATCGACATTCCTTCAAGTGACGACGATGATCGATTTTTTACAATGCCATTTTTTATTTGCTTTAATGATCAATATATGGTCACAATTTGTAAAAAAAGAAATGATATTTTAAAAAATGTTATTAAAAATGCTAAAAAGTTCGAACCACATAAACATACAAGAACAACTTTATTTATTCTTTATCGAATTGCACAAGAATATATTAAATCACTTCGTGAAATCGATAAAAGAACTCGTGATGTTGAAACTAAGTTACACGATTCGACGAAAAATAAAGAACTTATTGAATTAATGGATTTAAATAAAATGTTAGTCTATTTTTCAACATCATTAAATAGTAATAAAGCTGTTACTTTGAAACTTTTACGTTCTACATTATTTAGACAATATGAAGCAAATCAAGACTTAATGGAAGATTTAGTTGTTGAAAACGATCAGGCAATTGAAATGTGTAATATTTATCGTGACATTTTAGCTGGTACTATGGATGCTTTTGCTAGTATCATTTCAAATAACTTAAATGTTGTTATGAAAACTTTAGCAATTATTACAATTGTTTTATCAATTCCAACAATGGTTTCTGGTTTTTATGGAATGAATGTCTCTAACGTTCCTCTTGGTGAAAATAATTATGCCTTTTGGATTATAATTGGAATCAGTGGTATATTAGCCTTTATTGCAGGAATTTGTTTCTTCTTTTATGGAAGAAAAAGTCGTACAAAAACGTTTAAAAAAAGAGGCAAAAAATAAAATTTTATCTTAGATTAGCAGGGTTTTTTAATAAATTAATAAGTTTAGAAGCATTTTTGTTTTCTAAATTTTTTGCATTCTTGTTCTTTTCCACAGTGATAACAAACTTCGTTATTATTAAAGACATTTTCAAAATGATCTAACAAATTTTGAGTAGTTGTATCAGCTATATTATTTAAAGCTTCGTTAGTTAAGAAGGCTTGATGAGAAGTTACTAAAACATTTGGCATCGCAATTAATTGTAATAAGATATCATCATTTATAATGTGATTTGATTTATCTTCGTAAAATAAGTCACTTTCTTCTTCATAAACATCTAAACAAGCAGCACCAACTTTTCTTTCTTTAATTCCATTTAATAAATCTAAAGAATTAATTAAAGCTCCACGGCTTGTATTTAAAATAATGACGCCTTTTTTCATCAAATTAATTGAATCTTTATTAATAAGATGTTTTGTTTCTTCAGTTAATGGACAATGTAAAGAAATAATGTCACTTTCTTTAAATAATGTTTCAAGATCTACATAAGTTCCTTTTACGTCTTTTGAAGGAAATTTATCATAACAAAGAACTTTCATGTTAAATCCATTACAAATGTTAATAAAGATTCTTCCAATATTTCCGGTTCCAATTACTCCAATAGTTTTATTATTTAAATCCATTCCAGTTAAACCATTTAAAGAAAAGTTGTATTCTCTAGTGCGATTATAGGCTTTATGAATTCTTCGATTAATAGTTAATAACATCGCCATAGTATGTTCTGCTACTGCATAAGGAGAATAAGAAGGGACTCGGTAAATATGGATTTTGTTAAAAGCGTGTTTAACATCGACATTATTAAATCCAGCACATCTTAACAAAATTGCTTTTACCTTTAATTTATATAATTCATCAATTACTTCTTTAGAAACATCATCATTAACAAATACACAAACAGCATCAAAACCATTAGCTAAGCCAACAGTCGTAATATTTAATTTATCTTCAAAGTAAGTAATTTCAATATTTCTTAACTTTGCATAATAATCAAAGGATAATTTATCATAAGGTTTTGCATCAAAAAAAGCTAATTTCATAATTTTCACCTCCATTTTTATATTAAAGATAATATGAAAATTTAAAAGAAATATGCTTTTTTATTTTTAAAATTATTTATAAACTTAAATCAAATCTTTCAATGACTTTTTTTACTTTTTTATATATTTCAATTCGAAACAATTCATCTTTTTCTCTTGAATAAAAAACGTATAGTTCCTTATGATTTATAAAAACTTTTTTATAAGTAACTTCTTCAAAGAAATATCTTTTATTTTTATAAATTATATATTTTCGATTAAAGTTAAAATAAACTTTTCTTTTAATTCGAGGCAAAAAAGTAAAAAAGACAAAAAACATTAATAAAACCGCTACTACAATTATTGCAATAAAAGTAACTGGAATATCATTTTGAAAATCATCATAATTAACACCAATTAATATCACAAAAGTAATTGGAACAACTGCTAAAAGAAAAAGCAAAATGAGCATTGTAATTAATGAGGAAATATCTTCAAAAACGCTTTCTAATTCATTACTTTTCATAATATAAATAGATTATAAGTTAATAAAAGGTAAATAAAAAGGACTTTATTAAGTCCTTTAATTTTATTTTATTTAGAAAAATACTTCTCTAGCTTTTTCTTTAATTTCTTTGGTAGCGCTAAATGGAATTCTAGTTGTATATCCAGCTCTTGCTGCAACAATCATTTTAACTGGCCAAGCATTGACATCTCTATTCCAAGCATTTACTGAATCATTATAAAGCTCTCTAGCTGCAGTAATTTCTCTTTGTAAATATGAATTTTGTTGTAAACAATCAGCAATTTCATTATGTGCTTTTAAATCTGGATAATTTTCAAAAGCTACATTAATTTTAGCTGCAACATTATCTACTTTAGTAGCAATTTCATTTCTTAAAGCATCATTATCAGGATTTGCTCCACCTCGATAAGCTGCAATTTGAGTCAATGTATCTTTATCTAAATCAATTGCTTTATCAAGTAATTTAGCAGCATTTGATAAAATGACTACTCTTTGTTCAAGATAATTATCAATTTGGCTTGCGTCATGTTGAATTTTCTGCTCTAATTGGCGGAAATAATTTTGAGCTTTAATTTTTAAAATTAAAAAAATAACACCTGGAATTATTCCACAAATCCATAACATAATTTCAAAAATTGTACTGCCAACACCAACTTTAATTGGAATTTGTTTAGCAATTACATTTACATCGCGACCTTGTTCTAAAACTGGTCCAGTTAATTCATCTAATTGATTAGCCATTTTTGTCCTCCTTTAATTTTTATGGTTAATATTATTAAATAACGAATTTACATTCTTGTCATCTTCTAAAGTGACTTCCTTATCAATAAGCCATGCAAATAAACCTCTTTGATAAGACATATTTGTTGGAAGACGATTCATTTGCTTTTGAATAAGATCATTAAATGTTAAATAAGTCCAATTAGAAGATTTAACATCTTTTAATGCCATTAAAGATGTTCTTTCAAGTGGAATATATTCATCATAATAAACAGGAATCGAATGCATTCTTCCATCTCCACCCATTTGGCTTACATATTCTACTCTTTGTACTGTTTTATAAGAATAGGCTTTTACTTCAATATTATCGATACTTCCAACTTTACTTAAAAAATGAGTTTTAAGCATTACTTTAGTTACGCTTTCAGGATGAGCAAATAATTTTGGATCGAAACTATTAGCCAAAGTTTCTGCTTCATAATTTGTATAATTAGACAAAAAATCTTTATTGTAAATATATTCGATCGGTTTATGCTGTTGATATAAAGGTATCGATAATAAAGGAGCTAAATCAAAATATAAACTTTGGAAAAAATTATTCATATAATCAACAAATATCTTTTTCAAAGCTTCTAAATCATGACTTTGAAATAAAGAAGGATTTGCTGTATAGTTCGTAATTTGAGAATGCTTAGAAGAAATTATATTTAATGGACCATATTTATTAAAATAAAAATCATCTCCATAAGGTTCTTTGGAAGTTAAAAGTTCAACATAATTAGTTTGAGCTAGTGGCGTAAATAAAAGTCTATATTCAACTTCATTATTTCGATCTACTGCACCAAATAAAGACTCAAATTCTGTATTCGCCATTAAAGTAAACTTTTTACCTTTTTTAATAGCTTTTCTTGATAATTTTTCTAATTTCTTTTCTTTATTTTCAACAAATTTTTCTAAATCTTTTTCATCGTCACCATCATAATTTGAAGGTTTTCTTGTAAAAATTAAATTTGGTGCTGCTTCATTTCCATAGACTAAATATGTTTCTTGACCATAATATGGGCAAGGTTTTTGCACACTAGCAGTTAAGACTTGTGTTTTAGTTACAGTGTGCGATCTTCCTTGAGAATCACGAACAGTTTCAACCCAAGAAATTGTAATACTACCGTGATAAACTTTTGTTCCCATTTTAGTTTTATTATTAGTTACTACTAAAAATGGGTTCCCAACAATTGATCCGCTAACAACACAACAAGTTGATTTAGACTTTTCATCTAAATTTTTAAATCCATATTTATCATACATATAGTTAAATTTTCTAACATCAAAGATTGGATCAAGATCAATTAATGGAGTTACTTTTTCAATAATTTTAGAAGGAATATTCCAATCAAAACACACCAATAATGGATGAATTTGATTATAACAATCTTGATAATTTTTATTTTTAATTTTTGTTAATTGATTAAAAGTTTGCTCTGACAATTTAACTTTTTGTCTTAAAACTTTAAAGTTAACAATAAATAAAATAATACTTACAACGATTAAACTAGCACCAACAGAAGTTAAAACAATAACATTTACTTCTTCTAAAAATAAACCAAAAAATAAACAAATTAAGCCTGCAACTAATGCTAATCCAGCTAAAATATAAAGAAAAATATACCAAGAGTTTAAAGAGTTAAATTTCTTTTGTGCTTTATCAGCTTTTGTTTTTGAAATATTATACTTTTTTACTAAAGCTTTATTTTCTTCTTTATTAACTTTAGAAATTTTTACTAGTTCTTCAAAATACTTATTGCTTTCATCATTTATTTGATTTTTAAACTTAGTTTTATATAAATGTATAGGTTCTAATATTTGAGTATTTTCCATATAAACTTCCTTTATATTATTATTACATAAGTTGATAAAATTTAAAATTGTTTAAAAATAAACAAAATCACTAGTTTTTATTAAAAACCCTTTTAAACCCAATTATTTTTTAAAAAATAAACTATTTTTTGTTTTAAATAAAATCTTTTAATAAGCTTTTGAATTTCAAATAAAACTAAAGAAACTAAAGAAATTAGTAACACATATAAATAATTAATTGGTTCTAAATAAACTAATTGAAATATATTCATAACTTTAGGAGTAAAAACAATAAAAGCAACGACCCCTTAAGCTCCAAACAAAACGATGTAAAGCCATTTATTATGATCTTTTGGAGAAAAATAGAAACAATGTTTGATCTTTGATTAAACGAATGAATGATTTGTGAAATAGATAATACTAAAAATGACATAGTCATTGCAGCTTGAGGATCTTTTAAACCTAATATTCAATACATATAAATACTAAAAAAACTTAAAGCAATAAAAATTCCATGGATTATTACCCTAATAGCTAAACTATTTGCTATTCATGATAAAGTTTTGCTAAAGGCTCAGTTTTAGCATAATATTCATCACTAGTTATTTCTTCCTTAATTTTATTTAATCGATTAAGAATAATCTCTTTTTCATAATTAACATATTCATCAAAACTATTAAAATCTGGATATTTTGCTAAACAACCAACATCTAACATATCATTAAAACTATATCCTTAATATGAATAATCTAGAGGAAATTTTGTATTAACAAAATCGACAAAATTTTCGTTGTCGCTTTTAAATACTAATACACTACAGTTTTTTTAAATGTTCTTTCATAATAAATTCTTTAAAAATAATTGAGTTTTAGAGATTTTTTCTTAAATTGATAGCTTTTTTACTTCCGTTCTTTATCTAAAATAGCATATTGATATGTATTTTCATATATAGGAGAGCCATCTTCTCTATTTAAAAACTTTCTAAGTACTTTTTCTTTTGATCTTCCCAATATTTTTTATCTTCAAGAGTTATTTTTCTAATTACTTTGCAAGGATTTCCACACGCAATTACATTATCTTCAATATCATGAGTAACTACTGATCCAGATCCAATTACAACATTATTTCCAATTTTAACTCCAGCATTGATAGTCACATTCCCACCAATCCAAACATCATTGCCGATAACTACTTTATAACCATATTCTAATAATTCATTACGAATATCTTTATCTATTGGATGTCCAGCTGTAAATATATTAACTCTTGGCCCTAACATTACATTATTTCCAATAATAATTTCATTTACATCTAAAAATATACAATCCATATTTGCATAAAAATTATCACCTACAGAAATATTGCAACCATAATCACATCTAAATGGATAATTAATAAATGCATTTGAACCAATGTGTTTAAACAATTTTCTTAACAAATCTTGTTTTGAAACTGTGTCAGTGTTACTTTCATCATTAAAAAGTTTTAAAATACTTTTCTTATATTCATTTAGTTTACTTAACTCTTCATCGTTTGCTTTATAAAGCATTCCAGATAACATTCTTTCTTTTTGTGTCATAAAAAACCTCTAACATAGTATACACAAAAAGTAAAAATATTTAAATTAAGGTTGCATAATACCAGCAAATACTAACCATGCAAGTAATGTTTTTGCTACTAAACTTAAAATGATATATACTCTTTCGCCGTATAAATAGTCTTTCCACTTTCCAACTTTTTTATATTGTAAGACCATATTTATTGGGAATAAATTAAATAAGACAAAATAAACTGCTGCTATAACAAAAACAAACCAAGGAACAAGAGATAAATCTGCACAAGAAACTAAGTTAATTAAAAAAAAATCCAAGAACCAATCTCAGCAATTGAGCCAAAAATAAAAGGTAACCAATTGACTTTTTCTTTGCTTGATTTATTTTTTCCATCAATAACCCAAATAAATTCATTGAAGCATTTAATAAGAAAATTAAAATTAAAGTACATATATCATAAATGCCAAATAATATAGCAATTAAAACCATCATTAAAGAAGAAGATAAAGCATATTCATACCATCTAAAAACATTAATATTATTTTTTAAACCTAAATTATAACAGTCATTAACTTTTTTAGGTAAACTTACTAAATGATGAAAAATTGTTGATATAAATAAAAATAACAACACACAAATTCAAAAAGGTAAACTAAAAAAGTACTTTAGAACTTGATACTAAAAATCCCATATCATTTAAAGTTAAATTTATAAACAGTTTTTATATTTTTTTATTAAAAAAATCTTTTTTTAAGTAAAAACCTTGCAAAACTGAACTATTTTTCTATATTTTGTATTGATGATACATTGATAAAATATTATCAACAATTTCTTGAGAAATAAAATCTTTCATAAAAACAATATTAGTTTCTCTAATCATATTCATATTTTCAATTGGTAAAATAGCTAATGAATGGTCTTTTAATTCACTAAAACAAACACTTCTAGGAAGTACGGATACTCCTGCTCCTTTTCTAATTAAATCTTTGATTGTAGCAATATTATCAATCTCTAAAATAACATTAAATTCATCAATTGACATATTCATATTCATAAGTTGAGAAACAAATAAATTTCTAGTTCCACTTTGTTTTGAACGTAAAATCATCTTCTCTTTTTTTAAATCGTTAATATTAACAATCTTTTGCTTAGCTAAAGGATTATCTAAACTCATAACTGCTACTAAATAATCAGTATCAAGCAAGACACTAGAATATTTTTTCTCAGTGACTTTACCTTCAACAAAGGCTAAGTCAATCTCATAAGTTGATAATTTATCATAAAGATTTTTTATAGTATCAGAAACAATTTTTATTTTAGTACCCTTATTATTTGCACAATAATTTGCTAAAACTTCAGCAACAATATTGCTCTCTGAAGTATGTGTAATTCCAATAATTAAGCTTTTGGCATGCATCTTTTCATCTTTTAATTTAGACGCTAATTCATGATATAAAGAGACAATTCTTCTAGCATATTTAAGTAAAATCTCTCCTTCAGGTGTAATTTTTAAATCATTACCAACTCTATTAAATATTTTAATATTTAATTCAGTTTCAAGTTGTTTTATATGTTGACTAACTGCAGGTTGAGTCAAATTTAATTTTTTAGCAGCTAGAGTGAAGTTTTTTAATTCACTTGCTGCTAATAAAGAAACTAGTTTTACATCTTCCATAAATCATGCCTCCATAAGATTTTGTTATAGTATTATAACGATTTATTAGTTTTCATTATAACCTTACTTGTTAAGATAATAGCATGCTTGCTAATTTTTTCAAGCCAAATATTTAAAAGGAGGAAACGAAAATGCCACTAGAAATTTACAAGTTATACGATGGTCTAGGTGTAGCAACAGTTCTTATTGCTTTAGCAATAATGTTACTAGCTGGCTTTGCCTTATCGCGTTTAACAAAATTATTAAAATTACCAAATGTTACCGGCTATATTATTGCTGGCGTCTTAATTGGACCTTATGTCTTAAATATGATTCCAGGTGAAATTATTGATAGCATGAGTTTCTTAAGTGATTTAGCTCTTGGATTTATTGCCTTTGGTGTAGGTAAATTTTTTAAGAAAAATGTTATTAAGAGTGCTGGCTTAAAGATTATTGTTATTACTTTATTTGAAGCTTTACTTGCCGGAATATTAGTTACAGTTTTTGTTGGAGTTTGTTTCCCTAGCTTAGGATGGTCTTTTGCTTTATTATTAGGTGCTATTGCAACTGCTACTGCTCCAGCTTCAACCATGATGACAATTAATCAATATAAAGCAAAAGGTGATTTTGTTAATACTTTATTACAGGTTGTTGCTTTAGATGACATTGTTTGTTTATTAGTATTTAGTGTTGTTTCAGCGATTATTAGTGGTACTAATGGTGAAGGTGTTAATGTTTGGAGTATTATTCTTCCAATTCTTTATAATATTGCCTTTATTGTAGTCGGATTTATTTCTGGATTTATTCTTGGTTTCCTTGTTAAGAAAAGAAGTCCAAATAGTAGATTAATAATTGCTGTCGCTTTAATTTGTGCAATTTCTGGAGCATGTATTGTTTTAAATATTTCTCCACTTCTTTCTTGTATGGTATTTGGTGCAACATATATTAACTTTAAAGAAGATGAAAAAATCTTTAAATATATGGATCACTTCACTCCTCCAATTATGCTTTTATTCTTTGTTATGAGTGGAATGAATATGAATTTAACAGCCTTTGCAACTGTAGGTTTAGTTGGAGTTGTTTACTTCTTAGTTCGTATTGTTGGCAAATATGGTGGTGCATATTTAGGTTGTTTAGTTACTAAAAAAGCTCCTGCTGTTAAAAACTATTTAGGTTTTGCTTTAATTCCTCAAGCCGGAGTTGCTATTGGATTAGCTTTCCTTGGTCAAAGAATGTTACCAGCTGAAATAGGTTCAACCTTCTTATCAATTATTTTATGTTCTTCAGTTTTATATGAAATGGCTGGTCCAATTCTTGCTAAGTTTGCTTTATTTAAAAGTGGAGCCATTAGTAAAGATCAAGTTCCAGTTTTAGATACTAGTGATGTAATTGATTCTGGTAATACTTATCAAAGAATTAACGTTAAACAAATTGAACAAATTAATGAAGTTAATTCACCTGCTTCAAAACCTATTGAAGATGAATCAACTCCAGTTTCCAATGAATTAGTTCATAGTAAAAAGGGGTGATTTTATGAGTTATTATACAAATATTTTACTTGCTAATTTTAATCGTATTATTCCAAATAAGAAAAAATCTTATGTCACTATAATTAAAAATACATATGAAGAAAAAAAGTCTGCACTAGCTACTACTTTATTATTAAATATTGTAGCCTTTATAATTACTGGTGTTATTGATTTAATGGTTTATTTATTTAATGTAAGTTATTTAAACGCTATCTTTATTCATTTAGGATTAATCTTCTATTATGTTTTACATTTTAATATGTATCGTAATAATATGATCTTCTTATTTGCATATATCTTTATGATAATATCCTTATTTATTTTTAAATATTGGATCTTAACATTTATATTTATTTTAGTTGGTTCGTTTTATTTACTTCATGAGATATATTCATTTAAATAAATAAAGGGCACTTGGTGCCCTTTATTAATAAGAATTCCCAATAAATTCTAAAATATATTCAACACTAATTTTTTCTTTATTAGATTTAAATATTGGTAAATATGTATAATATTCACTAGTTATCTTATCAATTAAGTTAGTAGTTATATTAAGTGAAAAATCTAAATAAGAATTTTCGTTATTAATATCTTTTTCTAAATCTACAAGTTTTTCTTCTTGAACAAATAACATTGGAATATTATAGCCTTCAACTACATAATTTTCATTAGTTGCATCATAATAAGTAAAATATCTTGTTCTTAATTCAATATCATATCTTCTTGAAAGCATTTTAGTAGATAAACCACCATATTTCTTAGCGACAAAGACATCAGTGGATCCATTAACATATATGGAATAGGAATTCATACTTAAGTCTTCTTCTTCACTACTGCCTTTATGTATTGCTTTAATTGAATTAATACCACTAGTGTCGCTTAAATTAAACCATAATGTATTATATTCAGTTTCTGTTCCTAAAGCTGAAAGATGTTCATTAACTTCATATCCAATTAAATGTCCTGTGTTAGTATTATATACTTCGCAAATTACTCCATCAAAACCAGGTAATGCTCCGGCTTTATTTCCGATTACAGTTGTATAGTCTTCATTAATGTAAAATTCAGCAGCACTCGATGTAGAAATACTACCATCAATACCTAAATACTCATATATGCTTCCAGATATACTTGCATCTTCATTAACAATCATATTAAAGTAAGCTCTTCTTACTCCACCATAACGTATAGCAAACGTATAATTATCACCATTAATTACATATTTTAAAGCATTAGCATCATTTAGTTGAATTCTTCCAACTCGTTCACCAGTAGTTACATTTAATTCTAACCCAATTTGGACTTTAGTTTCACCGATTAAAGGAATTGTAGTATCAAATTCAAGTACATAAATCATTAGTGTTCCATCAAAAGAAATATCTACTTTATATACTCCTACTTCAAATGAATATTCTGCAGTTGAACTAGGATTTTTATCTAAATAATTATTAAAGGCTGTAATGGATGCTGAAGAAACTAAATCAATAACACTTAAAACATTAAAGAAAATTGTGGATTGATTCAAATTATCAACAACCATTTTCCATTGTTCACCATAACCATAATCCAAAATTAAGTTTGTATTTACAAAATTAGTATAATCAAAATCTAATTGTCCTTGATTAATTAGATTTGCTTCATATGAAGGTAATAATGATTGTGGAATCTTACTAAGTGGATTATATGAATATCCTTCTAATAAAGACTTCAAATATTGACCAATATTAACTTTTTCGTTATATGATGCATAGAAAGTAACATCACCAACTAATTTATATGGCCAAGTAACTGCAGTTGTTAAATCTTCATCGATACACCAACCAACAAAACGATAGTTTTCAAGAATAGGTTTATCCTCAGGTTCATTAATTAATGTTCCATAATCTGCAGTTATACTATTAACTTTTGAACCATCAAATGTTTCAAAAGTAATTGTATATTTATTTATTGTCTCCTTAAATTTTGCAACATATTCAGTATTTTCTTTAACAGGAAGAATTTCTTTATCCCATCCATCAAACGAGTATGAATATTCGACACTTTTTGGTTTTAAAGGAGTTTCTCCATCATATTTTGGTAAAGTATTATAAGGGACATTATTATCGATTTCTAAAACGCTACCATCATAGTTTTTCCATACAACTTGATAAGTATTAATAACTTCATTAAAAGTAGCCGTATAAGTTGCATCGCTATAAGCTTTTATAACCGATGGAGTCCATCCACTAAAAGTATAAGAATATTGATCATTTCCTTCTTTACAAGGTTCTTTCCCATTATAAACTGGCAATTCTCCTTCTAATACTTCATCAACTAACAATATATTACCATCATAGTTTTTCCACGTAATAGTATATTCTTTTGGTTCAGTTGTATCAGTTGAATTATTATTACAACTAGCTAATACAAATAAACTTAATAAAGAAAAACTAACAGCACTAATAAATTTTATATTCATCTTTTTCCTCCTTATATTTCAGTTTTTGCATCATTAGTGTATGACCAATAAATAGAAAATGGAAATACAAAAAAACTCATAACAGCACAAATTCCAGTTGCTAAAATAATCGCTCCTAGCATTAGTACAAACCCAATTATTGCAAAAACAATTTTAATTAAAATAAGAGATTTAATTCCATCAAAAGTGAAAGAAAAAATTATTCCAGGAAATTTAATTGCTCCCCAAGAAGCTACTGTCAACCGCATATCACCGATAAAATTGTTACGCATAAATACACAAAAAACAAATGTAAAAGTAAGTATCATTGCTGGGGCAAGAAATGAATAATATATCAAAGCATTACTTTGATCTCCTATTGTAGCAAGTAAAATAAAAATAATACCAACTACAGCAGATAAAATTCCTCCAAAAACATATCCACGTAAACGAAAGGAGTTATTTTTATCACTTCGAACTTGTTGCTGACGTATTTTCTCTTTTCTTAAACATTCATTACAAACATAATAAAGTTCGCGTCCTCCTCTAGACTTAGCAATAGAACGCTGAACTCCTTCCCCTGGATGAATATATTTATGACATATTTTACATTCCCCGATTACTGGCAATGATTTATTTACTTCATTGTTTGATTGTTTTACGTTTTCTTCATCCTTTTTTGGTTCTTCTTTTTCCTTTAATTCTAATAAATCGTCCACTGATACTTTATATAAAGCTGCTAAGTCCTTTATAGTATCAATATTTGGTTCAACCGCATCTAATTCCCAACGAGACACGGCTTGTGGAGTTACATTTAATTTTTCTGCAACTTCATTTTGTGTATAACCACACTTAATTCTATATTCTTTAAGATTCTTTCCTAAATTCACAAGCAACCCTCCTGTTGTCTATATACTGCGATTAATCTCTTTAATTTTAAATAAACAAAACTGTGATTTCGATAAACATTTTGTTGAGTTAATTTATAATTAAGTATTTATAAAATTAAATTATTCTAAAATAAAAACCTTACTTTATAATTATACTTTAAACTACTTGATTTTAATGTCATGTATAGAATTCATATATTTTTTATTAAGATTAAGATATTATTTTTCTTTAATATTAAATAAATAAAAATATTTATTTTAAATTTTATTTAAGTTTTAAAAGGTTTTAGTTAAAAATTTACTTTTAATAATTAATAGGAACTATTTAAGATCCTGTTTTATCAAAGTATAAAATATAGTTTTTCATTACTCTTAAATTCAAAACTAAATTTCCTGTATTATCAAAATATCCAATTAAAGCATCAGTAACAAAATCTCTAATTAATAAATTTTGTTTGGTATATCCATTTGTATTAGAGTTAATAAAACTTTCAACTGCTTCTTGGAATGTAATTTGAGTTGAATTAAAACTAATATCACAGGTATCGCTACGTTTCATATTAACTCCAAGATAATACTTCTTTCTCCATAATAAATAATCAAAATCAGTTCCGTCAGCATTTTTATGGATAGCAAGTCCAGTATTTGTATCAATGCTTACTTTATTTTCAAAAAGTTTAATGAAAATATTAGTATGACGATATGTATATACATTAAATTGATCGCTATCTTTATTATATTCAATTAAAATATCATAAATACCTCGATCATTTTCATAATCATTTAAACTTAAAGCATTTTCTTTTACATTTGTACTAGCAATTGTAATTTGCTTTGCATTAAACCATAAACTAGCATTAGTAAATACATCTTCATCATTAAATTTAAATTGATTGTTTGCATATGTTGGATTAAAAATTAGTGCTTCATTATTATTTAATGGATTTAAATTATATAATTCACCATCGACATTATAATATTCATTATTAAATCGAATTTGCATTAATAAATTAGTGCTAATCTCTGTTAAATCAACATTTTGTGCTAAATAAATATAACTATTGTTTTCTGTTAATTCACTAGTTGAATCTACTACATAAGCTCCACTTGAATTTAATGTTGCTTTATATAACTTAGCATTTAAATTATAAAATTTTGGAGCATTAACTTGTTTGTTTAAATCTGAATCGAAAGTTTTATCATCTATATAAGAGCTATTTAATTCCTTATAAAATGAAGCTTCAGCTATTTTTTCTACTAGTAATATGTATGGACGATTAGTATATATATCACTAATTATTATATTATCTTTAAATAAATATTCTAAAACTCCTCCTCCTTTATTAGTATCTTTGCTAATATATGATAAATTTTTATTATAAATTTGTTTAAAGACAGTTAAATTGCTTGTAACATTATCGGCAATAGTAGATATGTTATTAAATCCTGCTGTGGAACTACTTGCTGTTGTGTTTCTTCCAACTACCAAATAAAAATTATAAAGCCCAAGACCATAGTTATTTTTAATATATGTTATAATGCTTGAACCAGTTATGGAAGTATTTGAACCATAAAATGCTGCCCACGGTTGACCTCCCCAATGTCCAGCACTCTCTGCAGGATGTATTGCTATTTCTAAATCGGTTATATTTTCATTTATGTTAATGTTTGAAACATAGCCAATGTTTGTATTATTTATTCCATTAATAGGTGTACCTGCTTCAGAACCTTGAAAATATAACATTGGATATCTTGTTGAGTTTCCGCTTTTATCTTTAATATCCATTCTTAAAGCATCTCTTCCACCTTCAGAAATTATATCTTTATAACCTTTGGAATTTGAAAAAACTGGGAATAGTCTAATTACATTATCTTTATCAGCAAAGCCTGATAAAGCTTTATTTATATCAAAAAATTGATTAATGTCTTTACTTCTAAATACGGAAATTTCAATACTATCATCACCAACTTTGCAAGGATAAATTGGATTGTCATTTCCATCAAAATCAACATAAGTCCACATTGCAAAATTTAATTCGTACCAACCTTCTTGATCGCCCATTGAAGTCCATGGGGTCATTGTAAGCTTAGAAAAATCACCTTGAGAAATAGATTCAAAAACCTCTATTTTTTGAGGTAAGACTCTTCCTTCATCATAATTTAAATTTGGCCAAAAACCAAATCGATCATTTTTAAAATGCCTTCTATTATTATATTGACTATTATTAAAGTTAATATGATTAAATTTACCACTATCAAATCCATTTAACTGATTTTGATCTATATAATAATCATCCCATGAAGTATTTGTAGGAATTACTCCTTTTCCATTAGAGTCGTCTTTTTCACCAAAATCGCTACGAGCATTATGACCACCATTTAATCCTGATTCTCCGATTCCATTAATTTCTAAATCATAGACAATTTGGTAACCATAAACTTCAGCTTTGTTATACTCCATTACACCTAAGCCTTTTTGTGCGACTATTCTTTTAGAATTGTCTAAATATTCGTTATTATTATTAACATAATCACGATATGTTTCTTTGCTAGATTGTTTTAAGGTTTGCTTATAAGAAATATTTCCAGAACTATCTTCAATAGCTTCAATATAACCAAAAGCATCTTCTGGTTTGATAGTACTTCCATTTAAATAATCTTGATAAATCTCTAAATATAACGTACTTGGAAATAAATATATAGTGTAGTCTTTTCCAACATAATCTTCTCTACCAAATACATAATTTTCTTCGATATTATCAACTCTAATTTGATCTTCAATTAATTGACTAGATTTAACTTCATCACTAAAAATAAAATATGCAAAAGCACTACTTGTAGCAATTGCTACAATTCCAATTAAACTTAAAAGAAATGTTTTAAATTTAAATCTAACCATTTGTCCCCTCAAATCTAGCTGTAAATTCTATATCAATAGTCCAATATTTACCATATTTTGTGAAATCTTGATACAAAGTAGTATATTTAGTTAATGTATTAGGTTTTACCTTTTCACTAGCATATGCAAAAATATCACCTAAATTAATTGTTATAACATATTCTTGAATTTTTAATCCTTCATACCCAGTTGCATTATCGACAAATGGATCGCTAACAGTATAAGGATAATAATCTAATAAATTTACAAAATTATTATTTGCATATAAATTAGATGAGATTGTAACATATTTTGATAATGGTACTGCATTTTGATCAGTTGAAGTATCAGTAAGAATAGATATTTTTGCTCCTAAAACAAATCTAATATCACTAGGTAAAGTAAAATCATTCACTTCACGGTGAAATATGACCTTAATTTCATCGTTTTTAACTAATTCATATTTATTAGTAACATTACTATAAGTACTTTTATAAAATTCTAAGCCTTCATTTAAATCGGTTGAGGAATTTCCTTCTTCAAATAACATAAAAGTAGGAAACACTTGATTATCATGGGCATTTGCAAAATGTCCTAAGTTAGCTTTTGATGATATATTAATTGGTATTCCAACTTCTTGAGATAAATCTCCAGCTTCACTACTATAAAAAACCCACACTCCAAATCCACTACCAACAAATAAAAAAGTAGTTAAAAAAGGAAGAACAGTTACTAATAATTTATTTTTAAACCACATTATTAGTATCTTCCTTTAGTTGAAAACTAATATTATAGTCTTCATCTATTTTCTTTGAAAGTTCTAAAATCTTATTATCATAAGTTTTTTCAATTAAACCTTCAGCAACGTTATATGTAATTAAAAATAAGAAACTAGCTGCAAGAGCAACAAGTCCTATATTTGATTGCAAATAAATAAGTGTGACACCTAAGCCATAATTTTGAAAACCATTATATTTACCAACTACTTTATCAAAAGTTAATGTTAATTCTTCTGCTGAAGAAGTATCATTAGCATCTCCTCTTAAAGTATAATAAGTAACATTAGTTTCTTCATTTTGATATATTCTTATAACGCGGTGAACGATAATACTTCCACTTTCACTTTTATAAGCCAATATATCATATAATTTTATATCGTTTTCACTATAAATTTTATCGATTCCAATTAAAGAATATTGTTCAATTTGATTAGTTAAATTATGTTCTTCAATATAATTATTTTCATTATTAACTGTTTCCATTGATCCTGTACGAATAGTTAATAATGTAGTGTCACCAAAAAACAATTGTTCTCCACCAATTTTAAAACCTAGTGCAAAACCAAAAATTATTAGTAATGCACAATAAAGAATACCAAATAATGTGTTCATTATAATTTGATATTTCTTGTTTCTTTTCTTGTCTATTAATATTGATTCGTAAACACCTATTGGTTCATCTACTTTAGCATTTTTAATTTTCTTTTTTAAATCTCTTCTTAAAAAAGTTTTAATATGTGGTTCGTTTTGAACTAAATAATAGTTCAAAACGCTTACTTCCACATCTTTATTTTTTTCTTCTATTTTAGGTTTTTCTAAAACATAACGATATTTTCTTTTTAAAGAAGATTCAAGTTTATCATCTTCATGACCTAATTTAATATGTCTAATTTTATAATGACCATATAGTCCGAATAAAATACTAAATACAATTGCGAATCCGATGATTACACACATTGAGACAATAAAAGCTATAAAAGATAGTCTTTCTTGTCCGTTCATATAAAAAGTAATATTTAAAAATAATTAATTACTAGGCACCAACTTCGACAACTACTGCCGACCATTCAAAAGTAATTGAGGCCTTTGCTAAATTACTTTTCATTGTCCCATAATCAATTGAATTTCCAGGTTTTTTGCCTTCTATATACTCTAAGAATGTACATACATCTCCTGACATTAATGAAATAGTATCAGTTAGTCCTGTATTTGAAGTAACATCTTGCGTTAATGTATGAACAGTTGAACCAGGTGTATAATCTGATAATCCTGTTACTTTAACATAATCTAATAAATTTGCAGTGAATGTGATAGTTCTAGTAACTTCAACTTTCATTCCAGCAGAAGTTAAATTCTCATAAGCTCCGTCTTTAAATGTAAATTTAGCACCAACGCTAGCTGCATCAAAACTAATTCCTTTCTTAACATCAGTTCTATTTTGAAATCCGCCTTGATCAAGCGTAAGTGTTGTAGCTTTTGTTTCATTTAATGTTAAAGTACCCACAGCATTATCAACCATATCTGAAACGATGACATTAACATTTTGTTCTGCTTCCTTAATATTATTTTCGCTAAAATACCAAGCTGAAAAACCACTACCAACAAGTGCACTAACGGCTACTGCTGGTAAAACTAACGCCAATAATTTTCTATTTAGCATAAAAAAAATCCCCCTAAACTTTGTGCTTAGATAATAACACATTTTGTGTTATTGTCAAATTTAATTAGTTATGGGTTAATGATTAAATAACTAAAAAAAGCAAAAATTTAAAATTTTCTTTTTAAAACTCAATTATTTTTATAAAATTTCTATCTTAAGGATAATCATATCCACCATTAGGATATTTACAACTTTTTAAGCGATCAATTCCTTTTTTTAATCCTTCAAACAAACCATATTTAATAATAGCTAATTTCATATACTCTGAACAAGAAGGTTCAAAACGACATTTCATTCTTAATTTTTTTGGCGCTATTAATTGATATAAATCTATTAAAAATAAAATAATTGCTTTTAATCTAATTGATACATAAAAAAGAATATAAATTATAGGAATTATTATTTTTAGACAATATTTATCAATAAAAAAATATGTTATTAATGTGATTATAACTAAAAAGCTACTAAATAAAATAAATTCTAAAAGTATTTTTTCCAATTAATTTTTGGATAAGTTAAAACACGTTTATAATTTAATGAACTTGGATCGTTATTATAACTAATGTTAAAAGATGAATTATTCATCTTTTTCAAAAATTAACATGTAAAGAGTTGCATCACTTTCTTTATGAAAGCAACCACCTTTTGCAGTTTGTCTAACAGTTTCCATTGAATGATATCTCCACCCACCAACAGAATTTTTGTTAATTAAGTCCTCAAAAAGTTAACAAGCATCTCCTTCAACAGATGTTGGTCCTGGTACAACTTTATACATCATAGACGATTCCAACTTTATATTTTTGTTTTATCACTAGAAAATTTTTATCAATATTAAAAATTTAATGTCTTTAATTTTTCAACTGCATACTCATTAAATGTTAAGTTTACAGTTGATGAATTATTTTCCTTACTATATTTAAATTGTTTACTAAATTCCATAAATTTATTATTATCTAAATATTTAGAAGCATATTCTTTACATAAAGATATATATCTACTTTGATATTCTTCAATTACTGGATATTTATTTGAATAATCAACATTATTATCGTTTTCACTTAAAAATAATCTCCATAATAAAGGATTAGGTTGATATGGTTCATTTCCATTACCTAAATATTGTTTATTATAATCTAAAGGAATATTTTCCATATGAATTTCCCAATCTTTTAATATTCCAAAACAACGATCAAAATCATAAGGGATAAAACTCATTTTATTAGTTTTACTATTAAAATATATATAAAAGTTATTAGAGTTATTTCTTGAATCATCTGGATTTCCAATTACCCAGCATAATGCTTGATATTTTAAAATTGAATCTACATCTATTAAAGAATCTAAAGTATCTTTAAATGATGATGCACTACTTGTATCATCATTTAAAGTATTAATAACATTTCTTAATAAACTATGATCTATTTCATCTTCTTTATCATTAGTTTTTAAGTCATAACTAGGATGATAATTAGGACCTTCTACACCAATTTTATCTATTGTATTTTTATTTAAAGATGCTGGTCCTTGGTCAGTATAAGTTGCTTTATATAAATTACCTTTATATTCTTCTTTAGTTAAACGCTTTTTTAAAAAATCTTTATCAATTGTTTCTTGAATTTGATAAATATTAGTCATTGAATCACTTTCTGAATTAATTGTTACTTTAGCTAAAGTAACATTACTAGCCATTATTCCTTCTTCATTAAAAGCATTATATGCATATATTTGACGAGTAAAGGTTTGATCTTCTTCTTTATTATATTTCATATCAAGTTTTTGTTGATCTGCAAAACTACGATCTTTTCTTTCTTCTCTTAAAGTATCATCTTCCCAAGAACGAATATAATAATCATTATCTTTAACATCATCAAAAGTTTCTTTAAAAGATAATTTAAAATGTACTGGGGCATTAAAATGACCATCTTCACTAACAAAATTTTCATTTTTAGAAGTATTACCTTTCATTCTTGCTCCAACTTCCTTAAATGTATAAATTTCATCATTTAAAGAAATTGTTACATTACAAGGATGATACATTTCTTTTTTAACTTCATCTGAAGAATATTTTGCAAGTTTATAAATAGCTTCATTAGTAAAATTTAAAGTTATTTGTAAATTTGAAGTTGGATCATACATTTCTTCATATAAATCTTCTTCAACTGGAGTATCTGGATTAGTAGGTTCATCTGTTTCGCTAGGTTCTTCTGGATTAGGAACTACAACTACTTCATCATTTAATGAATTACAACTACTTAATAATAAACAAGCAAGAAAACTAATTAAAAAAGCAAATTTTATCATAGACTCTCCTTAATTATTTAATATTGTATTAAATTAAATTATAAATTTAAATATTTAAATTTTATTTTAGTTTTAAAGGCTTTTTATTATTTTTTAAAGACAAATAAATAATTCTAAATATAAAATAAATTAGAAAAATAATTAAGAAAACTAAACATAAAATTATTAAAATATTGTAACTATTTAAGTATAAATTAAATAATATTCCACTAACTAAACTAAAAATATTTACTCCTAAAGATATTAAAAATTCATATTTATTTTTATATATAAAATATAAGATTAAACCTTCAAGTAAAAATATTATTATTTCTCCAAAGATTAACCAATATAAAGAATAATTTAATCTTACATATATAAAATTAAAAGTAAGATTAGTGAATACATTCATTAAAATAATATAAGATAAATTTAAAATAGTTTTTTTCTTATTTAATTCAAAATAAATTGGAGTTTCGATAAATAAAGTTAAAACGAGAGGAAATAAATATTCCATTCTATTATTTTAAAAGAAAAGATTTATTAAGTACACTAAAATGCTATAATGAAATTATGAATAAGAAACTTCTTCCTATTATAATTTGTTTAACTCCTTTATTATTAGCAAACGCTCCTGCTCCTGATACAAAGGTTTCTTATGAAGAAACGTTTTTACTAAGTAAAGAAGAATTTACATTAAGTGATAATATATTAAGTTTTAATTTTACTAATTCAAGTAAGTATTATATTACTTCTTTAAAATTAAATGATAATTATATCTTTGATTTTTATTACTATGGGATGATTATTCCACCTTCAAAAACTACTTTAATTCAAGTTAATAATTTTGAAGAAAAAATCAAAGATAATAATGAAGTTAAAGTACTAGGAAAAGATTTTTCTATTTCATCTTCTAAAGTTAGTAATATTAATATAAATTCAGCTAATTACGATAGTGACACTAACTTAACTACTTTAAGTATAACTTATGATTTTACTTATCTTGATAATATTTCTTTACAAGGAATATATTTTTATTTTTATTTAGAAGATAGTAATTCTTACTATGCTTCTAAAAGTGATTTATCAAACTATAAAAAAGAAGAAACAACAAGTTTTACTTCTACTTTTTATTTTTTAAATGATGTTAGTTATTTAAAAAATGAAGATTTAAATTATTTTATTGGAACTTTAGATAATCGTTCAAATATTAATTTACTTACAATAATAATAGTAATTGGAGTAATTATTGTTGTTCTAGTTGTAAGTTTACTGATATTTATTTTATATAAAATTAGTTTTCATTATAAAAAATAAAAATAAGTTAATAAAAAATTTCTGTATAATAATTATTTTTTATTACTAAAATTTTAAAAAATATTTAAGTTTTTAAAGGTTTTTGAAAAAATTGCTGGAAATTATATTTTTCTACTTTCATGACATGTTAAATAGATAATTTGGATATCTTTAGAGATTTTTTTAATAATATCAATTGCATTTATTAAATGTTTTTCATCTAATTGTACAAATGGATCATCAAGTAAAACAAATGGTTTTTCATCTTTATACATGTTTTCAATAAGAGCTAATCTAAAACATAATTCACAAATTGCTTTATTTCCGCTTGAAAGATGTTTGTCGCTTCTTAAACCTCCAGCAATATCAAAAGTAATTTCTAAATTAGAATTCATTCTAAGTTTTGTTGAAAGTGTTTTTTCGATTAAATTTGCATATTTTGTAAAATTATTAACAAGTGGCATTAAATATTTATTATTTAAATTTCGATCTGCTTCTTTTAAATTTTCAATTGCCGCAGTAATTAAATCATAATTTTTTATATATTGTTTTTTTCTATTTGAAACTTCATTTAATTGATATTCTAATTCTCCTAATCTTGAAATTTCATCTTCATCTTGAATAATTTCTTTTTCTAATAAATTGTAGTCTTTATCAATGTCTTCTTTTTCTTTATTTAAGTAAGTAAAATCTTTAGAAATTATTTCTTTAATAAGTTCTTCTTTTAATCTAAATTTTTCTAATTGTTCTTCATTTTCTTTATAAAAATTTAGAATATTTTGCTCTTCATTTTTAATTTGAGTAGTTAATGAATTAAAGTCATTGATATCGTTTTTTACTTCTTCTATTTTGTCTAAAGAAATATGATATTTATTTAAAATATTATTGATTGAAGCTTGATTTTCTTTAATTTGTTCTTCATTAGTTTTATTTAAATTATTTAAAGTTTCTTGTTCTTTAAATAAAGCTATATATTCTTTTAAATTGTTAAATAAAATTTCATAATTTTCGTTATTAGACTCTAAATAATATTTTCTTAAAATCGAAATAATACTAATTTCAAATTGGTTAATTTCTTCATTATTTTTTCTAATTAAAACCAAGTAATCGTTTTGTTGTTTAATGTAATTTAAATAGTTAGTTGCTTCATTAGAAAATAATATTAAAGAATTTAATATATTTGTTTCATTATAAAAATTATATTTAACTAAAATTTCTTTAATTTCTCCATTTAGAGTTTTAGATTTTTGTTTTGTATAATCTTCACTTTTCTTTTTAATTTTATTAATGTAAACAATGGTTGTAATTGATAATAAAACTCCCACAACTCCAATTATCAAACCAGCAATTAAATTAAAGAAAATAGTAACGAGTCCACCAATTAAAAGTATAAAAGAAAGAATTCCTAAAAGTAGGCTTGTAATCTTTTTATTTTTTAAATTAAGAGGTGGAGAATTTTTAAAATCATCACTATTAATTGTAGAAATATAATCTTGAACTTTTTTTAAATTTTCTTCGACTTTAGGATCGTCTTTATATTTAGCATCTAAATCTTTATTTTTTTCTTTTAAATCAGTTAGATTTTTATTAATTAATTCATTAGTGCCTTTTATTTTTTTAACTTCACTAATTGTCTTAGTTAAATTATCAATATCTTCATTTTTAATATTTTCATTAATTAATGTTTCCTTATGTTTTTTAAATAATTTGCTTTTTTCTTCATCTAAAGAAAAGACTTGATTACTTAATTTATCGTTAACATCTTTTTTTGTTATTACTTCGATAATTTCATTTTGTAGTGGAATACCATTTAAGTAATTGTTTTTGATATTTTGTAATTTAACTTCATCTGCTTTTTTTGTATTTAAAAAATCTTGATATTTTTTATTAAGTTCATTTAATTTAAAAGCTTCTTCCCATGAGTTTATTTTTGAATAAATTTCATTACGCTTATTCTCGATATTTTTTAGTTTATTATATTTAAGTGAAATATTCTTTTTAATTTGTTCTAAATTTCTAATTTGAATTTCAATTTCATACATTCTTTCTTTTGCTTTGTTAATATAGCCATTACCAAGGCCACGTTTATTGCGGTACTTCTTTCCTTTTTCTTCAAGAAGTTTGATAGCGCTATCTAAATCAAATTTTTCTTCACCACCATAAATTGTCATTCCTAGTTTACTAGAAATTGAGCTAGTTGATTTAATATCAATTTCATTAGAGGTTATAAAGAAGATACGTTCAAATGAAGTTTTATCAATACCAAAAAAGTATGTTCCAAGAGAATAAATCTTTTCTAATTCTCTACTTCTTTGATTGTTTTTATAAACAACTAAAACATCATAATTAGCTGAATGTCTAGAAAAAGTTCTTTCTATACGATAAGCATTGCCTTCATGTTCAAATTCAATATTTCCTCCAAATTTATTATTGTTAAAAGGATAAAATCTAATTCTTTCATTAAATTTTGAAGTACTATAATAATTTTCTAATCCATAAAACATTGCTTTAATAAAACATACTAATGTAGTTTTCCCATAACCATTTTCTTCATAAAAACTACTTAGATTAGAGTCAAAGTTATATTTATATGCGGATAAATTTCCAAAATTTTCTATATATAATGAAATTAATCTCATAAATCGTACTCCTTGCCTTCAAGAGCTCTTAATCCAAGATTAATAACTTTAACTTTATCGTTATCATTTAAATCTTTAGAATTTAAAACGTTACGAACAAATTCACCTTTAATAGAAACTTCATCTTTATATTTTGAGATATCAAAAGTTTTAGTTGTCTTATCTTTTATTGAAAGATAACCAACTTCTTTACGTAATCTTGAACTTAAATCATCGACTAAATCTTCTATATCACCATTTAGGGAACCAGTTAAGTTAATTCGATATATTTCATCTTTGGATAATAAATAATTTTGTTTAATTAATAAATAAATTTCATTAATAGTTTTGGCATTTGTAACATCAATTGTTAATTCATTAATTTCTTCTCCATCACAAACATAAAATTTATGAGTAATTGTTTTATCTTCTATATTTATAACAACAAAACCTTTTTGGCCTGTTTCATCAAATCCTCTTCCAACTAAACAACCTGGATAAACATAATAAGTATCATTTTCAAGAATTCCAGATTGATATTGATGAACATGTCCTAATGCTAAATAATTTATGTTTTTATCATTTAAACTTTTAAGATTAATATTATTAGGAGCAATTGTATTAGAAACTTGTCCATGCAATAGCACAATATTGACATCATTTTTATCTAATAACAAAGTAGAATATAAGCTTTTAAAATTACTTTCATCCATCTCAATTCCACTAATGGCAACATTACCATATCGATATAATTTCCATTCATTATTAAATAATTTTAAATTAGGTAATGTTCTATTATGTGCACTATTAGAATCATGATTTCCTTTTAAATATAAAAAATCAATCTCACTATTATCTTTGATTATTTCATAAAAGAAATCTTTATCTTTTTTAATAGGAGAATCGCTATCAAAAATATCTCCAGTTAATAAAATAACTTTTATGTTATTTTGAGATGCATAGTTAACTACATATCTAAATCTTTCACGAATTAAATTCTTTCTTTGAATAGCTATTTCTTTTGGAAATGTGCCTATTTTAGATCCTAAATGAAGATCACTGACATGAATTATTTTCATAAAATCCCCTTAATAGTTATTATTATTATAACTATTATCATACAATAAAAAAATGATTATTTTAAAATTTTAAAATATATGAAAAATGTTATTTTTAGATAAAAAAACCTTTAAAACTCTACTATTTTTTAAAATTTTAGTAATAAAAAATAATTATTTTACAGAAATTTTTTATTAACATATTTTTATTTTTGAGAAGAGTATTTATGTAAAATATTGTTTTAACTATATTTAAGAGGGAATCTTATGAAAAAAGGAAAAATTTTTTACTCTTAACAGGTATAACATGCGCATTAGCTCTTAGCTCATGCGAAAGTAAACCTTCTTTCGAATTAACCATTGATAAAGACGAAGGTGTTAACCAAGTTACTCTTTATGATAGTGAAACAGTTTTTAGTGATTTAGAAAATATTAATTTAGAGAAGAAAAATAAAAATATTATTATTTTGTCAGAATCTTATTATTATTGTATCTTATGTGCTTATTCTGATATAAAAACTAATGTTAAAGTATACGATAATTTATTAAAAATAAATAAAGACCGAATAATTATTGAATCTGAACTATATAGTGATTATTCAAAAATAACATCCCCAATATTCGAATTACGTTGTTCATTAAATGAAAATGAAGCAGCTAAAATAATAAAAAAAATCGCTAAATAGAAGCGATTTTTTTAAAAATAAGCACTTTTTAGATTATTTAGAAGATCCTTCAACTGCTTCAGTTTTCTTACTAAGATCTTCTTTTAAATTAAATGATGAGAATTCTTTAGTGTTTGGTAATTTTAAATCCCATTCATTTAATTTATTAAGTTTATATTGAATATTTTCACCACTTACTTTTAAGATATGTCCACCTTTAGTTAAATCCTTAGAGATGAAATGAATATGCCATCCTGGTAAGTTCATTCCTTCAACATAATTTGGGCAAAATACACCAACAACATATCCTTCAATGTCGTGATATTCAAATTCTCTTTGATCTTTAGCAACTTTATAAAGAGGTTCATAAGGCTTATCTTGTTTAAAGCAAGATCTAACTCTAACATTAAACTTACCTTCCATTTTAATCATATAGAAATAGTTTGTAGAAACTAACTCTTTTGATAGTAAAGTTTTAAAGTCTTCAATTGATTCAAAACTAATAACTTGTTCTTTAGCTTTTTCATCAAAGAAAGCTACTGTTGTAAATGGTAAGCTATCTTCTTCACTCATTTCGCTTACAACACCATTTGCTCTTCCATTATAAGCTTTTCCGTTTAAAATAATAGCTTCTCCATCAAGTCCATCATATGTACCAATACCAGTATCACCATGTTTTAATAATTCTTTTACTGAACAAGTACCATTATAATCGCCTAACATTAAATCATTTAATGTAGAAACTTGAAATAATTTATTTGTTTTCATTTTCATTCTCCTTTGTAATTTCTTCTTTATGTGATTTTATATGAAAAACCTTTTTAAAATATGTATGGTTATGGTGATGAGTTCTATAGTTGTTATTTTCATCATAAACAGCTTCTAATAACTCAGGATGAGTTTCTTGGAAAACTCTTTTTGGATCAGATATTTTATCACCTTGATGGGTTTTAAAATAAAAGTTCATAGTCCATTTTGTAAAGAAAGGTGACAAGATATTTGTGATTAAAAGGACAATTGCAAGAACAGCAACTGCACGAGAAATCATATCTTCTCCAAATGTTTCACCATTAAATGCAAAGCCATTAAACATTGCAGGAATTGATAATGCAACTCCAGCTAATGAAGCACTTCCTACACTAGCATATCCAGGTCTTTTTAAAGCAAAACGATCAACAATATAAGGAATAATTAAAGTAACAGCCCAGTATAATAAAATTGCTACTAAAACTGATAATAATACTTGTGCGTCAAAGAGTTTTGTTAAATTAATAGTACTTCCAAATTGGAATCCTAAGAAAGGAAGAATAATAGCATTACCACCTTTAAAGACATCTCTAATTTTTGGATCTAAATTACCTAATAATACACCAAGTAAGAATGGAATAAGCAAAGAGAAAATTTGCATTATTTTTTGAGTTAATGATGTACTTCCTTCACCAAATGAACTAATAAAGATAAATGGTAATAAAGGCATTGAACATATTAACATAATAGGGAATGTACCAAGATCGCTTTTATCAGCATAAGGTTGAATAATACCCATATATAATGCAGCATTAGCACTTGTTAATATACAAGTTAAAGTTACAAAGTCAATTCCAGCAAATCCATTTAAGCCACAAACGACATAAACAATTGCACTTAAGACATAAGCAGGAATTAATCTAGCAAGAATAATCCAAATTCCTCTTTTACCAACTTCAACAAAATCATGAGGTTTAATCATTGTTCCTGTGCAAAATAGCATTAATCCAATCATCAACATTTGACCAGTTGATCCGAATAAATCTTGCATAGGATTTCCTAAATATTGCCATAACGTAACTCCATGTCCTAATTCTGTTGTACCTTCTGGAGCACCTAAATTAAATTCAATAGTTAATGTACAAATAATTGCACTAATTAATAAAGGTACAAACATAGTACCGGCTGGAATTTTATTTAAAAATTTCCAAATGCCAATACCTTTAAATTTCTTTTGTTTAACTTCTTCCATAATTTATATTACCTAGCACTTTCTTTTAAATATTCTTTATTAATTGCATCAACAAGCAAAATGGCATCTTCTAATTCTTTAACTGAAACGTCACCACTAAAATTGTGTATTGATTCGCCATCAGCACAACTTGCTACAGCAACTTTATGAACATCTTCTTTTGTAATTCCAACTTCTTCTAATGTTAAAGGTAATCCAACACTATGCATAAATTCTCTAACAGTATTAAATTCTTCTTTATCATTATTTTCTAATAAAAGTTGAACAAGGGTACCATAAGCTACACAGCAACCATGCATTGCAGTTTTCTTTCCAAGTGAACTTACACCATTATAAAATGAATGAGCTACACATAAACCACCATTATCAGCACCAACACCACTTAAATATGTATTAGCTTCGATAATAGCATCAAGTTCAGGGGTAACTAAATGGTTATCACAACTAATTTTTGCTTCTTTACCACATTTTAATAAAGTTTCATAGCAAAGTTTACAAAGAGCTAATGATGATAATGTAATTCCACCATTTTCTAATGATAATGAACTTGTTTTATAGCATTCTCTTGCTTCAAAATAAGTTCCTAAAGCATCACCCATTCCTGCGACAAGAAATTTAGTAGGAGCATTTGCAATTACTAAACTATCAACCAAAACAAAGTCTGGATTATTAGGATAAAATAAATAAGAATTAAACGTATGATCGTCATTATAAATGACACTTAATCCTGTACATGGAGCATCAGTAGCACAAACAGTAGGAATTATTGCAATACGTTTTTTCTCATAATATGCAGTTGCTTTACTTGTGTCGATAGCACTACCACCACCAACTCCTACAACGACATCAATTTTTTCATTACGGACGATTTCTCTCATCTTATTAATTTCACCAACTGAAGAAATTCCGCCAAAAATTTGATAAATTCTTTTCGTTTTAGAATCTTTAAATGATTCTTCAATTAAATCATGAGTTGACTTATAAGCACTATTTGAACATATAAAAAGATAGTTATTACCGAATTCTTTTATATTTTCATAAAAATGTTTCAATGCATTAGCGCCTTGGACATATTTTAGAGGTGCTCTCATGAGTAATAAATTTTTCATAAACGATTCCTCCTCTTACGCTAGAAATTTTATTACCAAAAAATATTGAAATAAATATTTTGATGTAATAAAATTCATATAGTAAATTGTGCTACTAGCCTAATTAAATTATGGATACCTATCAAAAATTATTCGAAATATATATCAAGAGCATTTCCATTAATGATTTTGTCAAAAATATTACTAGAGAAATAAATAATCCTATTGCTTTAATTAACGAAAATTTTCAAATTATTTCTTATAGTGATAATGATTTATATAATGATAGTTTTTATGATGAAGCAACCAAAATAGGCTTTTGGTCGTTAAGCTTTGCAAAAAAAATTACTGATGAATTTAAAGATGGTAGTGAATATAAGATTATTGATTATATTAACGAACATCGAAGACTATTTATTAGATTAACTTATGACAATAAGTTTGTTGGATATTGTGTAATCTTAGAAATTAATAAAAATTTAGATAGTCTTAATAAAGAATTTGTTAAGGCCGCAAGTATTATTTTTGCTAAATCTATATATACCTTTGATCCAATTTCAAAAGACATTAGTAATGAAACTTTTTTAATAAACTTAATCAATCATATTTACAATTCACGTCAAATATATTTAGAAAGATTAAAAAGATCTAATTTTCATCAAAATACAGACTCATATATTTTTATTTTTAATATAAAAAATATTAAAAACGAAAAAGAAGACTATTTTTTAAAAGCTCTACGCGAAATTGATTCAAAGCTTATATTAGTTCTTAAAGATGACTACTTAATATGTTATCTTAATGAAAACTATTCTTCATCAACATTTTCAAAAATAGATAATTTATTATTTACATGTCATCTTGATGGGATTGTATCTTCAAAAATACTTGATTTATATAAACTCGATGAAATTTTTTCATTAAATGTAAAGCTACTAACAGCATTAAATAATAGCTTTTTGGAATATAAATTGTATAAAGAAGAAGATTATAAAATCATTCTTCCTTTTTTAGAAATAGATAAAAATATTTTATTTAGTTTTTTAAATGAAAAAATAGCTAAACTATATCATTATGATTTAATTAATAAGACTAATTATATTGATACTTTATATGCTTATATATTAAATGAAAGAAGTTTAAATGAAGCTAGTAAAATTTTATACCTACATAAAAATACTATTTTGTATAGATTAGATAAAATAAAAAATATCGCAAACATTAACTTAGAAAATTATAACGAAAAACTTTCATATATATTTTCGATAGTGCTTTTATATTATTTATTAAATGAATTGCATAAAATAAATTTATAAGATTAATTATTTAATAATTTTTAATTGATATTTCTTAAAAATATAAGGTTAAATTTTTGTTATATATATTAATATTTGTCTGCTGATACATTAAAAAAGTGCTTTATTTTTATAAAAAGTATGCAAAACTAAACTTTTTTTTAAAATTTTAGCCAATTAATTAATATGTCATCAATATTAGATTGATTAACTTCATGTCCCTTAATTGCTAAACCATCTTTGATAATTGCAAGTGGATATTTACTTTTTAAAATTTTAATAATATTTCCAAGTCCACTTCCTTCATGTGTAACTAATGGCATAATGATTTTATTTTCCAAATTTAAATTATCTAATAATGAATATATTTCATAAGGATATTCACCAAAATAAATAGGTCCAGCAACAATAATGTAGTCATATTCATCAACATTATTTAAATATTGTTTTAACTTAGGTCTTAAATTGTTTTGCATGTTAAAGGGTGCTTCTTTTACACATTCTTTATAATTAGGAGAATATTCTTTAACAGGCTCACATTTAAAAAGATCGCAATTTATTAATTTTTTAATATGATTTGCTAATACTTCTGTATTACCAACTTTTAAATTACCAACCGCATAATTTTCGTTTGCTCTTGAAAAAAATATTAAAATTGATTTCATAATACATTAATATGACTTTAAATCATTATTCAAAGATTTAAATAATCTATATCCTCCAGCTAAATGAAAACAATCATAACCTTTTTGAGTCAAAATTCTTGCTGCAATATAACTTCTTAAGGCACTAAAACATATTAAATATATTGTTTTGTCTTTATTAATTTTAAATAAATTATCTCTTAATTCATCTAATGGAATATTAACACTTCCATTAATATGATCTGCATCATATTCTTCTTTAGTTCTAACATCAATTAACAAACTATTTTGACTTGAGATTATTTTATCTAATTCTTCAACATAAAATTGCTTAACAAGATTATTTTTTAAATTTTCAATCATATAACCTATCATATTAATAGGATCTTTTGCAGAAGCAAACGGAGGAGCATAAGATAATTCTAAACTACCTAATTCATAGCCTTTTAAGTGCGCTTTTATGCATGTAGCTAATACATCAATTCTTTTATCTACACCTTCTTCTCCTACAATTTGCGCTCCTAATATTTCATAATTGTTTTTATTAAATAAAACTTTTATAAACAACATTTTTGAATTTGGATAATAGGTTGCGTGGTTATACGGAGATAAATATACTTTGTCAAAAATTATATTCTTTTGTTTTAATTGCTCTTCAGATAAACCCACAGAACCAATTGATAAATTAAATAATTTTAAAATTGAAGTTCCTAGGGGTTTAATTTCATTAACTTTATTAAAAGCAAAATAAGACGCTAAATCTCTTCCTTCCTTATTTGCTAATCCGGCTAAAGCAATATTCACTTTTAAATTATCAAAGAAAGAATTTAAACAAATTACATCGCCAATGGCGAAAATATTTTCATCGTAAGTTTGATAGACATCATTTACGGCAATACTATTTTTAAAATCTAGTTTTAAATTTGAATCAGCCGCTAATTTTGAATTTGGTCTGACACCAATAGCTTGAATTAAAATATCACTTCCAATTTCAAATCCATCTAATTTAGTTACTACGCAGTCTTCTTTTTCTTCAATACTTTTAACAATTTTGTTTAAAAATAAATTTATATTATTATTTCTAAGTTCTTCGTGAACAAATGTCGCTACATCTAAATCTAAATTAGCTAAAACATGATTTCTTCCTTCAATTAAATTTACTTTAATACCTAGTTTAATTAGATTCTCACTTATCTCTAATCCAATAAACCCTCCACCAATTACAGTTGCGGTGTGAATATTATTATTAATCACATATTCTTTAATTCTTAAAGAATCTTCAACTGTCTTTAATTCAAAAATTTTTGACGAGTTTGGAGTTAATTTAATAGCTTCTGCACCTAAAGCTAGTATTAATTTATCATAAAAAAATTCTTTCTCTAAATTCGTTAAAAGATCTTTAACTATAACAGACTTTTTTTCTTTATTAATCTTAACAACCTCGTGATTTACGAATACATCAATATTAAAACGTTTTTTTAAAGAATTAGGAGTTTGCAATGTTAAACTTGATTTTTCTTTAATTACCGAAGAAATATAATATGGCAGTCCACAATTAGCATAAGATACAAAATTAGATTTTTCAAAAATAGTAATCTTAGAATTTTCATCTAATCTTCTTAGTCTACAAGCAAATGATGCTCCAGCAGCAACTCCACCAACAACAATATAATTCATAATTTACTCCTTGGCTTTATTATAAGTAAATATAGAAATAGCTTCTAGATAATTGCACTATAAATTCTTATTAATTATTATTAATAAAGAATGAGGTAATTGTATGATAATTTGTGTTGGTGAAATTTTATACGATTGTTATGTGAATAAACAAAATGTATGCGGTGACTTAACTATTAATGCTCATCCAGGTGGCGCTCCTTATAATGTAGCATGTAATTTAACATATCTAGGTGATAAGGTATGTTTTATAGGAAATGTTGGTAATGATATTTTCGGTAAAGAATTAAGAAAACATGCTTTAAGTATGAATTTTCATCATATATCAATTTTAAAAAAATTTAATACAACTTTAGCACTTGTTTCTTTAGATGAAAATAATGAACGTAATTTTTCTTTTATAAGAAAAAATGGAGCAGATTTTCGATTTAAAAAATTACCTTTTAAACTAGTAAATAAAGCAAAAATAGTTCATTTTGGATCGTTGATGCTTTCAACAAAAGAAGGAAGAAATTTCATTTTAAAAGAATTAAATTTATTAAAAAAATCAAATGTTTTTTTAACTTTTGATGTTAATTATCGAAATGAAATTTTTACTAGTCAAATAAACGCTAAGAACTTTTACTTAAAAATTCTTCCTTATTTTAATTTAGTAAAACTAAGTGAGGACGAAGTATTTTTTCTAACAAATTTAAACGATATTGATGCAGGCGTAAAAATGTTAAAAAAAGATTTTCAAATTTATATAGTAACTTTGTCAGATAAGGGTAGCAAATTATATTATCAAGATAAGATTTATTTTGAGAATTCAAAAAAAGTAAATGTAGTTGATACAACGGGCGCTGGAGATGCCTTTTTAAGTGGAGTATTACATTACATAAATAATAAAGACATTAAATATAATGACGAATATTTTCACAACCTACTAGAATATGCTAATTGCTTAGGAGCGTTTAGTGTCACACACGAAGGAGCAATTTCTAATAAAATTTCTAATTATTCAATAAAATAGTTTACTTTTGCAGGGTTTTTTTATATTTTAAGGATTTTAACTACATGAATATTTTAATTTAATTTAGTAAAAATAAAGTGTATATTAAATCATATGAAAAAATATTTTGAACTTATTGATTGCTTATTGTTATCTTATTTAGGTGGTTTTTTAGATGGATATTCTCTTTTGTTTAGAGGTAATAAATTCACCTGTATGCAAACTGGAAATATCATATATTTTGCTATTGATTTAGTTAATAAAAATTATGATTCTCTTTTATTTCCATTTTATTTATTTATATGTTTTGTAGTTGGTTTAATATTTGCCTATCTTTTCGAATTTTTTCTTGTTAAATATAAAAAAGAAAAACTTGTACATCCTTTATTTTTAATAGTTATTTTGCTACTACTATTACCAAACTTTTTTTATGGAAAGACTAATGGAATTGATGACTCTTTAATTTGTCCTTTGTTAATGAGCATTTGTGGAGGTATTTTATTAGAGTCTTTTACAAAATTTAAGGTAAAATTTACTCCTACAATGATGACAAATAATACCAAACTAATGGTTAACTCATTTTTAGATTCTTTTTTATATAAAAATAAAAGTTACTTATATAAAGGCATAACATATATATTTGTTATTGTATTTTTTGTTTTTGGAGTAGCTTCATCAGCTTTATTAATAAACTTTACAGCATTAGCACAATATACAATTTTCCTTGCTTTTATTGTAATTATTCTTTTACTAGTTAATGAATTAATAATTAATAAAATTTCAATTAATGAAATAAATTCCAATGATTCAATTTAGATATAAAATTTATAAATAAATCGTTTATCTAAACAATATAATAAATAATTATAAAAAGGTTTTAAAAAGAATTAAATTTTATGAATATTAATATGTACATTTATTACTTTTAAAGTAAAATTTTAGTTTCTTTATATATAATATTTATATGAATTTTATAGGGACAAAAACTTTAAAAACAAAACGTTTAATTTTAAGGAAATTTAGTAAAAATGATTTAAACGATTTTTATGAGTATGCTTCTAATTATGAAATTACCAAGTTTTTAACATGGAATCCTCATAAATCTATAAAGGAATCGCAAAATATTTTAGAAAATATTTTCATAAAATATGATAATAAAACTTTTAGATGGGCAGTTATTTTAAAAGAGGAAAATAAATTAATCGGTTCAATTGATGTTATAAAAATAAATAAAATTGATGAGAGTGTTGAAGTTGGATATGCATTAAACATTAATTATCATAACAAAGGATTTATGACCGAGGCATTTAAAGAAATTATTAACTATTTATTTAACGAAGTTAACGTTAAAGAAATAAGAGCTTGTTTCCAAATTGAAAATACTCCTTCTTATAAAGTAATGAAAAAATGTGGATTTAAAGATTTAAATTTAATAGTTGAGAAAATTTTACCTCTTAAAAATAATAAAGTAGTTTATGTTAAATATATGACAATTAAAAAATATGAATATACTTTATTAAATAAAAACTAAATTTTATAACATAATTTGATCTATGATAGTTTTAATTTCATTTAAATTTTTTAATGGATAAATTTCATAATTTTCTTTATTTGTATAGATTATAAGTTTGCCTGAATTAAGCTTTCCATGCGTTTTAATTTGAACACTATCTATATCGTCGTAGTTAATTTCCCTAGTTTTTATCAAGGTTTTAATTTTAAGGCTATAATCATTATATTCAACAAGTACTTTTTTTAATGGAAAAATTGTTTTTATTAACATATAAACAATCATTAAAAGGAATGCAAAACATAAAATATTACTTAAAATCAAAGATACTAGTTCCACATTTTGATAATTTAAATTTAACATAATAATTACAAAAATAACAAAAAATAAGTAAATACTATATAAACCTATAAACCAAAATTGTTTATATCCAAGAGGTTTGTATATACTTGATTTATTTTCTTTATTAACTTCTAATAATTCACTTATTGAAATATTAAATTCTTTAGAAATTAATTTAAGTGTATCAATTGAAGGATAACTTAATCCTCTTTCATATTTTGATACAGCTTGTCTAGTTAAAAATAAACGTTGTGCAAATTCTTCTTGTGTAAGATTATTTTCTTTTCTTATTGTAATAATTTTTTCATTTAGTGCCATAAAATACCTCTATCAACTATTAGAAGTCAAAAAGAATAATAATCAAGAAACTATCGGTTGCAAATGCTTTTATTATTGATTTAAAAGCATAGTTAATAAATTACCACTACCAATTTTATGTCCAAGACGATCATATGTATATTTTCCATCATAATATCCAAGCTTATGTCCTAAATGGTCATATATAACATCTCTATTTCCCTCAACACGAATTTCACCTATTTTATGTCCTAAACGATCCCTTAAGATTTCTCTATCCATATAATTCTCCTTTTATTTAATTATAAATGATTAATTATTTTTAAAAAACTACTAATTTTAGAAAAAACCTTGCAGAACTAACTTATTTTTCGAGTTTTTTTCTTAAAAATTTAATATTAACTTCTGATTCATTTTTTAAAAATTATAACAAAATCAATAAAACTTAATTTTATAAAGCTAAACTATTTAGTTTAAAAAAAGAAATAATTTAAAACTCTAAAATATTTTTATTTAGCAAAAATTCCTTAATTCTTATAATTAAATATCCTTTTTCATATCGCCTTGGTTTCATACTTTATCCAACAATAATATTTTTTTCAAAAGAATCATCGACTTTATCAAATTATCATATTTCTTGTAAGATTTTCTCTTTATTTATCTTGTATATAATAACGATTGCTCTCTAAATTAGCTACAAAATCAATTTCGTATTGATATTTTGTTTGGTTTTCATTTTTTAAATATACTTCGACAACTCCAACATCTTTTTATTCATGTAACTATTTTTATTAATCTGTTATATTTTTTATAATTAATTTTATTTTTATTTGAATTTAATATAAATTATAAGTTTAAGTGAAAGCTAAATTATATTTAAAAAGTTGTTAATAATCGCTAGTTTTGAATTTATATGAAGTTTTAAATTTTTTATCAAACTTGCCATAAGGTACTAAGTAATTTTTTTCTTTATGGAGTCTTCCTAAAACAATGCAAGGATGAATTCCAACACTATTTGCAAATTCGATAATTGAGTCTTCAGTAAAACAATTTTTATTTATATAATCGTTCCATTTATCGTTAGAAATTAACATCTCTGCAGCTATTAAATCAGCTTCATCATCTTCGTCATTTTCAATATTTATTAATGTTTCTCTACGATGTTCCATTAAGACATGGGATATTTCATGAAACAATGTAAACCAAAATAAATCTGCTTTCTCACCTCTATTTGAAATTGCTAGCATGACATTATCCTTGCTAAACCATTTTGTTGCTCCATAAATATAAGATTTTGATAAATAAGGTAGTAAAACAAAAGAAATACCACATTCATTTAAAATATATTTTAATCTAGGTAAAAAATCTTCTAAATTTTGTTTCGTCATTCCTCTAATTTCTGGAATATATTCAATTAACATATTCTTATTAAAAGGGATTTCATTTTTCTTTCTAGCTTCATTTAAAGCTAAAGCAATCCAAAAGTTTTGAGCAAAATAATCGACTTCTTTTTTTGTATGATGTTCTTTTAAACAAACAAATAAGTCCTTTTTATCTAAAAGCATTAAACTATTTACTCCAACTACTTCTCTACACTTATTAATAATTTCTTCCTTTGTAAAATTATTAAAAACATAACCATAATCTATTAAGTAATTTTTTACTTTGCTTGCAAAAACCCATTCTTTTTTAAGTTCTTCGTTTTTATTTAATTCTTTTAAATATACGTTGTATTGTGTTTGTAAATTAGTCCAATAATTAATTGAGTTATCAAAAAATATTGATAATTTATATGCAATATCAAAAGTAAGATCACCGTTCCCAGTAATTAGTGCAGAAATTGTTCTTTCTGAAATTCCTGTTCTAAGTGAAAATTCTTTTGCAGTCATTTCCATAGAATCTAATAATTCTTTTAAATAAACACCTGGATGAAATCTTTTAATACTCGCCATAATGGTCACTTATCTCCTTAATTCTTATTTTCTTTACACTTTTTAAAAATTCTTTTTCGTTTTCTGTTGGAACAAGAACATTATTGTTTTCATCGAGCATTTGTATTAATATTCGCCACTTACTTTTTTTCTTATCTAGTGATAACGAATAATAATTTTTTAGATTACCTTTTTTATGTTCCATATAGAAATATATATTAACTTTTAAATCATAAGCATTGTCTGCTGCATCTAAAACACCAAGTAAAAGTAACATTCCTCTTGATATAACCTTACCATATTTCCTAGTCATGTACTTTTCATCTTCATATTTATTTTTCAAACTTGGCGGGCTATATTCATATTCCACAAGTACCTCCTTACTAAATTCATATTACATAAATTGTAATTTAAAATCAATTTAAAAGCAAATTAAAATTACTTTTTATGTAATTTGAACATAAGAAAATATTTTAAAGTTAATAACGATGCTTGTTTAAAATGTAATAAATGTTTTGAAGTTTGTCCTTTAAATAACATTTTGATGGTTAATGATAAAATAACTTTTAAAGACAATTCTATGTTTTGCTTATCATGTATTAATCGTTGTCTAATAAATACAATAACATAAAAAAACAATAAAAATGGAGATTATTTATGTCCAATAGGTCATTTTAAAACAAAATAAAATAATAATCTTAAACTTAATAAATTAATATAGATTACTTAAAAATAAAATTAAACTTTCTTTTTAAATCATATTTTATTTAAATAAAAGTATGCAGTTCTAAGGTAAATACTTATTTTTTGCACATTTTAATAAAATATCTTTAATTCTAAATTTCTTAATTAATGACAACTTTTTAAAATAGTTTTATAATAACTTTATGAAAAAAGAAGCTGTTTTTTTAAACAATACATATTTATGTGGACATGAAATATTTTTTAATTTAAGTGAAATAAAGGAAGAATATCCTTTACACTTTCATGAGTTTTACGAATTGGAACTTTTAATTGAAGGTGAAGGATATGAAATTATTAACGGAATAAAATATGATATTAAACCTAATACTTTATTTTTATTTCATCCAACCGATTATCATCAAATTATAGCTACTAAACCTTTAAAAATATTTAATGTTGCTTTTACTGACTCTATAATTGATGAAAAAAATATTATTAACTTTCTTGATTACGATAATGGAATAGTTATTAATCTTTCCGAAAATAAATTAAAGCAAGTTCGTTCAACAATTGAAATTATTAGAGACGTATTTTATGGAAATAGAAGTAACAAAGAATTAATTTTAACTCATTTAGTAAACGCTTTATTATTAATTATTATCGGATCACACGAATTAAAAAATAATACCATAACTACTAAAAAAATGTTGATGTTTTAAAATATATCCAAAATAACTTTCAAAAAAATCCTTCATTAGAAGAATTAAGTCAATTTTGTGGATATCAAAAAAATTATTTTTGTGAATATTTTAAAAAGAATTTTAATACAACTTATAAAGAATATTTATCAAGTGTCAAAATTAATCATTCAAAGAAACTTTTAAAACTTACTAATAAATCTATTAAAGAAATTGCTACTGAATGTGGTTTTAATAGCGCTAATAATTTCATAAGAAAATTTAAAGAGACTTCTATTATTACTCCTAAAGAATATCGACAACTTTATTTAAAAACTATGAAATAAACTTTTCAAAATATATAGACTTGGAAATTAAAGAAGATAAGCCTTTATTATTTTTATTTATTGTTAAAGTTAAAAGTGATATAACACCTAAAAATAAACTTAAAACCGATAAATGATAAGTTGAAATTGTAAAGACTCCTACTTCAATTAAAGTAAAGTTCAAAGTATTAATTCCACCTAATATTAATAAAATAAACATTGAGATATAAAAATATTTAAATAACGAACAAATCATATTAACTAATATAATTTTTAAACTATATTCTTTATAATTATTTAATCTAGCTAAAGATAAAATCAAATTAGATGGATTAACTTTATTTTTGTTAAATATAGGAAAAATACATTCAAATATTATAAAAGAAATTAAAAAGGAAAATACTCCTGCATACATTTTATAACTATGAATAACTTCATATGTTTCATTATATAAATTAAAATTAATTTGATAATCTTTATATTTCAATAATAGATCTCCAGCGTTAGAATAAATCTCTTTAAAGTAATTATAGAATGACGCATCAACCTCTCTTAAAGTTGAATAACTAACATCCATAACGTGATATTGAAATAAATATCGACAAATATCGACATTTAATCGTGGTAACTTATCATAATTATTATCAAAAGTAAAAAATTCTTTACCTTCTTCATTAATTTTTAAAACATTATTAACATAATAAACTTTTCCATCATAGCTAGTATTATAATTTACTAGAAGTTCATCATTAGTATCTACTTTATTTAATATAAAAGAAGTGTAAAAATAACCTAAAAAATCAGTTTCATAAGAATCAATTAAAAAATTTTCCATGAAATCTTTTTTAGTAGAATAACCATAATTATCTAACTCCTCTTTATATATATCTCCATATTCTTCATAACACATTTTTATATTTTGAATTACGTAAACAAAATAAATACTATCTAAAGTAGATATATTATTAAATTCTTCATTATAAAAAAATAATTTACTGCTTGTACCTATTTCAAGCATATTATCTTTATAAGTAACATTATTAGTAAGAGCGTTTTGATAAGTCGAATCGTTATTAACAATTGGCATTCCAACAGCAAAAACTAAGATTAAAGAACTTAAAAATAAAAAAATACTTTCTAATAAATTAGAAAATAAAATTCTTTTTTTACTTGCTTTTAATAAAGTCTCATTCATAAACTTCATCTAATTCTATTAATTGAGGAGTAAAAGAAGCCATTCCCATCGATAAATTAATTCCAATATTCATATAAAAATCACCTCTATAAATACCTCCATTAAAAGAGTTTTTATAAAGTTTATTTTTATCTAATCCTTTTAATTTTAAATAACGTGAAAACCAATTGACTTGCAAATAGTTCATAAAAAAGACTACTGCTTTAGATTTATTTTTTGCAACTAATTCAAAAGAAATAAAATTAGAATTAAAAGGTGCAATTAAAGAATAATAATCTCCATTTTTAATTAAATCTTCATTATCTAAATATCTTTTATTAGAAATTATAATTTCATTTTCTTGAATAGGATCTAACTTAGTAATATCTAATTCATATCCAAATGTACCAAACATACTGATGGCGCTTTTTTCTTTAATAGAAAGATATTTTCGATTTGAAGTATGTGATCCAATAACGCAAAGTGGATAAAATAAATATGTTGAATATTGAATAAAAGTTCTACTTATACCATCAGTTTCATCACTTGCCCAAATTTGAGGTGAATAAAATAACATCCCTAGATCGAAACGACCTCCACCTCCTGAACAAGTTTCAAGTAATATTTTTGGATATCTATTTATAAAACGATTTAATAAATCATAAGTTCCTAAAATAAAACGATGATAAATCTCTCCATGATTTAAAGAGTTATTTGAATAAGGTTCTGTTAAAACACGGTTAAAATCCCATTTACAATAATCAATTTCATAATTATCAAAAATATTTGAAATTTTCTTAAAAATATAATCAATAACTTCATTGTTAGTTAAATCCATAACTAATTGATGTCTAAAAGTCGTTAAATTAAGTTTATTATATCCTAAAGCGTACTCAGGATGAGCTTTAAAAATCTTAGAATTAAAACTAATCATTTCTGGTTCGATCCGTAAGCCAAATTTAACATTTAATTGATGTGCGTAATTAATAACCGCTTTTAAATCAATTTTTTTATGATTAATTTCCCAATCTCCAAGTCCACCAGTATCATCATCTCGATTAATAAACCATCCATCATCTAAGACGACTAAATTTATTCCTAATTCACTTGCTTTTTTTATAAATTCAATAATTTTATTTGTATCAAATTTCATTTCAAAAGCTTCCCATGAATTTAATAAAATAGATTTATCAATGTAAGTTTCTTTTCTAATTAAGTTTTCACGTATTAAATCATGGAACGTATTTGTTAAGTTATCTAGCCCATTTTCGCTATAAACTAATATAGCTTCAGGAGAAATAAACGTTTCCTCTTCATTTAAAGAGTAAAGAAAACTTTCATCATTAATACCAAAAATTACTCGAGTTGAGTTCATTTCAGTTCCATTAACTTCTAATTTAAAGTTACCACTATAAACTAAACCAAATCCAATTGCTTCTGTAGTATTATAATTTTTATTATTGTTAATTAAAATTGCCATTGGATTATGATAAAAAGATTTTCCATTAGTATTTGTTTCGATAACAATTGTATTATGTTTAATTTCTTGCTTTTCAATTAACCTATCAGTAGCATATGTTCCATGTAATGAAATTAAATCATATTCATTAGTAGGTAAATCTATTGATAAAGAACATATTTTACTTATTTTAATCTTATGATTAGTTTTATTAATAATCTCGTTATGTCGAATAATTACATTCTTATCTTTTAAAATTGAATAGAAAGTATTTAAATATATTTCATCTTTTCGATCTTTTAAAACAACTTTTAAAGTTTCGATATAACTATTATTTTCTCTTATAAAAGGTAAATTAATAAAGGTAGGTTTTCCTTTATATATTTCATGACTTACATATCTAAAATCAGTTAAATCTACTTCATCAATATTTTTAATTTTAATAGCAGCGATACGTTTATCAAAAGTACCAAAACTAGGAATTTCCACTCTTGAAGCAATTCCAGAAAAATATTGATCATTAATAACTTCTTCCTTCTTATTAATATCAAAATAAGTATACTTATCTGCATACATATTATTAATAAATTCATAAGAATCTTTACTTAATTGATTAATTTTTTTGCCAAAATAAAGATTTACTAAAATATTTTCATGATTAACATAAAAAATATAAGAAATATCATTATTTTCGATAGTAAATGTTTTAGTTGTTTTATCAAATTTGATTAATTGCATAAATTTATCTTAATAATAATTAAACTAACAAGCAATCATCAATTGTATCAAATAAATGAATTTTTTCTAAATTGAAGAAAACATTAACATTTTCATTTTCTTTAATATCATTATTAGCACTTGTTTTTAAAATAAAGTCTTTATTATTTATTAATGTATGTAAGAAATATTCATGTCCTAATAATTCTGGGATTGTAATTGTGACGTTAATTAAATCACTTTTAACAACACTAGGTTCAATGACGCTATTTTCTACATAAACATCTTCAGGTCTAATTCCAAGTTTAACTTGATACACATTATCTTGTAGCATTTTTTCATATTTTTCTTTTTTGACTTTTGCTACTTTTAATTGTTCTTCGTACATGTTCTTACACAAATTCATTTCAAATTCATCAAGTTTAACATCGTTAAATGGATCTAAACTATTTCCAGCTTCATCATGATTTACATGATAACCTTTCTTTAAGAAATTTAATCTTACTGCCGCTCTTTTTACATTTAACTCTTTTTCAATTTCTTCGTTTAAACCATTTTCGATAAAGTTATTAACTTCATTTAATTTCTCTAAAATCTTATTTCTTAATCTTAATTTAAAATCTTCTTTGATTGATATTTTTGTATTTTCATCAATCTTAACTTCATTATTTTCAATAGTTGCATTTAAAATATTCATTGAAGGACTACCAATAAAGGTTGCAACAAAAATATTTTTAGGATTATTATAAATTTCTTTAGGTGTTCCGATTTGTTGAGTAACACCTTTATTCATAATGACAATTCGATCAGCCATAGTCATTGCTTCGGTTTGATCGTGAGTAACATAAATTGTTGTAGCATTAATTGTTTTATGAATACGAATAATTTCACTTCTCATTGAAACACGGAGTTTAGCATCTAAGTTAGAAAGTGGTTCATCCATTAAAAATAATTTAGCTCTTTTACAAATTGCTCTACCTAAAGCAACTCTTTGACGTTGTCCACCAGATAAAGCTCTAGGTTTACGATCTAAATATTCTTCAATTTGTAAAATTTTAGCAGCTTCATGAACTCTTTCATCAATTTCTTCTTTTGTAAGTTTTTTCTCAATAATTTTTAAGACTTTATGAGATTTAGTAAATTCTAATTCTTTATTAAGTTGATCGATTTCACTATTTAAATCTTTAATTTCTAAATTCTTAGCATAAATTTTATCTTTTAAATTAAATGCTTTTTCTTGATAAATATGTTTTATTTTTGAAGAAACAAAGTTATCTTTACTAAATTTATTAGATTTTTCTAATAAATTGTTTATTTTAGTTGTTAAAAGATTTTCATCGATTGTATTTAGTTTATTTATACGTGTTTGTAAAGCTTTAATTTGATTTTCTAAATCTTTAACACGGTTTGAATCAACTTCATATATAGGATTTTTATTTTCATCAAGTGCAACAACTTCACTTGGTTTAATACGCATACTAAATGCCATATTATCATAAACGGTCATGTGTGGGTAAAGAGCATAACTTTGGAAAACCATTGCTATATTTCTATCTTTAGGAGGAAGAGAATTTGCATAACGTCCATCAATAAATAAATTACCACTTGTAATTTCTTCTAGACCAGCAATCATACGTAAATTAGTAGATTTTCCACATCCAGAAGGTCCAACAAAAACAACGAATTCATTCTTTTTGATGTCCAAATTAAAATCATAGACTGCTTGAACTAAATTATCATAAATCTTATTAATATTTTGAATAGAAATATAGCAATCGGGATTAGCCTTTTTATCTTTTGATCTATTTGCTAATTCTATCGAAACAACACGGTTATAATTAATAACTCGTCTTTCATATTCTTCTTTTTCTAAACGTTTCTTTTCTTTTTTCTCATGAAGTCTTTCTTTAAAATTTTTACCCATAATAGTACTCCTATTTTAATTATAATAAGATAAGTCCTAAATCTTAAATTATTATTATAATTAAGTAACTTTTTTGTATAAAATATTAATTTTTTTCTACTTTAAATTCTTGTAAATATCTTTTTGTTATTTGTAAAGGTCTAGTAATTGCTCCACCAATAACAACATATTCAATTCCTAAATCTAAAACACTTTTTAAAGTAGATGGTGAATCAATTCCACCTTCTACTATTAATATAGATTTAGTTAATTTATATTTAATATTTTTTATAAATTCTAAGTCTGGAATCTTTATTCCTTTAGTTTTTGATGTATAACTTCTTAAAGTAGTTGAAACATAATCAAAACCTAAATTTTCTGCATTTAAGATTTCTTCTTCAGTTGCACAATCTGCCATAATTAATTTATTAGAATGTGTTTTAATAAATTTAACTAAATCTTCAAGTTTTTCATCATTAGGTCTTTTTCTTAATGTCGCATCAAGTGCGATAACATCGCATTTTGAACGAATTAATTTTTTAACTTCTTTTAAAGTTGAAGTAATATATACTTCACTATCTTTATAATCTTTTTTAATAATTCCTATGATTGGTAATGCACCATTAATTTTACGATAAATACCATTAATATCTTTAATAGTGTTAGCTCTAATTCCATTTGCACCAGCTAAAAAAGCAGCATAAGCAAATTTTTTAATGCTATCTCCACCATACATTGGTTCGCCTTTTAAGGCTTGACAAGAAACAATTAAACCTTTATTTAACTTTTTCATAAAATCTCAAGCTTCTTATTCTCTAAAATACGAACTGTTTTACGTTTTTTATCACTTAAATCAGCAGCCATTCCTACTAAATGTCCATCAATTGAAGTATCAATACTAGTTTGAGATAAGCTCATTTTCCCAGTTCTTACATAATCAATAAAGTCTTCAACTAATCTTAAATCACCGCCGCCATGACCTTTACCAACATCACCTAAATAAATTGTTTTAGTGGTACGAGAAAATTTTTCTTTGACATATTTTCTAACAGTAATTCGACTATATTCAAATGTTCCAAAAATTTCACCTTTAGTTAAAATTACATGAATTGTTCTACAAGGATAAGAAGCTCCTCCTACCATATTTAAACTCATAGTAACTCCATTTGAAAATACTACATTGCTCATTTGATGATCGACTAAATCTTGAGGCCCACTAAATGCGCATAATCCTAAACTTGGAGATTCTTTAAAAACTTTTATTTTGTCATCTACTGTTACTTCATCAAATCTTTTTCCTTCAACAGCATTATTAAAGACAATTGCATCTTGAGCAGTATTTAATAAATACCAATAGCAAGAATATTGACAAGTTGTTTTATGAGGACAATCCATACATTTTTCAGTTGCATCTTTTGGTTTATTTTGTGGAATAAATTGTGTTCTTTCCCCGAAAGAAGATACATATACAGGAGTAGCTTGATTGTTAAACCAGCACATTAAATCAGTATCATGGCAACATTTAGCCATAATCATTGGAGAACCGCATTCTTTTTCGCTTCTCCATTTACCTCTAACATAACTTGACATCATATGTGGTAAATAAACATGTTCTGCCATTTCAATAGTAACTAAATCGCCAAGTTCCTTACTTTCAATAATTTTTTTAATTCTTAAATAAAATGGCGTATAACGTAAAACATGACATACCATTAATTTGCGATTATATTTTTTAGATTCATCCATTAAAGCAATTAATTCTTTTGGATTATTTGTAATAGGTTTTTCAAGTAATACATCATAACCTAATTTAAATAAAGGCATAGTTGTTTCAATATGATATTGATCCATAAAACAATTAATGACTGCATCAGCTTTTTTTACATGGTTATTTAACCATTCATCAAAAGTATTAAAACAATCTTCATCGTTTAAATGATAAAAATTCTTTGCCCATTCTAAGGCTGTTTTGTTACTATCAACAATTTGAACAACCTTCATTTTTTGAGGTTTATTAATAGCAAGTTCTCCATAACAATTACCTCTATTTCCAACTCCAAAAATACATACTTTAACTGTTTTCATAATTTACTCCTTTTATTTTAATTTAATTTTTAAGTTATATTTAAAATCTAATTTAATTTCTTTATCTTTATATTTTACAATAATGAATTTATATGTAGATTTATAACCTTTATGAATTGTTTTTAACGAAAACTCATTTTCGTTAAATTTTAAAGAATATAGATTATATTTACCTTTTTGATAATTTAAACTACTTCCATCATCTTCATAATTTATATATTCACCATGTTCACCAATTAAATTAAAGATAATTGTGTCAATTTTACTTTTATTTAATGAAGTCATTTTTAAATATGAAGGAATAATTGAATTATATTTAAGGTAATATCCACTTCTATCAAGAGAAATATTTTTAATTATATATCTTCCACCTTCAATAATTTCATTTGTAAAGTAGTCTACCCATTTACCTTTTGGTAAATAAATTAAACGATGTTCTTCATCTTTATTTAAAATTGGAGCAATTAATAAAGAATCTCCAACCATATATTGATCATTGATATTAATAGTAATTTCATTAACTTCTTCAAAAAACATTGGTCTAATAATAGTTTCACCAAAATGAGACATTCTATAACTAAGATCGTATAAATAAGGAACAAATTTATATCTAATTTCCAAAAATTTACGATATATATTTAATGTTTCTTCATCAAAAGCATATGGTTCTTGACTTTTTGTATTTAGACTTGAATGATTTCTTAAAAATGGAATAAATAAATTTGCTTCAATCCATCTAATTAATAATTCTTTATTAGTGTCCCCACCAAATCCACCGACATCTACTCCAGTAAACATGAAATTAGAAATACTTAAGCTCAAATTTTGTGGAATTGAATATTTTAAATGGTGCCACAAAGAAAAATTATCTCCTCCCCAACAAAAAGCATATTTAGGAGTTGTAGCAAATGCTGCTCTTGTAAATACATAAGGTCTTAAATTATCTTTTTTAAATAATTTATATTGATCTTTAACCATATGTTCAGCATATACATTATGAATTTCTTCATGTAAATAAGTTTTATTATCACCGATAAACATAACATCTTTAGGTAATAAACCTCTAAAACTTACAGGTTCATTCATATCATTCCAAATTCCACTAATCATATTATTTTTAATAAATTTATAACCTACTTTAGTGAAATAATCTTTACATTTTTGATTAATATAACTTGGAAATACAGTTCTTCCTGGCCAAACATAATTAACATAATTCTTATTATCTTTTAGACCAACTAATTTATTTTTTACTAAATATTTATAAATAGAATACTTAGAGTCTTGTTTAATTCCAGCATCATTAATAGCAACTAATTCAACATCTTTTTCTTTTAAAAATAAAGAAAGTTCTTTTAAATTTTTAAAAGCGTTCAAATCTACCGTATAATCTCGATAACCATCCATATAATTAATATCAAGATGAATATAATCTAAAGGTAAATTATATTTTTTAAAGTTATTAAAAACTTCTTTTACTTCATCTTCATTTTTATATGACCATCTTGATTGATTATTACCTAGCATTTTTAATCTTATAAAATATGGGTATCCAACTAAATAAGAATAACTTGAAGTAATTTCTTTTACTGAATCTCCTAAAAACAAAAATAAATCACAATCATTAAAGAAATTAGAAATTATTAACTTATTTAAATCAGTTTGTCCGATATTAAAATTATATTTATATGTTGAAGGATAAAAACTTCCAAAAAATTCTAAGTCAAAAGAAAATAATAAATAGTTGATAGATTTATATAAACTTGGAAATAATTCATCTTGATGATTTGAATCATCAGTGTTATCAGATGAATAAAAATATCCTTTTTTATTTAAATAAGACATTTTATCACCAAGTCCAAAAACCTTTGAATTATTTGATAAATCAAATTCAATTGAATAATAATCTTTTTTATCAGTATCTGAATATAATTTCTTTAAAGTTAAAGTTGTTAAATATTTATCAAATTTATATATTTTTATATCTAAATTTTTATCAACATAAAAATTAAAATTAAAGAATTTAAAAGAAAGTATTTCATTTTCAATTTTAAGATCTTTAACTAGATCTAAGTTTGAATTTTCTAAATTTAACTCAATTAATTCACAAGGATTTTTTTCCTTATAAACTCTTAAAGTTTTATTATTAAAAAACTCAAAATTAACTTCTTTAGCATTATTTTTAACATTTAAGTAATTGTTTATAAATTTATATTCCATAACCTCACCAATTTACATTAATAGAACTAATTTTTATATAAGAATTATCGACAATATCATTAGGGTGGAAATATGAATATACATTTCCATAAAAATCTAACATGATTTCTTCTAATTCATCGATTTTTGTTCCATATTTTAAATAATCATTTATTTTTCTAATTGTAGTTTTTATTCTTTGCAAAATTCCTCCAAGTCTAATATCAATAACATCAAAACCATTTCCTTTTGCTTCTAAATGATATTGTTCATATAAAGCAAAATAAAATTTATCAAATGTGTTTTTGAGTTTATTTAATTTAATTAAAATTTCATTTAATTTTTCTTTATTGTTATCTTGATAAGCCATTCTTAATTCATCCATTATCTCAACTTTTAAGATTAAAACCCTGCAGAACTCAAATAAAGTTTTAAAAATGTAATTAAAAGAATTGTTTTTAGATAATTTATTTAACTTCTTTTTTATAACTTTATATGTTGAAATTTGATCCTTATCAATTAAAGAATTGAAAGTTCCAAGTAATAAATCGTTATATAAATAAATTCTACTTATATTATTTTTTGCATTTAATGGATCATTAATTGTTACATTATTTACTTTATCTACATAAAGGAAATCATTAAAAGAAATTTTAAAAATATCTTTAAATAAATAATCTATCTTTTTATTATCTTGATAAAACGAAAAATTTGCGACTGCAAAAAGTGTAGGAAGAATTGAAAAAATACTTGCACTACTACCATTATCTCCCCAACAAGTTAAAGTATATTCTTCAATATTTTCTTTTAAACTTGCTTTCATAAAGTTAATATTTGCTGCAATTGCATATTTATTATTAGGAGCTAAACCTAACCACTTCCAGCTTCCTCCGGCAGTTGAAACTTTATCACTTACTTTTTTATGTAATTTAATTAAAGATTGAAATTCTTTAACATCTTTATATTCGTAATCCCAATAAACTAACTTTAAATTATTTACTTTATTTAAATCTTCAACACTTAAATTATCATAAGCATAACTTGAGTTATTAAAAAACATATCTCCCCACATTTCGACATCTAAATTATATTTACTTGTTAAAGTTAAAACTTTAGATAAATGTTTTTTAAAAATATTTACTCTTTTTTCATATCCGTTCTTATCTAAATATTTGCCTCTACCAAGTAAATAAGCTTCATCCATTCCAATATTAATTCTTTTAGATGTAAAGGATTCACTTATTGTTTCTAACATATTATCAATTAAAGTATATGTTCTTTCATCATCAACTAACAAAATATCGTCAATATCGAAATGATCACGATATACACACCATCTTTTAATTTGATTTAAATGCGCAAGCGTTTGAATATAAGGCATTACTTCAATTTTAAAAAGATCGGCATAATTAACTATTTCTTTTATTTCTTCTTTAGAATATCTTCCTCTTAAATAACCAAAATATGGTTCATTATTAACTTCGAAAAGATCTTCTAAATATATTTTCAAAGTAGAATATCCTAAAAGTGCCATATATCGAATTAATTTTTTAAATGTTTCGACTTTTAAAGGATAATTTCTTGCTACATCAACCATGATTGATAAATCTTTAAAAGAAGAATTTATCTTAATTTCAAAGTTATTATTAAAATCATAATGTTCGGTTTCTAATAACAATCTAAACAATTCATTATTACTTTTATAAAAAATATTAAATCTCTTATTTTCTTTATCAAAGAAAAGCTCACTTCTTTCACTTTTAGCAATTTTAAACTCATATGAATCTAAAAAAACTTTTAAATTAAAATCTTTTTTTAATTCTATAAAAATCTTATCTAAACAAATCATATCTATTACAAATTAAATAATTTGCTCCATATAAAGCTGCTAAAGAGCCGTGTTCACTAAATTTAATTCTTTTATCCAAAATATATTTTCTAAATATATCTCTTGATTTAGTTAAACCTCCACCAATTACTACTTCATCTACTCCTAATGTAAAAATATAAGTTAAATATCTATTTACTTTATTAAAATATTCATCAAGAATCTTTTTTGCTTTTAAATCTCCTACTTTATATAAAAGAAAAATATCTTTACATGACTTAATATTTTTACTTATTTTTAATGCATCATGAAGTAATCCATAACTAGAAATTTCTTTTTCAGCACAACCTTTTTTTCCACAATCACATTCGTAACCATCATGAACTAACTCATAATGAGCAAATTTTCCTAAATCAAAATCTTCCCCATAAAAGATTTCATTATCTTTATATAAAACTGCTCCTACCCCAGTCCCTAATGTAATTAAAAAAATGTTTTTATTTAAATTATCATTTTTTAAATTCCCTAATAAATGACAAACTGCATCATTATTAACATATGTAGGTAAATGATAATTATCTTCAAAATATTTTTTGATATTAAATTTAGTAAATCCATTTAAGTTATTACTAGCATAAACACAATAACCATGTTTATAATCAATATCGCCTGCACTAGAAACTCCTATAAAGGAAATATCTTGATATTTATTTAAAAAATGATTAACGACACGATTTATAGACTTCAAAATTAAATCAAAAGAATGTCCATTAGTTTTATAACTATAAGTATCAATTAATTTATGGTCTAAGAAAACTCCACCTTTAATTGAAGTTCCACCTATATCAATGCATAAATGCGACATTTTAATTCTCCTTAATAGTTATTTTATTTTCAAAAATTCGATTCCAAATAAACTCTGAATGAATCGATGAAACTTTTGAAGCAATTTCATTAGAAAATTTATTTATTTCTTCTAAAAGAAGTTTATTTGCTAATTGTTCAATTTCTTCTTGTTTTTGACCTAAATTAAATTTATCAATACCATTTATATTTAATGAATTTATATATTCTTCAAGTTCTTTTCTAACTATTGCCATATAAATGTAATCATCAATATATCTATTTGTTAAACAAAAATCTTTTTTCTTTATATTTTTAAAATGATAAAAACTTACTAATGAACAAATTACAGTTCCTAAAGTATTACTAGAAGTATTCCATCCAGCATAACCATCAATTTGATATAGTAAGTCATTTTGTTTTAAAATTTCTAATAAATCATCATCTCCTTCGTTACAAAAAGCAACATCGGCAATTCCAAATACTTTGTTATTATTTAAAGAATATTTAGATACTTCTATAAGCTCATTTAAATTACGATTTTTGTTATATACAAAATCTCTTTTTGGATCATTTTTTGTTAAAAATTCACTTCCTAAATTAATTCCAAGGACAATATCTGCTTCATTAAACGAATATACTCTTAATGATTTAGAAGCAATTAAATGATATTTAATTGTTTCATCAATTGGTCGATCTTCAAAGCTAGGAATAGCATATTTTCCAAGACTAGATGAATAATAAACATATACTTTTGGTATTACTTTTTTAAAATCATTAATTGCTCTAGCTAATAATGTTAAACCAATTTCATCTGCACCAGGATACATTAAAATTTTTGATTCTAAATGATTTTCTTTTATAAAACTTCTAACAATTTTTTGATCCATTGAACTAAATCCAAAAGGAGAACAATCATCTTGAGGTACTACAAAGAAATCAACTATATTATTTTTAACTAATAAGAAATTATTTAATAAAGCTTTTAAGTTGATTTCTCTTCGAGTCATAAAATCATCTAAATATTCTTTTTTTATAATTGTTTTTAATCTTTCAAGTTCTTTTGTTTCTTCATCATCAATAAAAGCAAATTTTTCTTTACATAATAATTCGCCATATTTAAAAATCTCAAATCCACATTCATCAAAATAATCTGGTTCTTCTACACTTGAAGAATAAGATGGGCAACGCATTATTAACTCATTAGCATAGATTTTTATATGTGGATTATTTTTCTTAATTTCTAAAAGAACATTTACTCTTGAAATAACTTCTTCAAGTGATAAATGATGAAGACGTGAAGGAATAATTCCTCCAAATAAAAGCATATCTAAACTTATTACAGCATAGTCAGCATTAACCGATTCTTTTTTTAACCAATTAATAATATTATTAACGTCACATACTTTTTTCTTAAGACTTAAAATTTTAAAATCTGGTAATGCAATTTCAATATTATTATCAATAGGCATTTGAATTGGATAATTATAATTGCAAGGTCTCTCATCAAGTGGTAAGTAAACAATTTTCATATCCAGCCCCTTTAACTTATATTTTTTCAACTTTTCTTATTGCTTTAAGATAGTTTTTAAATAACAAATACATTCCAATATCATTAGGATGAACACCATCAACAGTAAATTCATCTTCATTTAAATAAGGTAATTTAAAGATGTTGTAGTTATTAAAAAACATTATTTTAAAACCTTTTTTACGATATTTTTTCACAATATTTTTTAAAAACTTATCATTAAATAATTTTATACGCTTATTTCTAGCAATATATTTATCAATCGTCATTTTTGTTTTATTCATTATAATTACTTTTAAATCAGGATAAAGTTCATAAAATTTATTTAAAAATCCTTCTAAACGATCATACATCCAAGTATCACAACCCGCATTAGCTTCCGCATCAATTATTAAGATTTTTATATCTTTAGAAATATTAGCTATTACTTCTCCAATTTCATTTTCAAGTAATCCAGCACCACTAAATCCAAAATTTAAAACTTCTTGATCTAAATATCTTGAAAGCATATTAGTAACACTTAATCCAGGTCTAGAAACACATCCACCTTGTAAAATACTTGTTCCATAAGTTACGATGCGTCCTTTATTTTTAAATTCTGTTGGATAAACAACACTATTTTCTTCTAAACCTATTTCTAATTGAGTAGTTGTCGAATATAAAGGGAAATTAATGATGTATTCACGAATCTTGCTATCTTTAAATCCCCCTAAAATCGTAATGTATTTTTTTGTATCGATATAATTAGGAAATCCAGAATTCATAAATCTAAATTCATCTGAATCTTCTTCTTTATAATATAAGTCAAATCCACATTGACCCATAAAGGTCATATTTTTCATATCGAATACACCATTTTGTAATACTCTAAGAAAAATACGACGTGAATCAGTTTTAAAACGAACTTGTAAACCACTAGAATTAGTTGCTAAATAACTAACTGCATCTGAAGCACTACCAATTTTTTCAATATCTTGTAAAGTAAATCTAAATAAAATCTTTTTATCTTTAACTGCACTTCCAAAAATATTGAATTTAGTTGTATCAAAAACATCAAAATAATTAATTTTTTTGTCTTCAAAAAAATTATCTTGATCTTCTTTATCATATTTATATACGTTTTTAATTAATTCTTTACTATACATAATCCACCTACTTTTCACTACCAATTGTAATTCCTGACTTAATATATCTAATGACAAATGGATAGATAACTAAAATAGGAATAACTGAAATTATAATTGAAGCAGATTGAACATTTACTAAGTTAGTACTTAAAAATGAAGATGGATCACTACTTGGATCTCTTTGTAATAAATCATAAATATATAAACTTAATGGCCAAAAAGCTTCTTTATCACTAGCAGTTCCAATAAACATTAAAGCCCCACTATATGAATTCCAAGTTCCTACTATGCTAAAGAAAGCACAGCTAGCAAAAACAGGTAAAGACATTGGTAAAACAATTTTATAAAACATTTGAAAATTATTTACCCCATCAACTTCAGCAGCTTCAATAGTTTCCTTAGGTAACCCTTCAAAAAATGATTTATATAGCAGTAAGTTAAAAACATTATTTATTGAAATAATAATTACTGCCCAGATTGTACCATATAATCCTAAACCTCTTAAAAGTAAAACTGCTGGTACAATACCTGCACTAAATAACATTGTAATAACAAAGAATATCAAAATTATATTTTTAAAAGGAAAATCCTGTTTTGATAATGGATAAGCTGCCATTGCCATAAATAAATTTGAAAAAACTGTAACAAATAAAGTAATAATTACTGAATTTAATAAACTTCTCCAAAACGATGATTCATGAACGACATAATTAAACATATCAAAAGTAAAACCAACTGGTAAAAATGTAACTTTACTATTACTAGTTCCTGTTGAAAATGCAAAAGCAATTAAATTTAACAAAGGAATGATAATTAACAAACAGAAAAATATTAAAAAGGCAATATTTAAAACATCAAGAACTTGATCTCCAATAGGTTTTTTAATAATTTTCTTAAGTCTTTTCTTTCTTAATTTAAATAGATTGGTCATATTACCATAACCCCCTATGTAAGAATTTCTTACTAATTGCATTACCACACAGCATGAAAATTACTGATATAGTCGAATTAAATATACCTACAGCTGTACCAAAAGCCATATCTGCTCCAGCACCTAAAGCTACTTCATATAAATAAACATCAAGTGTTTTCATTGATTCTTTTAAGTTAGGATCGCTAATATTTGCTAATAAGTTAATTTGTTCAAATCCACTACTTAAGATATAAGTAATATTCATAATAAACATCAAAGCAATAATTGGGAAAATTGAAGGGAGTGTAAGATGCCAAATTTGTTTAATCTTTCCACATCCATCAATTTCAGTAGCCTCATAATATGATTTATCAATGCTCATGATAGCGGTATAAAACATAATTGAGTTCCAACCACTACCTTTCCAAGCATCCATGATAATTGCAAAGAACTTAAATAGATTTAAACCATCAACTCCTCCTACATTATCACCAAACCAATATATCGGCTCCTTAATTAATCCTATATTCATTAAAATATTATTTATAATACCATTTTGATCTCTAAACAAATTGTTCCATATGCCTATTACCGTTGGCCACGATAAGAAATTAGGTAAACATAAAATAATTAAAAATAACTTTGCCATAAATGAAGATTTTACTTCACTTAACATAATGGCTAGTATTATTGCAAATGGGAATACTAAACAAATTTTTATTACATTAATAATTAAAGTATTACTAACTGCAGAAAAAAATGCAGGCCCATTCTCATTAAATAATTTTTCAAATTGGATAAAAGACCAATTGTTTCTAAATAATTCTTGTAAAGGAGAATTTATTGATAAAATAAAATCTTCTTTAAACGCTGCTAAAATAAAAATCAAAGGAATATATCCAAATAAAAGAGCTAAAAAAGCCGCAGGTAAAATAAACCAGAAAATTGAACCATATTTAATAAGTTTTTGTTTTACTCGATAAAAATATGATGTTTTCTTTGGATTAATTCGCTTTATTTTATTTCTTGAACCTATAAACAAGTCCATAATTTAATTTCCTTTAAACCAGTTATTTACTTCGTTTTTAATTGAATCTTTCCAGTATCTAGATAAATAAGTTTCTCTAGCTTGTTGTAAATAATTATCAACACCTTTATTAATAATGTTTTGTTGTTGAGTAATGACATAGTTTTGAGCTAAAAGATCTACTTTAGCAAATTCTTCTAAAACTGGATGAACAGCAAATGGATCTAAAATTAATCTTTCTTCATCAGTAACTAAAACACTCCAAGCATCAAAGCCTGCTTCAGCAACTGGCCACCATTTTCTAGCAACATCAGGATTAACTGCTGTTTGATATTGACTCATTCCAGAAATATCACTATAGAAAGCATCTAATATTTTTACATATTCTTCTGGTTCACCATCTTCAGTTAATAATTTAATTGCATCAGGATCATCTTTAGTTACTTTTTGATAATGAACATTTTCTTCACCAGCAATTTGTAAAATAGTTACTTCTTCTGTTTGTTTATAATTAATCCAATCAAGTGTATAAGCAGCGTCTTTAGCGCTTGCTACTGGAACAGTAATATAATAAGCAATACCATGACTATCACGTACTTTTCCTTTTTCTTGATGATTAGTTCCAAAATTACCATCACCAGTAATATATAAATTATATTGAACCATAGCATCACTAGGAGCTACTCCATATTCATGATCTTCAACACCATAAACATAAGCCTTCTTTTGATTTTCTGTAACTACATCGCTAGGGAAATTAGGATAAGCTGCAACTAAAGAATCTCTTAATGGAGTCCACTCCCAATAACTTAAAACAATACAACTTGAAAAACCTTGGACAAAATTACTAATAACTGTTGAAGATGATTGACCGCTCCAACCTGAAGCTATCATATTTCTAGAAGCTAATGTATGCATATACGTTAAATATTGTTCAGTTCTATCACTAAACAAAACATTTTCTAATTCACCATTATCATTAACAAACCAGTTTTTTGGTACATCAAAAGTAGCAGAAAATGGATTAGCATCGGCTTGAGTTCCAGCAATGCCTAAAGCATGATAATTAGCATTACCACCATATTTTGTTTGAAGAGCAACCATTGCTTCTTCAAATTCAGATATAGTACTTGGCATCGTATCAATTCCAACACTTGCTAAATGATCCATATTCCAAGCTAAACCTATATTATTCATTGTTGTATGTCCAACTTCAGGAATAGCATAAATCTTTCCGTTATATGAACATGCTTCCCATTGTTTATCGGTTATTTTTGATAAACTCATTACGTTTGGAGCATATTTTTCTAAACCATCAGTTAAATCAGTAAAATAACCTTGAGTTACATAGTTATTAAATAAAGTAGGAGAAATTTTTAACATATCGACAGGTTCTTTACCTGTTAAAATTGTTTGAACTTGAGTGTCAGCGCCACCCTCACTAGTTTGATTAAAAGTTACTTTATAACCAGTAATTTCCTCAAGTTTTTGAGGAATATAACTATTTTGGAAAAAATCACCACTTTTACCACTATTTGGAAAATATGTTAGTAATTGAACATCTTTTTTTGTAGCCTCAACATCTATTGTCCAATCAGGATTTGGATCAATTCCGCCTGAACAAGAAGATACACTAAACACTGTTAAAAGTAATCCAATTATACTTAAAAACCTTTTATTTTGCATAAAAACCCTCCTAATCTAAAGTTTTTTTACGAATTATAGTCTACTGATTGAGATAAATAATGTTGTCCTTTTTTATAAGTAGCTCCACTTGGATGAGTTCCATCTTCTTCATAAACTCCAAATTCATGATAAGATGCATAAGCACCTTGAGAATATCCATCACGGAAATATTCTGATTCAGGAGTAAATTCATACTTAAGACAATCTTCGCTCTGATAATAAGAAATATCATCATTATTATATCTAGCTAACATTATATTTTCCCATAAAACATTAGTCATTGCAGCCCCACATTCAAAATTCCAAACATTTCCAACTACTGGGCAATAACTTGCGGCAACTAATGTACGATAATAACATGCATTATCTGCTGAATTTTCGACTAAAGGAGTAACTCCATCAGCTTGATAATGTAAATCTTCAAAACTAAATACTTCATTAGTTCTTAAATTAGTGACATTAAATACAAAGCCATTTGATAATCCAATAGCTTCAAATTTTAAATCATCCATTCCATAATATTCACCAGTTGCGGAGTCATAACTAGTACTTGCAGTAGCTATTTTATCATGATAAACATAAAATCCTGCACCACTACCTCCATGACTGGTACTGTTACAATTTCTAAACAATCTAAATTCAACTTTTGAACCATTTAAAATTCCAATTAGTCCTAAGTCAGAATGAATTTGACTAGCAACATTTAAAAATATATATGCATTCCATCCGTCACCATCTTTTGTTGGTTTGTATCTTGTTTCACTTAATCTAACAATTGCAGAGGCATAACTAAAACCATTTAAATTAGATCCGTTTTCGCCCATTCCAACTCCAGATTTAGTAAACATATAATTATAAGCACCAGCATTATATTCAAGAACAGTTTCATTTAAATCCATATTTTCAACATAATCATCTCTACCAAGTAGTTTATAACCACTACCTTCACCAGAAATAGCATATGCATTTTTATGGCTAGCAACATATTCTTTACAAGGAACACTGCCATCAGTACCTACATATTTATCACCATCAAAAAGATGATATTCACTAGCTTTTTGACGAATAAAAATTTGTGTAAAATTTGCGTCTTGAACTTGTAATTTATTTTTTGTTGTTGAATTTTCAGCAGCAATTCTAATAGCTAAATACATATTATCAAAAACATTTTCATCTAAGTTTTGATATTTGTATTCAAGCTCTTCTGGAGTTTCGCCAGTTTCTGTTAAAACAGTAAAAGGAGCAACTAATTCAACAGGTTCACTATCTAAATTAACTTCTTTAATAGTTCTAGGATTAGTAGCACTATATTCTTTTGGTGTTTCAGTAGTATTTCCACCACATGAAGTTAAGAAAAACGGGAACAATAGAAATAAGAAACTACTTCTTAATAAATTTATTCTTTTCATTTATAATTTCCTATCTTTCAAGTGCCTCGTTAAGTTGAGTATAACCATCAATTGAGACGATAAGTCTTTGTTCGTTTCCATCTAATTTACTATAAGCTGCAGAAGCTTTAATTACAGAAGCGCTATCTTTATCATCTGTTGGTAAAATAGCAGCGATTAATTTTTCACAAGCAAGAACTTCATCAGATCTACTAGCACTAACTCTTTGTTCATAAGTAATATCAAAGACATCTTTAGTAGTAATATCGCTATGATAATTAATGCAATCGTAGTGATCAAGAATAACTTCACCATCACATTCATTAGCAGTATCACTTACTAATAAATCATATGTTTGACCAGCAGTTCCAACCATTGGTGTATCACCTAAATATTCATCATCAGTTAAACCTTCTGGTACAGTTCCTCTTCCTTCACTAACTGTAATATTTTTAAAATATGCACCACACATATAATCAGGAGCAAAAGTTCCATCTTCACTATCTTCATCTCTTGGTCTAAGATCTAAAGAAATATTACAACGTGGGGTACCTCTACCATTCATTTGTGAATATTCATAATTGAATTCATGAGTTGTTTCATTGCCATTCTTATCACTAACAACGATAGTTAAATCATTTGCCCAAACATCTTCTTCAACTTCTACTAGATCTAAAGTTAATGTAATATCACCATTAGGAGTAAATTCTTGAGCTTCATTATCCCAAGTAGAAGTTAAAATAAGATTTTCTTCATAATTTAAATCAGTAATATCACTTTGAGTTTCACCATAAACATAATACCAATTACCTGTAGTATCATCCATATAAATTCCTTGATTGGACCAGTTATAAGAATCGGTAGAACTTAAAGTAATCATTGGAACGATTTTTTGAGTTTCATTATATGAAGGACGAATCTTACTTTCGGATAAATCAATTTTAAAAGTAATAGTTCTCATACCACTAAAAGCAATTGGATTATATCTAATAGTAGTATCTAATAAAGGTGTAAGGTTCCAAGCTTGGGTTGTTGCACCTTCAACTTGTTTAAGTAATGAATAAGGTTGATAATAATGTTTTAAATTATCAGTTGTTTGCATTAAAGTTGTAACTTTTTCATTTAAATAGTAGTTGGTATTACCAGGTAAATATTGGTTAAAACCAAAAACTGTACTTCCATCTTTTATATAATAATAAGTATCTTGAGCTAAACCTTGATCAATAATATCAAAATTCATTCTTTTTTGATAAAGGATAGTATCAGTTTCATCACCTAAAGCTTTAACAAATGAACCATAGTCACATTCATCAAAACAGAAATTAGCTGCCTCATAAAGAGACTTAAAATTATAAGTATCGCCATCAGCAACGAATTCCTTTCCTTCCATTGATCCACTTACGACCGTAAAAGCATCAACTCTTGTATCAAGTAATTCGATTTCAGGAGTGGTGCCTCCACCACCATTACCACCACAACCTGTAAGAGCGAAGCTAGCTCCAACTAGTGCATATAAAGCTAAAATTATTTTCTTTTTCATATTTTTTACCTCTAGTTATATTTTATAAAATATATTAATATGTGTATATTTTTAAACGTTTATAAATAATGTATGTAAATAAAATCTTAATATTTTGCAACTTTTAAGTTTTTACATTTAAAAAGACTATTTCAATAAGTAAGTGTTTATATTATTAACTTTTCATAAATATATTGGTTGCTAACAATGGTTAGCAACCAATAATACTTTTAACCTCCTTACTTATTAAAGATAGTCAAACCAAATTTAAATTAATAATAGAAATCGTAAATTGTTTCGCCGTCTCCATTAGCATGGAATGAACCACAATCAGCACCAATAACACCAGTTGTATGTCCGCTATTAACAGTTCTTCCTGCGACTAATTGAAGATTTTGTACGTCTTCACTATCTTTATTATTTGCATAAGCTTCGTCTAAACGAACTCCCATCCATTTAGCACCACATGTAATATCTGGTAATTCATTTAAATCATACTCTGGAGTAAATGTAACACCATAAAGTGCTCTTTCTTGTGCTCCAGCTCTAACTTGTTGACCTGTATGTTTAAGATCATAAGTAACAGAAGCAACTTCACCATCAGCATCTAATCCAGTAATTTCATAAACTCTGTGGTAAACTTCTTCAGCATTATTTGGATCTTCACCAGTCCAATAGAAGTTAGCAGTAATATCAATAGAAACATTTGGGAATTCCCATACTTTATTGAAACTATCCCAAACTGCTTTACCAATTGAGACATCACCGATTTCTCTAGCGCCCCATTTTCCTGTTCCTAATCCACCAGAAATATCGAGCTTTTCAGTAAATGTATAAATATCTCTTGTAGCTCCATCTTCTAAATTTTTATTTTCTTCCATTGTGCCTGCATCGAAGTAAACTCCAGCAACAGCAGCAATTAAGTTAGAAGAACCAACATAAATTTGTCCAAATACTCCTTGATCTTCATTGTATGAAGGTGTCATAACTGAATCTGAAAGATCAAAAGTTAAATGCCAATCAGTCCATTTTCCTGAATCAGCCCATGAGATATATTCAGTATTAGTAACAGTAGCTGTATAACCGGCTTGTCTTAAACCATACCAAACTGAATAAGCAGCTCTATTATAAATACCGTCAGTTTTATCTAAGAAGTTACTTGCATCAAAGTTAACTGGTCTTGAATCAAAAACATTGTATTTAGCGTGTTTATTTCCGCCTTCAGTTAAAGTATTAAATGTACTTGTTTGAGTTAATAAATCGACATCAACTTGATAATTTGAATACCAACCAGGTGATTTTTGTCCATTAGTCCAGTGTGAATTACTAGCTAATTCAGTTGCTGGTCCATATTTACCCATTGCGCTTAAGAAACTATTACTATATTCGTATAATTTTTCACTAGCGCCTTTTTCAGTAATATAATATCCATCAGCAGTTGGTGTACCTAAATCATTTACATAACCAATTGCTTTATATAAACCTTTAATTTCATCAACTACTACTTCACTAGAAGCATTATAAATTGAATAAACTTTTCTTGTATCGCCATAGCTTGAAGCTCTAACGGTTACATCTTGACTTAAAGTGCCATCAGTAACAGTGACAATAACTGTTTCCCCTCCTGAAACATTGGTGATAGTGCAAACTTTACCATCTTCAGAAACATCAAGGGAAATGGAATCTTCATCGGTTGCTGACCATGTTAATGTTCCAGTACCGTTTGTATAAGTTGCATTTACTGTTGCTGTTTGACCAATTTCAGATAAAGTAACTTCACTCTTATCAACAGTTAAGGTTGCAGCAGCTGTTTTTAATGTGACTTCAATTGTGACATTTGCTTCTCCCATAACAAATTCATAAGTATTACCTGATTTAGGTGTTAATGCGACACCGTCTTTTTTAACTGCATCTAAAACTTTAGATGAATCAGTAACTGTGACAGTAAAACTAACAGTATCGCCACTAGCGTATCCTTCCGATGAGATGCCTGATACTGTTACGCCTGTTGGTGCATTGACTGTAACTTCATATTTTGTAGTAACTACTGGTTGTCCTCCATCATCTCCACAACCTGTCATGACTGTTACACCCATTGCGAGTAAGGCACTAACTGCAACTACAGCAAGTGTTTTTCTTTTCATATTTTAACTCCTTTAAAATGCGCATAATGTAAGCGCTTACAATTAAATTATATTAAATGTCGTTTTCACTTCAATAAAACACAAAAGCATAATTAATATGAATACATTTTTTCTTAATTTTTGTATATTAATTTGTTTATATCAAATTATAAATATTTGAAATTTATAAAAAAAATTCTAAAATCATCCGATTAAATCAAACAATTTTAGAATTTTAAAATTTAAATGATATTTATTTAAATTAATATAATACTAATTTTTTAATATTTAATTAATTTTAATTTATACTTTAGTTGTAATTAAAATTGTATTATAAACAGAACGTCCATCGTTTAAATTATATGTACCATAATCACTACTTCTAACTTTAACTGCTGGTTCACCCATACCATTATTATCTTTTGTAATTAACATCGATGAACCTCCACCATCAAAGTTCATAGCATCGAAGCAACCAATATAACGCATAAATTCAGCTAATTCAGGTAAATTAACTCCATAAGAATCTGAACTTACTATAGTATTTGCCCTATTATATCTAAGTGATTCAATACAAACTAATTTAACTATATTTTCTTTTGCAACACCTACAGCTGTACGAGGAATATTACTAGTTTGAGCACCATTTGTATTTTCTAATGTAACAGTTTTAGCTATTTCCCCATCTTCAACTAAAGCTTGTCTTCCTCCAATTAAGGTATTGTAATATTTAAAAGTATCATCACTAGTAGTTAAAGAAAAACCAAGTATCGAACCATTTTCAACATTAAGAGCTTTATCTTCTTTTACAATTAAATAAAATTTATTATCAAAATCCTTAAAAGTTTTGTTGCCATCAAGTTTTTGTGTGGCAATAGCACTTATTTCACCACTAGTAATTACTTTATTATCTTCATTAATAGATATTGTATAAGTTAAAGCATTTTGAGGTAATTCAACTTTTGTTTCTTTGGTAACTAAAATATAGTCGATGTTTGAAGTAAATCCAACTACATTACTTCCAATATTATTTTTTAATTCCACTAAATTATTATCTTTATCTAAATAAGAAACAATATTAGTAACTTTCGCCTTTATTTTTTCTTCACGAGTTCCTTCGTTAATTAATGAAGAAATAAGAGCCTCTTCTCCACTAATACCAAGTAATTTAGGATCGCTAGCAGGAACATCACATCCGCTTTCATTAATGTCATAAATTCCATTATCATTATGAGAATTTTTAATAATTTCATTATTTAAGGCATAAGCATTTACGCTAACTCCATAACCAGTAGCAAAAAAATCTGCATTAGTAATTGCCATTACTTTTTGATCATGAGTATTTTCAAAATCTTGTAGTTGACTATAAACTGTTGAAACTCCGCTTTTAGCATAATTAGTTTGAATACTAGCTTTTGTTAAATCAACTTCAATAACATTAGCTTTTACGTTACGAGAATTATTTAAATCAAATGAATATACATAATGATTAACCCCTTCTCCTAAACTTATTTTACTTTCTTCTTTAAAAGTATCTTTTTTAAATAAAGTAGGAGTAAATTCACTTAATTCAGTATAAGTTTTATTTTCTCCAGGAGCTTTACTATTAAAAATAGTTTCAACAACAATTTCTTCTAAATTAATAGTTAACTTAACATCACTTCTAGGCATGATAAATGAATAAACTTCATTACTTGCTTCTAAAACTGTATCATCAGTTTTGACTTCGATTATCTTGTAACTTGTTTCATCAGTTAAACTAATTTGAAATGAAACAACATCTCCAAAATCATATTCTTCAGCTAATCCACTAACAACATATAAATCACTTTGATCATATGTTACTTTATATTTTGTTTCTTCCACTACTTCTTCATTGTTATTAGAACAACTTAATAATGTTGCTATAGAAAAACCAAAAATTAATGTTAACGTAGATAAAACTAACAATTTCTTTTTCATAATTTAACCTCTTTTTTTCTTTTTAAGAAAATATAACGTTAAAGCACTAGCTCCACCTAAAACAAAAACTCCTAGTGGAATACTAACACCTAAAATTAAGCCAAGATTATTATCTTCTGGTTCAGGTATAACTTCATCAGTTCCTTGATAATCTTTAACTTCAACGACTGGAGAAAATAAAGTTGTACGATATTTTAATGTTGAAGATCCAGTTTCATAAGTTGCACTTAAAATTGCATATGTTTTATCTTCCACTGTTTCATAATACATTACTTTGCCTTCTAAAGTTTCTTCGGCAATTTCTCCAGCATAAGTTTTATATTTAACTTCAAAAGTAGATTCTAAAATATCTTCACTGTTTAAATAAACGATATTTTCTTCAAAATATAATTCATAAGGAACATCACTAAAGGTAGAAGTAACATTGTTAGTAATTCCTACCATTCCTTTTTCAACTGCTTTATAAATATCTTGTTTAGCATTTAATGTCCAATAAAAACCAATAAAGCCTCTTTCTGCCATTTTTCTATCAAATAATTCAGTATAAAGACCTTGATTTAAATCTAATCCAAAATTATTTTTATTAAATTTAGCAACTCCATCATTAAATGTGCTTGTAAACATTGCTTCATAATAGTTATTCAATGTTGCACAAGGTACTTCTGGAATTAATTCATGCATCTTAATCAATTGATCTTCATAAAATGAAATTGCTACTACTTGATCATACATATCATATTCATCAAGAAGTTCTTTTAATCTTGGAACTACTCCAACGTTATCATCTTTTAATTCAATAACAATGACTTTCCCATTGCCTTTAAATTCTTCAAATAGCTCATCTAAGAAAGGAATTTCATCTTTCTTTCCAAGCTTAATTCCATCAATATTTTTAATAACATTAAATTCTTTTAATTGAGCACGAGTCATATTTGCAACTGTCCCAGTTCCATCGGTTGTTCGATCGATAGTTTCATCGTGCATTACTACTAGTTCATTATCTGCAGTTAAATGTATATCTATTTCAATATGGGTTGCTCCTAATTCAAAAGCACTTTTGAAGCTATTTAAAGAATTTTCTAAATGTTCTCTTGAATTTCCTCTATGTGCAATATTTAAAGGCATACGATTTAAATTTTTATTATTGTTTGTCGAATTTTCATAAATACTAAAAACACTACATACTTCATCAATGTTATTAGTTATTAAACCATAAACACCACTATTAATGAGATTTAATGTTGAAAAATTTGAAAATTCTTCACATTTTACCCAACTACATTTCATTCTTGAAGTTAAATACATTATTGTATCTTTAGTTGTTTGTTCTTCATTTAAAATAACAGTTAAGGCATTTGCAAGTGTTGATTCTTTAACGATTGTGTAATTATCAACATCACTTCTAGAAGAAAAATCAACGATACCTCTTACATTTTTACCGTTTTCACTTTCTCTAATTTTTTTAACAACTTGATAATCATCACTACAAACAGCAAGTTCTAAAGGACAAAAAACATTATTTAAATAAGAAATTACTCCATCAGTACTTCCCATATCACTAACATAAATTACAGGGATATGAATTCCTTTTAAATATGTATTAAAAGCATCTTTAAGTGTAATATTTAAAGAATTTTTATTAGCATCTAAAATATTACAATTACTATCAACATACATTATTACGTTTGATACTTTACTTTCATCTAATGTAGTTAATCTAGTAAAATCTTCCATTGAAGTTATTGTAGTATTAACGTAAACATTACTTAAAAGATTTGTTTTGTTTTCTAAAGTATTACTTAAGGTCTTGTCAACACTAACAATTTCAGTTGAATTATCATTTGTTGTAATGTTTGAAGGAAGATTATTTTTAACTCCTCCCACAAGAAAAGCTAAAAAGCCTAAAGATAAGATTTTATTAAATAACATAAAAAACTCCTTATTAATTTTATTATAATTACTAAGGAGTTACATTTTTATAATTTTCAAATTAATTCTTAATAATGAAACACTTTAACTTAAATTAAGTTATTATCTTCAAGATATTTTACTAATTTTTCCTTTGTTGTTTCATGACCGATTAAATTAGGATGCCCATTTGATCCACTTCCATTTGGAATACATTTAATATAATGAGCAGTGTTTTCTCCATACATTTCATTAAATTCTTTAGTAACTTCTTTAATTGCATCAACTAAAGCAGTTTTAATATTATTTGCCATATTATATAAGGAAACAATTTTAGCTTGTGGAGATGTAGTTTTAATTCTTCCAAAAATTGTATGGTAATTTTGTTTAAATTCTTCAATTCCTAAAGCACGATCCTCTTCGCTTAAATTATCATAACCAGCACTGTCATTAGAACCTAAATTAAATACAACTAAATCGATTTGATCTTTTGACATATCATATTCAATTTCACCTTCAACCGTGTCATATCTACTCATCATCTCAGCACCATAAGGAGCAAGTTTTTCACTTAAAGCAATTCCGCTCCAAGCAATTAAACTAGCATCATAACCAATTTCTAATGCTGCTTGATAAGCATAAGTTAAAGTACCATCTTCTTCGTTTGTATAAAATGTTGTTGAACTTGGATCACCTAAATTTCCATAACCACAAGTTAAACTATCACCATAAAATTCAACTTTCTTTCTTCTTGTATTATATTTTCTTGAATAAAAATCCATTCCTATTGAAGTTAAGTTTCTAACTCCAAGCTTTGAGACACTTGCTTCAGTCATTTTTAAAACTTTAATAACATGTTCTCCAACTTCTAAGTTTTCAACTAAAGTTACATTTTGTTCACCTTCAACAAGTTCAATAACTCTTCCGTTATCATCATCAACATATACCTTAATATATTGAGTTGAATGACCAAACATTTCTGAATAGAAATCTACTTTGATATTATTTGTATTTTCTTTTACATCAACATATAACTCAAAACCCGTACAAGTAAATCCAAAATAAACATATTCTTTTTCATTAATTGTTTTATGGGTATATCGACCATAAAAATTAATTTCTTCATCATTTAAAATATCGACATCATTAATTAAAGAGTCAACATATCTATTTGGATTAATATTTTCTTTACAACTCATAGCACTAAACAAAGAACCACATATTACGAATGTAGCCATAACTCCTTTCAAAAAATTTTTCTTCATAGTTTTCTCCATTTATAAATAATGACTAATCTAAATCGTTAATCATTTTTTTGACATCATTTTTAAACCTATCGATGAAACCTAAAATATACTCAGAAATATCAAGGTTTTTATCTATTAATAAAGGTAGTAAATCTATTGCGTATTGAGACATTTTATAAGTATCTACAGCATGAGATTCATTAAAAGTAGCATTTGCATATCTTCTTCCAACTCCTGCTAAATCATAACGCTTCCCACCTACGGTTTGACTTGGAAAAACATTTAATAAATCTAGTTGCTCTTGTTTATTTTCTCCACAATCTAATATAACTTTGTCTTCTTCATTTACCCAGTCTAAGCCTCGCCAAACTTCAATACCTAAAAATTCTTTAGGTAAATAATTTAGTTCTCTTAAAGCTTTAATAAGTTTAATAACTACTCCAACATGCGTAGGATGTTTATCTGCTAAGTTATGTGTAACAATTGAAATTGGTTGATAATGTTTAATAATTTCAATGTAATCATCTATTACATCATGATTTATTTTATCCTTAATTTCACTTGATGTATAATTTAACATAATTTGAGCTTCATAATTACCAATTTCACTTGCATTTTTTTGCTCTTTTTGACGCTCTAAAATCATCATATTGTCATCATAATCTTTATATTTACCTGTTCGAGGAGAATTTCTTCCATCAGTTGAAACTACTCCAATAAAAGAATAATCTGAAATTTTAGCTTTATGGATATGAGCATATGCAAATAATTCAATGTCATCTTGATGTGCTGCAATACATAAGATTTTATTATTAGAAACTTTTTTATTTTTTGGTATATAAACTAAAGCTTTTTCATTTAATTTCATAATTTTATCTCGTTATTGTTACTTTCTTTAAATTACGTGGATTATCGACATCAATTCCTCTAATTAAAGATAAATTGCATGCTAATAATTGAATAGAAATAATTATTAAAAATGGAGCGATAACTTCATCACAATTAGGTATTTTTATAAGATTTTTACAATTATTAAAATATTCATCATTAGAAATCACAAATAAATTTGCTCCAATATTTTTTAATTTTTCATATATTTCATGATTATCATCTTCACACATTCCCTTACTACTTAATAATAAGAAATTTTGATTTTCATCAGCAATTGCCATAGGTCCATGATAAAAATCGCTACTAGCATATGCTTTAGCTTTTATATATGTTGTTTCTTGAATTTTTAAAGCGCCTTCTAAAGATGAAACATAATTAATTCCCCTAGAAAGTAAATAAATATCATTAAAATCTTTCATTAATTTAGAAATTTCATTAATATGTTTTTCATTATTTAAAACTTCAATAATTAAATCATCTAATTTATTAAGAGAATTATTTAAAATTTGATTATTTGTTAATTCAGCTACAAATAATAATGAAACATAAAGTTGAGATATAAATGTTTTTGTAGCAGCTAAACCTTTTTCTCTAGTTAAATTCAAACAAAAATGATAATCACAAGCTTTAGCTACAATTGATGAAGAATCGTTAGTAATTGCTAAAGTTAAAGCACCATTATTTTTTGCTTTATCAACAAACTCAAAAATATCTTTTCCACTTCCTGATTGAGAAATACCAATTACTAAAGTGTTTTTAAAATTTAAATATGAATTATATTTTGTAATAACACTACTTGCAGCAAAACTTACTGGTATATGAGCATAAATCTCTAAAATATATTTTAAATAAGTTCCTACATTATCAGAACTACCTCTTGCAGCAATAACTACATTGCTTATCTCTTTTTCTTTAAAAGTCTTAACAAAATCTTTAATTTTGTCTTTATTTGCATCATATGTTAGTTTCAACGAATCTCTAATCATATGAATTTCTTGATACATGATGGAATTATTCATAATACCTCCGCATTTTTATTATAACTATATTTTTTTAAAAAAATTATAAAACAAAAATAGACTTAATTTTCATATATTAATTCTTAAAGATTTTATAAGTTATTTAATTTTAAATAAAAATAAAACAATTTATTGTTGATAAAAATTACTTATATTTCAAAAATATAAAATTTATTATTATAAGAAACATTTAAAATCATTTATATTAAGATATTAATTACGAAAAAATACTTATTTTTAAGAAAAAAGTCTGCAAAACTAAGGTTTTTTATTCGATTTTTATTTTTTTATGTAATTATTTAATAGTAGGATAATTAAAAATATAGTCAATTGAATATCATATATTTATTAATTAATAATCGTAAAAGGTACAGTAATATTTTCTGTTGTTAATTTTAGCAAATATAAATATTCACTTGAAGATGTCGTTTTTAAAGTATTAATGGCACCACCAACATTAGTACCCATCCATTCATTTAAGTGCAAAGAAGTCATGTTTTCATATTTTCCTTCTTCTTCGTTCCAAGTAGCGTAGGCTACACTTACATTATATTCATAATTTACTTCATAAGTAAAAATAGTTTCATTTGATGTAAGATCACTTAAATTAATAGTTGATAATTTTTGATTTGAAGTATTTCTAAAATTAAAGAAAATATTTTCACTAGCATAGCTTGATAAGTTTTCAAACTCAAAAGTAACATCCATTGTTTGTGTGGTTGATCCTTCTACTACTTCAAATTTTTTAATTAAAGTTCCTAAACTACTATTATTAGGTTTAAGATTTAAATAAATCATTGTTTCTCCAACTTGAACCTTAGTTAAATCAACAAGGAGATAACCACCAATTATTGCATTAGAACTACTCGCTTTTATTTTATTAAAACTAATTGCATCACTTGGAATAACATCTTCATTTAAAGAATAAATTGTTGTTTTAATGCTTGTAATCCAATTGCCAGATGAAATTCCATTAAAAACTAAATCTAATCTATAAGTTGATTGATTATAACTTTCATAAGTTGGAATAAGTCCGTTGACAGTGCTTCCCCAAGATAAATGATCTTTTGAATCATCATATTCATCAACGATATTCATTGTAACTTTAATTTCAACATCTTCAGCAGGCATTTCAAATAAGTAACCGTATTGACTCTTATTAATAATTTCATCATTAACACTAACATTACCAACAGTATAAAAAACACTATTACTATCGACGTTAAAATATATGTCTTCACCTTCCTTTGCAGTTTCTGGAAGATTTAATATGGTATATAAATTGCTACTTTCATAACTAATTTTATAAAAAACATCTGTTTGTTCATTTGTTCTGCAAGAAAGTAAACTTAACGCACTCATTAAAGGAAATAAATTAAATAAAAAAAACTTTTTTTCATCATAATGTTCATCCTTTAATATTATAGACTAATATCAGAATATTTATTCCAAAATTATCTTTATCATATAAATGAATTAGAAAATAGCTTTATCCAATTTATTATGTTTTAATTCATATTCATGTAAATTTTTATCACATTTAGCTTTTATTTTCTTTTTTAAAGCAAAATATGTAATTAACTCTGCTCCAAAAACTAAAATCCAACTTATTGGATAACAAATATATAGTATAGCTAGCGAATGATTCCACATTCCTTCAACTGGAGAATATACAACATAATTCCAAAAAATTCTAAAAATACAACATCCAAAAAATGAATAAATTGTTGGCACAAAAGAATATCCAAGCCCTCTTAAAATATCACACTCTGTATCCATTAATCCGCAAAGCCAATAAGTTAATAAAACTACTGTCATTCTTTCAATAGCATATTCAACAACTACTGGATCATAATTACTACCCATATAAACTTTAAGTAACTGATGGGATAAAGCTAAGCTTAATCCACCTAAAATCACTCCAACAATAACTACACTTAATAAAGATATAATTTCAATCTTTTTAATATTTTTATAAAAGCCTCTTCCAACGTTTGCACTAATAAATGCTGGTGTAGCAGTTGAAATCGAATACATTGCAGTATACGTATAATTTTCAATATTAGCAGCATCTGTATTAGCTGTAACTACCGCTGCAGGCCAACTATTAACTGTAGTTTGTAAAATAACATTTGAAATAGAAAAAATTATTCCATGAATTCCACTAGGAATACCTATTTGAAGAATTTTTAATATTTCTTTTTTATTAAATTTTAATTCCTTAAATCTTAAACGAATGAAACCTTTATTTAAATATAAAAATATTACAACTAAAGCAGCACTTACAAACTGTGAAATAACTGTTGCAATTGCAACTCCTCTTACAGATAAATTAAAACCAAAAACAAATAAATAGTTTAACGCAACATTTAAAGCTCCACTAATTAAAAGAAAAATAAGCGCTTTTTTACTATCTCCTACTCCTCTAAAAGCCGCTGCACCAAAATTATAAATAAGCATAAATGGGACGCTTAAAAAGTATATTGAAAGATATTCAGTTGACAATTCAATATATTCTGAGCTTACATTCATCCATTCTAAAAATGTATGAGCTAAAAAATAACAACTAATACCAACAACTAACCCAGAAATTAAAGCTATTAACATTCCACTATGCAATGCTTTATTAGCTCCATCTTTATCATTTTTTCCATAATATCTAGATACAACAACATTAACTCCAACTGATAAGCCAATAAAACCATTAGTAATTAAAGAAATAAGTGATCCATTAGCACCAACTGCTGCTCCCATCACTGTACCTTCTTTTTGCTGTACAACAATTAAATCAAAGGAATTATAAAGTAATTCTAAAATCCCTACTGCAATTATAGGTAAAGCATAAATTATAAATTTTTTAATTAATGTTTTAGTATCTCCATCTGTTAAATTTATTTCACTTTTAAATTTAAATAATTTAATCATAATAAGCCTTAATTTTTCCAAAAAAATATTCTAGTCCTTTATTATCTGAAAATAAAGATATCAACATTAATTAATTTAAAAATTGATAATTATTATTAAAATTAGTTATTTTAATTTATTATTTTTTTTAAAAAAAAGGCAACTTTTAAAGGCTTTTTTTATAAAATATAGACTTTAGTATATGAAACATCTTAATAATGTTTTAGGAATTACAATAAAATATTATAATTTTAAAAAGAGGCTTTTTATATGATATTATACTTTTCAGGTAGTGGTAATAATAAATTTATTGCTAACTATATTAACAATAAACTTAATGACGAAGTCGTTTCTATTAACGATATAATTAAATTTAATCAATCATTAAACTTTAATTCAATTAAACCTTATGTAATTATTTCTCCAATTTATGCTTGGAGATATCCAAAGATTATTGAAGACTTATTATTACAAGCTAATTTTAATGGTAGTAAAGATATTTATTTTATTGCATCAATGGGATTAAATTGTGGTAATGCCGATAAATATTTAAAAAATATTGCTAAAAGTAAAAATATGCATTATAAGGGTTTTGCTAAAATTATAATGCCAAGTAATTATGTAGTTTCTGAAAAAGTTGAAACAGAAGCTAACGCAATTAAAATAATTAAAGATTCTTTGCCTTTACTTGATACTTTATCCAATTTAATTAATAGTGACAAAAACTTCAATGAACCAAAAAAAGAATTTTTTGGTAGTTTATATTCTTCATTTCTTAATTATGGATTTAATAATTTTTATAAAAGTAGCAAAAAATTTAAAGTTGATGATTCCTGTATAAAATGTAAAAAATGTATTACTGTTTGCCCTTTAAATAATGTTTCAATGAAAAATGGAAACATAACTTTTTCAACAAATTGCATGTTTTGCTTGTCATGCATTAATAATTGTCCAGTTAATGCAATTACCTATAACGGAAAGAAAAATGGAACATATTTATGTCCTAGTAAGGAAAAAATATTTAAATAATATTGTATTTGCTCATAAAAACAGCTATTTAATTTATTTATTATCATCTTATCAATATCTTTTTTATTAAAATTATGAAATACTTTGCCTTCGATTATTATATTTGAACTATCTACAAATTTTTCTATAACGTTTTTAGTTTTTTCAAACAGACTACATCCACTTGAAGCAAATAAAATTATAGTTTTATTTTAAAAAATATTATTTTAAAAATGACAACATTAGCTTTAAAATTTAAATAAAAAAATGAAGTTTTGCAAGTTTTTAATAATTAATTTTATGATTTTTATTTTCTCAGCCTACTATTTAAAGCAAAAATACATTAGTTGTGTTTATTAATATAAAAACAGTTTTATTTTTTATGATAAGTTAAAATTATTCCTTTTAATATACACTATTCTACATGTATAGCAATTGCATCAAAAGATCCTATATCTGTCCAATCAACAGCCATCGTGTTTTCTATACATATTTTATTAAAATCAATTATATTTAGTTCTATTTCAACTTTAGCTACATCGTTAATAAAATCAATAACATAAATATCATTAGTAAAAAATGGTGCTTGCGTATAAATAGAATCCTTTTCAATACTATTTACAAACACACGATTAAAAAAATCTTCAGCGACTATACCAAAATTACCTTCTCCAAATTGGTGGATTTCTAAAAATATTGAATTATTATCTTTATTTTCAAAATAAATATCATAATAAAGTTCATATTTACCTGAAAAATCAGCTTTATAAGTTTCTCCTACTTCTAACCAATAATGTTGATGAGAACATGCACTAAGTAAGAATAATATAGAAATGATACATAATTTTTTTAACATATTTCCTACTTTATTACCTTTAGTTTAATTTTTTCATAGATTCTTTAAAATATCTATGATTTATTTATATATCAACAAATTTTATTTTATAAAAACAAATATAAGTTACTTAAAAAATATGTTTGTTTCAATTATTAAGTTAGATTATAAAAATATAAGAAAATTTTAAGCTAATGTGTAAGAAACACTTTTATATGTTATAAAAAATAACAAAATTAAAATCTTAGTTATTTTTACAAAATAAATACAAGGTATTCTCTTTTAGATTTATAAAATTATCTATGCTAAATTCATTTAAAGATATCTTTTTAATAGGGAAATTTAATTTTTTTAGAATAATTTTTTTAGAAGTATCAGATGTAACAAAAAACAAATAAATTTTAGAATAATTTGATAAATATTTGTCTATATCTCTCTTAATATTTTTATATTCTAATTCGATATTTTCAAAAAAACTATAATAAAGCTCTCTATCTATATTATGGATATCTAGTTTGATATCCATAATATATTCATTAACTTCTTTTCTTCTTTCAATTGAAGCATTTTCTTCTTTAGAAATAGCACGCGTTTTCATAACGACATTATCAATAACATCTTTAGGATAAATATCAACAAGTTGTGCAAAATATTTAATATCATAATGATTTTCATATGATGTTACTTCAGGATGTTCTTTTTGATATTGAACAAACTTTAACACATCTGGATTTCCAAGTTTTCTTCTTTTATATTTTTTTAAATTTTCTTCTAAAATAAAATAAGTTGGAAAAATTTCATCATTATGAATAAAATATTCATCTTTAGTAATTTTTTCTTTTAATTTTTTTAATTTTTCAACTTCTTTTTTAATACAATCAGCTTTAAATTCATCAAAAGTTAAATTCTTGTTTTTTGTTACACCAATATAACTAGGTAATTCAAAATCTTCATCATAAAAATAAGTTAAAACTTCATAATTATATCCTTCTTTATTAAAAGTAGATTCATCAATTAAACATATATAAGGAACATTAGTAATTATTACTTTATTTTTTAATTCTTCCATAAAAATAAATAATCCTCTTTTATTAATTTTAAAGTGAAATAGTCTTAACCTTTTAGATTCTATAAACAACATAACTATAAAACAAATATGTATATATTTAAAGATTTATATCAAAAGCTAAGCATAAAATAATTAAAATAATTCAGCATTATTTATATTAATAACTAATGTATTAGATAATTTGTTAAATAGAATTCATTTAGAACATTATTAATAAACTAATTTTTATAAATAAAAAATATTTCTTTGAGAGGTACCCCAAATCCTAGACATTAGGAAAGGGGTACTTTTTTATGAAATAT
>UQFN01000006.1 GCA_900540365.1 uncultured Mollicutes bacterium
ACGATTCCTGTCTTTTGGCTTTTTTGAAGTGTGTCCATTTTGGGGTTCACTTCAATCATTCAGCGGATTTTTTTATGTAATTAGCTAAATATAAATCATTTATTTTTAAGCAATCAATTTTAAGTTCTCTTCGAGCAAAGAAATATAAATCAGCTGCTTCCCAAATAAAGACCCATGAGAATATTGAAATTACTTCACTAACAATATAGTTAACTTGGAAATGTTCTAAAGTAGCATAAGTAGCAAGAATTATGCATCCAATTAATAATAAAATTAAAGAAATAATTGCTAGAGATTTCATTCTAGTTCTTTTTTCGTAATAACGTAATGAATAATTTACTTTCACTAAACTTATAACATTATCTTTTTCTTGCTCAGAAAAACTTTCATCGAAATCAAAAACAATGTTTAATTTCTTTGATTTATTAGCAAATTTATAAAGTTCATCTAAGTAATCAAAAAAGTCATTATTAATTAAAGAATTTTTACTATATTGATCATAAATATTTTCTTTAGTAACTGTTACAACAATATAAGCATCAGTATCAGTTTCATAATAGTTTTTTAAAAAGTTGTCGTTACGAAAACGTTCAAGGTTTTCTTTTGTCATTTTGTCAATTTCTTTAAAAGAGTGTATGCGAGATTTTTTCATATTAGTTATTGAAGACACTTAAGTTAATTTCAAGCTCTTCTTTTGTTCCTCCTGCATGGTTACCAAGTAAATAAAAGTTAAATTTAGTAAATGCATATTCTTTTTTACTTACTAAATAATAATCACATAAATTTTCTAAAAACTCTTTTTTATAATTTTTACTATGACCAAAAATATTATTTTTTAAAACTTCATTTTTAGATAATTTAATAAACTTATCTTTAAAATATTTTTCATATGCTTGATTGAATTTTTCTTCGTTTTTAACAAAAAACCCTGCAAATCTAGGCTCAATTATTGGAATTTCGTGAACAATTGATTCTTTAAATTCAGGATAATCATTAATATTAATAGGAGAAGTATTTACCATCCCATGGTCAGCTATAACTAAAAATAAATATTCTGGATGTTCTAAAATTATTTTGTTTAAAAGATTATCGATTATTTTAATTTTAGTTTTTACATTTTCGTGATTAATACCAAAATCATGCATTGTATGATCAGGTTCACTTGAATAAATATAAACGAAATCATTTTCTTTTAAGTGTGAACTTGCAACTTCAAATAAAGCTTCCAAATTATATTCATCGCCATTTTTAAAATTAAAACCCATAAACTGACTAGCTTTATATTTTTTATTTTCATTAATTAAATCAATAATATTTTTATTAGCTAAAACACTGGAAGTAATAGGAGGATTAATTTTTTCACTAGTTAATGTGTTTATACTTGGAAATATATCAATAAGCATATCAAGGTCTTTAAAATATTGTGTCCAACCTAAATAGTTTGTTTCACATGGATATTTTGCTAGTAGCAAGGCGTTAGTTGCTGCAACTGTAGTTGGAGGAAAAACTGATTCAAAAGTTAAAGTCGAATGTGAATATAAAAAAGGACATTCTTCTTTATATTTTTCAATAATATTTTTTCCAAATCCATCAAGTAAAATTAAACAAACTTTTTTATTTTGATGTTTATTTAAAATTTCATCTAATTTAGTAAATGAATTATTAAAATTATGACATTCATAATATTTTAAAATAGAGTTTCCAAAATTAACTAAGGTTTCGTTTTTATTAAGTTGTAATTTCATAACTATTTTATAAAACTTTTAATTTTTAAATGCAATAAAAACGATTGTGTAATAATATATTTACTATATGAGAAAAGTATTATCTTGTTTATCGTTAAGTGTATTAGCTGGATTTTTAATTGGTTTAGGCGGTTTTACAAATTTATTTTGTGTAATTAAATATAACAATCCAGTAGCAGGGGCGATTTTTTTCTGTGCAGGGTTAACATTTGTTTGTTTTTTATCTTGTAATCTTTTTACAGGCAAGGTTGGTTATATTTTTGAAAATAAATTAGATTATTCATTAAATATTTTGTTAATGATTGTTGGAAACATGATTGGTGCAACTTTGATTGGCTTAATATTTATGTATACAAACACTCTTAATGGTGAAGCTTTAGCTAATTTTATTAATGCAAAAATCGTTACTAACACGAGTAGTTATAATGGTTGGATGCTCTTTTTAAGATCAATTTTAGCTGGGATTTGCGTGTTTTTAGCAGTTGAAGCCTTTAAAAAGTTTAATTCGCCAGTTAGTAAAATTATTGGTATTGTCTTTGCAATTGGTACCATGGTTTTAATTGGTGCAGAACATAGTGTAGCTAACTGTTTTTATTTTATTGCGTTAATGAAATATGTTCCAACAGGGGTTGGTGGATATGTTTTTAGTTCACTATTAATTTCAATACTTGGAAATATTGCTGGTTCTTTAATTTTTTGGGGACTATTTGCTTTTTCAAGTAAAATTCTCAAAAAAGAATAAAAAACCCTTAAAAGTTAAACATTTTTTTAAAAAATGCTCAAAAAAGCATTTATTTTTTTATTAAATAATATAAAATATTAAATATGGGGACAATAATTGATATCAGTATTGCGGTTTTTCTCTTTTTAGCTATTTTGCGGGGTTTTTGGAAAGGCCTTATTAAAAAGTGCTTAAGTATCGTATTAATGGTAACAATTTGCGTTATTTCATACATAATTTTAAAATCAACAGCTCTTGATTATTTGAGATATTCACTTATTTATGATGTGACTAATGGCCAAGGAATCGTTGTTACTTTACCTGATGATATGGTTATACGAGTCCTTAGTCTTGAAGACTTATTTGTCGTTTTACAAAACTTTGATTCTAGTTTAAGTGGTGTTTTTTTAAAAATGACCTGTGAAACTTTTTGTAAATATGCTTTATTTAACGTTGCACTTTTAATATCTTATTTGACTACTTGGTTAGTAACGATGATATTGTATTATCCATTATTTAGATTTCTTGTTCGTAAAAGACCATCCGGATTCCGTGTTCCAGGAATGTTATCACGTTTCTTAGGTGCTATAATTAGTTTAATTCAAGGAATTTTAGTTGTTTATGCAATGTTATTAGTTTTTACACCAGTAAGTGCTATTTATGAGATTATTCCTGATATATATGAAAAATTAGTTTCACTTAATGAATCGTTTGATACGGAAAGTATGAAATCATTATTTGATGTAATTCATAATGTATTAAATCTTGAAAGTTCGGTTATCCTTACAGCATTAATTAATATTTCAAGTGCTTTTGGATTTCCTCCAGTTAACATGTTCAAGTTTGAAATAGATGGATGCGAATACACTCTATATGATTCGCTAAAGATCTTATCAAATACATTTTTAGATGTTCTTGATAAAGCAACATCTAATACGAGTTCTAGTTTAAATAGTGGCAATCTGCAAGGTTTATATTTAGAAAATGTGAAATTATGCAGTGACTATTATTTGAATTTAAAGAAAGGTTTTAATTTTAATTTAATATAAGGGAGGGTTAAAACATGAAAAAGAAAAAGGGCGTATTAGTACGGACTGTTCTTGTTCTAGTTGGATTAGTTTTAACTATTGTTGGATTCTTATTCAGCCAAGTTGAAAATTTAGCTAGTTTATACTCGAACCAAGCAGACCTATTCGCACCGGTCACATGGAACACTTTGTTTGATCCAATGAAAAACAGCTTTGATATTTTATTCAAGTTTGATTTTACTGGCTATCAATATCGTCAAGGTACCATGTACGTTGTTTTAGGATTAGGCATTATTGCTTTAATCGCTGTTGTTGTAGCAAGTATAGTCAAACGTACAGCAAAATATGTTGGACATTTAGTCCTTATGTTAGTTGCTGACTTTGTTGGATTATATTTAGTTTGCTTCGTTTTTGAAAGATTTGCTCTTTATGGCGGTGTTAACATTTTACATCAAGTCTTAAGAGGTGCAGGAGGACCATTCTTAGAATTACTTAAATTCAAAATTAATGTTGTTGCTGCAATTTTAGTTTATGTAATGGTCGTTGGTGCCGTTTTAGTTTTAGTTTCAACATTAGCTTTATTTGTCGTTGTTATGCATAGAATTTGTCATGCTGAAAGAAAAGTTAAAGTTGTTGAAGAAAAAACTGAATTACCTGTTAAACAAGAAGAACCTGCAAAAGTTGAAGAAAAAGCTCTTGCTCCTGAAGTTAAGAAAACTAAAAAGGTTGTTCTCGTTGTTAAAAGATATGATACTTTTAAAAATAATCCTGAACCAGTCATTGAAAGACCTACAGAATATCCTCGTCAACAAGTTGAAGTTAAACCTTTAACTAAAGAAGATATTAGACGTGCATTAAAAGAAGAATTAGATGCTCGTGAAAGAGAAGAGGCTTTACGCCGCCCTATAGTTCACGAAGTTGAAAAAGTAGAAGAAAAACCAAATGTTAAAGTAAGTGTTGCTGATAGTGTTGAAGAAAATAATGAAAAACCATTAATTCCTACTCCAATAATTATTTCAATACCTGAACCAATTAAAGAACTTAATGAGGAAGTTAAGCCTGAAACTAGAAAACCTGCTTTGAAAAAAGAAGAAATTAGAGAAATAGTTCGTGAAGAACTTGCTAAAGCAATTGCTAGTTTAAAAGCTGAAGAACCTGAAGAAGAGGTCGTTGAAGAAGTCAAAGAAGTTCCAGTAGTTGTCGAAAAGGTTGTCGAAGTTCCTAAAGAAGTTGTTAAAGAAGAACCAAAAGTTGAACCACAACCTGTCAAGGAAGAACCTCAAGTAGTTGATGAAACAGTTCCAACTCAAAAAGAAGAAGCTGTCGAATCTGCTCCTGAAGAAGTTGTTACTCTTGAAGAAGCTAATGTAGTTGAAGCAAAAAAAGTTGAAACTGAACCAGTTCAAACAGTTGATGAATCAGTCGAAGAACCAAAAGCTGCTCCAGCAAAAATTGAACGAATTTCTTTTGCTACTAGAATTAAAAATGCTGATGATGATTTAAAAGATGCATATAATCACATTAAATCATTATTATTAAGTTATGGATTAAAAAATAGAGTCAGTAATGGTGGAGATGCCTTTAGATTACATAAAGTTAATTATTGTAAGATTACTGTTGCTGGAAACTCCTTAAAGTTATATTTAGCTTTAGATCCAGCTGATTACAAAAATAGTACTTTACCAATAAAAGATGCTTCAAGTAAAGCAATCTATAAAGATATTCCATTAGTATTTAAAGTTAAGAGTGGATTATCTTTAAGAAGAGCTGAACAATTAATTACTGAAATGATGGATAAACACGGACTTGAACAAGTCGATAGAGTTGAAGTTAAAGACTATGTCAGTAACATTACAACCGATGTCAACGAAGATGAGTCTGACGATGAATAAGGGGATAAGAATATGAAAAGAACAAAATTTGGTGCTTGGGTATTTTGTTGGATTCTAGGATTAGTTTTTGTCTTCGTTAGTGGATTCTTTGCATTCACAACTGAAGGTTTAAACATTTTAAAAGCGGGTGATGTTCATTATGTAGTTACTCCACTTTCAATTTTAGATTCATTAATCCAAGGTTTTAAAACATTTTATACGTCATTAATTGACTTAACAAAACTCAATTACTTCATTATAACTGTTGTTGTTTTGGCAGTAATTTTAGTAGTTCTTGTTGCTCAAATTGTCGTATACGTTAAATCAAAAAATAAGAAAACATTATGGTGGTTACTTTTCACTGTTTTAGTCGGAGTAATTACTGTATGGCTTACTGGCTATGGAATTTATGTAGTTTTAGGTCATAAGAGCTTTATAAATGCTGCAAAAGCACTTTTACCATGGTTAGTATTTAAAAATACAGGTGTTGGTGTTTATATTAGCATTTTCATTTACTTATTATTAATTGGATTATTATTGACTTATGTTTCAAGTTTTGTAATCTTAATTAAAACATTCGTTTACGTTAATAGATACAATAAGTATTATGATTTAGTTGTTAACGGAGAAAATCCAGTTGATGCTTTAACTTATGAAGGAAATAACAATCCTGGTGTAATTGGTGCTCCAAATACAAACAATATTAATACTGTTGGTAATTCCTCACCATTAATTGTTCAATATATTAATAGTTATGGAACTGACTCTGCTTTTGCAAGAGTAAATAATGCAAACGATAAACCATGTGGTCCAGCTCCAGTTGCTTCAGAATATACAAATAAAGAATGTTGCAATCAAAAACCAATGAATCCATGTTGTGGTGGATATTATCCTCCATATCCATGGTGGTGCTGTCCTCCACAAGCTCCTCAAGGAGAGAAACCTTTAACTAAGGAAGATGTAAGGGAGTTATTATCCGAACTAAAAAAAGATGATTCGCCTGAGGAAGTCGAGGTCAAGTACCAAAATGCCGATGGCGAAGAATTGGAATATATTGATCTCGACGAACTAAAAGGTTTATTAAAACATGAGGTTGAAACCTTTTTAGAAACTGAATTAAGTAAACCTCAAAAAGAAGAAAAACCAGCTGAAAAAGTTGAAAAAGAGCCTGAATTAACAATCGACGAAACTGTCGGCTATAAAGAAATTCAATCTCAACCTGTCGTTGAAAAAACTCCTGAAGTTGTCGCTCCAGTTAATGTTCCTGAAACAAGAGTTGAACTCACTACTCCATTAGTAGTAGCAATGCCAGCTAAAGTTGAAACAGAAAAACCTGTCGAAGAAGAATTATCTGAAGAAGAAATTCGTGACTTAGTTAGTAGTGAAATTCTTAATGCTTTAAAAGATTTACCTAAACCAAAATCTAAAGTAATTCATAAAGTTGTTACTAAAGAAGTTCCAGTCGAAGTAGTTAAGGAAGTACCTGTTGAAGTTGTTAAGGAAGTTCCAGTTGAGGTTATCAAAGAAGTTAAAGTTGAACAACCAGTTGTTGAAGAAAAACCTGTTGTTGTAGAAGAAAAGCCTGCAAAAGTCCAACCAATTGTTAAAAAACAACCTGTTAAACGTGGACAAGAAACCGAAGTCGTTAAAGGTGAAATCATTCGTCTTAATTTCTTAGAAAGAATTGCTGAAGGTGATCAATTATTAAAAGATAATTACAATGCTATTAAAGGTTTATTAATGAGTTATGGCTTAAAGAATAGACTTTCTAATACAGGTGATACTTTTAGATTACATAAGAAAACTTATGCTAAGATTACTTGTAGTGGTGAATCATTAAAATTATACCTTGCTTTAAATCCTAAGGATTTCCAATCAACTGCTCTCCCTGTCCAAGATGTTTCTAATAAAGACGCTTATAAAGATATTCCTTTATCCTTTAAAGTAAGAAGTGAATTATCCTTAAGAAGAGCTAATGAGTTAATTGCTACTTGTATGAGACAAGATAATTTGGAAGTTAATCCAGATTTTGAAAAACTTGATTATACAAAAGAGATAATTACCGAATTAGAAAACGAAAAGAAAGTCGAAGCAGCTATTGCAAAAAACAAAAATAAATAAATAGACTATTTCTTTAGTTGAAATTAAAGTGCTAACATATAATAAAGTTAGCACTTTTTTTGTGAGGTAAGATTTATGGGACATGATGATATTAATATAGGAACAATTGAAGTAATTACTGGACCAATGTTTGCTGGTAAAAGTGAGGAATTAATTCGTAGAATTAATCGCTTAAAATACGCTAAAAAGAAATTTATTGTTTTTAAACCAAAACTTGATAATCGCTATAGCGAAACAGATGTTGTAAGTCATCAAAAGCGAAAAGAATCTTCAATTCCGATTGAAAAATCAACTGAAATTTTAAAATACATTACTCATGATTTAGAAGTTGTTTGCATTGATGAAGTACAATTTTTTGATGAAGACATTATTAGTATCATTGATTTACTTGCAAATCGTGGAATTAGAGTAATTTGCGCTGGACTTGATTGCGATTTTAAAGGTGAACCATTTTTAATTACTGCAAAATTATTAGCTAAAGCTGAATTTATAACTAAATTAACTGCTATATGTGCAGTTTGTGGGCGTGAAGCCACAATGACTCAAAGATTAGTTGATGGAAAGATTCCAAATGAAAATGATCCAGTTGTTTTAGTAGGGGCAAATGAGTCCTATGAACCTCGTTGCAGAAGGTGTCATAAAGTCATAAGAAATTAATCCACTAAATAATTACTAAATTAACAATTTTTTTTACTTTTTTGATTATTTTAATTTTTTTCTATTTACATATGATAATTTAAAAACACAAACATTTTTTGAGGGAGTATTATATGGAAAAAGTTATTAAAAGAGATGGCAGAAAAGTAAGATTTAATAAGAAGAAAATCTTTTTAGCAATATCAAAGGCTTTTGATTCTTTAAATCAAGAAAACCCTGAATTAATCGATGAAATTACAAATGAAGTTGAACAAGTTCTTGATGAAAAATTTGGACATACCATTCCAAAAGTTGAAGATATTCAAGATACTATTGAACAAGTATTAATTAAACATAATGAAGCTGAAGTAGCTAAAGCTTTTATTTTATATAGAGCAGAAAGAACTAGATTTAGAGAATCACGTACAAACTTAATGTATACCTTACGTGATATTACTTTTAAAGATGCTAAAGATAATGATGTTAAAAGAGAAAACGCTAATATTGATGGTGATACAGCAATGGGTTGTATGCTTAGATATGGAAGCGAAGCTGCAAAAGAGTTTTATTTATCAAATGTAATTGATCCTCGCTTTGCTAAAGCACATCGTGAAGGTGATATTCATATTCATGATATGGATTTTTACACTTTAACTTTAACTTGTTGTCAAATTGATATTTTAGAATTATTTAAAAATGGATTTTCTACAGGACATGGTTTTTTAAGAGAACCACAATCAATTAGAAGCTATGCTTCATTAGCTTGTATTGCTATTCAAGCTAATCAAAACGATCAACATGGTGGTCAATCTATTCCTAATTTTGATTATGGAATGGCACCTGGAGTTATTAAAACTTATAAAAAGGCTATTGTTAGAAATATCCAAATTGTTTTAGGCTTATTCGTTGATCATATTTGCAAAGATGAAGCAAAAGCCCTTGTTAAAGAAGCAGAAGATTTATCTAAAAAAGAATGCCGTATGCTCGATGAAACTTTTAATGATGCTTTAAAAGAAGTTATTAAAAATAAATATCACTTAGATAATAGTGATCAATATGTCGAAAAAATTATTGAATATTCATATAAAGAAACTCGTCAAGAAACCTTCCAAGCTATGGAAGCATTAATACATAATTTAAATACAATGCATAGTAGAGCAGGAGCACAAGTTCCATTTTCCAGCTTAAATTATGGTACAGATACTAGTAATGAAGGAAGAATGGTTATTGATTGTCTTTTAGATGCTACTTTAGATGGACTTGGTGATGGTGAAACTCCTATTTTCCCAATTCAAATTTTTAAACTTAAAGAAGGAGTAAGTTACAACAAAGAAGATCCTAACTATGATTTATTTAAAAAAGCTATTAAAGTTAGTGGAGCTAGATTATTCCCTAATTTCTCATTCTTAGACGCTCCTTATAACAAACAATACTATAAACCTGGTGATTATAAGAGCGAAGTTAGTTATATGGGTTGCCGTACTAGAGTTATGGCTAATGTTGATAAAACCAAAGAAATTACTACTGGTAGAGGTAATTTAAGTTTTACTTCAATTAATTTACCACGTTTAGGAATTAAACATAAAAATGGTGATCTTAAGGGATTTTATAAAGAATTAGATGAAGAAATGGATTTAGTAAAGGATCAATTACTTGAAAGATTTAATATTCAATGTCAAAAGAAAGTATATAATTTCCCATTCTTAATGGGACAACATGTCTGGCTTGATAGTGATAAATTAAATTGGAATGATTCAGTTGCTGAAGTTATTAGACATGGTACTTTAACTATTGGATTTATTGGTTTAGCTGAATGTCTTAAAGCTTTAATTGGCAAACACCATGGTGAAAGTGATGAAGCTCAAGAACTTGGACTTCAAATTGTTGGTCATATGAGAGAAAAGACTGATGAATACACTGAAAAATATAAATTAAACTTCAGTTTAATTGCTACCCCAGCTGAAGGATTAAGTGGTAGATTTGTTAAGATTGATAAAGTTAAATATGGAGTAATTCCTGGAATTACAGACCGTGATTACTATACTAATTCCTTCCACATTCCAGTTTATTATAAGATAGGAATTTATGACAAAATTAAAAGAGAAGGACCATATAATGCTTTAACTAATGGTGGTCATATTACTTATGTAGAAGTAGATGGAGATGTTGCTAAAAACGAGCAAGCTTTTGAAAAAATCATTAGATGTATGCACGATAATGGTGTAGGTTATGGTTCAATTAATCACCCTGTCGATAGAGATCCAGTTTGTGGATATAATGGCATTATTGATGAAGTTTGTCCAAAATGCGGTCGTAAGGAAGGTAATGTTAAATTTGAAAGAATAAGAAGAATTACCGGTTATTTAGTTGGTACTCTTGATAGATTTAATGATGCTAAACTTGAAGAAGTTAATGACCGTGTAAAACATCAAACTAAAGATAATTTATAAATATGGGATATAAAATAAAAATTGCTAGTGTTATAGATGATTCCATTGTTGATGGGCCAGGAATTAGAATGACTGTTTTCTTTCAAGGATGTAGTCATGGATGTGAAGGATGCTTTAATAAGGAAACATGGGATTTTAATGGTGGGCATTATTGTGATGTTGAAGATATTTATAATGCAGCGATGAAAAATCCTTTACTTGATGGAATAACTTTAAGTGGAGGAGATCCAATTTATCAAGTTAAAGGTGCTTTAGAGTTAGTAAAACTATTTGAAAACACTCCTTTAAATATCTTTGTATATACTGGTTTTACATTTGAAGAACTTTTAGAAATTTCAAAAAATAATAAAGATTTGCAGGCTTTTTTAGAAAAAATCGACTATTTAGTAGATGGAAAATTTGATATTACTAAGAAAGATATTTCCTTAAGGTTCAGAGGTAGCAGTAATCAAAGAATTATTAATGTAAAACAATCCTTAAAAGAAAATAAAATCATTTGTGAAGAGTTTTAAATAAGTAAAGATTGATTTTTTATACAACTAATTTAAAATATTATCATTATTACAAAGGAGTTTTTTAATGGATATGCCTGAACCGTTGCAGTGGACGTTAATATTTATTTGTTTAATAGGATCATTTTTATTTAGTGCAAGCGAAAACGCCTTTAGTTGTTGTAATAGATTTCATTTCAAAGTAAAAGCCCAAGAAGGAAAATTTTATGGGAAACTTGTTAGTTATATTATTAACAAATATGACGATTTTTTAATTGCGGGTTTAATTGGAAACAACTTGATGGCAGTTGTCATTTCTTCTATTTCAACAATTTTATTTTTGGATTTATTAAGTAAATATATTCCAAGTCCTGACACAATCTCAATAATTTCGACAGTCGTGATGACTTTTATTGTTTTTGAGTTAGGAGATATGCTTCCTAAATTTATTTCTAAAGCAATTCCAAACCGAATGGCAATATTTTTATCATTTATAATCTTTTTCTTTTATATTATTTTTTATCCAATTGTTTTATTTTTTAAAGGATTATTATATCTTTTAAAGAAATTATTTCGAATTAAAGATGAAGCTAAAATTACTACAGAAGAATTCCAAGAAGCCGCAAATGAAGTTACTATTAATGGAATTTTAGAAAAAGAAGAAAATAAAATTTTAAATAAAACCTTCTATTTTGATAAGATTAGTGTCAATCAAGTTTTAACTAAAAAAGAAGATATTGTTGAAATTAATATTAAAAATTTAACTATTGATAAAGTTAATAAAATCATTTTAAATACAAAGTTTTCAAGAATTCCAATTTATGAAAATAATAGTGATAACATTGTTGGAATTTTAACTGTCCGTGAATATTTTAAAGAATATATGAAAGATAATCATTTAAATATTGCTTCAATTTTACAAGAACCTTATTTTGTTAATCAAAATAGTAAAATTGAAGATATTTTTAAAGGTTTTAATGAACAAAAAACACATATTGCGATTGTTAAAAATGATGAAAATAAGGTTATTGGAATGATTACGATGGAAGATATCCTCGAAGAACTTGTTGGTGATATCGATGAAAATAAAATTAATTTATTAGATAAGAATATGGAGGGAAGATAATGATTGCTTTATATATTATTGTAATGATCATTTTAGTATTTTTCTCTATGTGCTTTTCTAGTGCAGATATGGCTTATAGTGCTGTTAGTACAGTTCGACTTGAAAATTATATTAAAGAGAAAAATTCTAAAGTAGCAAAATTAGCTTTAGATTTAACAAAAAATTATGAAATGACAATTGCAACCTTATTATTAGGTAATAACTTAGTTAATATTGGTTTAACATCTATTATGACTATCTTTTTAATTCAATTAGTTAATTCTAATGTCTTAAATTTAACACAAAGCGTTGCAACAACTTTAGGAAGTTTACTAGTTTTAGTAATTTTATTAATTTGTGGAGAAATTGTACCTAAATCCATAGTTAAATCAAAAACTTTTAGAGCCAGTTTATTATTTGCTTATTTTACTAAGTTTTTTAGTATTATTTTCTTTCCGTTTGTCTTTATTTTTTCAGGATTAGGGAAAACTATTTCTTATCCAATTACAAAAAATGTACGTGATATTAAATTAACTGATAAAGAATTAGAAGAAATGGTTGATAGTTTAAATGAAGAAAAAATAATTGATGTCAACCAAGCAGAAATTTTAAAAGGAACGATTGATTATGCTTCAACTGAAGCTTATGAAATCATGACTCCAAGAGTAAATATCATGGCTATTAATATAGATGATGATGAAGAAGAATTATATTTTGAAAATGAAGAATTATTTAATTTTAGCCGTATTCCTGTTTATAAAGATTCAATTGATAATATTATTGGATATGTTTTAACTAAAACTTTAGTTAGAAGAAAATTAGAAAATAAACCATTTAATTTAGATTCTATATTAATTGAACCACTTAGATTCCCACGTTCAACAGAAATTAATACCATTTTAACTAAATTTAAAGCTACTCATAATCATTTTGCAGTTATTTATGATGAATATGGCGGAGTAGAAGGAATTGTCACAATGGAAGATATTTTAGAAGAAATTGTTGGGGAAATTTGGGATGAAAGTGATGAGAAAAATGAACCTTACATTAAGCTTAAAAATGGAAATTATATTGTTAATGGCAATATGAATTTAGAAGATTTTTGTGATTTATTTGATATTGATTATGAAAAAATTAACACTGAATATGTAACAATTGGTGGGTATTGTATTGAATTATTAGATGATAACTTTGCTAAAGTAAATGATGAAATTAAATTTAAAAATCTAGATATGAAAATACTCGCTGTTGATGAACATAACACAGTTTTAAAAATTAAAATTAAAGTAAATAAAAATGAGGATGATTAATCCTCATTTATTTTTTCTTGATACAATTGATTAATTTTTTCTGCTAATTCTAAGATTCCGCTATCATCACTAGGAATAATAAAATCAACTTTTCCAACGTTCTTCCTATTAAAATTAAAATCATCAACTTTTAAACGTTCTTCAATTTGTGAAAGATCATCACCTCGGAAAATCATACGTTCTTTACGGACACTTTTACGTGCAATTAATAAAAAAGAAACAATATGTTCATCATTTAATTTATTAAATGCTTTTAAACCTGAAGGTTCAACAATTAATACTGTTTTATCATCAATTTGATTTTTTTCTGTTCCATAATAATTCCCATTATATTGAACATACTCAATAAAACGATCTTGAGAAATTTTATTTAAAAATTCATCTTTGGAGATAAAAAAATAATCAACTCCATTTATTTCATTACTTCTTTGTTCTCTAGTAGTAGTTGTTACAAACTTTTTAAAACCATATTTATAGCATAAAGCCTTACAAATTTCTGTTTTTCCACTAGCACTGGCACCGACTAAAATAATCATAAATTTATTATAAAACAAAAAATATTTAAAAATAACCCCCCAACATTTATTTTTTTAAACGTCTTGTAAGTGTATGAGGAAGAAATTAAATTTAGCAAACATTATGTTATTATTACCAGCAACTTTTTTATTAATTAGTTCAGCTAGTTCCAACATTGAACAAAGTCAACTTTTTTATGAAGAAGAAACTTTTAATAATTTAAATTATTTTAAAATTTATGATACAAGTAGTAAGATTGAAAAATCATCAAATTATTATGAAGTAAAATATAAATTTGAATTTGCAACAATTAATACTAGTTATCGTTTACTTTTTACTTATTTAGATGGAGATAATAACGAAGTAATTTACGATAAAGAAATTAATATAAATGACTACATAACTTCTACAAATAAAATTTATGAATTAGTTGTTAAAATTCCATTAACATCATTAAATGATTTTATTAAATTTAATTTAGTAATTAATCTTCCATTATTTCATTATAAATTTAATATTTCTTACTTCTTAACAAACAAAATTAATAAAATTGAATTAAATACAAGTAAAGAAAATCGTATTTATGTTAAACATGAATTAAATAATACTACTTCAAAAAATTATTACTTTGTTTTTGATTTAACTAATTTTGTTAAAAATACTAAAAACATTTTTTATTATGATAAATTTTATTTTTCTTCAAGAGTTTTAAAAGCAAGTTATAAGGATTTAAAAAATGGTTACCTTTATATAAAAGATCCAATAAATTATTATGCTAATGTAAGTAGTGCCCTTGATATTTTAGATACATCTAAAAGATATATCGCATTAAATTTTATTAATTATGAAGATGATTTTTATTCAATTGAGTACCGAAATAATTTATTTTATAATCCTTTAACTTATAAAATGTATAGTTCTTATCAAAGTAATTTATTACCTTGTGAAAATGTTATTTATGTACCATTAAAATATTATTCTTTCTATAACAAAATGACAATTGGACTTGAATTTAATAATTATTATGGTGGTTTATTTAATTTATATTTTGAATTTGAAATTAGCTTCTTGGAAAATTTTTTAAAAAACGAAGTTGAAATTACTAAAGATTTTAATCAAGTAACTAATTTTGATGCTCTAGAGGATATTTACATATGATGAATGCGTTATTTTTAATATTTTCTATTATTGGATTAGTATCAATTGACCTTAGTGTTATTGGAACAAAAGGAGGTTATATTAATCGCACCTTTAAAGACTTGCCTTTAAATATTATTAAAAACAACGTTGTTACAAATTTAGTTGATGAAAAAGTAGAGTCTTATTTTAGTAAAGAAACATTAGAATTAGATGTCGAAAATTATTTAAATATTAATTTAAAAAATCAAGTTGATCATTATCAAATTTCTTATTATTACTATTTTTTTAATAAACAAACAATAGCATATGACACCTCAAATAAACCAAAAAATGTTCAAATACATTTTGTTTGTGAATTTTATAAAACCTTTAGAATCAATCAATATTTAGATTTTCAAATAGTTAAATTATGGAGTTAATATGGAAGTAAACAAAGCAAAAGAATATATTGAAAATTCATTTTTAAAAGAATTAATCGATAATCCAAATATTACTGATATTTCTTATAATGGAGAATATATATATTATCAAGATAATTTAAAAGGAAGAATGCGAAGTAGTATTGAAATTAGTGAAAAAGAAGTTTTTGATTTTTTAAGACAATTAGCTAATTTATCAGATTCTCAATTTAGTTATGTCGACCCAATTTTAGACATTAGTGTTGATAGATATAGAATTAATGCTACTCATTATGCTTTTAGTCGCAAAAAAAGACGAAAAACAATTAATTTTTCTATTCGTATTGGTTTTGATTCTTTAAGAATTCACGATGATGGAAAATTTATTCCTAAAAAATGTCTTGAACTCATTAACTTATACATTACTAATCAATTTAGCATTGTTATTGGAGGCTTAACTAGTTCAGGAAAAACAGAATTACAAAAATATCTTTTATCTAAATTTAAGGAATCTTCAAGAGTTATTGTAATTGATAATGTTGACGAATTAGATAGTGATTTTATTAATCAAAATATTGACTTACAAACTTGGCTTAATTTAGATAATAATAAAAAGATTACTTTTGATACTTTAATTAAAAATGCTTTAAGAAATAATCCTGATTATTTAGTAGTAAGCGAAGCTAGAGGCGAAGAAATGCTTCCGATTTTAAATGGAGCAATGAGTGGACACCCAACAATTACTACAATTCATGCTAAAGATATTTATTCGATGTATAACCGTATGAGTAGAATGTGTATGCTAGCAAACCAAGCATTAAAATTTGAAGAAACTTTAATTGATATTTATGATCATTTTAAATTAATAATTCATGTAAAAAAAGAAGTAGTTGAAGGCAATAAAATTATTAGATATGTTGATTCAATTGCAACTAATCGTTTCAACAAAATTAAATTGTTATATAAATATCCAAATAAATTTTTCTCATTACCAAAACAATTAAAGTATGATTGTGCTCTAGATGATGAAACTTTTAATAAGATAACTAAAAAACGGACTACAGAAGATGAAGACTAGATATATTATTTATTTGATTATTCCTTTAATTTGTGGACTTTTAAACTATTTTGTCACACTAAATTTGATTTATAGTTTAATAATTATTTTTATTGGCTTAATTGTTTTATACTTTTTTAACGATAAACAAATTTCTTCTTTTATTAAAAAAGATACTAAAACTAGAGAGTGTTTAATGTTTATGAATAATTTCATCATAACTTTAAGTATTAATCAAAGTATTAATGAAACATATTCAATTTTAAAAGAATCTTTTTCAAAAGGATTACTTAATCAATCAAAGATGATTGCTCATTTAAATGAAGAAGAACAAATACATTATTTAGCTAAATATTTTGACTTAAATGTATACGAAGTATTTTTAAATTTACTTGATCAATACATTTATAATGGTGGTGACATTTTAAAAATAGCACAAATTCTTTTATTTGATATCCGTTCAACCGAAGACATGTTAGAAAATCATCTTTCAACTTTAGTAAAAAAGATTGTTGAATTTGCAAGTTTATGGGGAATGAGTTTCTTAATTGTTTTAATTATAAAATTTAGTTTAACAAACTTTTTAAGCGACATATTATCTTCTAATTTATTTTTAATTGGATTATTAATATTCTTTTTAATCTTTTATATAAATTTAACGATTTTTATACTTCATGGTTTTAGCTTAAATTTTATTAAGACATCAAAAACAATTACAAAAAAGAGGAAAACAAAAAATGAAAAAGCTAAAAGAAAAAATAAATTATCTAAATAAGAATTATAAAACAGAAATTACAAGACTATTAATTATTGATTTTTTAATATGTGTTAGTTTTATTTTTCTTATTATTTGTTCAAAAAACCTTCTAATTCTTATATATTTTTTTGGAATTTTAGTAGTTTTTAATTTCTTTTATTTGAGTAGATATCAACGAATTATAAATAAAAATAATGCTAATTTAATTAATGATTTTATTAATACGTTTAGCTATTTTCGAATTTATATTTCAAACAATATGAATGCTTATAATGCTTTTAAAGAAGTCAGTAAGTATTCGTCACCATTTATAAAAACAAAATTATTGGTTTTGCTTGATGAAATCGATGAAGATAAATCTTTAAAACCATATATGAATTTTGCTAAAAATTTTAACAATAAAAAAGTTGAAGAAGTAATGATTGCTATTTATGAAATGGTTAATGAAGGTAATAGCGAAAACTATTTAAATCAATTTACAAGTGTATTTACAAGTTTTAAAGCACGTGTTGAAAAAACAAATCAAGAAAAAAGATTTAGCAAATTTAATTTAATAAATGCCATGAGTATGGGTGGAATGATGCTAATTATGATTTTAATTATGCTAAGTATCGTAAATATGGTTGGAGAAATCGCAATATGAGTAACAAATTATCATTATTATTAGGTTTAATTTTTGTACTTTTTATATCTTTGTTTGGAATTGATCTAATTTTAATTCAAGCTAATTACGCATCTCTTGATGCATTAAGTGAAACAGTTTCTTTTAAAATTAGCAGTTATGGAATAAATAGCCAAGGTGAAATAAATCAAGCAATTATTAATTTTTTAAAAGAAGAAAATAACGTGCAAATTAAAAGTGATAACAAGAATACTAACTTTGTTGAAGGGGATCTTTATAAATACATTTTATATAAAGAATATAACCCAATCTTTATAGCAAAAGAGCCAATAAATATAAGCATTACTCGTTATGCTGTTATTGGAATAAATGAAATTTAAAAAGGAGGTGAGAAAATGGGTGAGTTAAAAGGACAATTATTAAGCTTGTTAACTGTTTTAGTTATTTTTGGTGCTATTGCAGGCTCTTTATATGCAGCATTTAATACAACTAAAGATAAAATTGTTACTAAATTAAATGAAGCTAATGATGCCTTAGAAACAAGTAGTCAAGAAACAATGCAATTATTAGAGTTTAAAGATTAGGAGGAGTTTATGGGAGAATTAAAAGGACAATTATTAGCTTTATTAACAGTATTAGTAATTTTTGGAGCAGTTGCTGGAGCAATGTATTCAGCCTTTAGTGCTACAAAAGATAAAATAAATGATAATAACAATTCTGTTATTACTAATATAACTAAAGGTAATTCACAAAAATTATTAACGTTTAAAGATTAAGCATCTAACACTAGAGTAATCTAGTGTTTTTTATTTACTAAATTATTTGGTAAGTAATTTAGTAAATGATTAAAAATTAAAAAAGTCCCAGTCCGAACCTTCTGGGCAAGGGTATAGGTGCGCCTATACACGCATTGTGAGTTTTCTCACTACATTTATTAAATATTATTAATTTTTAATTGTCAAGGTGATGTAATGCCTATATATAAAGGAGATAACAAATATTTTGTAAAAATTTGTATTAATGGTAAGCAAATATTTAGAAGAAAGTATTTACGTCGTACAATTAATTATTCTGATGCAGTTTCGTAGTATGAAAGTTGACATCTAGGTTAGATATACTTATAAATATTTTTGATACAATTTTTATTTTATAAAAAATAAAAAAACATCGATAAAATCGATGTAATTTACAATTGGTGACCTATACGGGATTCGAACCCATGAATGCATGCGTGAAAGGCATGTGAGTTAAGCCACTTCTCCAATAGGCCAGATGGCGCCAACTATAGGGCTCGAACCTACAACCGATCGGTTAACAGCCGATTGCTCTACCATTGAGCTAAGTTGGCGCACGCTTTTAGGCGCTTATTTAATATACCAAAGTTATATAATTAAATCAATAGAAAAAATTAATTAACACTTAGATTTTATTAAATTTAATAAATCACCTAAAACTTTAATTTCTTGGGTTTCAGATGGATCAAATTTCAAGCCGTAATTATCTTCAATGTCTAAGATAAATTCTACGACATCAAGTGAGTCTAATCCTAAACTTGCTAATGTTGAATTTGGGTCTAAAGTTTCAATATGTAATTTCTCTTTTAGACTGTTAACAATTTCTTCATATTTATCCATAAATATTTCTCCTTGTTTAAATAATATATCACAAAAACATTTAATGTGTAATGTTTATAGCGATTGGGTTTAAATTGTTCCTAAATTCTTCAATAAATAATGAGATGTTATTTTTATTTTTTCCTAAACATCTAAAGCTAACTCTAAGAGCAGGAGTATTATTAGTATCGATTAAATCAGTAACTAAATCTTTATAGGAAATCTCATATTTTTCTAATAATTCAAATAATTGTTTCATAAAAGGTTTATCTGCCGGCATAACAATTAATATATTAGTATGATTTTTAGCAGACCAGGTTTCAACATATTGGAAAGCCACCAAACAAATTAAAGCTATTACTGTAGTAACTGCTGCAATGATAAAATAACCTGCGCCACAAGCCATACCAATAGCCATAGTAATCCAAATAGTAGCACTTGTAGTTAATCCCTTAACAGTTACACCATTTTTAATAATTACTCCAGAACCTAAAAAACCAATACCAGTAACTCCAGCAGCTGCAAGTCTCATAGGATCTCTAGTAGCCTCTGTTGTAATTCCATAAATAGATAAAATCATAATTAAAGTACTACCAAGAGAAATTAAAATATGAGTTCTTAAGCCAGCAGCATGTCCGTTAATCTCTCTTTGATAACCAATTAATCCACTAAAGACAGTCGATAATAATAAAGAAATAATTATCAAAATTAAATTACCCCACCAACCGAGATTGTTAAAGAAATTAATAATAATTGAATCTGCACTTATTGGTGTATCAAAAGCACCAGTGGTAGTTAAAATATTTAGTATGTTCATATCATAAATATGATAGCACATAAGTATTTTAGTTTTAAAGAATAATTATTTTATTTATAAATAAAATAAGAAACTTACTTTAAATAAAAATCTTAATTTTTTAATAAAAGTATGAAATTTGAGAAAAAACCTTGCAAAACTAAGTTATTTTTTTGAAAAATAAAAAACATTTTGTTTCCAAAATGTTAATTTCAATAAATGGTGACCTTGAGGCGACTCGAACGCCTGACCCACAGCTTAGAAGGCTGTTGCTCTATCCAACTGAGCTACAAGGCCAGCCAAAATATAATATCACTACTTTTTAAAGTATACAAGTAAGAATTAGATGTTATTAATAATTCCGCCAAAAACAACAAGGCCATTATTGTCTTGAATTATAAATCCAAACGGACGATCAATAATTAGTTCATCATAAATTGTTTCATAAGGTTGAGGAGAAGTTGGTTCAATATTTGTAATAGTAACACTAGCTCCTTCAATGCCAATTTCATCAACTTTTAATTTTGAAGATTGTATTGTTCTTATAGCGTTTAAAATTGTAGAATTTAATACAAACTCATGCGTATCAACTATAGTTGCTGAATATATACCTATATCTTTTAAAAGATTTTCAATTTGATTTGTATTTGAAACCTCAAATGCTGGAAACAAAATTCTAGAAGCATAACAAACATCTAAATTTTCGTCGTAGGTTATATAATCATTAAATAAGGAAACCTCTTTAATTACACTTTCATTAAATATACTTTCAATATCATAATTTTCTTTAGGCAATATAAACTTAATTTGATATTTATTTGATGAAGTATAAAACATTTCATAAGTAGAAGTTTCATAAATTTTACCAGGATTATAACTTCCCACAAGTAAATTGATTCTTTTTTCGCTATTATCTTTGTTTTTAAATGTAAAAAGTTCATTGGAATAAGATAAATCAATTCCGTATGAATTCCATAAATCTTTCAAATATAAAATAGATAATAAAGAAAAAATAGTATCTTTTTCAATTTGTGGATCAACATCAATTAAATTGTTGGTTTGATCTTTAATAAATTTATTTACTAATTGATTTGTTTTATCAACGTTATCAAAATTATTTACTTTATATGAATAAGCATAGTAAATAGTAGCTAAATCTTTTAAAATCTCATCATTATATTCGTAGGATTGCTCTAACCAAATTGAATTTGATATATAACTTTTAGTTAATAATTGATTATTTGAATTATATAAATCCTTTAAAAATAAGTTGTAAATTTCATTTAAATATTTATCAAATTTATCTTTGGTTAAATTAAAGTAATTTAAAATATTTTCTTTAAATTTGTTAGAACTTACATTTACTAACATTCCTAAGTTATAAATTAATGAAAGAGGACTTGCAATTAAATTATCATCCTTAGTTTTATATTCATCAATATAACTGCTAATAAAATCTCCAGTGTAATTAGTATATTCTCCTTTAATAAAGTTATTTAATTCTTCAATTTCTTCTAAAGACATGTTTAAGTCTTTATAAGAAGAGTTAAATTTAACAGTTGGTTCATAAACTAGTTTTCCATAACTATAAATATTTGGTCTAGTTAAAGTAATACTTAATGTAATTATTAAGGTAGCAATAATAGCAGAAGAAAAAGATATTAAAGGAATATAAAACTTTTTATTTTTTAATAGTGATTTTTTTGGTTGATTAATTCCGATACTTGAAACATAGTTGTCATAAAATTCTTTTTCACATTTTTTCATAATAAATCATGCTCCTTATAATATTTATTAATTTCTTTTAATCCACGATAATATTTTGTTTTTATAGTTGCTTCTTTAAGATTTAAAATTTTAGCAATTTCTTTAAAACTCAAATCATCATTAATGTGTTTTAAAATAATATCAATAGACAAATCATCTAAAGTCTTTTTCATAATATCTTCTAACTTGTAATATTCTGCGTTAGTTGTTTCAATTGGAACAAAATAAGAATTCTCGTCTAGTTGATAATTTTTTTCAAACAAGTTGTTTTTCTTTAAAAAATTAATTGCTTTATTTTTACTAATCGTTGTTAAATAACTTTTTTTATTTATTTTGATGTTTTTATAGTTATTAAAAAATTCAATAAAAACTTCATCAATTAAGTCTTCGATGTCTTCTTTTTTATTTACATAGAGACTAATGACATAACCAACAAGGTTTTTATATTCTTTATAATATTTTTCATAGAGAATATTCTTATTCATTTTTCTCATTATATTAGACAATTTAAATGAATTAAAGTTTCAAAATATCTTAATATTATGAAATTTTTAAAAAATAATTGAGTTTTGCAAGGTTTTTTACCTAATTTTTGACTTTTTTATTAATGAAACTTTCATAATATTTTATTAAATATTATGTTATAATCTTACCGAGGTTAAATATGAACGATATTACTACTAATTTAAAAGACATTATTACTACTAGTTTAAAAAGTGTATTTGGGGTTGAAAACAAAGAAGATCTTGTTATGATTGAAACTCCAAAAGATAAAAAGAATGGTGACTATTCAACTAATATTGCAATGCGTTTAGCACGTGATTTAAAAACTTCACCATTAAATATTGCTAATGCACTTAAAACGAGTTTAGAAAATAACGAAATTATCGATAAAGTTGAAATTGCTGTTCCTGGATTTATTAATTTCTTTATTAAAAAAGATTCTATTACAAGTATTTTAAAAACAATTATTGAAAAAGGTGATGATTTTGGAAGAAATAATTTTGGTAATCATGAAAAGATTATGGTTGAATACGTAAGTGCAAATCCAACAGGAGATTTACATCTTGGCCATGCTAGAGGTGCAGCTTATGGGGATTCTTTAACTAGAGTATTAAAATTTTCTGGCTTTGATTGTTTAAGAGAATATTATGTTAATGATGCCGGACATCAAATTGATGTATTAGCAAATTCATTATTTTTAAGATATAAACAAGCACTTAATTTAGAAATAAATGAAAACGATATTGGTTATCAAGGGAAAGATGTTATTTTATTAGCAAATAATATTGCTAAAGAGAAAAAAGATTCTTTACTTTCTTTAAGTGAAGAAGAAAGAACTGAATATTTTAAAAATGTAGGAATTGAATTAGAGTTAAATAAAATTAAAAAAGATTTAGATTTATTTAGAGTCAGTTTTGATAACTATACATCTGAAAGATCTTTGTATCGAACAAATAAAGTTAAAAACACTTTACAAGCTTTAAAAGATAGTGGTCATACTTATCAAGAAGATGGAGCTTTATGGTTAAAAACAACTGATTTTAATGATGACAAAGATCGTGTTTTAGTCAAAAAAGATGGTAGTTATACATATTTATTACCAGATTTAGCATATCATAAAGATAAATTTGACCGTGGTTATGATAAACTTGTTAATTTATTTGGTGCAGACCATCATGGTTATATAATTCGTCTTAAAGCAGGTTTAGATATTTTAGGATATAACAGTGATAATCTTGAAATTTTAATTATTCAAATGGTTCGTTTAATGGAAAATGGACTTGAAGTTAAAATGTCAAAAAGAACTGGTAATGCCATAACTATTCGTGAATTATGTGAAGATGTAGGAGTTGATGTTGCTCGTTATTTCTTCTTATCAAAAACTTTAGATTCTCATTTTGATTTTGATTTAGATGTTGCAAGAAAATCAAGTAGTGAAAACCCAGTTTATTATATTCAATATGCATATGCTAGAATGCATTCAGTCTTAAATAAAAATAATAATTTTGTTTTACTTGATACATACAAAAATTTAACTCACGAAAAAGAAATTTCTTTAATAAAAGCTCTTAATGAATTTCCACAATTAATTATCGATATTGCAAAATCAAAAGAAGTTCATCGCTTAACTACATATGCTTATAAAGTTGCAAATTTGTTCCATTCTTTATACAACGAAGTTAAATTTATTGACGAAGAAAACCCAAGTTTAACTAGTGAAAGATTAGCTTTAGTAAAAGCTACCTCAGTTGTTTTAAAAAATGCCTTAAATTTATTAGGTGTTGAAGTTAAAGAAACGATGTAAAAAATATAGTAAAATTATTAAGAAAAATTACTTAAAAAAATAGTAAAAAAAGAGATTAAAAAATCTCTTTTTTTTAAAAATTAATAAAATTTAAAAAAATATGAATTTATCGATAAAAAAGTTAATTTTAAAATTCAAAAAAAGTCGTTAAAAAGTTTTTAAAAAAAGTTTGAAAAAAAATTTTATTTTATTTTTAAAAAAATATCATTATTATATAACGCAGTTTTAAGTATATTTTAAAACATTTTTCGGAGGACTTAAGATGGAAGAAAATAGTTATATTATTGACCTTAAAAATGTTAGTAAAATTTACGATGGAGTTACTGTTGTAGATAACTTCAATCTCTATGTTAAAAAGGGGGAATTTATTACATTTTTAGGACCTAGTGGATGTGGTAAATCAACAACACTTAGAATGATCGCAGGATTTGAAATTCCTAGTAAAGGTGACATCTTATTAAAAAATAAAGATATTACTAATTTGCCACCTAACAAAAGACCTATTAATATGGTATTTCAACGATATGCATTATTCCCACATTTAGATGTTTATGATAATGTAGCCTTTGGACTAAGACTTAAAAAAATTCCTGTTGAGTTAAAAGACAAAGACGGAAATCCTGTTTTTAAAATAAACAAAGAAAAAATTAAGAAATTAAAAAGTGATTACAATTATGTCAAGAAAAATAAATTAATTTCATTAGAAGAAAAAAATGAAAGACTAGAAACTTTATCAAAACAAATTAATGAATTAATGAGCACTCCTGAGCAGGCTTACAAATACAAAAAACTAACAGCAGAAGAAATTGATAAAAAAGTTGCTAGAGCTTTAAAAATTGTTGATCTTGATGCATTAGAGGACCGCGATGTTTCAACATTAAGTGGAGGACAACAACAAAGAGTTGCAATTGCTCGTGCAATTGTTAACGAACCAGAAATCTTACTTCTTGATGAACCTCTTGGTGCTCTTGATTTAAAGATGCGTAAAGATATGCAACTTGAATTAAAAGAAATGCATGAAAAGTTAGGAATTACTTTTATTTATGTTACTCATGATCAAGAAGAAGCTTTAACGATGAGTGATACAATTGTTGTAATGAAAGATGGAGTTATTCAACAAATTGGTACTCCTAAAATGATTTATGATGAACCAAAAAATGCTTTCGTTGCTGACTTTATTGGGGAAAGTAATATTTATAATGCAACAATGATTGATAAACTTAAAGTTAGATTTTTAAATACTAATTTTGATTGTCTTGATGATTTTCCTCTTAATGAAAAAGTTGATGTCGTTGTTCGTCCAGAAGATGTAAAAATTACTGAGGCTAATCAAGGAATGTTTAATGGTGTTATTAAAAATAAAATCTTCAAAGGAATGAATTACGAATACACCATTATGATTAATAAAAATGAATTATTAGTAAAAAATACTAAAGATTTCCCATTAAATCTTGAAGTTGGTTTAAAGATTTCTAAAGATGCTATTCATATCATGAAGAAAGATTTTGTTACTAATATTTATACCGATGCTTATATTAATAAAAATAATCAAGTTATGATTGATGAATGTCCATTTGATTGTGATATTACTCAATTAGTACCAAATTCTATTTTAAATGAAGATGGTAATTTATATGTTAAAGATACAAAGAAAACATATAATCTTGAAGATGCAGATGTAGTTGCTGAGATTGATATCGCTAATGTTGAAATTATTGATGATATTAATAGCGATGAAGCTCAAGTCGTTGGTGAAATTGTTGATTCAGTTTATAAAGGTGACCACTATCAATTAATTGTTAGAACTGATGATGAAGAAGACTTTGTTTGTGTCACTCCATACACATATAACTTAAATGATAAAGTTGGAATTCATATCGATAGTAAAAATATCCGTTTAAGATTAAAAAAGGAAATAACTGAGTATGAAATTTAGATTTCAAAGAAAATATCTTTGTATTCCGTATTTTCTTTTCTTAATTTTGTTTGTTGTCATTCCAATTTTATTAATTGTTTTTTATGCTTTCACTGATACTAATGGAAACTTTACTTTTGATGCTTTAGTTGGTTTCTTTAGCAGCACAAATAAATTAAATGTCTTGTTAGTATCTTTATTATTTGGAGTATTAAATACAATTATTTGTTTAGTTATTGGTTATCCAATTGCTTATTTATTAGCTAATAAAAAATATAATTCAAATTATGTTATTGTAATGCTATTTGTTATGCCAATGTGGATAAACTTTGTTTTAAGAACTGGTGCAACTCGTGATGTTTTGACTTGGATTGGTTTAAATGGAGGAAGCCATCCTTATATTGCTACGATGATTGGTATGGTATATAACTATTTACCATTTGTTATTTTACCTTTATATACCACAATGTTAAAACTTGATCAGTCTCAAATTGAAGCTGCTCAAGATTTAGGTTGTAATCGTATTCAAGTTTTTACTAAATCTATTTTCCCTCAATCTGTTCCAGGAGTAATTAGTGCAGCGATGATGGTATTTATGCCAACTATGTCAAGTTATGTTATTCCTGAAATTTTAAGTGAAGGTAAAGTCGTCTTATTTGGTAATTCAATTTATCTTAACTTTAGTAATTATCAATGGGGAGATGGTTCTTTTATGGCTTTAATTATGCTTCTTATTGTTGGAATTACTATGCTCGCAACACGTAATTTTAGTGAAAAAGATGATAAAAGGAGTTCAATATGGTAAAGAAAATTTTAGCTTATTCATATATCTATTTAATCCTTTTAATAATGTATGTTCCAATTCTTGTTTTAATTGTTTTTAGTTTTACAAATTCAACATATATTGGAGAATGGAGTGGATTTAGTTTCACTTTATATAAAAACCTTTTTCAAGATGAAGAAATTTTAATTGCGCTTGGGAATACTTTAATTATTGCTGTAATTAGTAGTGCAGTTTCAACAATTCTTGGAACTCTTGGAGCAATTGGAGCTTTTTATAGCAAAAAAAGAAGTAGAGCTTTAATTGAAAACTTAAATCAAATTCCTGTAGTTAATGCTGAGATTGTTATTGCTTTAAGTTTAACTATTATGTTTGTTTTCTTAGGAAATTTCTTATTTAAAGAAAATATCTTTTCGTTTTGGACTTTATTAGCAGGACACGTCGTTATTAGTGTGCCATTTGTTTATTTAAATGTTAAACCTAAATTAGTTCAAATGGATCCAAGTTTATATGAGGCCGCCCTTGATTTAGGCTGTAGTCCAAGAAAAGCTTTAAGAAAAGTATTAGTTCCTCAAATTTTACCTGGTATTGTTAGCGGATTTTTACTTTCCTTTACTTTAAGTCTTGACGACTTTATTGTTACAGCCTTTACTCGCGGTCCAGGATTATTAAGTGGAGAAGCTAATATCGAAACGCTTTCTACCTTAGTTCAAGCTAAAATTAAAAAAGGTCCAATTCCACCTAATATGCGTCCATTAACAACTATTATTTTCTTAGTAGTTTTAGTAGTAGCGATTATTATTAGTGTTTTAAGAAATAAAAAGATAAAACATAAAGTAAGAAAAGGGAGGGCTTCATAATGAAAAAATTTAAATTATTTCCACTTGTTGCAATTAGTTTAATTAGCTCATTTGCTTTAATGGGATGTAATTCAAGTGGCTCAACCGAAGTTTCAGAAAAAGTTTATATTCATGTTTTAAATGCTGAAGACTATATTGATGAATCGTTAATTGATACTTTTAATGAATTAAATCCTGAATGTGAAATTGTTTATGAAACTTACGATACAAACGAAACTATGTATAATGAGCTTCAAACAGGGAAAGCTAATTATGACTTAATTTGTTGTAGTGAATATATGATCCAACGTTTAGCTAGCGAAGGATTAATTCAAAAAATTGAAGGTTTAACTACTTATAATGAAAATGTATCTAAATATTTAGTAAATTATGATGAAGGTAATTCTGGAATTATTAATAAAATAGAAGTTTATCAAAAAGGTGATCATCAATATTTAGGTACTCTAGATGAATACGCTAAAGGTTATATGTGGGGAACCTTAGGTATTTTATATAATCCAACATATTCAACTTTTGTTGAAAGAAATATGTCAAAAGAATCAATCATCGAAGAACTTAATGGTCCTGATGGTTGGAGTGCTTTCTGGAATCCAAATTATAAAGGAACTCAATCAATTAAAGATAGTATGCGTGATACTTATGCTTTAGGAATTTTAGAGTTATATAAAGATGAATTTTTAGATCCAGATATTTCTTTAGAAGATAAAAATAACATTTATTTTAATGATCATAGTGATGAAACTATTGATAAAGTTAAAGATGAACTTATTAAATTAAAAGACAATATTTTTGGTTTTGAAGTTGATAGTGGTAAGAATGATATCGTTACTAAAAAAATCGGCATGAATTTAGCTTGGAGTGGTGATGCTTGTTTTAGTATTCTCCAAGGAAATTATTATCCAGGTGAAGATGAATCTTATGAAGAAGAAAAACCAGAAGGAGTTCGTACTGATTTATATTTTGCTATTCCTGAAGCTGGAGCAAATATTTGGTTTGATGCTTGGTGTATGCCAAAAACAGTTGAAAAGAATAGCAAAAATTATGAATATGCTACTAAGTTTTTAGACTTTTTATGCGAGCCAAGTAATGTAACAGCTAATATGTTATACACTGGTTATACTTCATTTATGAGTGGAACAAGTTTAGATGTTGAAGAAAATGAAATCTTAGCATATATTTATGACTCTTTTGACATGGATTATGAAGAAGGATTTATTGAATATGATATTAGTTACTTCTTTAATACCGAAGAAGAAATTATTTTAACTGTTGATCCTGATTCTTGGGAAGGTAGAACTTTAAAAGCTCAATATCCTGAAGAAGGAGATTTAGATAAGTTATATATCATGCAAGATTTTGGCGAAGATAATAACAAGATTGTTCAAATGCGGGAAGATGTAAAAGTTAATCCACTTCCTACTTTTGTTGTAGTATTTTTAATCGCTTTTATTGTTCTTGTTTTAGGTTATTTAGGTTCTTATAAGTTAATTAAAAAATATAAAGTTAAGAAAAGAAAAGCCTTAAGAAAATAAAAAAACGTTGTAAAACTAAACTATTTTTTCTAAATTAATAATTACAAGGAAATTTTAAAGTAAACTTTTATTATGAAAAAAATAATATTTTGTTTAGTCTATTTTAGTTTGTTTAGCTTAGTTTCTTGCGAACATGAAAATTCTTTAGGAACAAAAATTTCATTAGAAGAAGCAAACCAACTTATTTCTAATTATACACCTAGTGAAGTTACTTCTTTTAAGGTTTATTCTTTTATGCATACAAAAACATCAGTATTTTTAGATGCAAATATATCCAAAACTAATGAAACTTATATGTATGCAGATGTTTTCGCTGATAATGATGCTCTTAATCCCTACGCCTTTACTGGGAGCTTAAATTATAGTCTTAATGATGGAAATTTAGTTAAGGAAGAAATTTCAATTTCAATTGAAGAATACACTAAAAATTTGGAAACTTTTGTATATAATTTTTATATTGCTCGATACCAAAATGGTAATGGCGAGCTTGAAATAAATACAAATCAATTAATATTAAACGATAGTAGTGAAATTATATTTAATGCTAACAGTTTAATTTCAGTTCTTCAAAATTCATATCACTATTTAAATATGGAGGATGTAATTTCACCAATTATGTTTGAATTTTATAGATTAAATAATAATTTGTCATTACAATTAACATTTAATCAAAATAATATTTCTAAATTTATTGATATTTCAAGTTTAGGAAATATATCTGTTGGAGATTTAAATATTATAGGTGAAGAAATATATACTTTTAATGAAGATGGTTATTTATTAAATCACTCTATTAATTTAATAATCGAAACAAATTTGGAAAATCAATATCCTCAAATTACTATAAACGTAGTTAATAAAGATGAGATACTTTATAATCAAGACAATTTATCTAGTACTCGTTATGAAGAATATGCTAACAATTATTTAGAACATATTAAGTAATATTATTTGGATTTCTGTTCAAAAACTTAAAAAGCGATATTTCATTATCGTTTTTTTCTATTTTTTTTTATTATTTGTGTTAATTTAAAAATAGGAGAGAAAATGAAGCATAAATTTTATATTTTTGTTTTTTTAAGTTTATTTCTTGTTTCTTGTTCTTCAAAAAAAGAGTTACATGAAACAATTCTTAAAATTAAAAATAATTATAGTGGAGAAAATCTTAGCAAAGATGCTCAGTATTTTAATTATGATATCGACTTAAATATTTTAGATAAAACCAATAATAAATCTATAGTTATTTCAATCCATAATAAAATTTACTCGATTGTAAATTTTAAAGAAAATAGATTTTATCCAAATTATTATTTTCAAGAAGTTAATAAGTATTATTTTGATGTAGATGAAACCATATTAAATAAAGAAGAAGTAAATACATCTTTTTTAAATAATGTTATAAAAACAAAATCAACTTTATACAATTATCAAACTAATGAAAATACAATAAATTCAGATACATATCAAGAATATGCCTCTTTTAAACATTATTTGTGTGATGGAATTTTCCTTTATCTTTCTGGAGGAGATGCAGATCCTTATGATAACTATTTTGTTTATGGATCAATAAATTCAACTTTAGATGGAAATAAAATTTATAGTATTTATCAAAGTTTTCAATATAGAGATGATGATCTTTCAATAATTTTTAATAAAGATGTATATAATTTAAGAAATTCATTTATTGAATATGAATTTGATAATAATTTTTATATTACCAAAATTAATGAAACTGGTAATTTAAGCTTACAAGCCTTTGATAATGACAATAAAGAGTCTAATTATGAAATTAGTTATACTCAAAGTTTTTCGTTTAGTGAACCATTCGAATTTGTTGAGGTAACATTATGAATAAAAAGTTATTTGCATTTTTAAGTTTAAGCTTTTTATTAGTTTCATGTGGAAATGAGATGAATAACTTAATTGATTTTACAAATCATATTAATTCTTTAAGAGATGCTTCAAAAAATAAGTGGGAAAGTAATTTCTCTAGTAACCGTCTTTATAAATATACTCTTTCATCCTTTTATGAAGAAAATTCTTCTTATGAAAGAGAAAACATAAGTTTTTATGGTAAAACAAAAACTTTAAAAAATAATATTTTTCTTGAAGATTTTGCTTCTTTAGACTTTAGAGCAGCTCAATTTAGTTATGTATTAGAAAAAGGAAATCTTGATGACGGAACTAAATATTTATTTAAATTTAATGCTTTAATGCCTGAAAATTATCTTAGACAAATTTATTTTAAAATTTCTTATTTTAATTTAGAAGAAGAACAAAATTTACATGGTTCATTTTATATGAATTTTGATAATGACTATAACAAAATTAATTTTTCATACCGAAAGCATTTAACTGACTTAACGTATTTACAAAATAATTATTACGATTTTTCAAAAGATGAAAATTTTAATGTAAATACTGGTATTAAATCAAGAGATATAGATGAAATTGGAAGTACTATAAATCCTTTAGAAACTTTCTTATATATTAGTCGAACTGCTGATAATGAAGATGGTTTTATTAATGGAAGCTTAGTAAAAGAAAAAGTAGTTTATTTTGATGAACTTAATAACGAAACTTTAGGATGGTTTAATGTTGGAGATATTCAAAGTGTCTCTAGAGCAGTAAATTTAATGAATCAAAACTGTAAGTTTAATTTCTTTGATAAATTTGAAGCTGTTACTAAGACATCATATAGTCTAGAACTTGATGATACATATTATAAATTTTTTGATGCTGACTTATTTACTTATACAAGAGAAATTACCATTGGTCATCATTCAAATTTAGTTGATTTTATTCAAGTTTTTAATTAAGTTATTTTGAAAATAATTAGAAAAATAATTGAGTTTTAAAGGGTTTTTTCTTAAAAAAGGCCCTTTTTTAGAACTTTTACAAAATAGATATCGAAATTAATATATTAAAAATTTAAAAAAAGACCTGATTTATATCAAGTCTTTCTATTTAAATTTGGAGCTCCCTGTCGGATTTGAACCAACGATCATTGAGTTGCAGTCAATTGCCTTGCCAGCTTGGCTAAGGGAGCAATGCTTAATTATTATATCTAAGTAAAGACATAAAAGCAATTGTTAATAAAATTAAGTAGCCTATTTTTTATTAAATAAGTCGAATTTATATAAATAACTGCTTTAAATTGAATATCTAAAATTATATAATAATTTTGTTTTATAAAGGAGATTTAAAATGTCAGATGTTAAAAAGACCATGCTTAGTGTTGATGGCAATACTGCTGCAGCAATAGGTAGTTATAACTTTACAGAAGTCGCAGCAATTTATCCTATTACTCCATCAAGTCCTATGGCAGATCATGTTGATGTTTATGCAAGTCAAGGGAAGAAAAATTTCTTTGGTAATGTTGTAAAAGTTTGTGAAATGCAAAGTGAAGCTGGTGCTAGTGGTGCTTTACATGGTGCCCTCCAAGGCGGATCACTTGCTACAACTTATACTGCAAGCCAAGGATTATTATTAATGATTCCTAATATTTATAAGTGGTGTGGTGAACTCTTACCTGCAGTTATGCATGTAAGTGCTAGAAGTTTAGCAACTCGTTCATTATCAATTTTTGGTGATCACCAAGATGTTTATGCAATTAGACAAACTGGTATCACAATGTTATGTTCACATTCTGTTCAAGAAGTAGCTGATTTAACTCCAGTTGCTCACTTAATTGCCATTGAATCAAGTTATCCAATGTGTCATTTCTTTGATGGATTTAGAACTAGCCATGAAATTCAAAATGTTGAATTCGTTGCTGATGAAGAATGGGAAAAATTATTAAATAGAGAAAAAGTCGAAGAATTTAGAGCAAGAGCTCTTAATCCACATACTCACCCAGTTACTCGTGGTGGTGCTGAAAATGATGATATTTATTTCCAAGGCAGAGAAGCTCAAAACGAACATTACAATAAAGTAATTGAAATCGCTGATAAATACTTCAAGAAAGCTAGTGAATTAACTGGTAGAACTTATGCTCCATTTGTTTATGTTGGTGATAAGAAAGCTACAAAAGTTATTATTGCAATGGGAAGTGTCACTGAAACTGCTTTAGAAGTTGTTAACGATTTAATGAGTAAAGGCGAAAAAGTTGGTTTAGTTAAAGTTCATTTATATAGACCATTTAGCGCTAAACATTTAGTTAGTGTTTTACCTGATACTGTTAAAGAAATTGCTGTATTAGATAGAACAAAAGAAATGGGAGCAGTTGGTGAACCTTTATATGAAGATGTTGTTACTGCTTTAACATTAACTAATAAAATTGATTCAGTTAAAGTCATCGGTGGAAGATATGGTTTAAGTAGTAAAGATACTCAACCAAAACATATCAAAGCTGTTTATGATGTTATGTTAACTGGAAAAGAATTCCATAATTTTACAATTGGAATTAATGATGATGTTACTCATTTATCATTAAAAGCTGATGATAACTATGAAATCGCTCACAATTATACTTCTTGCTTATTCTATGGATTAGGTAGTGATGGTACAGTTGGTGCAAATAAATCAAGTGTTAAGATTATTGGTGATGCAACTCATCAATATGCTCAAGCATATTTTGCTTATGACTCAAGAAAATCTGGCGGTGTTACTCGTTCACACCTTAGATTTGGAAAAGAACCAATTCATTCAACTTATTATGTAGAACACGCTGATTTTATTAGCTGCTCACTTGATACATATGTCTTTAGATTCGATATGTTAAAGAATTTAAAAAGAGGTGGAACATTCTTATTAAATACTGATATGGATGATGAAACCTTAATTAAATCTTTACCTAATAGAGTTAAAAATCAATTAGCTACTAAAGGTGCTAAATTCTATGTTATTGATGCTAATAAGATTGCTGCTGAAATTGGTATGGGTAGACATACAAATACTATTTTACAAAGTGCATTCTTCTACTTAAATCCACAAATTATGCCTTACGAAGATGCTAATAAGTGGATGAAGAAATTAGCAGAAAAAACTTATAGTAGAAAAGGACAAGAAATTGTTGAACTTAACTATAAAGCTATTGATAAAGGTACTGAAGGATTAAGAGAAATTAAAGTTGATCCAGCTTGGAAAGATTTACCATTTGTTAGAGAAAGAAATACAATTGGTGAAGATTACTTCGATACTTATGTTGATCATGTTAATACTCTTGATGGTAATGACATTCCAGTTTCTAAATTCACCGAATTTGAATTATTAGATGGAACAATGGAAGAAAATATTACTTATAAAGAAAAAAGAAGTATTGCTGATAGAGTTCCTGAATGGAATAAAGATTATTGTATTCAATGTAATCAATGTGCCTTTGTTTGTCCACATGCTACCATTCGTCCATTCTTATTAACTGATGAAGAAGTTAATAAAGGACCAGAAGGTTTAGTTGACCATGTTAAAGATGCTCTTGGACCAACAGTTAAAGGTATGAAATTCGTTATTCAAGTTTCTCCAATGAACTGTGTTGGATGTGGACTTTGTGTTAATGAATGTATGGCAAATAAACAAGCTAAACTTAAAGGAAATGATCATTTTGCTCTTAAGATGGTTGAAGCTAAATCTCAATTTGATAAAGAGAAATATGCTGAATATTTATATAAACATACAGAATATAAGAGTGATAAATTCCCAACTAATACTGTAAAAGGTGTTGGTTTCTTAATGCCATATATGGAAATTAGTGGTGCTTGTGCTGGATGTGGAGAAACTCCATATTATAGATTATTATCACAATTATTTGGTAAAGATATGTTAGTTGCTAATGCAACTGGATGTAGTTCAATTTATAGTGGTTCAACTCCACTTACTCCATTTGTTACTGATAAGAATGGCAATGGTGTTGCTTGGGCTAACTCCTTATTTGAAGATAATGCTGAATATGGTTATGGTATGAGACTTGCTACTAATTATAAATTAATGCAAATCGCTCGTATTTTAGAAGCTGCTTTAAATAGTGAAACAGTTGAAGTTGAATTAAAAACTACAATTAAAGATTATCTTGCTAATATTAAAAACAAAGAAGAAGCTCGTAAGATTATCCCTAACTTAGTTAATTTAGTTAAAGCTAGTAAAGATCAAGCTGTTAAAGAAGTCTTAGAATTTGAAAGAGACTTATTAGATAAATCAGTTTGGATTGTTGGTGGTGATGGATGGTCATATGATATTGGTTATGGCGGTCTTGATCACGTTCTTGCTAGTGAAGATGATGTTAATGTTATGGTTTTGGATACTGAAGTTTATTCTAATACAGGTGGTCAATCTTCTAAATCAAGTCAAACTGGTAGTATTGCTCAATTTACTGCTAGTGGTAAAAAGACAAGAAAGAAGAATCTTGCTTTAATGGCAATGAGCTATGGTACAGTTTATGTTGCTCAAGTTGCTTTAGGTGCTAACCCAATGAAAGCAATTCAAGCCTTTAAAGAAGCTGAAAGCTATAATGGACCATCATTAATTATTTGCTATGCTCCATGTATTAACCAAGGAATTAAAGGTGGTTTAGTTAACTCAATTGCTACTGAAAAAGCAGCTGTTGAATGTGGTTACTTTACAACCTTTAGATATGATCCTCGTAAACTTGAAGAAGGAAAACCAGCTCTTGAACTTGACTGCAAAGAACCTGACTTCACTAAGTTTAGAGAATTCATTCTTAAAGAAACTAGATATTCACAACTTCCAAAAGTTAATCCAGAACATTACGAAGAACTTTTCGAAAAGAGTGAAAAAGCTGCTAAAGATAGATGGGAAAGAATTAAAAAATTTGGACTTTAATTTATCATTAGAAATTTATAATTAAGGTATAGGTTATCCTATACCTTTTTTTGTTTTTACTAAAATAGTTTACTTTTAAAGACTTTTTTTCAAAAATGTTAAATAATTTAGTTGCATTTAATATCAATACTATGTAAACTAGTATTGAAAACGAGGTCATTATGAGTTTAAAAGAAATTGCCTTACCAGATTACAAATTACGCCATGAGTTATGGAATAGTATTTCGCATGGCCTTGGTGCTTTATTTGGAATTTTTGTAATGATTTTTTGTTTAATAAAAGTAGTTAATAATGGCTTTGATATGAATGCAATTCCTTCGGATCCTCATAGCTATACAAATTATATTTGTAAAATTATTAGTGTAATTTTATATAGTTTAGGTTTAATAATTACTTATACAATTAGTTGTATTTACCACGCTTTAGGTAAACATAATAATAAAAGAGTTTTACGAGTTATTGACCATGATACTGTATATTTGTTAATTGCTGGAACTTATACTCCATATTGTTTAATTAGTTTAAGAGATGTTTATTTATATGGTGTAATTCCAAATTGTGGATATTTAATTTTTACAGTTGTATGGATTTTAGTAATTATTGGAATTGTTTTTAATTCAATAAATATAAATAAATTTAAAATTGTAAGTTTTGTAATGTATATTGCAGCTGGATGGACAATAATATTTGCTTCCTATGAGATATATATGGCCATTGGACAAAATGGATTTTTATTATTACTTTTTGGTGGTATTAGTTATACATTGGGAAGTATTTTATATGGACTTGGTGGAAAATATAGTGTTTGGTTTCATACGGTTTTTCACTTTTTTGTTTTAGCTGGAACAATTTTGCAATTTATTTCTATATATTTATATGTAATATAAATATCAAAAATTTAATAATTCTTGTATAATAGATTCCGTATGGGAATTAATAATATTATTGTTAAAGGTGCAAAAGAAAATAACTTAAAAAATATAACTGTTAGTTTACCAAAAGATAAGTTAATTGTTTTTTCTGGGTTAAGCGGAAGTGGAAAATCTACTTTAGCTTTTGATACGATTTTTGCAGAAGGTCAAAGAAGATATGTCGAATCTTTATCTAGTTATGCTCGACAATTTTTAGGTAGTTTTGAAAAACCTGATGTTGAAAGTATCGAAGGACTTTCACCTGCAATTGCTATTGATCAAAAAACAACCTCCCATAATCCTCGTAGTACGGTTGGAACTGTAACTGAAATATATGATTATTTAAGATTATTATTTGCTAGAGTTGGTGTACCTTATTGTCCTACACATAATGTTCCAATTGTTTCTTTTTCACTTGCTAAAATTACTGATATAATTCTTGAAAATGAAGTGAATAGCAAAGTGCAAATTATTGCTCCAATCGTAAGAAATGAAAAAGGAACTCATAAAGAAACTTTATTAAAAATTAAGGAAAATGGTTTTAGTCGACTTAGAATTGATGGTGAAAATATTTTAATTGATGATGTTAAATTATTAGATAAAAATAAAAGACATAATATTGATATTATAATTGACCGTATTGTTTTAAAAGAAGGAGTTAGAGGAAGAGTTTTTGAAGCCTGTGAACTTGCTAGTGAATGGTCAAATGGATTTGTAATTGCTTTAATTAATGATAACGAAAGACTTTTTAGTGAAAAGAATGCTTGTCCAATTTGTGGATTTAGTGTTCCTAAACTTGAACCAAGATTATTTTCATTTAATTCTCCTTTAGGATGTTGTTCTTCTTGTAATGGGCTTGGAATTAAACAAGAATTAGATCTTGATTTACTTGTTCCTGATAAATCACTTTCAATAAATGAAGGGGCAATAATTTATTATAAAAATACGATAAATACGACAAATCTTGATTGGCAAAACTTTAATGTTTTACTTGAATATTATCATATTCCAAAAGATGTACCTTTTAATAAATTAACTGAAAGAGATGTTGATTTAATTTTAAATGGCAGTAAAGAACCAATTTCTTATAAGATTACAAGCGCTAGTGGAATTACTAAAAAATCAACAAGTTTTATTGAAGGCTTAAAAACTAAAATTGAACGCCTACATGCAGAAACTACTAGTGATTTTAGCCGTGAATATTTAGGTAAATTTTTACGCGATAAAGTTTGTACAGCTTGTAATGGTGCTCGACTTTCCAAAGAAGCTTTAGCTGTTAGAGTTGATGGTTTAAATATATATGAAGTAAGTTGTTTATCATTAGATAAATTATATGAATGGGTTTTAAATTTAAAAAATGTTTTAACTTCAAATCAATGCTTAATTGCGGAATTAGTTATTAATGAATTAAAAAATCGTATTAAATTTTTAGTCGATGTTGGACTTGAATATTTAACTTTAAATCGTTTATCAATGACTTTAAGTGGTGGTGAAAGTCAAAGAATTCGTTTAGCAACTCAAATTGGTTCTAAACTAAGTGGCGTCCTTTATGTTTTGGATGAACCTTCAATTGGTTTACATCAAAAAGATAATGAAAAATTAATTAATTCATTAAAAGAAATGCGCGATTTAGGAAATACTTTAATTGTTGTTGAACATGATGATGAAATGATAAAAAATGCTGATTATATCGTTGATGTTGGTCCTGGAGCAGGAGTTCATGGTGGAGAAATTGTGGCTTGTGGAAAGCTTGAAGACATTATGAATGCGCCTAATTCAATTACTGGACAATATTTAGCAGGTAAAAAATACATTCCAGTTCCATATGAAAGAAAAAAAGGTAATGGACATTATTTAGAAATCGATGGATGTAGTGTTAACAATTTAAAAAATATTGATGTTAAATTTCCACTTGGTAAATTTATTTGTGTCACTGGAGTTAGTGGAAGTGGAAAATCAAGTTTAGTAAATGAAACTTTATTTTTAGCAATTAAAAAAGAACTTGAACATTTAGATGTTATTCCAGGTCCTTATAAAAGTTTAAAAGGACTTGAATATATTGATAAAGTTATTAATATTTCTCAAGAACCAATTGGAAGAACTCCTAGATCAAACCCTGCAACTTATGTTAAAGCTTTTGATGATATTAGAGATATTTTTGCTAATACAATTGAGGCAAAGGCTCGTGGTTTTGATAAATCACGTTTTAGTTTTAATGTTCCTGGAGGCCGTTGTGAACATTGTCAAGGAGCTGGTGTAACTAGAATTCCAATGAATTTTTTACCAGATGTTTATGTTAAGTGCGATGAATGTAATGGTAAAAGATATAATGAAGAAACTTTACTTTGTACATATAAAGGTAAATCAATATATGATGTTTTAGAAATGACTATTGAAGATGCTTATGAATTTTTCAAAAATCAGCAAGGTTTAGCAAGGAAATTACAAACTTTAGTAAGTGTTGGATTAGGTTATATGAAACTTGGACAACCAGCCACAACTTTAAGTGGAGGAGAAGCTCAAAGAGTTAAACTTGCTTATTACTTACAAAAACGTCCAACTGGTAAAACTTTATATATATTAGATGAACCTACGACTGGTCTTCATATTGATGATGTTAGTCGTTTATTAAAAGTATTAGAAAAGATTGTTGAAAACGGAGATACTATCATCGTTATCGAACATAATCTCGATGTTATTAAAATGGCTGATTATATCATTGATATTGGACCTGATGGTGGAAATAAAGGTGGAACAGTTGTAGCTTGTGGAACTCCTGAAGAGGTTTCTAATAATCCTAATAGCTATACTGGAAAATATTTAAAAGAAGTTTTAGAAGTTGATAGACAAAGAAAGGAGAAAATCCATGAATCATGATGTAATTTATTATTTTGGTCTAAGTCTAGTTTTAGTTGCAATTATTGGTGTCATTGTCTTTTTATATAGATTAAATATCATTAAAAAAACCTTAGATTTAAAGGGTATTTTAAAAAAATACTTAGTTTTTATTATTGGAATACCTTTAATATTTTTAATTGGATTTATCCTTTTAAATGTCGCTTTCTTTATTGATGAAGCAACAATTAATAATATGAACTTACATAATATAGTTCTTGATGGTGGACATTTAACTTTGACTTATTTATTTGGAACATTATTTACAATTTTCTTATTTACATCAATTTATGGAGTATATTTAACTTACTTTACACCTAATATAAATGAAAAATTAAAAAAGATTTCAAAAATAACTTATATATCTGCAATTGTTTTGGGAGTTGTTTCATTTATTTGCTATACCGAAGGAATTGCTCCTTATTTAGTTTATCCTTTAGCAAATACACTTCATATTGGAGAAAAAGGAATTGTTTTATTAAGAAATCCTAGTGCTGATGGATTAAACATTGCTTTATATGCCGTATTTATTTTAAGTGGAGCTTTATTAGTTTTACTTATTTGCAACCATCTTGCTTATAAATATTATGGAGAACACGGCTTATTATATACTTGCTTCTTTATCGCTTTTCCTTGTGGAGTAATTGGTGCACGTTTATGGTATGTTATTTTAGATATTTCAAATAAAGGAAGTATGTCTCAATATGTTCAAGACTGGACGAAGATTTTTGATATTCGTCAAGGCGGGCTTGGAATTATGGGAGGAGCTATTTTAGGAATTATTGGTGGAGTTACCACAATGTTAATTTTAAAATATGCTTTAAAAAGAAAACCATATACAAAAATGAATTATTTATTTGTTGCTGATTTTATTGTTCCAGCAATTTTAGTTGCTCAAGCAATTGGTAGATGGGGTAATTTCTTTAATAATGAAGTTAATGGATACCCAATAAGTGTTGAATATTTTGCATTTTTACCAACATTTGTTAAAAATCAAATGATGTATGCAGATCATGGCTCTTCATCATTACAGCCAGGAATGATTTATTTACCATTATTTTTCATTGAATTTTGTACTAATTTAATAGGTTATTTTGTCTTATATTATGGATTTGGAAGAAAATATTTCTCTAAATGGTTTATTAAATTTACGAATTTATTTATAAAAGATAAAGATAAGAAACTAATTAATGTTGATTCATATCATGCTGATGGAACTTTAGTTGGTGGATATTTAGTTTGGTATGGAGTAACTAGAGCTATTTTAGAGCCTTTAAGAACAGGTTCAGATTATTTTAAAAGTAGTGAAATTACAAGTTATGTAATGATTGGTGGAGGAATATTAATTATTATTTTCTTCATTTTATTTAAAGCACTTTATTTAGATAGAAAACCTTTAAAAGAAGTTGATGTTCAAAAAGATGAATAAATTATTAATTTTTGATTTAGATGGAACTTTAATTGATAGCGATGAATGCATCTTTTTAACATGGAAAGAACTTTTTAGTAAATATCCACCTAGAATAAAAGTTGATGATGAAATGATTTATGAATTTAATGGTCCTTCTTTAAAAGATTCTTTAGAGAAGTTATATGATGAAGAAGACCGTGAATTTATTAATAAAGAATATTCTAGAATGACTTTAAAATATTACGATACAAATGTTTATTTATTTAAAGATGAACTTAAATATTTAAAATTATTAAAAGAAGAAGGTTTTAAAATTGCCTTAAATACGAATAAAACTCGTCCTCGAACAACATATACTTTAAATTTATTTAAGATGGAAGATTTATTTGATTATATTGTTTGTGGGGATGAAGTTAAGATTAATAAACCAGATATAGAAGGAGTAACTAAAATTTTAAGTGCTTTAAATATACCTAAAGAAGATACTTATTTTATTGGTGATACATATTTTGATTATTTAACAGCTAAAAATGCTAATTTAAAAACTATTATTCTTACAATGTTAAAAAGGAATGATATTGAAAATTTACCTGGAGTTATTTATATAAATTCTTTTGAAGAACTTTATAATTTTTTACATAAAGAAATAGTAAAAAATAATAATTAAATTATAATAAAAACGGATTTAGGAGAAGGATATGGAAAAATTTGATGTTGTAATTGTTGGTAGTGGTCCAAGTGGTTATATGTGTGCTTATGAATTAGCAAATTTGAATAAAGATTTAAAAGTTTTATTAATTGATAAAGGCCATGATATTTATAAAAGAAAATGCCCAGTCTTAAATCACGAATTAGAAAGATGTCCTAAAAATAAAGAAGGAATCAGAGGATGTTATCCAGCTTGTTCAATGACAAGTGGATTTGGTGGAGCTGGAGCTTATAGTGATGGAAAATATAATATTACAACTGAGTTTGGAGGATGGCTAACTGATTATATTGGAGATGAGGAAGCTTTAGAGTTAATTAATTATTGTGATGAAATTAATCTTAAGTTTGGTGCTACTAAAATTATTACAAATCCTTATACTGAAGAAATTAAAAATATTGAAAAAAGAGCAATTGGTGCCGGTTTAAAGTTACTTAGAGCTAAAGTTCGCCATTTAGGAACTGAAGAAAATTTAGAAATTTTAAAAAGAATTTATGAATATTTAAAAACTAAAGTTGAAATTAGATTTGAGACTTGTTTAAAAGATATTATCGTTGAAAATAATGAAGTTAAAGGAATTATTGTTGATGATAATAAAGAAATTTATGCTAATAAAGTTGTTTTATGTTTAGGTCGTGATGGTGCTATTTTTCTAAATGATTTATTAACTAAACATCATGTAAATATGCGTAATAATCAAGTTGATATTGGAGTAAGAGTAGAAACTAGTGATGTTATCATGGAAGAAATAAATAAAAATTTATACGAAGGAAAGTTTGTTTTTAATACTTCAGTTGGTACAAAAGTTAGAACTTTTTGTTCAAATCCTAGTGGACATGTAGTTTTAGAAAACGACCATAATGTTGTTTTAGCAAATGGACATTCTTATTTTGATAAGAAATTAGGAAGTGAAAATACTAACTTTGCTTTATTAGTTTCTCATAAATTTAAAGAACCATTTAACCAACCAAATCAATTTGCAATGTATATTGCTTTACTTGCTAATGAGTTATCTTGTGGTTCAGTCATTGTACAAAAATATGGAGATATTAAGAGAGGAAGAAGATCTACTGAAAAACGTATTAAAGAAGGATTTATTGTTCCTACTTTAAAAGAAGCTGTACCAGGAGACTTAACTTTATGCATGCCTTATAAAACTATGCAATCATTAATTGAAATGATTGAAGCTTTAGATCATGTTACTCCAGGAATTGCAAATGATGATACTTTATTTTATGGAATTGAAGCTAAATTTTATAGCGCCTATCCAGAAGTAGATGAAACTTTAATGGTAAAAGAAATTAATAATTTATATGTTGCTGGAGATGGAGCAGGAATTACACGTGGTTTAGCTCAAGCTAGTGCTAGTGGAGTTTTAGTAGCTAGATCTATTATTAAGAGTCTAAAAAATAATTAATAAATTATCTTAAATTTTATGAATTTTAAAAAAATGCCTTAGTTTTGCAAGGTATTTTTTTAAATTAAAGACTTTTTATAAACGAATATTAGGAAATTTAGCTTGAAATGCTTCCTTAGTTAATAAATTTTTACAATTAGTTTGTAAGACTTTTAAAAGTTCTTTATCTTTATCTAAGATTAAATATCTTGCATCACCCTTAGATGTGTAAAATAGTAAGGTACGATTTTTTAAGGTAGATTTTTCATCGATATAAATAATCTCATTAAATTGATAATGTAATTCTTTATTAAAACGATGATGAATTAATTCACTGTTATTAATGATGTAAAAATTATATTTAAATAAAATAAAAATTGAGACAACATTTAAGACAATCCAAATAGAAAAAGCAATTGCATCTGCAATTAATAAACTTTTAATTTCTTCACTTGATTTACCAAAATAAGTAAACTTTCCACCTATTGAAAAATATAGTACTAATAACAAAAGAATCGATACAGGAGTAAAGCTTAATAATATTTTTGATTTGCTTGGAAAAATCTTCTTATTTGTCATATAAAAAGTATATTAAAAATTTAATTAAAAATATATCTTTTTTATTAGTATTATAATAATAAAAATGATACAATAAAAACGATAAAAAAGGAAAAAAACGTGAATTTATTTGAAGTAATACCAGAAAAATATTTTTCAATATTTAACAGCAAAAACCGTTTTATCTTTGCCGAAGCTTTATTAACATTAATTGAGATGTTAGAAACTGATGAAAACATTATTAATAAGAATGATTTTTTAAAAGCTTTAAAAGATAAAGACAAGAAATCTTTAGAAGAGTTTGATTTGATGGCTGAAGAAGATGTGACCCTTGATGATTCGATAATAATTGATAACTTATCAGCAAAGGCCAGTTTTATTGTTCGTCGATTAGAAGAAACTGGTTGGATTAACATTGCAATGGATCCAGAAAAGTTTGAAGAAACAATTATTCTTCCACCTTATTCAATAATTATTTTAAAAGCTTTTAAAGATGTTATTAGTGATGAAGAATCACCTTATTTGAGTTTAGTTCATGCAACATATAGTGAACTTAAACTTGAAGACGATGAAAGAGATGACTTAATGTATGTCACCTTATTAAAATGTTATGAAAATACCAAACGTTTAAAAGTTGAATTAATTACACTTTTTAACTCAATTCGAATTTTCCAAAATAAACTTGGAAAAATGTTTGAAACAAATGATGTTTTAAGAGACTTTTTTGATATTTATAAAACTAAAATTAATGACCGCTATTATCACCCTTTAAAAACTTTTGATAGTGTCATTAAATTTAAACGTCCAATTATTCAAATATTAGAAAAGTGGTTGTTAACAAAAGAAATTCGTGAAAAATTAATTCAACAAGCAGCATATAATTCTCGTTTATATAAAAGAGATGAAATTGAACGTGATATTATTACAAAAATTAACTATATAACTGATACATATTCAACAATTAATGAGTTAATTTCACGTATTGATAAAGAAAATAGTAATTACACAAAATCTTCTACTAATAAAATTCTTTATCTTAATAACACCGATAAAACTATTAAAGGTCATTTAGAAAATATTATTAAATCTTATGCAAAAAGTTTTAATTCTCCACGTTTAAGTGGCAAGATAATTTCAAAAATGTCCGATGCAATCTATTTATATGACCAAGGATTTATTGATCCTGAATCGATTACCTTCCCAATTAATCGTCGATTAAAAGAAGATGGTAGTCCACTTGAAATAATTGATTTTGATGTTGCTAATGAAGAACTAATGAAAGATTTCTTAGAAGCAACTAAAAATATTTATACTAATGAAAAAATATTTGCTTTTATGGAAAGTTGTTTTGGAAATAATAATTCATTACCAATTGAAGAAATGCCATTAAACGATATGGAAGCTTTCATATGTTTAATTTTTGCAACAGTTAAAAAAGATGATGAAAATTGTTTTTATGAAGTTGAACTAATTGATGATAAAAAGATTATTAACAATTGTTTCTTAGTTCCACACTTCTTATTTACAAGAAAGGAGAGCATTTAATGTTTACTGATGAATTTTATAAAATGACAGCAGCTGATCAAAATAATTTTGCTGAAGTTTGTAATAAATTATTACTTAAAGGATTTATTGTTCGTGATATCTTTGATAACAAAGAAAAAATGATGCGTGTTAATCCAGATTATCGTTTCTTAGAAAGATTTTTTGAAGTTTTTGAAAGCTATTTAAAATTTAGCGGTTGGCGTATTGAAAAAGATAATATTCTTGGGGTAATTGCTTTAAGCAATGAATATAACGATAACCGTGTAAAAGTTGATCGCGAAACAAGTTTAGTTTTATTTACTTTAAGATTAATTTATGAAAATCAAAAAAGTGAATCTAATGCTTTAACTCAATCAATTTATATGACAACACCAATGTTAATTAACGAAATGAATGAACATGGTGTTTATCTTCCAAATAAAAGATTAAGTGGAAGAGCTATTGGACGCTGTTTAAGATTTTTAGCAATTCATAATATCATTAACAAAGTTAGTGGAAATTATGACGAAGGAAACGTCACTTTTTATATTTTACCAAGTGTAGTTTATGCTTTAAATAATGAGAAAATTATTGCGATGAGCAGTTTATTAGATGAAATAAATGGAAAGGAGATTAACGATGAAATCCCTAACTAAAGCAAAAATAATTAACTGGCACTATTTTTGGAATCAAACTATTGATTTTAAAGATATAGTATTTTTAACTGGTAAAAACGCTAGTGGTAAATCAACTTTAATCGATGCTCTCGAGCTTGTTTTACTTGGTGATACAAGTGGTAAATATTTTAATAAAGCTGCTATGGATAAAAGTGCCCGTACTTTAAAAGGATATTTACGTGGTGAAATTGGTGATACATTAGAAGGTGACTTTAAATATTTAAGAAGTGGAAGATTTACTTCTTATATTGTTTTAGAGTTTTTTGATGATTTACATAATGAATATTTTACAATGGGAATTGTTTTTGATTCTTTTGCTGATGGAAGTGAAGAACATCATTTCTTTGAATTTGATGATAGGATTCCTGAAAATGAATTTATTGAAAATAAATATCCAATGGAATATAAAGCTTTGTATCGCTTTTTAAATGAAAATTATAATGGAAGATTTAAATTTTTTGATACAAATAAACAATATACTGAATTTTTAAAATTTAAATTTGGTGGATTAAAAGATAAATATTTCTCCTTGCTTAAAAAAGCTGCAAGTTTTACGCCAATTACTGATATTACTACCTTCATTACTGAACATGTTTGTGAAAAACAAGAAAATATTGAATTATCTTCTTTACAAGAAAATATTTTGCAATATAAAAAGTTACAAGTTGAAGCTGAAAGACTCGAACACCGCGTTACTTTGCTTCAAGAAATTGATGATAACTTTAATAAGTATGTTAATGCTAAAGAAAGTTTAGATATTTCTAAATATTTAATTGAAAAATGTGAACTTGAAATGTCTAAAGATAAAGTAAATGGTTTTAAAAATAACGTTATTAAAGCTCAAGAAAGAATTGCAGAAATTGATTTAGAACTTGAAGAAAATAAAAATAATTTACAAATTTTGGAAAATCGTAAAATTAATTTACTATCTGATAAAACAAATAATGATGTTGGACGTTTAGTTAATGAATTAATGGAACAAAAACGTCAAATCGAAACGCAAATTAATGATATTGAAGCTAAAAAGCAAGGTATTAAAGATAATTTAAATGCTTATTGTGATAAATATATTAATGCTTCTACAAAATTAGTTAGTAGTTTAAAAACATTTAATAAAGACTTTTTAGATGAAGATCGTTTAAATGATTTAACAGCTCTTGAAGAAAGTGCCAAAGTAATTCTTGAAAATTCAAAAGAATTTAAAGAACTTTTAAAAGGAGAAGTAACTTCTATTACTGAAGATCGTTTAGTTGATTTCCGTACTAAGTTAAGTAATTTTAAAAATAATGTTTCAACATTAGCAATTTCAATAGCAAGAAATATTTCTAATATTGAAAAGAAAATTGCTAAACTTCGTGAAGAAGAAAAAACAATTAAAACTGGAACAAAATCTTATAGTGAAATTTTAATGACTATTCGTAAAAAATTAGAAGAAGATTTAAAAGAAAAATTCCATAAAGATATTCCAGTTAGTATTTATGCTGATTTAATCGATATTAAAGATTTAAGTTGGTCTAATGCAATCGAAGGATTTTTAGCTGGACAAAAATTTAATTTATTCGTAGCCCCTAAATATTATATCGAAGCTTATAAATCACTTGCTAAATTAGTTGATTTATATCGCTATTATTCAATTAGTATTGTCGATGAAGAAAAAATTATTGAAAGAAATTATCGATGTGAACCTGAATCACTTGCAGAAGAAATCATTACTGATCATGAAGGCGCAAGAGCTTATACTAATTTCTTAATTGGCCGTTTACATAAATCAATGAGCGTTAATGAAGCTCGTGAAAGCGGAAATGGTATTACTAAAGAATGTGATTTATATCGTAATTTTGCTTTAAGTAAAATTAATCCACGTTTATATCAAAGTTCATATATTGGTCGTAGTCTTGATGAAAGATTTATTAAAGAGAAAAATATTGAATTACAAAATAATTTAGCTAATTTAGGAAGTTTTAGAAGTTTATCTTCTTTAATTACAGAAGCTAATAATCTTGAAATTTTAAACTCAAATGAGATTAGTATTATTTTAGAAGATATTTTAAAAACTAGTGGACTTGAAGGTTTACAAAAAACGTTAGATTACATTAAAGAAGAATTAAGTGAAAGAGATACAACTTTAATTTCTTCAATTGATAAGCGTCTTAAAGATGTTGAAGCTGATATTGAAGATTTAAAACAAGATAACGAAACTTTAATTTTAGAAAAAGGTAATTTAACTAATGAAATCGAAAATTTAAAGAAAGATAAGATTAAAACTGAAGAATTTAAGATTCATGAAAAAGAAAAATCTTTAATTAATAATTATGATGTAGAGTTTGTTAATGAAAAATGTCTTCCTTATTTAGAAAACGAATTTAAAGAAGGTAAAAATTTCTTAACTATTTTAAATGAACAAAATACTTCAATTGTTCGTTCACAATACATCGCTTCAAACATTTTCTCTCAACTTGTCAAAGCACGTCGAGATTATTGTCGTGATTATCATTTAAGTTATGATGCTGAAGCTACTGATAATAATCAATTTAATGCTGAGCTTGCCGAATTTAGAGATGTAAAACTTCCAGAATATAAAGAAAAAATTAAAGATAGTTATGATAAAGCTACTCAACAATTTAAAGATGACTTTATCTTTAAATTAAGAAGTGCCATTGAAGAAGCTGAAGATCAAATTGAAAACTTAAATCAAGCTTTAAAAGAATCTTCTTTTGGAACTGATTTATATCATTTTACAGTTAAACCAAGAACTGAATATCGTCGTTATTATGATATGTTAAAAGATGACATTATTTTAGAAACCGACGAAAATGAATCGAAGTTTTTAGAAAAATATAAAGATGTCATGGAAGATTTATTTAGACAAATTAGTGACACTGGAAATAATGATACAAAAGTAAATGTTATTAAAAACATTGAAGATTTCACTGATTATCGTAGTTATCTTGATTTTGATTTAATTGTTACAAATAAAATAACAAATGAAGAACAACGTCTTTCTAAGATGATTAAGAAGAAGAGCGGTGGAGAAACTCAAACTCCATTCTATATTTCTGTTGTTGCTTCTTTTGCTCAACTTTATCATGTTCATGATGAAGGAGAAATTGCAAATACTATTAGATTAATCATTTTCGATGAAGCTTTCTCTAAGATGGATAGAGAGCGTATTATCGAAGCAGTTAAACTTTTACGTAAATTTAAATTACAAGTTATTTTATCCGCTCCACCAGAAAAAATTGGAGATATTAGTTCATTAGTAGATGAAACATTATTAGTTTCACGTGATAGAAATTCGAGCCATGTTTTACTATATTCAAAAGTTAAATAAGTAATTGGAGGATTTTATGTCAAGAGAATGTGTTGCAATGATCTTAGCAGGTGGTAAAGGTACTAGATTACACGCTTTAACTAAAAAAATTGCAAAACCCGCGGTATATTTTGGTGGAAAATATCGTATTATTGACTTTTCTTTATCAAACGTAGTTAATAGTGGAATTGATTGTTGTGGAGTTTTAACTCAATACGAATCAGTTGCCTTAAATAATTATATTGGGAATGGAGAAAAATGGGGATTTAATGGCGTTGGAGGAAGATGTGTGGCTTTAGCACCACGTCAAACCGAAGAAGGAGCTGCTTGGTATGATGGTACTGCCGATGCTATCTATCAAAATTTAGATTTTCTTGACGAAGAAGATCCAAAGTATGTCATTATTTTAAGTGTTGATCATATTTATAAATCTACTTATAATGAAATGCTTCAACTTCATAAAAAAAGTAAAGCTAGCTGTACAATTAGTGTCTTAGAAGTTGATATTAAAGAAGCTTCTAGATTTGGAATATTAGAAGTTGATGAAAACGACCGTATTACTAAATTTGTTGAAAAACCAAAAGAACCAAAATCAAATTTAGCTAGTATGGGTGTTTATATTTTTACTTATGCTGATTTAAAAAAAGCTTTATTAGTAGATGCTAAAAATGAACGTAGTGAGCATGATTTTGGTAAAAATATTATTCCTTATTTACTATCTAATGATAAAAAGATTTATGCTTACCGTTTTAAAGGTTATTGGAGAGATGTTGGAACTCTTGAAAGTTTACATATGGCTAATATGGAGTTACTTCCAAGTCGAAGAAATAGCGAAACAATTAAATTTAATGATTTCCCATTAATATTTAGTGAAGATACTCATAGTTTACCTCAATTTATTGCTTCTACAGCAAAAGTTAAAGATTCTTTAATTAATCAAGGAGCAGAAATTTTAGGTAATGTTACAAGTTCGGTAATTTCAAATGAGGTTAGAATTTTAGAAGGAGCAACTGTAATTAACTCAGTAATTATGCCTGGAGTTAAAATTGGTAAAAATGCTTATGTTAATAATGCAATTATTGGTCCATTAACTGTTATTAAAGATAATGAAGTAATTAATAAAGACAGTGACAAAATTGTTCTAATCGATTACGAAAGGAGCTTATCATAATGAGAGATGTTATTGCTTTAGTTAATTTACATAATTCTTCCGAATTAAAACCTTTAACTAATTCAAGACCTTTAGCTTCCACGACTTTTTTAGGAAGATTTACTTTTATTGATTTTGCTTTAAGTAATCTAACTAATAGTGGAATCGATAACATTGGAATTTTAGTTAAAAATCATAGTAGAAGTATATTTAAACATTTAGGAAGCGGAACTAATTATTTAAAAAATCCAAAAACTGGCTTCCAATCATTATTTATTAATGAGTTAGGATTAACTAATCCTGGTTTTAATACAGATATTAATAACATTAAAGAAAATGACTGGTTTTTATATGATAAGGATGCAAAATATATCATTGTTGTACCAATTCAATTTGTTTATCGTGTAAATTTTGATGAAATTATTAAAGAACATATCAAATCACAACATATGATTAGTTTAGTTTATCTTCCTACAGAAGAAGCTGATAAAAAATATCTTAATTGCGACAAAATTACTGTTGATGTTTTAGAAAATGTTCAAAAGATTTCTAATAATACTGGAGATCGTAAGAAAGCCTATATTAGTCTTGAAACTTATATTTTTAATGTTGACTATTTAAGAGATTTATTAAGAAGAAGTGCTAGTATTTCTTCAATGTTTACCTTAAGAGATTTAGTTACATATATTTGTAATTATGAACAAAAAATTCATGCAATTAAATATGAAGGATATTGTCGATATTATGGTGATTTAAAAGATTATTATAATTATAGTTTTGAATTACTTGATGATGAGAAGTGCCGTAATTCTTTATTTGATGATAAGTGGGAATATTATACGACTACTCATAATACATGTCCTACTTTATATGGAGTTAATGTAGATATTTCAAATTCTTTCTTAGCTAATGGATGTTATGTAGATGGGGTTGTTAAACATTCTATTTTATCTAGAAATGTCATTATTGAAGAAGGAGCAGTTGTTGAAAATTGTATTATTTTTACTGATACAAGAATTAAAAAAGGTGTCCATATAAAAAATGCTATTATTGATAAACACTGTGTAATTCAAAATAAAAAAGTAATTGAAGGAGATGAAACAAATCCTTTATATATTCCTCAAGGAGCGATTATTTAATATGAATATTGTAATGGTTAGTAGCGAAGTTTTACCAATTAGTAAAACTGGTGGTTTAGCTGATGTTGTTTATTCTTTAAGTAAAGAATATGTTAAATTAGGACATAAAGTATCTATTATTACCCCTTTATATAAAAATGGTAATTTAAGTTGTTTTAAAAATGTTAAACAAGTCATGAGTTTTAAAACAATTATGAATTGGCGAGAAATTTCAACAAGTGTTCAACATAGTTTATATAAAGGTATTGATTATTATTTTATTGATGCTAAGCAATATTTTGAGCGTGATGGCTTTTATGGATATTATGATGATGGAGAAAGATTTGCTCTTTTTGCAAATGCAACTGTTGAAATCTTAAAACGTTTACCATATAAAGTTGATATTTTAAATGTTCATGATTGGCAAGCAGCAATGATTCCTTGTTTATTAAAAGTTAAATATTTTGATAATAAGAGTTTAAATAAAATTAAAACTGTTTTAACAATTCATAATCCATTATTTAAAGGATATTTAAATAAAGATTCTTTATTTGATTTATATAATCTTGGTTTAGATATTTATTATAATGGTAAAGTTAGATTAGAAGAACAAGTTTCAACTTTAAAGGCCGGGATTGTTTATAGTGATAAAATTACTACCGTTTCTCCAACTCATAAAGAAGAATTATTAACTTATGAAGGTGGTAAAGGACTTAATTACGATTTAAGCTTAAGAGAAAATGATTTTGCGGGATTTTTAAATGGTATGGATTATGATGAGTTTAATCCTCGTAAAGATAAAGCTATTTTTAAAAACTATTCTTTAAAGACATTAAATGAAGGAAAATTTAAAAATAAAGTTGAGATCTGCAAGGTTTTTAATCTAAATCCTAAGTTACCATTGTTTGCAGTTGTCTCTAGATTAACTGATCAAAAAGGAGTTGATCTAATTTTAGCGATGGCTGATTTTATTTCACATGAAGGAGGAAATTTTGCCTTAATTGGAAGTGGCGAAAGATGGGCTGAAGATAATTTAAGAGAACTAAAAAATAAAAATCCAAATAATGTCTATATCTATTTTGGTTATAATGAAGAACTTGCTCATAAACTTTATAGTGCTGCTGATTTCTTTATTATGCCAAGTGCTTTTGAACCTTGTGGTTTAGGACAAATGATTGCTCAAAGATATGGTACAATTCCAGTTATTCGTCAAACGGGCGGTTTAAAAGATAGTGTAATTTGTTTATCGGAAGATAATAAAAATTATAAAGTTGCTAATGGAATTGGTTTTGAAAGATATAATGTAATTGATTCATTAAAAGCAGCTGCTAAAGCCTTAATTATTTATTCAAGTAAAAGTAATATTTTTAATCGTTTAAGAATAAATGCTTTTAAAACAAATCATTCGTGGGCTAATTCTGCTAAACTTTATCTTGGTTTGTACGAAGAATTATTAAAAAATAATTAAGTTTTAAAGGTTTTTTTATAAATTTTAAAGGTTAAATTATTTTAATAATTTAAATTTTAATTATGCTATAATATTTAAGACGATTAATTTAATTTTTTATTTTTTAGAGAGTTAACAACTGGTGAAAGTTAATAAATAAAAATTAAAGTCTCACGTCTAAAAATTTTAAAAAAGAGCATTTGCGTAGCAAGTGAATTAAGGTGGTACCGCGATAATTATCGTCCTTAAGGACGATTTTTAATTGTTAAGGAGAAAATTATGTACGATTTTAAACAAGTAGAACAAAAATGGAGTAAAATTTGGCTTGAAAGAAAAGAATATAAATGTGATACAAGCGACTTTTCTAAACCAAAATATTATGCTTTAGATATGTTTCCTTATCCTAGTGGTCAAGGATTACATGTTGGACATCCTGAAGGATATACAGCATCTGATATAGTTTCTAGAATGAAAAGAATGCAAGGATATAATGTCCTTCATCCAATTGGTTGGGATGCTTTTGGTTTACCTGCTGAACAATATAGTATTAAGATGAACGAACATCCTGAAGGTTTTACTTTAAAAAATATTGCTAATTTTAGAAGACAAATTCAAATGCTTGGATTTAGTTATGATTATGACCGTGAGATTATGACTTGTGATCCAAAATATTATAAATGGACTCAATATATTTTTGCACACATGTTCGATGATAATTTGGCTTATGTTGATTATAAACCAGTTAATTATTGTCCTGAACTAGGAACAGTTTTAGCTAACGAAGAAGTAATTGATGGAAAAAGTGAACGTGGAGGATATCCAGTTATTCGTAAACCAATGCGTCAATGGATGCTTAAAATTACTGCTTATGCTGATCGTTTAGCTAATGATTTAGATGGTTTAGATTGGCCAAGTTCAACTGTTGAAATGCAACGAAATTGGATTGGTAAATCAAAAGGAACTGTTATTGAATTTAATATAAAAGATTCAGATAAAACTTTTGAAGTTTTTACTACTAGAGCCGATACTTTATTTGGTTGTTCATATTGCTGTTTAGCTCCTGAACATTCTCTCGTTAAAGAAATTACTACAAAAGATCATCAACAAGAAGTTGAAACTTATGTTGAAAAGTGTTCACATAAATCTGATTTAGAAAGAACTGAATTAAATAAAGATAAAACCGGAGTTTTTACTGGAAGTTATGCTATAAATCCAATTAATAATGAAGCAGTACCAATTTATATTGCTGATTATGTTTTAGCGAGTTATGGAAGTGGAGCAGTAATGGCTGTTCCAGCTCATGATGAAAGAGATTATGCATTTGCTAAAAAATATAACTTACCAATTAAACAAGTAATTGAAGGGGATGTTTCTAAAGAAGCTTATGTTGATGATGGAAAGCATATTAATAGTGATTTTATTAATGGGTTAAATATTAAAGAAGCTAAAGAAGCTGTTACTGATAAATTAATTAGTATTCATCATGGAAATTATAAAATTAATTATAAATTAAGAGATTGGTTATTTAGTCGTCAAAGATATTGGGGTGAACCAATTCCTATTTATACTTTTGTTGATAATAATGAATTAGGCCGCGTTCCTGATAATGAATTACCATTAGTATTACCTGAACTTGATGAATATAAACCTAGCGGAAATGGAGAATCTCCACTTGCTAATGCTAAAGATTGGTTACATATCAAAGTAAATGGTAGAGATGCAATTAGAGAAACTAATACAATGCCTCAATGGGCTGGAAGTTGCTGGTATTATTTAAGATATATTGATCCGCATAACGATAAAGAAATTGGTGATAAAAAGTTATTAGATCATTGGTTACCTGTAGATTTATATATTGGTGGTCAAGAACATGCTGTTTTACATTTATTATATGCTCGTTTTTGGCATAAATATTTATACGATAAAGGTATTGTAAGTTCAAAAGAACCATTTAAAAAATTATTCCATCAAGGAATGATTTTAGGAGAAAATGGTGAAAAAATGTCTAAATCAAGAGGAAATGTCATTAATCCTGATGAAATAGTAGCTAATTATGGAGCGGATGCATTAAGACTTTATGAAATGTTTATGGGACCTCTTGAAGCAAGTTTACCTTGGTCAAATACTGGACTTGAAGGAAGCAAACGCTTTATCGACCGTGTTTTTAGAATTATTGATGATGAACAATTTAAATCTAAAATTGTTAATACTAACAATCATGAATTAGATTATGTTTTTAATTATACTGTTAAAAAAGTAACTAATGATTTTAATAATCTTCAATTTAATACTGCAATTTCTCAAATGATGATCTTTGTAAATGAAGTTTATAAGGCAAAAGAAATTTATCTTAAATATTTAGAAGATTTTATTAAAATGTTTGACTGCATTTGTCCTTTTGTTGGAGAAGAAATGTGGCATTTACTTGGACATGAAAATTTAATTACTTTCGAACCATGGCCTACTTTTGATGAAAACAAACTTGTTTTATCTAAAATTAAAATTGCTGTTCAAGTTAATGGAAAATTAAGAGATACTATTGAAGTTAATAAAGATGCTAGTGATGATGAAGTTAAAAATTTAGCACTTGAATCTAATAACGTCAAACGTAATATTGAAGGAAAAACAATTAAGAAAATAATTGTTGTTAGAAATAAAATTGTAAATATAGTGGCTATTTAATATGAATATTAGTGAAATAATCTCTGAAGAATTAAGTTTAAAGTTAAATAGTGTTGATGCAGCAATAAAATTAATTGATGAAGGAAATACAATTCCTTTTATTGCTAGATATAGAAAAGAAGCAACTAATTATTTAACCGATAATGATCTTAGAAAATTAGAAGAAAGATTAATCTATTTAAGAAAATTAGATGAAAGAATTAAAACTGTTTTAAATAGTATTAACGAACAAGGAAAGTTAACACCTGAACTTGAAGAAGCAATTAATAATTGTCGAACTTTAAGCGAAGTCGAAGATTTATATCGACCATATAAACCTAAAAAAAGAACTAGAGCAAGTATTGCTAAAGAAAAAGGACTTGAACCATTAGCAAAAGCTATTTTAGAAGGTCAAGAAGATATTTTAGAATTTGCTAAAAGCTTTATTGATGAAGAAAAGAAAGTTAATTCTGTTGAAGAAGCAATTTCTGGAGCAAAAGATATTATTGCTGAAAATTTAAGCGATGTTGCTGATTATCGAATATATATTAAAAAAGTTATTTATAAAAATGGAAAGATTATTTCTAAAGAGATAAAAAAAGACGAAAAAGATACATATAAAGATTATAGTGATTATCAAGAAAGCATAAAAACAATTAAAAATCATCGAATTTTAGCTTTAAATCGTGGTGAAAAAGAAAAATGTTTAAAAGTTAATCTTGACTATGATTTTGAAACTATTTTTAACTTTATTGTTAAAAAAGAGAAATTTCTTTTAAATGTAAATAAAGATATTTTACTTGACACCCTTGATGATTCTTTAAAAAGATTAATTTTACCTTCAGTTGAAAACGAAATCCGTAATGAATTATTTGAAAAAGCTGAAGATAGTGCAATTGAAATTTTTAAAAAGAATTTATATCAACTTTTAATGTATCCACCAATTAAAAATATTAATGTATTAGGTTTTGATCCTGGATTTAGAACTGGTTGTAAATATGCTTTAGTCGATATTTATGGAAATCCTAAAAAGATTGGTCAAGTATTTATAACTTCAAATTCTAATAATGAAGTTGAAAAAGGTATAAAAGAAGTTACGGAGTTATTAAAAAATAATCGTGTTGATTATATTGCTTTAGGAAATGGAACTGCTTCTAGAGAAAGTGAAACAATTTTAAGAAAGATTATTTTAGATAATAAATTTAATACTAAATTATTTATTGTTAATGAAAGTGGAGCTTCAGTTTATAGTGCTTCTAAACTAGGAGAAGAAGAATTTCCTACACTAAGTGTTGAAAAAAGAAGTGCTATTTCATTAGCAAGAAGACTTCAAGATCCACTTGCAGAATTAGTAAAAATTGATCCAAAAGCAATTGGAGTAGGACAATATCAGCATGATATGGATGAAGGCAAGCTTGATTTTGCTTTAAATAATGTTGTTGAAGATTGCGTTAATTTAGTTGGAGTTAATGTTAATACAGCATCTATTTCTTTATTAAAATATGTTAGTGGAATTAACAAATCTCTTGCTCAAAATATTTATGAACATCGAGTTAAAAATGGTCCATTTAAAAATCGAGAACAATTAAAAGAAGTAAAGAAAATGGGTGATAAAGCTTTTGAACAATGTGCTGGATTTTTAAGAATTATTGATGGAGATAATAAATTTGATAATACAGGAATTCATCCAGAAAGTTATGAAATTGCTAAAAAAATACTTGAGTTTTGCAAGGTTTCTTTAGAAAATAATGACTTTTCTGAAATAAATTTAGCCTTAGATAATTTTAATAAAAACAAATTTCTAGCTGAAAATAAAGTTGGTGAAGCTACTTTGGATGATATTATAAATGAGCTTAGAAAACCTGGAAGAGATGTTCGAGAAGATGTTGAAATAGTTGAACTAAATAATGATGTCAAAGATATTAAAGACTTAAAAGTTGGAATGGTTTTAAATGGAACAGTTCGTAATATTATGGATTTTGGTATTTTTGTTGATATTAATGTACATCAAGATGGACTCGTTCATATTTCTGAGTTAGCTAATAAATTTGTTCGTCATCCAAGTGAACTTTATTCAATTAATGATATAGTTAAAGTCAAAGTAATAGGCGTTGATATCGATAAAAAACGTATTTCGTTATCGATAAAACAAGTTGCTTAATTTTTAAATTTTTATATAATAAATATCGTAAATCACGGGACTATTTATATAGCCTGTAGGAGGAAATATGGTTTTAACTGTTGATTGTGGCAACACAATGATTAAGTTTGGACTGTTTGAAGAAGACATTTTGAAAATGACCTTTTCTATCACAACAGATCGAAACAAAAGTAGTGATGAGTATGGAATTATATTAAAAACATTGGCATCACCGGATCTTTTTCATGTTAAAGGAGCAATTGTTAGTAGTGTTGTTCCTTCATTAACAGACGTTTTAGTAATGGCAATTGAGAAAGCATATCACATAACATCTTTAGTTGTTGATAAAAATTTAAAAACTAAAATGCCAATAAAAATCGATAATCCTAGCGAATTAGGATCTGATATGCTATGTGGAGCAATTGGAGCTACAAGGATGTTTTCTGCTCCGGTAGTTATTGCAGATTTGGGAACAGCAACAAAACTTTATGTTGTTGATAAAAATGGTTGTTTTGCTGGATGTGTGATTACTTCTGGGATTAGATCTACCCTAAAAGGATTATTAAATTCAACTTCTTTATTACTTGAAGTACCAATTCAATTTCCGAAAAAAGTAATTGGAAAAAATACAAAAGATAGTATTCAATCTGGTATTTTAAATTCGCAAAAGTATTTAATTGAAGATTTTGCGAAAAACTTTGAAATTGAACTTGGTTATCCACTAAAAAAAATAATTACAGGTGGATTTAGCAAAGTTTTACATCCAAAATTAGAAGATTATACATTAGTTACTAATTTGATTTTACATGGTTTAAATGAGATTTATAAGGTGAATAGTTATGAAAAATAAGATGATTAAAAGCATGGTTTATGATGCAATGTTTCTTGCAATATTTGTAATTTTTACATATGTTCCTTACTTAGGATTATACACAATTGGTCCAGTAAGTTTCACCATATTACATATTTTTGTTATTTTGGGTGCCTCTTTATTTGGCTGGAAAAGAGGACTTCTGTATGGATTTTTTATGGGAATTTTAACTTTGTTTAAGGCAATTAGTTATCCTGGAACATTCGATTATTTTTTCATTAATCCATTTATTTCAGTAGTTCCAAGAATGTTGTTTGGTTTATGTTCTGGATTAATCTTTGATTTCTTAAAGAAAATTTTAGATCAAAAACAATTCACATACGCCTTAATACCAGCTTCAATTGTATGTGCTTTCTTACATACATTTTTTGTAGTCTTATTTTGGTATATTTTTGGGGTTTTAGATATTTTTAAAATTACTGCAGCTTTAGGATTAGGTGAATTAGTTAAGGATTTTACATTCCAATCCTTTGTTTTAACTTTCTTAGTTTGGGGATCGATTGTCGAAATTTGTGCAGCTGGAATTATAAATCCAATTTTATATAGTGTTATTTATAAAGTTTTCCATGTTGGTGGAGTGAAGAAAATTGAAAATCCTGTTGTAATGAATGAGTAATTTTTTAACATATTTGATATAATAAATAACTTGAGGTAGTTATTTATGAATTTTAAAGAATTAGTCAAAGATTATACAAACGAATCGTTAAAAACTTTACAACAATTAATTCAAATTGATAGTGTTTATGATGTTAAAACTATAAATGAAAAAATGCCTTATGGTGAAGGTGTTTTTAAAGCACATCAATTTATGAAAGAACTTGCTATTAAAGATGGATTTCAAGTTGATGAATGTGATAATAGATGTTTAGAAATAAGTTGTGGTGAAGGAGATACTTTAGTTGGAGTATTTGCTCATTTAGATGTAGTTCCTATTAGTGGTGAATGGAAATACCCACCTTTTAGTGCAACTATTGAAGATAATAAAATGTATGGTCGAGGAACTAGTGATGATAAAGGTCCTGGAGTTAGTGCATACTATGCTTTAAAAGCTTTAAAAGATAATAATTTAATTAAAAATTATCGAGTCAAATTAGTTTTTGGTTGTGATGAAGAAAGAGGTTCTAGTTGTTTAGAATATTATTTTAATCACTTAAAAAAAGAACAACCTACATATGGATTTACTCCTGATGGCGATTTTCCTTTAATTTATGGTGAAAAAGGTATTGCTAACTATATGATGAAAGGAAAAATTTATCTTGGTCCAGTTAAAGAAATTAAAGCCGGAGTAGTAATTAATAGCGTTATAGATCAAGCAATTGTTACAGTTACTGATAAAGAAAAATTATTAAACTATTTAAAAAACAACCCTGAAATTAACTATGAAATTATAAATGAAAATAATAATGAAATGACTATAAACTTTATTGGGAAGAGTGCTCATGGTTCATTACCTGAACTTGGAATTAATAGTGGAATTATTGCTTTGAAAGTTCTTGGCGAAGTTTATGATCTTGGTTTTTTAAAACGTATTGCTAAAGATTACGAAGATGTTAATGGAAAGAATTTAAATCAATATTATGTTAGTAAGAATTTAGGTAAAACTACATACAATGTTGGTTTAATTTCATATTTAAATCAAGAATTTGAAATGAAAGTCAATTTTAGATATCCAGAAAATGTTGATGCTAAAAAAGTAGTTTCTTCTTTACAAGAAGATGCTGAATTGCCTTTAACACTTTTAAGCGAATCAAAACCTTTATTTTATGATCCTTTAAAAACTCCTTTTATTAAAAAACTTGCTGAAGTTTATGTTTTAGAAACAAACGATGAAGTTAATAAACCAATGACTATTGGTGGAGGAACTTATGCTAAAGAGGCTAAAAATACTGTTGCTTTTGGAAGTCATTTCCCAGGGAAAGAAGATCATATTCATGAAGCAAATGAAAAAATTGATTTAGAAGATTTTTATAATAGTATGTCTTTATATGCTCATGCAATTTATGCTTTAGGAAACTTAAAATGAGAGTAAAATATAATCAAAAATCAGTAGATTATTTAAGTGAAAATTTGAAAAATCAGTTAAGATTAGAAGACTTTTCTTTTAAAAATGATAGTTTTTTTACTTCAAATAAACCTTTATATTTAGAAATTGGACCTGGAAAAGGAAAGTTCATTATTGATTTAGCAAGTAAGAATTTAGATAAAAATTTTATTGTTGTAGAAATTAATAAAACAATTGCTGGATATTGTTTAAAAGCGATTGATAATTCTAAATTAGAAAATGTTAAATTGATAGCTAATGATTTTTATAAATTAGTTGATTTATTTGATCAAGAAATTTTTGATGGCATCTTTTTAAATTTTAGTGATCCATGGCCAAAAAAACGACACGAGAAAAGAAGATTAACTAGCGATAATTTTTTTAAAGCCTATTTTAAAATCTTAAAAATGAATCACTGTATTTATTTTAAAACAGATAATTATAAATTTTATGAATATTCTTATGATCAAGCACTGAAATTTCGTTATAAAATAGATTATAATAATATCGATTATAAGGAAGATGATTTATTTGATAGTTTAACTGAATATGAACTTAAATATATAAATAAAGGGATTAAAATAAATCGAATGATATTAAGAAAAGTAGAGGATACATTAAATGAAATTAACTAATCGTGAAGAAAAATATTTTAAAGACTTAACTCAATTAATTGCTCCAAGTGGTTGTGAGAACGAAGTCGCTTACTATTTAAATAACGAATATCAAAAACTTGGATATGAAATTGTTAAGGATAATCTTGGTTCAATTTTTGCTTTAAAAAAATCAAAAAATCCTAATGCTTTTAAATTAATGATTTGTGGGCACATGGATGAAGTTGGATTTTATGTTAAAAATATTTTACCTAATGGAATGATCAAACCAGTAGTCGTTGGTGGATTGAATTTTAATTCATTACAAGCACAAAGATTAATTTTAATTAACGAAAAAGGTGAAAAAATATTTGGAGTAATAGATACAACCCCACCTCATTTATTAAAATCAACTAATAATACATTAACTGAAAGTGATTTATTATTTGATTTTGGATTTTCTTCAAAAGAAGAAGCTTTAAATAGTGGAGTTCAAATTGGCTGTCCAGTTGTTTGTGAAGGAAGATTTGAATACACATATAATAAGGAAAATATTATTGCTAAAGCAATTGATGATCGTTATGGATTAGTTCTTGGTTTAGAAATATTAAATGAATTAAAAGATGTCGACTTACCATTTGACTTATATGTTGGAGGAACTGTTCAAGAAGAAGTTGGAACAAGAGGAGCTTTAACTAGTTCATATTTAATAAAACCTGATTTAGCGATAGTTTTAGATTGTTCTCCAGCAAGAGATTCATTAGGAAAAAATGATTTAGGACAACTAGGAGAAGGTGTTTTAATTAGATTTTTTGATCGTTCGATGATTGCTTTTAAAAAACTATTAGAATTACAAATCTTAGCATGTAAAAACGCTAATGTTAAATATCAATATTTTGATAGTCCAGGTGGAACTGATGCAGGAGCAATACATAAAAATTTAGACGGAATTTTAACTTTAACTCATTGTATTTGTGCTCGTTCAATTCATACCTCTTCAAGTTTAATGCGCATCGATGATTTTATTGCCAGTAAAAAATCATTACTTGAATTATTAAAAATGTTAAATGAAGAAACTTTAAAAGGATTAAAATAAAATTATGAAATATGGTTTGTATTATAATAAAGAAAAAATTGGCGATGTTTTAATAATTATTTTTAAAAGTAATGAAATACCAAATTTTATAAAAACAACTGAGAACTGCAAGGTTTTATATAGAAATAATGAGTTAGTTGGTATTAACATTCTTAATATTTCAAAAATTTTAAAAATAAAATCGCATGGATTTTTACCTTTAATAAATAAGGAAGTACTTGATGTTATTAATTCTATTTTACTTAATAACGGACTTGAAGCATTACCATATCAAAATGAATCCGGGTTTGTTGTAGCAAAAATTATTGATATGGAAGAACATCCAGAAAGTGATCATCTTCATATTTGCAAAGTTGATTGTGGTAATAACAATATTTTACAAATTGTTTGTGGAGCCTATAATGCTAAAGTTGGAATGAAAGTTGTTTGTGCCTTACCTTATGCTTTTATGCCAAATGGTCAACAAATCATTCCATCTAAATTACTTGGAATTGAAAGTAATGGAATGCTTTGTAGCGGAAGAGAACTAAATTTAAGTGGTTATGACAATGTTCGAGGATTACTTGAACTTGATGAAACATACAAAATAGGGAATGATTTTTGGGGTGAATAATATGGAAGAATTAGAAATTACACTTAAAGAGAAAGGAATTATTTCAAGATTAACAAATAAAACTTTCCAATTTGATAAAAAACTTGGCGAAGGATTTTATGCAGCAAATTATTTTTTAAAAACACGTAAAGTTGTTGAAAAATATTGTCCTAATCATCAAGTAACAATGCAATTTTTTCAAAGAAGAAGCGAAGCGATGCTTTGTGGAGTTGATGAAGCAATTGCTTTAATTCATACTTTTGCTCATAATCCTCAAGATTTATTAATTGAAGCTTTAAATGATGGAGATATTATTAAAGCTAATGAACCAGTTTTAAAAATCACTGGTAAATACGAAGATTTTGGATTTCTTGAAAGTATGATAGATGGAATTTTAGCTAGAAGAACAAGTGTTGCTACTAATGTCTATGAAACTTTAAAAGTTGCTAATAATGTGCCAATTTTTTCAATGGCTGATAGACAAGATGATTATTTAACTCAAGTTGGCGATGGTTATGCAACTTATGTTGCTGGAATAAATAAAGTATCAACCGATGCCCAAGGAAAGTGGTGGGGTGGTAAAGGAATGGGAACAATGCCTCATGCCTTAATTCAAATTTGCGGTGGAGATATTATTAAAGCTTGCAAAATATATAAAGAAACTTTCCCTGAACAACAAATAACTGCTTTAATTGATTATCATAATGATGTTGTAAGAGATTCTTTAAAAGTAGCAAGAGAATTTAAACACGATTTAAAAGCAGTTCGTGTTGATACTTCTAAAGCTTTAATTGATCATTATTTTGATGATAAAGATACAAGTGGTTTTGATCCTCATGGAGTTTGCAAAGAACTTATTTTTGCTTTAAGAGAGGCATTAGATAAAGAAGGATTTGATTACGTACAAATCGTTGTTTCAAGTTCATTTAATAAAGAGAAAATTGCTGAATGGACTAAATTAGGAGTACCAGTTTCCATGTATGGAGTTGGTACAAGTTTTGTTAACAACACAACTTGTGGTTTTACTGGAGATTTAGTAATGCTTGATGGTAAAAATGAAGCTAAAGAAGGTCGAGAGAATCTTTTAAGTTCACGTTTAAGTAAAGTTAATTATCCTATATATTAAAAATTTGTTTATTACATAGAAAATACTATTTTCTTACTTTATAATATTTATAAAGGAAGAAAAAATATGGAAAAGAAATATGAATCATTATTTACACCATGGAAAATTAACAATGTCGAAATAAAAAATAGAATTGTTTTATGTCCAATGGGTGGAACATCTCTTTTTGGCTGGATGGAACCAAATCATTTTGATAAGGTCGCAGCAGATTTCTTTTTAGAGCGTGCTAAAAATAATGTTGGTTTAATTATACCTGGCATTGCTCCATTAAGAGACACTTTAGGAGGTAGATGGCTTTATCAAAATAAGGCAATGTTTAAAAAACTTAAAGTTTTTATGGATGAAATTCATAAAACTGGTGCAAAACTTTTTGTCCAATTAACTGCTGGTTTTGGGAGAAGTTTTGCAATTACTGATTCTTTAACGATTTTAGCTAAAAATAAGGTATTAGCAACTTTAGCTAAGCCAATTGTTGATATTGGATACTTATGTGCTTCACCAAGTGAATTGCCTTCAAGATGGGCAGAAGATGTTATGGTTAGACCATTAACTGTTAAAGAAATTAATAAAATGGTTCAAGCTTTTGCTAAGACTGCTAAACTTTGTAAAGAAGCTGGAGTCGATGGAGTTGAAGTTCACGCTGTTCATGAAGGATATTTACTTGATCAATTTACTTTAAAATATACAAATAAAAGAACTGATCAATATGGTGGAAGCTTTGAAAATCGTTATCGTTTCCCTGTGGAAGTCGTTCATGCAATTAAAGAAGCTTGTGGAAAAGATTATCCTGTTTCTTTAAGATATAGCGTTGTTAGTAAAACTAAAGGTTTCTGTAAAGGTGCTTTACCTGAAGAAAAAGATTATCTTGAAGTCGGACGTGATTTTGAAGAATCAAAAATTGCTGCTAAATATTTACAAGATGCTGGCTATGATATGTTAAATGCTGATAATGGTACTTATGATGCTTGGTATTGGGCACATCCACCAGGCTATATGCCAGAAAACTGTAATTTAGATGATGTTGCTGCAATTAAAAAATATGTAACTATTCCTGTAGTTTGTGCTGGAAGAATGAATTTAGAAGTTGGGGCAAAGGCAGTTGAAGATGGATTAATTGATGGAGTTGGCATTGCTCGTCAATTCTTAACTGATCCTGAATGGATTACTAAATTACTTGAAGAAAGACTTGATGAAATTAAACCTTGTATATGTTGTCATAACGGATGCTTCTCTTTAGCTCACCATAAAGGACATGCTAATGATCAACCATTTAATGATGTTGCTCATATGGCTCGTTGTGCTTTAAATCCACAAACTATGCAAGGACATAAATATGATTTAAAGAAAACTAAACATCCTAAAAATATTGCAATTATTGGAGCTGGAATTGGTGGAATGGAAACAGCAATTGTAGCTAAGTTAAGAGGACATAATGTTACGATTTATGAACAATCTGATCATTTAGGAGGAGTTTTTGTTCCTGCTAGTGTCTTTTCATTTAAAGAAAAGGATCGTGAATTATTAAAATGGTATGAAAAACAACTTTCCTTATTAAATATTAAAGTTGTATTTAATAAAAAAGTAACTGATTTAAATGAACTTAAGGCTGATAAAATTGTTGTAGCAACAGGAAGCAAAGCTAAACGTCTTCCAATAAAAGGAGCTGAACATGCAATTGAGGCAGTAAGCTTTTTAAATAAAGAAAAAGAAGTTAAAGATAAAGTTGTAATTATTGGTGGAGGTTTAACTGGTTGTGAAATTGCTTATGAATTATCATTACAAGGAAAACATCCAATTATTGTTGAAGCACTTGATGATTTAATGAAAGTAAAAGGATTATGTTTAGCTAATACAAGCTTTTTAAGAGATTACTTTGATTATCATAAAGTTCCAGTTTATTTAGAATCAACTGCAAAAGAAATTAAAGAAAACCAAGTTATCATTAATCAAAAAGGTAAAACAGTAGCTGTTGATTGTGACAATGTAATTGTTTCAATTGGTTATAAATCTAATCCTTTATTTGAAAAACAAAAAAATGTTTATGTAGTTGGTGATGCTTATAAAGTTGGCAACTTAAGAACAGTTATTTGGAGAGCTTGGGATGTAGCTAAAAAATTATAGGTGGTATTTGTATGATTGAATATAAAATGAAATTAACAGATGAAGAAATATCTATTTTAAAAGGTGAACAAGGTGAAGTTAAAAGAAAAATGATGGAAACCTTAGTTCTTTTTGGAGATATTTTTAATGCTAAAAGAATGGTAAAAATTACTCATCCAATGGGACATTTAGTTACTTCTTTTGGAATTCCCTTACTTCATCCACTTTATAAAACAATGGATGAAATTAATTTAGAAAAATGTGTTGCTGAAGGTGGATTTACTATTGATCCACGTCCATTAGATTATAAAAATGTAAAATGTAATTTATTGGAAAGAGCAGTTTTTGATTTAGTTTTATATGGCAAACAAAAAGATTATGAAAAACAACTTTTAAAAGCTGGTTTAGTTGATTTAGAATCATTTTCTTGCGCTTGTTATTTAAAAGAATGCGGCAATCGACCAAATAAAGGAGATATTTTATCTTGGGCTGAAAGTAGTGCAGTTGTTTTTGCAAATAGTGTTTTAGGAGCAAGATGTAATCGTAATAGTGGAATGCTTGATTTATTTGGTTCAATTTTAGGAGTAGTTCCTGAATTTGGTCTTTTATTAGATGAAAATCGTAAAGCTACTTGGGTTATTGATGTTAAAACTACAAAAGTTCCAGAAGCACAAATTTTAGGTAGTGCTATTGGAATGAAAGTAATGGAAGAAGTTCCTTATATTATTGGATTAGATAAGTTTATTGGTACTTCGATTAATGATGAAACTGAAGCTTATTTAAAAGATATGGGAGCAGCAAGTGCTAGTAATGGAGCAGTTGGCTTATTCCATGTTGAAAATTTAACTCCTGAAGCTAAAGAATTAAAAGAAAAATTAATTAAAGAAGATGCTAAACATTATATTATTGATGATGAAGAGTTAGAAAGAGTTTATAAATCTTATCCAAATATGTGGAAAAATAAGACAAAAGATCCTGAATTATGTTTTATTGGATGTCCACATTTAAGCTTAGCTCAAGTAATTAAATGGAGAGATGATATAAAAACAAGCCTTGAAAAACATCACCTTAATCATGTTGTTTGTGAAGTAGTTTTAACTCTTCCTCCAAAAGTTAAAAAAGTTCTTCTTATGGAACATAAAGAAGTTTATGAAGACTTATACAAGTTTGGTTGCAAAATTTCTTCAATATGTCCTTTAATGTATACTAATAATCCACTTGTACATAAAAAAGCCATTATTACAAATTCTAATAAATTAAGAACTTATTCAATGGCACGTTATTTTAAAGATGAAGATATCTTGAAATTAATTTGTGGTGAAAGGATCTATTAATTATGAAAAAATTTAAAGGTAGAGTAATAGCAAAAGGTAATTTTGTTGGAGAAGCAGTTGTAACTCATCAAGGATTTAATACCTTAGCTAGTTGTCAAAAATCAGCTTTAATGAATAAGAAAAACATTAATGTTTCTGATCAAAATAATGCTGAAATTTATAATTTAGATATTACAAATAAAATACTTTGTTTACCAATTACGATTGGTTCAACAACAGGAGGATTAATTATCCAAACTATTTGTGATATGAAAATTAATCCATGTGCATTTTTATTTAGTGAAACAATTGATAGTTTAGCTGCTAGTGGAATCGTACTTGCTAAGGTTTGGCAAGATAGTAATATTATTTGTATTGATCAATTAGGAGAAGAATTTTTAAATAGTGTACATACTAATGATCAAGTAGAAATTAAGGAAGATGGAACAGTAATTATCCTTTAAAAGTCTTTAATTTTTATAAAAACCTTGCAAAAATCAACTATTTTTCAAATATTTATGCATAATAAAAATTAGTTACAATTTGCTACTTATTAATTGTTAAAAGAAAAAAGCTTAATTAATTTATTAATTAAAAATAAAATGAAAAGAATTGAAAATAAATTGAAAATATTTACATTTATTTTCATTATGGTAAGATAATTCTATGGGAAGTTTTAAAGAAAGAGTTACGATTTATGAAGTTGCCAAAGTCAGTGGTGTCTCTTTAGCGACCGTTAGTCGTGTCATTAATAATGTCGAAAGTGTTAAGCCTGAGACTAAACGTAAAGTCTTATCAGTCATTAAGAAATTAGGTTATAAACCTAGTGGCTTAGCTCAAGCCTTAGCAACTAATAAAAGCACTAATATTGGAGTAATTATACCTAGTGCTAACTATGTTTATATTTCTAATATGCTTAATGGTATTAGTGAAGTTTGTAAAAGTAAGGGTTTCACTTTAAGTTTATATACAACTAGTCATAGCCGTGAAGATGCTTTACATATTCTTGAAAAAGTTATTTCATCGCATGTTGATGGAGTTATTGTTTTCGATGATGAATTAAATAGTGAAGATTTAGAAGTTTGTTCATCTTATAATGTCCCAGTAATTAACGTAAATAATAAGTTAATTGGTAGTAAGATTGGCTGTATTTCTTTTGGATATGAACATTTAATTAAACAAGTAATTCGTGATTATTTTAATAAAGGCGATAAACAAATGACTTTCCTTCATGTTCATAATGCAGGTCGTTTATTAAATCGTATTGAAAATGCCTTTATTCAAACTCATATTGATAATGACCGCGAATATAATATTATGAATTGCGATGATAGTTATACAAGAACTTATCGTGACTTTATGGAAAGATTTAAAGTTAAAAGAAAAGAATATGTCATTGCATATCGTGATTCAATTGCTGCTGCGGTATTAAATGCTGCTAGTGACTCAGGTTTATCAATTCCAGATGATGTTGAAGTATTATCAATTATTGGGACAAAATATTCTGCAATTATTAGACCACAAATTTCTTCAATGTATATTAATATGCAAGAAGTCGGACAACGTGCAATGTATATGTTAATTGATTTAATTAATGAAAGACTTTTTGATAAAGAATATAAATTTGAATCAATTTATGTTAAACGTCAATCGACAAAATATTAAAGAGGGTATTTTATGGATACATATGATAAATACATAAGAACAGTTTCAGATTTTCCTATTAAAGGAATTAAGTTTAGAGATATTACTCCATTACTTTCTAATGGAGATAGTTTTCATCAAGCAATTATGGATTTGAATAAACTTTTACCTTCCTACGATAAATGGGACAAAATTATTTGTGCTGAAAGTAGAGGCTTTATTTTTGGATCTCCACTTGCAAGTTTAAATAATAAGGGAATAGTTATTGCTAGAAAAGCTGGTAAACTTCCTCTTGTTGGTTTAAGTGAAACATATGGTCTTGAATATGGTACCGCAACTATTGAAATACCTTTAGATTCAATTAATCCAGGAGATAGAGTAGTAATTCTTGATGATTTAATTGCTACTGGTGGAAGTGCTCTAGCTATGAAAAAACTTGTAGAAAAAGCTGGAGGAATTCCAATTTTAGGTTTATTTTTAATTGAACTTCGTTCATTAGAAGGATATAAAACTCTTGGTTTACCATGTGCTAGTATTGTTAGTTATGGACTTCATGATGGAGACTTATTACAAATTGAAAATGGTAAGGAATTATATGGCACTTTTGTTAAAAAAGTTAACGAAGATGAAATTGAAGTTTCTTATGAAAGTCATTCTAATGAAGTAATTAAAAAACATCAAATAATTAACATTATTGAAAAAGATGAAAAAGGACGCTTAACTTATTTAAAATATCGTGACTAGGAGGACACTTTTAGTGTAAATTATATGGATATTATTGAAGATTTAACATATAGAGGTTTAATTAAAGATTTTTCTAATAAAGAAAATGTAATTGAACTCTTAAAAACCCCTCAAACTATTTATTGTGGTTTTGATCCAAGTGCATCTAGTATGCATATTGGTAATTTCGTTATGATTTCTATTTTAATGAGATTGCAAAAAGCTGGACATCGAATTATTGCTTTAGTTGGTGGTGGAACTGGGATGATTGGTGATCCTAGTGGAAAAAGTAAAGAAAGAGCTTTTTTAACAGCAGAAGATGTTAAAAACAATACAGAAGCAATAAAAAAACAATTAAGTAAATTTTTAGATTTTTCTACTCCTGAAAGTGGAATTGTCGTAAATAATTATGATTGGTTAAGTAAATTAAGTTTAATTGATTATTTACGTGATGTTGGAAAACATTTTGGTATCAATTATATGTTAAATAAAGATATCGTTGCTTCAAGACTTGAAAGTGGAATTTCTTTAACTGAATTTTGCTATATGACTTTACAATCATATGATTTTTATAAATTGCATAAAGACTATGGTTGTAATATACAAATTGGTGGAGGAGATCAATGGGGTAATTTAACTTGCGGGTTAGATTACATTCGTAAAATTGAAGGTCCGGACACCAAATGTGAAGTAATGACTGCAAATTTAATTACTAAAAGTGATGGTAAGAAATTTGGTAAAAGTGAAGATGGTGCAATTTATTTAGATGAAAAATTAGTTAGCCCATATAAAATGTATCAATTTTTCATTAATCAAACTGATGAAGATGCAATTAGATATTTAAAGATTTTTACTTTCTTAACTAAAGAGGAAATTAATGAAGTTGAAAAAGAACATTTAGCAAATTTAGGAGCTCGAATTGGTCAAAAACGTCTTGCTTATGAAGTTACTAAAATTATTCATGGTGAAGAAAAAGCTAATGAAGCAGTTATGATGTCAAATGCTTTATTTAGCGGTGAGTTTACTAAATTAAATAAAGAACAAATTTTAGAATTATTTAATTCAATCAAATTTAGTTTTAATGAAAATCAATTACTTGAAGATATATTAATTAATATTAAGGCAGCAAGTAGTAAAAGAGAAGCTCGTGAATTTATTAAAAACGGAGCTATTACTGTTAATAATCAAAAAATGATTGATCCAAATAAAACTTTTAATAAAGATGAATTAATTGCTAATTCTTTCTTAATTATTAGACGTGGTAAGAAAAACTTTTATTTAGTTGAATTAAATTAATATGAAAATAGTTTCTTGGAATGTAAATGGAATTAGAAGTGTCTTACAAAAAGGACTAAAAGATTTTATTTCAAAAGGAAATTATGAAATAGTTTGTTTTCAAGAAACTAAAATGCAAATGACTAATGAGGATAATTTTTTAAATTATCCTCATTTTTATTTTTCAAATGCTCTTAAAAAAGGTTATAGTGGAACTGCAATTTATTCTAAAATAAAACCATTAAATGTAACTTATGGGATTTATAATGAATATAACGATGAAGGAAGATTAATAACTTTAGAATTTGATAATTTTTATTTAATTAATTGTTATTCTCCAAACTCTAAAGATGATTTATCACGAATCCCATATCGTATGGAATTTGAAAATAAATTAAGAAATTACATGTTAGATTTAAATAAGATTAAACCAGTAATTTTATGTGGAGATTTAAATGTTGCTCCAACTGAGATTGATTTAAAAAATCCAAAAAATAATCTTAGATCTGCAGGGTTTACTATTGAAGAACGCGAGAAATTTAAAGAATTAACTAGTACTCAATTTGTAGATTATTTTAGATATTTATATCCAGATAAAATAATTTATACTTGGTGGAGTTATCGCTTTCAAGCTCGCTTAAAAAATGCTGGGTGGAGAATTGATCATTTTATAGTATCAAAATCTTTATTGAATAATTTGGAAGATATGTCGATACTAAATGAAATATATGGAAGTGATCACTGTCCAATTATCTTAACAATAAAATAAAAAAACTCCAAAGTAATATTTGGAGTTTTCATTTTTAGATAAGTAGAAGAACTACAATAATCTGTTATAGTATTCAACGATTTGAGCTTCTTTAATGTCTTGTGGAAGTTCATTTCTTTCAGGGAATCTAACAAAGACACCAGATTTTTTCTCAACATCTCTTGAAACATAAGCTACAACAGCAGGAGTTGCTTCGATTGCTGCTTTAACAACAGCTAAATCTTTTGAACCTTCTTTTAAAGAAATAACATCGTTAACTTTACATAAATAACTTGGAATATCAATTTTCTTACCATTAACAAGAATATGTCCATGGTTAACCAATTGTCTAGCTTGAGCTCTAGTTGTAGCAAAGCCCATTCTATAAACTAAATTATCTAATCTTGATTCAAGAATTTTGAAGAAAGCAATACCTGTAATTTCATCACTTTTTGAAGCCATTAAGAATAATCTACGGAATTGTCTTTCATTAACTCCATACATATCTCTTAATTTTTGTTTTTCAGTAAGTTGTTTTCCATATTCAGAAACTTTCTTTTTATCTTGTCCATGTTGTCCAGGAGCATATGCTCTCTTTTTTAATTCAACGCCAGTTCCAGACAAAGAAAAATTAAGTCTTCTTGAACGTTTCCATTTTGGTCCAGTATTTTTCATATTAATTTCCTCCTTATTGACCTAATGCACAATAAAGCAAGGTATAAATTCCATTCTTCGGATGATATTTTTTCACCGTGTAGCTAGGGTTACTTATTTAAAATGTCATCAGACAAGAAGTATTTATATGCTGCATTAAAATGCTTTAATATTTTAATAAATATTAAGAGCATTGTCAATTAGTGATTAAGAAATTGAGTTATTTAATATTAAAAAATAAAATTTTGTAAAAAAAATTGAGTTTTAAAGGGTTTTTATAAAAATTAATGAATATTTTTATCTGAAATACTATAATAAAAATATGAAAATTATAGAAATTGATTTATATGATTATTATCATTTACCAAAGGAAAAAGGTTATCAAGGTATTTTAACTTGCTATTTAATCTCTAAAAATAATGAAATTAGTACCTCAAGAAAATTTCCTGCAATGTTAATTTTACCTGGAGGTGGATATCATTTTGTTTCTTTTAGAGAAGATGAACCGGTAGCAATTTATTTACTTAATGAAGGAATTTGTGCATTTACTTTAAAATATACGATTGATGTAAGTTATCCTGTTCAAGTAAAAGAAGGATTATTAGCACTTAAATTTATTAATGAACATGCTAATGAATTTAACTTAAGAAAAGAAAGAATCGGAGTAATGGGATTTAGTGCTGGAGCACACTTAACATGCTTAATTAGTAATCTAAATGGTTTAAATTATTTAGAAGATAAAGAAAATATTAATCGCCCATATTTAAATGTTTTAGGATATCCAGTTGTTAATTTTACTAACTTAAAAACACCAAATTCTTTTTATTATTTAACTAATAATAACGAAGAACTTGCTAAAACTTTAGATTTAAAGAAAATTATTAATAATTTATCACCAAAAGCATTTATTTTTTCAACTTGTGATGATGGCTTAGTTGATATATCAAATACAATTAATTTAATTTCTTTATATAAAAAATATAATGTTCCTTTTGAAGTTCATATTTTTAATGAAGGGGAACATGGAATGAGTTTATCAAATATAAATGTTTATCATGAGACTAGACTTAATGAAATAAAAAAAATAAATTCAATTTGGCTTAAGTTGTTACATGATTATTTTTTAAAGAATGACTTTGTAATTAAAGATTAAAAAAAGCCGATTGAATCGGCTTTTAAATTGCTTTTGGATCAACAAGAAGTTCTTTATTTTTAACTTCTTTATCAATTAACTTAATAAATTCATCAACTTTAATATTAATTTGTTTTTCGTTACCATAACGACGATAAGTTAAGCTTTGATCATTAACTTCTTTATCACCAATTACTAAAGTATAAGGAATTTTATTAATTTGAGCGTTTCTCATACGATATCCTAATTTTTCTTGACTATCATCAAGTTCAACACGATATCCTAAAGAAGCTAATTTCTCTTTTAATTGTTTTGAATATTCTAAATGAAGTGAATTATTAACTGGAAGAATTTTAATTTGAACTGGAGCGATCCAAAGAGGGAAAGCACCTGCAAAATGTTCAATAATAATTCCTAAAAATCTTTCAAAGCTACCTAAAATAGCACGGTGTAACATAATTGGACGTTCTTTTTCACCTTTAGCATTTATATAAGTACAATCAAATCTTTGAGGTAAATTCATATCAAGTTGAATAGTTCCGCATTGCCAAATTCTACCCATACAATCTTTTAATTTAAAATCAAGTTTGGGTCCATAGAAAGCTCCATCACCAGCATTTATTTTAAAATCTTTACCGCTTGATTTACAGGCATCAGCTAAGATTTTTTCAGATTCATCCCAAATAGCAATATCACCAATATAATCGCTTTCAGGACGTGTAGATAAAACGATACTATAATCAAGTCCAAAAACTGAGTACATTTGATCATATAATTTTAATAATTTAACAATTTCATCCTTTAATTGATCACGTCTACAGAAAATATGGGCATCATCTTGTGTGAAACATCTAACTCTAAATAAACCATTTAAAGCTCCGCTTGCTTCATGACGATGAACAAGACCAAGTTCAGCAAGACGAAGTGGTAAATCACGATAAGAATGAAGTTCACTATTATATACTAAAATTGCTCCAGGACAATTCATTGGTTTAATAGCAAAGTCACGGTCATCAATTTTAGTTGTATACATATTATCTTTATAATGATACCAATGACCACTAGTTTCCCATAATTCTTTACTTAACATAATTGGAGTTTTAATAATCTTATAATCATTATAATCATGAATTTCGTTCCACCAATTTTCAATTTGACGACGTAACATCAAACCTTTTGGTAAATAAAATGGGAATCCAGGTCCATATTCACTTAACATAAATAAACCAAGTTCTTTACCAAGCTTACGATGGTCACGGCGTTTTGCTTCTTCTTTAAGAGCTAAATATTTATCTAAATCTTCTTTAGAAAAAGCACTAGTTCCATAAATACGAGTTAATTGTTTATTTTTACTATCGCCTCTCCAATAAGCTCCAGCAATTGATTCAAGTTTGAAAAATTTAATATAACCAGTTGAAGGAACATGAGGTCCTGCACATAAATCAGTGAAATTTCCTTGAGTATATGTTGAAATATTTCCATCTTCTAGTCCATTAATAATTTCAACTTTGTAAGGATTATTTTTAAATAATTCTAAAGCATCTTTTTTAGAAACTTCCTTTCGAATAATATATTGATTTTTCTTTGCAAGTTCCTTCATTTTATTTTCGATTTTAATTAAATCTTCTTCTTTTAAAATTAAGTCATTAAAATCGATATCATAATAAAATCCATCTTCAATACTAGGTCCAATTGCAAAATGAACATTAGGATACAATTCTAAAACTGCTTCAGCTAATAAATGAGCAGTAGAATGATGTAATATATTTAAAGCTTCTGGAGAATTTTTATCGATAAATTCTAATTTTCCATCATGTTTAATCACATGAAATAAATCAAAAAGTTCCCCATCAAGATTATAAGCTAAATAATCTTTAAAATTATCTTTTTTTAACTCCTTTAAAACATCCATGCCAGTAGCATTATCATTAACTTCAATAATTTGTTTATCGTTTAATTCAAGTTTCATATTTGTCTCCTTTAATTAAAAAGTCCTTAGATAAATCTAAGGACGCTATTTACGTGGTACCACCTTAGTTATAATAAATTTCTTTATTATCACTTCATTTTTAATTAATTACGTTAATAACTCGTTAAGTTGCCTTAAATGCTCCAAAGTGGTATTTATTAATTACTTTTGAATATTTCCATCAACCATATTCTTTCTAGAAAAAGTAAATTAATAACATGTCTTTTTCATCGCAAATTTATATTATTACTTCTTAAAGATTTTGTAAAGATTAAAGAATATCACGATCTTTAGGAATAGTAATAATTCGCATAAAATTAGTTTTTCCTGCAGCAGTAGGAGTCCCACTACTTAATAAAACACTATCTCCAGGTTTAATGCCAAATCTTTTAGCATAGAATATTGCAATTGATTCCATCTCTTCAATAAAATCAGGCATTCTAGTAGGAATTAAAACACTTTGAATTCCCCAATATAAACCATTTTGTAAAACAGTAGTTTTCTTATTAGAAATAGCAAGAATTGGACAACATGGACGAGCTTTACTAATTCTACGTGCAGATTTTCCAGTTTCAGTAAAAGAAACAATTAACTTTGAGCCAATCAACTTAGCAGTATTAGCTACGCTATTAGCAATTGCGTCATTATTATCCTTATTACTTGTATCATAAGCTTCTTGAGCAAGTTTTTCATAATCTAAATCGCTTTCCATAGCATGAGCAATTTTAGCTTGTGTTAAAACAGCTTCCACTGGATATTCTCCACTAGCACTTTCTCCACTTAACATTACACAATCAGTAGATTCAGTAATTGCAGTAGCAACATCACTAACTTCAGCTCTAGTAGGAACAGGAGAATGAGTCATACTATCTAACATTTGTGTAGCAGTAATCGTAGGTTTTCCCATTTTACGACAAATATTTAATAGACGTCTTTGAACAAGAGGAACTTCCTCAAAAGGAACTTCAACCCCTAAATCTCCACGAGCTACCATAATAGCATCGCTAACACTAACGATTTCTTCAAGATTATTTAAAGCTTCACAGTTTTCAATTTTAGAAATGATTTTAATTTCAGGATGTCCGTGGTCAACTAAAATTTTTCTAATAGCTAAAACATCATCTTTATTTCTAACAAAACTTGCAGAAATAAAATCGACATCATGTTCACAACCCCAAATTAAATCTTCTTCATCTTTTTTACTAATAAAAGGCATTGATAAACGAGCACCAGTACAATTAACACCTTTTTTATTAGATAAAGTATGTTCATTTAAAGCTTTTGTTATAATTTCACGATTATTTTCATCTTTATCAATAACAAGTAAATCAAGTTTACCATCATCAATTTTAATATGATTATTTATTGAAACATCATCATATAAATCAGCAAAATTAACACTGATTTTTTGAGGAGTTCCTAAAACTTGTTTCATTGAAATTCTTAAAATAGAATCTTTTTTAATTAAAATTGAACCATTTTCCATGTCGTGGCATCTAATTTCTGGTCCTTTAGTATCAAGCATGATTGGAATATAAATACCATCTTTTTGGAAACTTCTAATTTTTTCAATTTTAGCTAAATGTTCATCATAAGTTCCATGAGAAAAGTTTAAACGTGCAACATTCATCCCGTTATCAATTAATTTTTTTAAAACATCAAGTGTTTCACTAGCAGGTCCGATTGTGCAAACGATTTTTGTGTTTTTTTGAATAGCCATAATTTTACCTATCTTAGTAATTCGTGTACTTTATATAAATCTTCTTTTTTATCACGAGGAAGTTTTAAAGCATCGTAAATATCACGATAAATTAACTTATTTCCATCGTTACCAATACAAACACCACCAATACCTTGGTCAAGAAGTTGAACTGCATAACTTCCCATTCTTAAAGCACTAACTCTTTCCATAGCGCTAGGAGAACCACCTCTTTGAATATGACCAAGAATAGTTAAACGAGTATCAAAACCAACTTCATTAATAATTCTTTGAGTTAATTTAGCAGTATCTAAAAGTTTTTCAGCAACGCAAATTAAAACATGATCAGGATTTGTTTTCTTAAATTCTTTTAACTCTTCAATTAATTTATCTTCACCCATGAAATAATCAGCAGTAAGAATAAAATCAGCATTAGTAGCAATTCCGCCATAAAGAGTTAAATCAGGGCAATTATTTCCCATAATTTCAACAACTGCACAACGATGATGGCTACTAGAAGTTTCAACAATACTATCAATTGCAGTGACTACTGTATTTAAAGCTGTATCAAAACCAATTGTAATTTCAGTACTAGCAATATCGTTATCAATTGTACCAGGTAAACCAACACAATTAATTCCTTTTTCAGTAAGTTTTTTAGCACCCATATAAGTGCCATCTCCACCAATAACAATTAAAGCATCAATTCCTTTATCTTTTAAGGCTTTAACAGCTTTTAATTGCACTTCCTCATTTTTAAATTCTGGTAAACGTGCAGATTTAATTATAGTTCCACCTCGACACATATAATCACGAGCAAAATCTTTATTTACTTTAACAATTTTGTCTTCAATTAATCCGCGATAACCATCATAAATTACATACATTTCTTTATTTAAATTAAAACCAGTTCGAATTGCTCCAACGATCGCATCATTCATTCCAGGAGCATCTCCGCCACTTGTTAAAATTCCAATTTTTTTAATCATACTTTATACCTCAATTAAAATTATTATATAACATTGTTATATAAGATTACATTTTTTTTAAAAAAAATAAAGCATTTAAGATTTATCTATAATATAATCTAAAATATGGAAGACATAAAATCTACTTATAAAATTAAAACAAGAACTTTGATTTTAACTGAATATAACGAGTTTCTTTATCAACTTTATTTACCACTTATTGGACATAAAGCAGTATTTTTATATGAATATTTAACTAATGAATTACGTTATGGTAAAACAAAAATGTCCCTTGAAGAAATTCTTGAAAGAAGTTCTTTAAATTTACAAGATTTTATTTTTGAAAGACAAATGCTTGAATCTGTTGGATTAATTTCAACTTTTAATAAAGATAATGAATATATTGTTATTTTAAATCCAATATTAAGTCCAAAAAATTTCTTTAATGATGATGTTTTAAAAGGTTTATTAATTTCTAAAACAAGTAAAGAAAGAGTTTTAGAAATTATGGAAAAATATCAAATTGATGATAATGATGAAGGCTATAAAGAAATTACTGCCTCGATTAATGATAATTTTGTTATTGATTTTGAATACAATGATTTAAAAATTGGCAAAGACTTAAAATTAATAAGTACTAATAAAATTAATCGTAACGATTCATTTGATGATATATTTTTCTTTAAACAACTAGGGGAAATTTCTAATTTTAATTCTCGTTCATTATCAAAAAAAGAACTTAAAAAGATACATAGTTTAGCAGTTATTTATAATCTTGATGAAAAAGTTATGAGTGAGATAGTAAGAAACTGTCTTGATCCACTTAAAAAAGTTGGCGAAAAATTAGATGTTGAAGCTCTAACTAATTTAGCAATTAGCGAAGTAGTTGCAGCTAAATCTTATAATAGTATTTATAAAAGAAAACCAAAGAAAATTAAGATTTCTAGTGAAAGTGATATCGCTAAAAAAATTGATTATTATCAAGCAATTTCACCTCGAGATTTACTTAAAGAAAGACAAAATGGTGTTGAACCTGTTAAAAGTGATTTAATTATTATTAATTATTTAAATGAAAATATGCAATTTGATTATAGTGTTATTAATGTAATTTTAGATTATACTTTAGAACATTTAAATAATTCACTTAATCGTGATTACATTGAAAAAATCGCGGCAACTTTAAGAAGAAATAAATGTAAAACTTGTTTAGATGCTTTAAATTATCTTTATAATGTTAATAAAGAAGTTAAGCCTACTAAAATAAATAAAAAAAGCGATGAAAGTAACGATAATGAAGACTTAAATTTAAATCTTGAGGAATTAATTTAATGGAGAAATTTCAAGGATTCAAAGTAGAAAATGTTAATAGTGAATTAGAAGCATATTCACGTGAACTTTATAATGAATTTATTAATTCAAGTGTTTATCAAGAATGTCTTAATGATGGTTTTACTAATGAAGAAATATATAACAATATTGGTTTATTTACTGATTTAAAAATCTCAAGAGAAAAAGAAGCACTAGTTAAAACTTATGATGATTGTTTGAAATATAATATTTTTTATAAATTAAAGATTATCCGTTCTGGAGTTGGTTTTGATAAAGTTTATGATGCAATTGATCCTTATAAAAAATATTTAAGATATGTTTCAGCTTTTATTTTTAAAGATTTTTCTCATGAATTTGACACAATCGATATAAATAAATTAGATAATAAAGAAGCAATTAAAAAAATTGTTCTTAGATTAAATAAAACTAGATATGTTTATATTCAAGGAGTAAGAAAAAGCGGAAAAAGTTATATTAGTATAGCTTATGTAAATGCCTTTATTAAAAAACATCAAGATAAAAAAGTTGCTTATATTGATTGTTCAAAAAGATTTAATGAAATAAATGATTTATATTTTAAAGATAAAGCAGATTTTTATGATGTTTTAAATAGATTATGTGCTGTAGATTTATTAGTATTAGATAATTTTGGAAGTGAAGCAAAAAATGCTTACTTAAGAGACAATTTAGTGATGCCACTAATCAAATCTAGATTTGAGAAAGATAAACTAACAATTATTAATTCAAGTTATAAAATTAGTACAATTGGAAAATTTTATGCTTTAAAAAATGAAGAAGTTGATAAAATTGTTGCTAGCGAACTCGTTGAGTTATTAAAAAATAATTCTGAAGAAATAGTAATTTCAAATCTAAGCCTTTATTAAAAATTTTACATTTTTGATAAAAAGCCTTTAAAACTCAATTATTTTTCTAAAATTTTATCTATTTTTTTATATAAATCTTTTAAAGTTGAGTTATTTTCCAGGCGATAAATTTTTGAGGAATTTAAATCATAAAAATAGTCGTTATTAAGTTTTAATGCTAAATTTTTATTTGCTTCATTTCTTGAATCAAGATTATTAAGTTGTTTTTCTTTAGATATTTCAACGACAATTATTTTTTTAAATAAATATTCAATATGAGCTTTAAAAAGAAGTGGAGCTTCAATAGCAATTAAATCATGATTTTTATTTTCATTAATTAAAGATTCTTCTAAGATTGGATAAATATAGTTTTCAACTTCCTTCTTTAAAGTCACATCATTTGCCATTATTTTTCTAGCGAGTTCTTTTTTAGTAAGATTATCGATATCAAAATCTGTTTTAAGTATTTTAGATATTTTATTTTTTATAGCTGGAATTCGATATAATTCGTGAATTTTTTGATCACAATTTATAATGAAATAATTTTTAGTAGCTAAATAATTTAAAATAGTAGATTTTCCACTTCCAATTGGTCCAGTAATTCCAATTGCTTTTTCAAGAGTTTTATCAATTTGACAATTTGGACAAAAAGTAGTTCCTCGACCTCCAATAAATATTTTATGAAATTTAGTTTTACAATTTGGACATTCTTTACCTTCATTTCCGTAACAAAGTAGTTGAGTTTGAAATCTACCATCAACTCCCTCACTAGGATGAAAAGAATGAATTGTACTTCCTCCAGCTTGAATAGCTTTATTAATTATTAAAGGAGTGTTTTTAAATATTTCATCTAATTGCGTTTTACTTAAATCTTTGCCTTTTGTTAAAGGATGAATTTTAGAAGCAAAAAGAATTTCATCAGCATAAATATTTCCTATTCCACAAATAATACTTTGATCAAGAAGTAGCTCTTTAATTTTTTTATTTTTATTAAATTTTTGATATAAAGAAACTTTATTTTGATTATCAATTTTGTTAGCTTCGATACCTAGTTTTTTAATCATTGGGAGTTCATTAACTTCCTTTTTATTTGTTAAATACATAATGCCAAATTTTCTAGTATCATCATAAGCTAAACTAGTTTGATCTTTAAAATAAAAAATCGCACTTGTATGTTTATTACGTCCTAAATTATTATCGTTATAACGATATTTACCTTCCATTCTTAAATGACTTATTAAAATTAAATTGTTGCTTAATATGAAAAATAAATATTTTCCATAACGATTTATATCAAGAATTACTTGATTTACTAATTTAGTTTTAAATTCTTCAAGATTTGATAAAACTAGCTTATCATAAAAAACATCGACGTGATCAATAGTTTTATTTTTTACTAATGGTAATAATATATTTCTAACAGTTTCTACTTCAGGTAATTCAGGCATATTTATTTAGCATCGAACCAAGTTCTAGCATAACCTCCATCAACTTTTAATTTGACTTTTAATTTTACAGAATTTTCCATAATATCTTTAACTAAATTTAAAACAGTATCTTTTTCATCTTCAGAAACTTTTAAAATAATTTCATCATGAATTTGACTAACAATTTTTGATTTAAGATTATTCTTTTTAAGAGCTTCATGAACTTTAATCATTGAGATTTTAATTAAATCAGCAGCGCTTCCTTGAATTGGAGCGTTCATAGCAGCACGTTTTGCAAATTCACGAGCTTGATATTGCGAACTTTGTAATTCAGGAAGATATCTTCGACGATTAAACATTGTTTCGGCATAACCTTTAGTGGTTGCTTCTTCAACTAAGGAATTTAAATAATTTTTAATTTCAGGGAAATTTTCATAAAAACTTAAAATAATTTCACGAGATTCTTTAATAGAAATTTCTAATTGTTCGCTTAATCCCCAATCACTAATTCCATAAATTATTCCAAAATTAACAGCTTTTGCTTTTCTTCTTAAATTAGAATTAACTTCCTCGTTATCTGGAACATGAAAAACTTTTCTAGCAGTAGCAGTATGAATATCCTCATCATTATTAAAAACATCAATTAAAGTTTTACTATTCGATAAATGAGCAAGAATTCTTAATTCAATTTGTGAATAATCTAAAGATAAAATATATAAGCTAGGATCATCATAATAAAATGCTTTACGAATTTGTTTAGCTTCATCATCGCGAACTGTTATATTTTGTAAATTTGGTTCACTACTTGATAATCTTCCAGTAGAAGTAATAGCTTGATTAAAGGTAGCATGAATTTTATTATCTTCTTTAATAAAAGGTAACAAACCATCAACATAAGTTGAAAGTAATTTTGTATATTTACGATATTCTAAAATCTTAGGAATTATTGGATGATCATCAACTAAATATTTTAAATATTCAATTGAAGTAGAATGATGTTTATTGTCGTTAAGTTTAAGTTTATCGTATAAAATTGTTGCAACTTGTTTAGGTGAACTAATATTAAATTGTTCACCTGCTAAAAGATAAATTTCATTAGTTAAAACATGAATTTTTTCTTTATAAATATCTCCTAATGATAATAAGTAATCTTTATTAATTGGAAAACCTTCAAGTTCCATATCACCAAGAACAATACTTAATTTTTGTTCAATATTTATTAAAAGATCATATTGATTTTTTGATTTTAAACGTTCAATAAAATCATCTTTTAATTTTAAAGAATAAAAAGCTTCAATTGCACTTAATAAAGGATTAGATATTTCAAAAAGAAGATTTTCTTGATTAATAGCATAACTGACATCAATTCCTTCACTAGCTAAACAAGCATCAATTGTAGGAATGAAGTTACTATTTAATAAATAGGAAGCTAATAATAAATCAAATTCAATACCATTAATTTCAATTTGATTATTATTTAAAACATATTTTATTTTTTTAAAGTCGAAGCAGACTTTACGATAATTTTCTAAAGCTAAAATATTTAATAAGTTTTGATCTTTTAATAAGTTAATTTTATTAATGTAATAATTTTCATCATTAAAAGAAAGAAGAACTCCAAAAAGTTGTGCATCATGATAATTATTTTTTTCAATATCAAGAGCAATACCAAATTCTTTTGGAATGTTAATTTCGCTACTAGAAGAAATTTCTTTAAAGGCAACTTTATAAGTTTTTAAACTAATTCTATAGTTAGTAGGAAGTTTATTAACTAGTGTTTTTAAATCAAATTCCTTGCAGAACTCAACTATTTTTTCTAAATTATAACCTTTGTAAATTAAATCATTTATCGAAATATTTAGTTCATCATCAGTTTTAATAATTGCAAGATGTTTACAAATTTTTCCTTCATCTTGATGAAGTAAAATGTTTTCACCAAGTTTACCTTTAATAGTAGGAGCATTAGCAATAATATTTTCTAAAGAACCAAATTCAATAATTAATTTTTTTGCAGTTTTATCACCAATTTTAGGAATACCTTTTAAATTATCACTTGGATCACCCATTAAACCTTTATAATCAACGATTTGGGTAGGTAAAAATCCCCACTCATTTTTAAAAGTTTCTTCAGTCATTTCATGAATGTCTTTTAAACCTTTTTTAATTAGATTAACTGTTATTTTATTATCGATTAATTGTAAATAATCTTTATCACTTGTATAAATTTTAACATCGTAATTTAAATTAGCAGCTTTTTTTGCAATATTTCCTGCAATATCATCAGCTTCGTATCTTTCATCTTCATAATATGTAATATTTAATGAAGTTAAAAATTGTTTTACTAAAGGAATTTGTTCTAATAATTCTTGAGGACATGGTGGACGATTAGCCTTATAATCTTTATATTCTTGATGTCTAAAAGTATGTTTTCCAGCATCAAAAGCTACAAATATTCCATCATCTTTCTTTAAATCCTTTAATAAACTAGCAATCATATTACTAAAAGCAAATAAAGCATTTGTAGGAACGCCACTTTTTGAAGTCATTAATTTCGATTTATCATCAGTATATGTAGCATAATATGCTCTAAATAATAAAGAATTTCCATCAATCACTATTATTTTCGACATCTTTATTTCCTCCAATAACGATTAATTTATTTACAATTAAAGTAGGTCTTCTTGAAGATACTTCATATTTTCCATAAACTTTAATAGCTAAATCCGCATCAACAACATTTTGATATTTTGCATATATATCACTAAATAAAGTTAAACTTAATTCTTCATCATATTCGTTATAAATATCAATAAAGGCCATCGGCTCGCCTTTATGCGTACCATTTTTAATTGTAATAGTCTTAATATTTTTAATAATTCCAAAAACCCAATATGAGTTATTTGCTACTAAATTTTCAAAATTAGTTACATCATTTAATTTTGATTTATCAAGATGATTAAATGGTGAATCACTAATCATTGAACCTAAAACATTATATTCATTTTCTAATCTAATTTTATAATCTTCTGGAACATCTTTATCTTGATATGATAAACCATATGTATTATCAATTAATTTTCCTTCTTGGTAAATGCTTGCTGAACTAAATTTTAAAGCATCTAAAATTGAACTTTTTAATGATTTACGATTATTATTTAAACTATCAAAACAACCAGCATCAATTAATTTTGATAATTGAAGTTCAGTAATTTTATCATTTGTAGCATACATTCTTTGAACGAAATTAATAAAAGAAGTAAATTTTCCATGAGCATTTCTTTCGTTGATAATTTGTAGAGATAATTTACTTGGTAAGCCTCCAATATTAGTTAGAGGCATTAATAAAGTATTATCATAAATTTCAAAATTTAAAGTTGATTCGTTAATATTTGGTACTGAAATTTTAATTTTTGATTGACGAATTTCTGATAAATATTTATTAAACTTAATATCATTATTTCCGTATTGAGCTTCTAAAATTGAAGCATAAAATTCTAATGGATAATTTGCTTTTAAATAAGCCATACGACAACTAATCATACTATAAGGAACACTATGAGCTTTATTAAAACCATAACTTGCAAACTTTAAAATTAAATTAAATATTTTTTTAGAAGTTACTTCATTACGATTTAAAGCTTTTGCTCCTGATAAAAACTTTGATTCCATCTTTAAAAGTTCTTCTTTATGTTTTTTACTAACTGCCCTTCTAAATATATCTGCTTCAGCATATGAAAAACCTGCATATATACGAGCAATTTGCATAATTTGTTCTTGATAAACAATAATCCCATAAGTATCTTTTAAGATTGGAATTAATGACTTATCTAAATAATTTATTGGTGATTTTTTTTCTTTTCGACTAGCATAAAGAGGAATTTGTTCCATTGGTCCAGGACGATCTAAAGCTAATAAGTCTACAATATCTTTAAAACAAGTTGGTTTAAGATAACTAATTCCTTTATTAGCAGCACTAGTATCAAGTTGGAAAATACCCATAGTATGATTTTGTCTAATTAAATCAAAGATTTCTTTGGATTCATAAGGTATCTCATTTATTTTTAAATCGATATGATGATTTTTATTAATTAAATCGAGTGTTTTTTGAATAGTAGAAAGAGCAGTTAAACCTAGTAAATCCATTTTTAAAAAACCTTGGTCTTCTAAAAAATCTTTTTCATATTGAGTTACATATGTATTTTCATCTAAATAAGTTAAAGGAATTAAATTTAATAACGATTTATCGTTAATAATTACACCGGCTGCGTGTAAACCTTTTTGACGAGGAAAACCTTCAATAAGTTTAGCATATTCATATATTTCACGAGTTTTGCCATCTTTAATTAATTCTTTAAATGCAGGAATGTTATTTGCACAATCTTCTAAAGTATAATTATTTTGATTAAAGTTAGATGGTATTGCTTTACTAAGTTGTTCAATATCATTTGAATCATATCGATAAACTCTACCAACATCTCTTAAAGCTTGTTTAGCACCAATTGTTTGAAAAGCAATAACACGTGAAGTTCTTTCTTTACCATACTTATTAATGATGTAATTAATAACTTTTTCACGTTCAACGTCACTAAAATCAATATCGATATCAGGCATGGAATTTCTTTCTGGATTTAAAAATCTTTCAAAAAGTAAATCATTAAATTTTAAAGGATCAACTTCGGTAATACCTAATAAATAAGCAATTAAACTTCCGCCAACTGAACCTCTCCCAGGTCCGACTGGAATATTATTATTTTTTGCATAATTAACATAATCTTGAACTATTAAAAAATAGTCGCAATAATTCATATTATCAATAATGATAAATTCTTTATTTAAACGATTTCGATAACGAACGTTTTTAGTTAAATCAATATTATGTTTTTTTAAACTTTCAAGAATTAATTCTTTTAATACATCTTTTGAAGAAATATTCATTGATTTTGTAAAATGAAGAAGTTCTCCACGTTTAACTAAAAAATTAAAATTAATCTTATTAATTAAATCTTGTAAAGCATTAATTTCTTTAAAATCATATAAAGAAGAAATTTCTTCTTTATTTCTTAGATAATTATCTTTACTAATTTCATCTTCAATCGTTTCGACATTTGTTTCATCATTAATTGCTTTTAAAATTTCAAGAATTTTATAATCGTTTTTTTCTAAATATTTAATGTGAGGAAAAGCTATTAAATTATAAGAATGAGAAGTAGCAAATTCTTTAATTAAATTAACTTTTAATTTATCATTTTGGTTATAAATTTCTAAACCAATATAAAAATCATCATTAAAATATTTATTGATTTTATATAGTTCAGAAGTAAAAATTCCTTCGTTTATTGTCTTAAAAATTTTACTTTGTTTAGTAGAAATAACGCATATTAAATCATATAAAAAGTCTTTAATTTCACTAAAATCCTTGCAGAACCCATCTTTTTTTTCTAAAAATGTAGAAATTTGACACAAGTTTTTATAGCCATTTTCATTTTTAACATACAAAGTAAATAAATTTTCATTAACAATTAAATCTAAACCAAAAATAGGTTTAATATTATTTTCTAAACAGATTTTATTAAAACTAGGATATCCATACATTACATTTAAATCACTTAACCCAACCACATTAAAATTATTCTTCTTTAAAGAAGAAATTAACTTAGGAAAAAGAATTCCACTTTTTAAAAATGAGTAACCGCTATATAAATGCAATGGAATAAAATTCATTTTAATTATTAATTACAACTTCATCTAAAGCTTTAATGAAAGTATCTAATTCGGTTAAATCTTTAATTTGTGCTCCAGCAGCTTGCGCATGTCCACCACCACCAAACTTAGTAGCAACACCATTAATAACATAATTTCTACTACGAATTGAAATTCTAAAACATGGTTCAGTTATATCTTCAGTAATTGAACACCAAATATTGATTCCTTTAATATTACTAAATAAATTGACATTTTCCTTACCACGTTCACTACTCATTTTTAAGAAATCTAAATCTTTTTGAGTTAAAACATAATAAGCAACGCCATGTTCACTAATTTTATAATTATTTAAGATAAATTTAGTAATATCTAAATCAGCAATGTTTTTCTCATACATTCTTCCATAAATATTATTAATGTTAATCCCTTTTTCAATTAAAAATGAAGCAACATTAAAAGTATGAACAGAAGTTGAAGAATATAAAAATCTTCCACTATCACCTACTAAAGCAATATATAAATATTCAGCAGCTAAAGTTGATACTGGATATTTTTTATCATAATTCATTAATAAGGCAGTAACAATTTCACTAGCTGCAGCAGTAGATGTATCAACAATAGTATAATCGAAAGCTTTATCAGTTTCTGGATGGTGGTCAATTTTAATTTTATAAGTTCCTTTTTCAAAACGAGGATCAGCAATTCTTTTTTTGTCCCCAACATCACAAATAATTGCTAAGAATGGTTTTTCAAACCAGTCATCTTTAATTTTATCAGTTTCAGGAAATAAACGATTTGTAAAAGTAACATGGTTATCTCCTAAAACAACGATTTCTTTATTTGGGAAATTATCTTTTAAGAAAGTAACAAGTCCAAATTGAGTACCCAAAGCATCAAAATCAGGAATTATATGTCTAAAGACAGCAATTCTATCGAATGTTTCAATTTTTTCAAGCAAATGCTTAGCTTCTTTTTTATATTTTTTATTAGCTGTTTTTTTAATATTTTGCATCTTTATCACCTATTTTAATAACATATCATATGCATCACGAGCAATCATAACTTCTTCATCAGTAGGTATAATTGCAACTTTAATTTTACTATCAGGTAAACTAATTAAGGCTTCTTTACCATGAATTGTTTCATTTAAAGCATAATCGATTTTTAAATTTAATGCATCTTGGACGCGTTTTAAAACAAGTTTTCTAAATAATGCACTATTTTCACCAATACCAGCACTAAAAATAATTAAGTCACATCCACCTAATCTAACAAAATATTGACCGATAAAATCAGCAACTCTTCTAGCCCATAAATCAATAGCAAGTTGAGCACGTTTATTTCCTTCATCAGCAGCTTTTTCAATATCTCTAGCATCACTAGAAATACCGCTAACGCCTAATAATCCGCTTTTCTTATTAAATTCTTGATAAAGTTCTTCGTTAGTTTTATTTGTATTTGCAAGAATATAATTATAAACACTAGGATCGATATCACCAGTTCTAGTACCCATCATAATTCCGCCAAGTGGAGTTAAGCCCATTGTAGTTGCAACACATTTTTGATCTTTAACAGCAGTAATAGAAGCACCACTTCCTAAATGACAAATAATAATTTTTCCATTTGGATTATCTAAATATTTTTGTCCATTAATACTTAAATATTTATGACTTGTTCCATGAGCACCATATCTTCTAATATTTAACTTTTCAGTATATTCATATGGAATTGGATAAATGTAATCTTCAGGTTCCATAGTTTGATGGAATGCTGTATCAAAAGCACAAATACCTGGAGTATTAGGTAAGATTTTTTGAAAAGCTTCTATACCAACTAACTCAGCAGCATTATGTAATGGAGATAATGGTATCAAACTTTTAATTTTTTCTTTGTTTTCTTCATTAATGATAGCGCTTGAATTAAAATAACTTCCACCTTGAACAATACGATGTCCAGTAGCTTTAATTTCATCATAACTTTTAATAATATTAAATTTAATTAAGCCATCTAAAAGTAATTTAACAGCAAAAGCGTGATCTTTTACTGGAGTGATTTCTTGATATTTTTCACCATTATATTTTATTTGGAAAATTGCATCTTCAAAGCCAATTCTTTCGACAATTCCAGAACAAATTACATTTTCTTCAGGCATATCAAAAAGCTTAAACTTTAAGCTGCTACTTCCTGCATTAACTGCCATAACTTTTTTCATATAAACACCTCACAATTAAAAAAATAAATTATTTATATTATATATAAATAAAATGAATAATTAAATAAAAGACAAATAAAAATATTTCTATTTGTTTTTGAAGATAATTATAAATTTATTTTTTTATCGAATTAAAATATAAGTAAATTAAATAAAAAACCTTTTAAAATTATCAAAAAGCCTGCAAAACTTAATTATTTTTTTGAAATAAAGAACTCATATTCATCTTTTTTAATAGATTTATAAAGTAAAATATAAGCATCGTAATAGACACAATTAATAAATAAATAAAGGAAAATTGGACTCATAACTATTAAATTAAAAAATTGTCCGTCAATAAAATAAGCACAAACTAATGTTACAATAAATGAAACAAAACCTATTCCTAATAAAACATTATTAATAATAAAACTTGGTTTATTAAGTTCTTCACCTTCATAAACTAAATCATGGATTATTACATGGTCTTTACTAAGTCCTTTAAAAAGTAAAAAAATTTCAAAAACAGTAAAAATTATAATAACAATCATTGCTAAGATATTTAAAATCAAACCATTTTCATTACTGTTATTTGTGATAAATAGATACAACAAATAAGCATCAAAGCCAGTGCTAATTAGAAGTAAGAATACTAAACTTAAACGATAGTAATTAGATTTCATAATGTACTAACTCCAAAGGCATATCTGTTTCAAGTTCATTATTTTTAATTTCTATTATTTTATCACTAATTAAATCTTTATATAAACCATTTACTAAGAAGCTTGATTTAATTAAAGATTTTTTACCTGTTAAATTAAAAATACCTAAAACATTATATTTTTCATTTTGATATCTATTAAGAATAATTAAATGTTCACCAGAAGAAGTATCAACTTGACTTTCTTCAAGATATAAATTTATTTCACTCTTTTTAAGAAGAATTAATTTTTTGATAAAATTAAACCATTTTTCATCAATTGATAAATCTAACAAATCTTTAGTAAATAAAGAAAGATGGTGATCTGCTTTTGTTTCTAATCCATTATAAATTAAAGCAGGTCCTTTCATAAATAATGAAAAGGCAGCTAAATTATGCATTTTTAAAATATTATTTGTAAATTCAATTAATCTTTTTTGATCATGATTTTCAATACATCTAAGTCTTAAAGCATTAATAGGATTATATGCTCCTTCATAAGCAATTAAAATTTTATATTGTGTTAAATAATCTAAATTATTAGTTTCTAAGTAAGATCTTAATTCATTAAAAGTATTATATTGATAAAGCACATCGAATCCATAATTAAATAAATCATTGTCGGAAACACCAAGTTTAAATGTTTTGCGAATATAATTTAAAAATCCAGCATCAATAGCTTCTCCAAGTAATATTGTTGAAGGATATTTTTTTAAAAATACATCTCTTAATTTAATAAAGAAATTTTCTCCAAGAAGTGAAACAACATCAAATCTAAATCCATCAACTCCTAGCTCTTTATAATAAGATAAAACTCCAATTAAATAATCAACTAATTGTTCATTATTTTCATAATTTAAGTCAATAACATCGCTCCAATCTTCACATTTTGATGAAACTTTACCTGTTTTTGTTTTATAAAACCATTCATGATGTTCACAAAATAATTTAGAAGCATAAGAAGTATGATTGAAAACAATATCAATCATTATTTTCATTCCTTTAGCATGAGTAGCATTAATTAATTCTTTAAAATCTTCTAAACTACCAAGTTCAGGATTAATTGTTTCATAATCTGAAATCGAATAAGGTGAACCTAAATCTCCCTTACGATTAATTTCTCCTATTGGATTAATTGGAAGCAAATAAACAATATCAGTTCCTAAATCTTTTATATAATCTAATTTATTAATTAAACTTTTAAAAGTTCCTTCTTTTGTAAAATTACGCGTAAATACTTGATAAATAATTTGATTTTTTAATTCTTTTTTCATAAATAACCTCGAAGTTAAATATTAATAGTAATGAATCTTTATTTTTTTACCGTAATCATAGTATCATTAATAATATGGAAAATAAAAGTAATAATCAAAAAAGAAGTGGAGTTCTTCTTCATATTACTTCTTTACCTAGTAAATATGGTATAGGTACTTTAGGAAAAAATGCATATCGCTTTGTTGATTTTTTAAGTGAATGTGGTTTTTCTTTTTGGGAAATTTTGCCTCTAGAAATGACTTCAATTTCTAATTCACCATTTCAAGGTTTAACTGCTTTTGGTTTAAATCAATATTTAATTGATTTTAGTTTACTAATGGATGAAGGATTACTTACAATTAGAGACTTACAAGGCTTTAATTTTGGAAATAATCCACGAAAAGTTGATTATCGAAAAATTTTTAAAAATAGTAATAAAATTTTATATCGTGCGTATAAACGCTTTGATAAAACAAATAAAGATTATTTAGCTTTAAAACAAACTGAAAAATATCGTTATTATGCAATATATATGACCTTAAAAGAAAAAAATGATTTTAAAGCTTGGTATGATTGGGAACTTCGTGATCGATATTTTTCAAAGGAAGTAGAAGCAGAAGTTTTACTTGATTATAACGATCGATTTAGTTATTACATCTTTACACAATATATTTTTTTAAAACAATGGAAAGCTTTAAAAAAATATGCTAATGAAAAAAATATTGATATAATCGGGGAAATTCCGCATTTTGTTGGCTTTGACTGTGATTATGTTTATGTTCATCCTGAATATTTTGTTTTAGATGAACGACAAGTTATGAAGGATGTAGTTGGATTTCCTCCTGATGATTTCCAAAAAGCAGGTCAAGTTTGGGGTAATCCTTTATATAATTGGAACTACATGAAAAACGATAATTATAGTTTTTGGCAAGAACGAATTAATCAAGCCCTTGAATTGTTTGATATGGTAAAAATTAATCATTTTGGTGGTTTTTATAAATGTTATGCAATTCCTTTTAGAGATCGAAATGGTAAGAAAGGCAAATTTGTTTATGGTCCAGGATTAAAGATTTTTGAAAATTTTAAAAATGCACCTTTATTTGCTGATGATATTGGTTCTTTAACTCGTGATGTTGAAGAGTTTGTTGATAATAGTGGTTATCCACATGTTCGAACAATTGTTCCTGCCCTATTTAAATTTAAAAAGACTTATGAAAGAATTTTCCCTTCAGAAATTGAGGAAAATTGTTTAGCTTATATTGGAAATCACGATTACTATCCAATTAGAGGAAGAATTGAAAAATTAACGCATGAAGAATTAATGAATTTAATTCTAACTCTAGATGATGAATGTAAAAAATTAAATATTGATTTTGATAATAAGCAAACTGGAGTAAGTTATTTATCTAAAAAGATTATTAATATTTTATATGCTTCAAATGCTAAATATGTTTCCCTAACAATGCAAGATATTTTACTTCAAGATGAAGAAAGTCGTATGAATAAACCAGGGGAAACTAACGATAATCAATGGACTTATAGATTTTTATTAAGTGATATTACACCTAAAATCAAAGATAATTTATTAAATCTTAATGTAACATATAATAGATTTTTAAAAAAATAGTTAAGATTTGCAGACTTTTTTTGAAAAATATTGTGTTATTTGCTTAAAAAATATATATTTTTTAAAGCTTAAAACGTAATTGATAAAATAGCGATTAAAATTTATAATTTTAATATGAATAAAAAAATACTTGTTTTTCCGTAGGCTTGTTTAGTCACGTTATCGCTTGCTAGTTGTAGCAATGTAAATCCAACAGATTTATTTATGGAGAAGGCTTTAAACGAATATAAAGCCCTTCGAGAAAATTTAAATATTGCGGAAAATGAAGATTATTACGCGTGGTATTTTGATAGCGAAGTTTTAAAAGGCGCAGTCTTTACTTCTTTAGATGAATATGAATATTTAGGAATTATTAATTTTCAAACAATGTCTTTTAGTGAGACAAATGATTATTTTTTAGATTTGCCTAATTATGAAGTTTCGATTGATTTTAATACTGGCGAAATTAACATGCCTAGTGAATTTGAAAATATCACACAATTTATTAAAGATTTGCCATTAGTTTTAGTTAAAAACGAGTTAAATAAAGAGAAAACAGTAATCGAAAAGCAAGTTGTTTATTCAAAATTTAATGATAATGGAGTTTTATCAACTTCAGCAATAAGTTCGAATTATGATCCAACTTATTTTTATTTAAAAGATTTTAAAATCGAAGTTAATATCGAAGGATTATCTGAATCTGCTTTAGAAGATTTTAATATCGATTACACTGGAAAAAATACTTTAATTTTAAAAAGAGATCTATACATTATTTTAGAACAAACTTTAAAAGAACAAGGTATTGATGAATCTTTACCAATTGATATCGATATACCAGGAGCTTTACTTAATAATTATCGCCGAGCAAACAATTTAAGTAATGATGAAAATGTTCCTTCAACTTTAGTATTTCCTGCTAAATTTAATAATTTAGAAGTTGTTGTTGGTCCATTAGCTTTATTTGATACAATTTTTGATTCTCTTTATGATGATGAAACTCTAGTTTCAGCAGCTAATGAAATTCAAAATGTTTTTTTTGAGGAAGGTATTACTGAACTTTCAATTTTTGCGTTTAACGGAAATAAAAACATTACATCAATTGAGTTACCTTCTACAATTAAGAAGTTATCATTATCAAGCTTATCTAATTTAACAAATCTTGAATATTTGTATATTCCTCAAACTACTGAAAGAATCAATATTTTTAATACATATGGAGCAACCTTATCTTTCCAAAATCCTTTAAGTGATGATCCTGATGATAAGATTGAAATTTTTGGACCTTTACAAAATTCAAGTATCAAAAAATCTTTGACATTCCAAGATTACGATAATATTAATATTCCTAATTTCCCATTTTATGATTTAGTCTTTAATGAAAATGAGACCATTAGTGATGTTGTTAATTATGTAATTGATAAAGATACTACTAAAATAAAATCAATTAGCGAAGGTTTTAATACTAGAAAACTTAATTCAATAAATCCACTTTTTATGATGGATATTCCAGATAATAAAGTTATTGAAAATGATACTAATTTAAGCTTGATCGATACTAATAAAACTTTATATTTAGCACATAACAAAACAAGAATTAATAATGATTTATTTTTTACTGATTTTAATAATTTTAAGGAAACTAGTGGTGTAAGTAAAGAAGGTAGTTTAACTTTAACATTAAAACTAGCTTGTGATTTAACTGTTAAAGGAAATTTAATTATTGGTGGAATTTTAGGGAAAAACGGTATTGTTGAAGGAGTTAATGTTGGTAATTATGCTTCGCTTGATTTAAATGGACATAATTTAGTTATTGAAGGTAATGGTTTAGTTGATGTAAATGGAATAATTGTTGATAGTAGTGAAAATCAAACTGGGTCAATTATTTTAAATGATAATGGTTCTCTTAAAACAAGTTTAGTTATTCATGATAGCTTTGGATATTCCAATTATTTAAATAAATATAATAATGGTGATTTCCCATATAATCATTTTAATTTTAATAATTTGAAAGTTAGCCAAATATTTTTTAATGACCAAAGTAAACTTTACGCTAAAGAAATTTTAGTAGAAAGCGAATCTAATGTTGTTACTAATGAATTTGTTTTTTATGGTCAGGGCGGAGTTTATCAACCAGCTAGTGAAACAACTTGTTTAATTGGCAATTTAGGTGATTCTACTAAAATGGTTATAAATGGTGATATTTCTTATAATGTAACTCCGTTGGTCTTTAATTCAACTAAAGTTGTAGCAAATAGTAGTAAAATTTTTGCTCCAATTAGCTCAAAATTCTTATCTATTGAAATTAATGAGGGCAATTTAAGTCTTAATACAAAGACTAAAATTATTAATGGTGGAAGTTTAACTATTAATCAAACTGCTAGTTTAACCTTAAATAGTGATTTAATTATTTATCCAACTAGTACTGAGGAACAAATTCAAGATAATTATTTAACTTTACCAGCTAAAGAAGGTAAATTAAATCTTTATGGTAATTTAATAGTAAATAATAAAGTTGCACTTGGAGGAAGTATTACTACAAATACTTTAACTAATGAACTTTTAAACGCTGTTAATGATTCACAAGTAACTCCATTTATTTCTAATAATGAAGGTTCTTTTGTTAATAATGATTATTTAATTCTTGATACTATTGAATCTAATTTATATATCAAAAATGGTGCTGGAGAGACTTTATATTATCGTTTTAATAATGGATATTATTACTTATATGAAAGCAATGGTGTATCTATTTTTAATACTTCCACAAATAATAAACTTGCTAGTAAAGAAAATAATTCAACATGGAATATTTATGTTGATGGAGAAATTTTAGTTACTGATAATGAAAATGATTTTATTAGTTCATTTGAAGATACTTTAAATTCTTATACATTAAGTGATAGTGGTAAATGGAATAAAGTTTCTAATGCAGATGAAAATCATATTTATTATGATGATAATAACAATCAATATATCTATGTTAATTCGAACTTAGTTCAAGGAACTTTAATTGATAGTGAAAATCTTATTTTCTTAACTAGTTCATCAAATAAATATTATATGTATAATAATGCAACTAGTTCTTGGAGATACGTCCATTTATTTGAACATAATTATGTATTTGCTTTCCCTAAAGAAGATAGTTTAAGTCCAAACGTTAGTTATAATAGTGAAAATTATTCAAGTGTGTATTTAATTAACAATAATAATTATGAATTAGTATCAACTTATGATAGTGCTAAACATTTAATTAAAGTAAATAATGATCAAACAACTTTTGTAGTTTATCAAAATAGTAAAATAAATAATTCTTATGGACTTTCTCAAGTTGAAGTTACTTCTTCAAGAATGATTGCAAAAGATAATGAAGAAACTAATTATATTTATTTAACTCTTGAAAAAGTTTGGGTAAAACTTTATAGTCTTGAAAACAATTATTATGCTATTTCAAGAAGAGATAGTGATGAGTTTGTTTATACTAGTAATAATTATTGGGAAAGATGTAATTACTATAATAATGAATATACTGAAGGCTATACTTTCTTTGAATTAGTTGATAGTTATGATATTAAACGTAACTTTGCTATGTATGATGAGGAAACAAACTTAGCAACTATTATTACTAAGATGGGTGGACTCGAACTTACTGTCGAAGATTTAGAAAATGTTGGTATTACTGATATATTACCATCAGGCTCTTCAAAATATGTTGGTTATCGTTATTTTATTAAAAATGGAAAGATTTGTATTTTCGTTCAAAATGAAGAAGGAATCGCAAGTATTAAAGAATTAGCATCTGCTCCAATTTTAGAAGATTTTAATCCTGATGTTGATGGTGAATTAACTTTAAGAAAAGTCATTTCTTTAGTTCAAATTACTATTGACGGTAAATATTATTATGTTAACTTTGAGAAAGTTATTGCTAGTGGTTCACAAGAAAACTTAGAAAATCAATCGTATTTAGCACTTGCAATTTATACAACTGAAGTTCCTAATTTTAGTGAATACTTTAAAAGTTAATTGATTTATTATTTACTTAATGTAAATAAATTTATATAATTACTACGAAAAAGAAACTATTAAGTATTTTTTAGAGAGGATATGGATGGTGAAAATATCTAAATAATTGATAGTTAGCCATTTTCTTAAGATGATAGAAATATCCGTATTTACAACGTTAAAGTAAAATAATTAAGTGCTTATTTAAGAATTAGGATGGTACCGCGGTTAATCTCGTTCCTAAACTAATTCTTTTTTATTTTTTGGAGGTATTTTATGAAAGCTTTGAGTAGTCAACAAATCCGTGAAACTTGGTTAAATTTCTTTAAAGAAAGAGGTCATATGATTGAACCAGGAGCTAGTTTAATTCCTAATAATGATCCAACTTTATTATGGATAAATGCTGGAGTTAGTGCCTTAAAAAAATATTTTGATGGTAGTGAAATTCCAAATAGTAAAAGAATTGTTAATGTTCAAAAATGTATTCGTACAAATGATATAAGTAATGTAGGAAAAACTGCTCGTCATCATACATTTTTTGAAATGCTTGGTAATTTTTCAATTGGTGATTATTTTAGAAAAGAAGTTATTCAATGGGCTTTTGAAATTTTAACAAGTGAAAAATATTTTGCTTTAGATAAAGACAAACTTTATATTACTTATCATCCAAGTGATAAAGAAACTTTAGCCTTATGGATTAAAGAAGGAATGAAAGAAGACCATCTAATTCCTTTAGAAGGAAATTTTTGGCAAATTGGTGAAGGACCTTGTGGACCAAATACAGAAATATTTTATGACCGTGGAGAAAAATATGATCCAAATCATTTAGGTGTTGAAATGTTAAAAGACGACGTCGAAAATGATCGTTATATTGAAATTTGGGGAATTGTTTTTTCGCAGTTTAATGCACAAAACGGTGTTTCTAGAGAAAACTATAAAGAATTACCACATAAAAATATTGATACTGGTGCCGGTCTTGAAAGAATTGCTTGTGTTCTTCAAGAAACCGAAACTAATTTTGAAACTGATTTATTTATGCCAATTATTTTAGAAACTAGCAAAATGGCTAAAGTAAAATATGAAGAACCTAACTTGATGGCATTTAGAGTTATTGCTGATCATATTCGTGCTTGTACATTTGCTTTAAGTGATGGAGCATATTTCTCAAATGAAGGTAGAGGTTATGTTTTAAGAAGACTATTAAGAAGAGCTATGCGTTATGGTAAAAAACTTGGCTTTGATAAACCTTTCTTATATCAATTAGTTGATACAGTTGTAGATATTATGAAAGATTTTTATCCATATTTAATTGAAAAGAAAGAAGTAGTTAAAAAATTAATTAAAATTGAAGAAGAAAAATTTATTAAAACATTAAATAGTGGAGAAATTTTATTAAATAATTTAATTAAAGATAAAACCTCATTAAGTGGTAAAGATGCTTTTTTACTTTATGATACTTATGGATTCCCATTAGAAATTACAATGGAGATTTGTACTGATAAAAACATCGCAGTTGATGTTGATACCTTTAATGAATTATTAAAACATCAAAAAGAATTAGCTCGTGCTAGTAGAAAAGCAATTGAATCTTTTAATCGTCAATCAAAAGATTTATTAGATTTTAATACTAAAAGTGAATATGTTTATGATGTAAATACGTTAGAAGCCCATGTCATAGGTTTGTTTAAAAACGGTGAAAAAGTTGACTTTATCGAAGATGAAGGGGAAGTAATTTTTGATGAAACTTGTTTTTATGCTGAGATGGGTGGTGAAGTTAGTGATACTGGAGATATTAAGAATGATTCATTTTTAGCAAATGTTACTAATGTTATTAAAGCTCCTAATAAACAACATCTTCATACAATTAAAGTTGTTTATGGAAAATTAAAAGTTAACGATGTTGTAACTTTAAATTTAGATATTATTAAACATCATGATATTATGAAAAATCATAGTGCAACTCACTTATTACAAACTGCTTTAAGAAAAGTTTTAGGTGATAGTGTTCATCAAAAAGGCAGTTTTGTTAATGAAAACTATTTAAGATTTGATTTTTCACATTTTGAAAAAGTAAGTGAAAACGATCTTTTAAAAGTTGAAGAATACGTTAATTCTTTAATTAATAGAAGCATTCCACGTCAAATTTTAAATTTACCAATTGAAGAGGCTAAGAAAACTGGAGCTCTTGCTGAATTTGGTGAAAAATATGGTGATGTTGTAAGAGTTGTTAAATTTGGAGATGAAAGTATTGAATTTTGTGGTGGATGCCATGTATTTAATACTAGTGAGATTGGCTCATTTGTAATTACTAGTGAAGAATCAATCTCAAGTGGAGTTAGAAGAATTGAAGCTTTAAGTGGTCTTAAAGCTTATGAATATTTAAAAAAGAAAGAAATTATTTTAAACAATGCTCGTAAACTTTTAAAAGTTTCAACTAATAATGATGTTGAAACTAAGATTAATTCTATGTATGAATTAATTGATGAATTAAATCATAAAATTGATGATTTTAATAAAAAAGCCTGCAAATCTCAAGTAAAATTATTAAAAAATGAATTTGTAAAAGTAAATGATGTCAATTTATTAATTGCTTATTTACCAGATTTTAATAAGTCTTTATTGATGAATATTTTTGATGATTTAAAAGTTAATAATCATGATTATGTAATTATTTTAGTTGGTAAAGATAATGCTAAATTCCCTCTAATTGTTGGAGTTAGTCCAAGCTTAACTTCAAAATATCAAGCTAACCAATTACTTAAAAAAGTAACTGCTATTTTAGGAGGTAGTGGTGGCGGAAGAAACGAAGTTTCTCAAGGCAATGTTTTAGATGTCACTAAATTTAATTTAATTACAAAGGATATTTTAAATTAATGGAAAGATATATTGGACTCGATTTAGGAACAACAACTTTAGGTATTGCGATTAGTGATTCTTTAGGAATTGTTTATGGGCGTGAAAATTTTAACTTTGAAAGAGGAAATTATAAGAAAGCTCGTGAACATGTTTTAGATTTAGTTAATAAAGAAAATATTTATAATATCGTCATAGGTTTACCATTAACTTTAGATAATCAAGTTGGTGAAAGAGCTAAATCTGTAAAAAGATTTATGGAAGATATTTTAAAAATTAATGATAAAATTCAAGTTTTTTATCAAGATGAAAGATATTCAACAATCGAAGCTTATGAACGTATGAATGAAATGAATATGAAAAAAACTAATAAAGAAAATTTAATTGATATGTTTTCTGCTATTATTATATTAGAAACTTTTCTAGGAGGTTTAAAAAATGGAGTTAAATGAAAATCAAATTGAAATTTATGATGAAGAAGGAAATAAATATTTAATGGAAATTTTATTTACTTATGAAAATGAAGAAAGAAATACAAAATATGCCTTCATTTATGATAAAGACTCTCCTGAAGATATTATTGTAATGAAATATAAGGATGACGGTTCAATTGAAGAAGTTACGGATGAAGAAGAACTTGATGAAGCTAGTGATGTTTTAGAAGCTTATAATGATGATCCTTTATTTCAGGAAATTAAATAATAAAATATAGAATATTTTATTTATATAATGTATAATTTATAAACGCGAGGAAAAGACTATGCCAGGTACAAACGAATTTTTATTAACAAACGAAGGTAAAGAACAATACGAAAAAGAATATAGAAGATTACTTGATGTCGAAAGACCTGAAGTAATTGAACAACTTCAAGCTGCTAGAGCTATGGGTGACCTTTCAGAAAATGCTGATTATGATGCTGCTAGAAATAGACAAGCTCAAATTGAAGCTCGTATTAGCGAAATTGAATATATTTTAAATAATTATCGCTTAGTTGAATCAAGTGAATCAAAAAGAAAAGGTAAAACAATTAATATTTCTAATGTTGTTACTTATAAAGAAGTTGAAAGTGGAGAAACTTATACAGTAAAGGTTGTTTCTTCTGTTGAATCTGATCCAGTTACTGATGTTAATAATATTAAAGTTAGTAATGAATGCGCTTTAGGAAAAGCATTAATTGGAAGAAAGATTGGTGATATCGTTAGAGTTAACGGAATTAAACCTTACGATATTGAAATTGTTGAATTTAAATAATTAAAGAATAAAGTGGTACAAATTTGTACCACTTTTTATTAATAAGCATATTCATTTATTTATTAAATAATTTTGGTAAAATTTAGATAATATGGAAGTAAAAGATTTAATTATTATTGGTGCTGGTCCAAGTGGAGTTAGTGCCGCAATTTATGCTAAAAGAGCAAACTTAGATTTTATTATTTTTGAAAAGTTTGCCATTGGTGGACAAGTTATCAATGCTTTTGAGATTGAAAATTATCCTGGTTTTAATAAGATTTTTGGTAGCGATTTAGCTATCAATTTTATGAATAATTTAACTGCTTTAAATGTTGAAGTTAAATATGAAGAAGTAGTTTCACTTGAAAAAAATGAAGATATTTTTATTTTAAGAACTTCATTAGATAATGTTTATTATGCTAAAAACGTTATTTTAGCTCTTGGAAGTAATCCTCGAAAACTTAATTTGCCAAATGAAGATCAATTTACTGGAAGAGGAATTACTTATTGCGCAATGTGTGATGGAAATTTTTATAAAGATAAAGAAATTTTAGTTTATGGAGGAGGGAATAGTGCTATTAGTGAAGCTCTTTTCTTAACTAACATTGTTAAAAAATTAACTATTGTATCAAGATCAAATTTACGTGCTGATAAATCTTTAGTTAAAGAACTTTCTTCAAAACAAAATGTAGATATTTTAGAAAATAAGTTAGTTGATAGTTTAATTATTGATAATAACGAAATTAAAGGTGTTAAGTTAAAAGATAAATTTAATAACGAAATAACTTCATTAAATATAGAAGGCATTTTTGTTTATATTGGTGCAATTCCTTCAACAAGTTTTCTTACAAATTTAGGTATTTTAAATAAGGAAGGTTATATTGAAGTAAATAATCATTTTGAAACTAAGATTAATAATCTTTATGCAATAGGAGATGTTATTAATAAAGATTTAAGACAAATTGTCACAGCTACTAATGATGGAGCATTTGCTATTCATTACCTACTTGAAAAATTTAAAAAATAGTTAAGTTTAGCGTGAAACCCAAAATTTATACCTAGATTTTGGGAGGAAATAAATTAATGA
>UQFN01000007.1 GCA_900540365.1 uncultured Mollicutes bacterium
TATGATATAATCCAGTTAACAAACATTTAATGTCTAGGAAACTGGGTACCCATCAAAAGTGCATTTTTTTAAAGCTAATTTAAATATTAAAATTATAAATTTTAAAAATTCAGTAAAAAAATACTATTTTATTACTATACATTAGTTTTGAAATTTGCTAATATTTACGTGTAAGTAATTTAGGAGGATATTATGTCAAGATTTACTTTACCAAGAGATATCTACTACGGCTCAGGAAGCTTAGCAGAACTTAAGAATTTAAAAGGAAAGAAAGCTATTGTCGTTACTGGAGGACATTCCATGAAAGCTTCTGGTTTCTTAGACAAAACAGTTTCTTACTTAGAAGAAGCAGGATTAAAAGTTCAACTTTTTGAAGGTGTTGAACCAGATCCAAGTGTTGAAACAGTTATGAAGGGTGCAGAAGCAATGAGAAAATTCGAACCAGATTGGATCGTTGCTATCGGTGGAGGTTCACCAATTGATGCTGCAAAAGCTATGTGGGCATTCTATGAATATCCAAATACAACTTTTGAAGACTTAGTTACTCCATTTAATTTCCCACATTTAAGAACAAAAGCTCACTTTGTTGCTATCCCATCAACTAGTGGAACTGCTACTGAAGTTACAGCTTTCTCAGTTATTACTGATTATCATAAAGGAATTAAATATCCATTAGCAGACTTTGAAATTACACCAGATGTCGCTATTGTTGATCCAGATATTGTTAGAAGTTTACCACCAAAGCAAGTTGCTTATACTGGAATGGATGCTTTAACTCATGCTATTGAAGCTTATGTTGGTACAATCGCTACTGATTTTACTGATCCATTAGCTTTAAAAGCAATCAAAATGGTTTGTTCATATCTTGAAGAAAGTTATGTTGATGCAAACGGCAAAGCAAGAGAAGAAATGCACTATGCTCAATGTTTAGCAGGTATGGCTTTCTCAAATGCTTTATTAGGTATTGTCCACTCAATGGCTCACAAGACTGGTGCTGCTTTCTCAACAGGACACGTCCCTCATGGTTGTGCTAATGCTATGTATTTACCACACGTTATTGAATACAATGCAAATAACGAAAGAGCACTTGCTCGTTATGCTCAAATCGCTCAAGAATTAGGTCTTGAAGGACATGATGCAAGAGAATTAACTCAAGCATTAGTTGATAAGATTAGAAGAATGAACGTTTTCTTAGGCATTCCACATGGCTTACAAGAATTCGGTGTTAAAGAAGATGAATTCTTAGCTAAAGTTCATGATATTGCTCATAACGCAGTATTAGATGCTTGTACAGGAACCAATCCAAATCCTATCGATGATGCAACAATGGAAGAATTATTAAAGTGCTGCTATTACGATAGACCTTGGAAATTTTAATTAAACAAATAAATTAATAGGGGCGTCGTAATAGCACCCCTTTTATTTTTTATAAAGTGGAGGATTAAAATGTTTAAAATTGTTAGTAAGAAAAGTTTAAATCCTACTGTAACATACATGGAAATCGAGGCTCCTTATATCGCAAAAAAGGCTAAAGCTGGTCAATTTATTATTTTAATTGTCGATGAAGGAGGAGAAAGAATTCCTTTAACGATTGCTGGTTATGATAGAGAAAAAGGAACTGTTAGTATCATTTTCCAAATCGTAGGAGCAACTACTTATAAACTTAATACTTTAAATGAAGGTGATAGCTTATATAGTTTTGTTGGACCTTTAGGAAATCCTAGTGAAGTAGAAGGTTTTAAAAATGTTTGTGTTGTAGGTGGTGGAGTTGGTTGTGCAATTGCTTTACCAGTTGCTAAAGCTTTACATGAAAATGGTGCAAAAGTTACTTCAATTGTTGGATTTAGAACTAAAGATTTAGTAATTTTAGAAGATGAATTTAAAGCTTGTAGCAATGAATTCATTGCAATGAGTGATGATGGAACATACGGAACTAAAGGTTTAGTTACTAATGCTCTCGAAGAATTATTTTCTAAGGGTGTTAAATTTGATGAAGTAATTACAATTGGACCTTTAATCATGATGAAATTTGTTGTTGCTGTTTGTAAAAAATATAACGTTCCATGCGTCGTATCTATGAATCCTATTATGATTGATGGAACTGGAATGTGTGGTGGTTGTAGACTTACAGTTGGTGGCAAAACAAGATTTGCTTGTGTAGATGGTCCAGATTTTAATGGTTATGAAGTTGATTTTGATGAAGCAATGAATAGAGGATCAATGTATAAACCATTTGAAAAACATGCTTATGAAGAAGCATGTAACTTATTTAAAAAAGAGGTGAAATAGTTATGGCTTTTAATATGAGACCTACTAAAAATCCAATGCCATCTCAAGATCCAAATGTTAGAAATAAAAATTTCTTAGAGGTTGCAACTGGATATACAGAAGAAATGGCAATTGATGAAGCTAAACGTTGTTTAAATTGTAAAAATAAACCATGTGTAGCTCATTGTCCTGTAAATATTAATATTCCTGAATTTATCTCACAAGTCGCTATTGGTGAATTTGAAAAAGCTTATGAAATTATTAGTGAATCTTCATCTTTACCTGCAGTTTGTGGAAGAGTTTGTCCACAAGAAACTCAATGCGAAATGAAATGTACCCGTGGTCTTAGACCTGGAAGCGAACCAGTCGCTATTGGTAGATTAGAAAGATTTGTTGCTGATTATCACAATTCTCATTTTAAAGGAGAACCAAAGAAAGTTCCTTCAAATGGACATAAAGTAGGGATTATTGGTAGTGGTCCTAGTGGATTAACTTGTGCTGGTGATTTAGCTAAAAAAGGTTATGATGTAACAATTTTTGAAGCTTTGCATCTTGCTGGTGGAGTTCTTGTTTATGGAATTCCTGAATTCAGACTTCCTAAAGATATTGTTAGAAAAGAAGTTGATAACTTAAAGGCTTTAGGTGTTAAAGTTGAAACTAATATGGTTATTGGTAAAGTCATTTCTATTGATGAACTTATTAATGAATATGGTTTTGAAGCAATCTTTATTGGTAGTGGTGCTGGATTACCTAGATTTATGGGAATTCCAGGAGAAAATTTAAAAGGCGTTTATAGCGCTAATGAATTTTTAACTAGAACCAATTTAATGAAAGCTTATAAAGATAATAGTGATACTCCTATTGAAAAAGCTGAACGTGTTGCGGTTGTTGGTGGAGGTAATGTTGCCATGGACGCTGCTAGATGTGCTAAGAGATTAGGAGCTAAAGAAGTCTACATTATTTATAGAAGAGGTGAAGAAGAATTGCCTGCTCGTCGTGAAGAAGTAGAACATGCTAAAGAAGAAGGTATTATCTTTAAATTATTAAATAACCCAGTTGAAATTTTAGAAGATCCAGTTACACACTTTGTTGGTGGAATTAGATGTATTAAAATGGAACTTGGTGAACCAGATGCAAGTGGTAGACGTAGACCAGTTGAAGTTAAAGGTAGTGAATTTGATATTCCAGTTGATTGTGTAATTATATCAATTGGAACTTCACCAAACCCATTAATTAAACAAACTACTGAAGGATTAGAAACTAATAGTCATGGTTGTATTGTAACTAAAGATGAAAGTGGATTAACTTCAAGAGTTGGAGTTTATGCAGGTGGAGATGCTGTTACTGGTGCTGCAACTGTTATTCTTGCAATGGGCGCTGGGAAACATTCAGCAAAAGCAATTGATGAATACATCCAAAGTAAAAAATAAAACATTTAATAATTAAAAGCGTGAAATAAAAATTCACGCTTTTTTTTATAGAAAAGTGTCTAAAACCTAGTTATTTTTTTAGATTTTAAAAATTATTTTAAATATTTTTTATTAACATACCTTAATTGTTATATAATTTTTATATGGAATTATTATTAACATCTTTAGAAGCAAAACAAGCAGATAAATATACAATTAACAAATTAAAAAAGACCTCAAGCCAATTAATGGATGAAGTTGGTCATCAAGTTTTTGATATTATTAAAAAAAGATTTGATAATAATACAAAAGTTTTAGTAGTTTGTGGATCTGGTGGCAATGGTGGAGATGGTTATGTTATTGCTCAATTATTAGTTAAACATAATTATAATTGTGATTTATATCAAGCTAGTGAACCAAAAAACAATGATGCAATCAATAATGCAAAAAAATATAAAGGACAAATAATTAGAGAAATAAATAGCAAATACGATTTAGTTATTGATGCAATTTATGGAACTGGATGTGATTTTAAATTGCCAAAAGAAATCATTACAGTAATTAATAAAATTAATGACATGAATGCTTATAAAATCAGTATCGATGTTCCTAGTGGCTTAAATGCTACAACTGGTAGCGTGACTAATGTGGCAGTTAAATGCAATTTACTAATAGGAATTCAATTTTTAAAAACAGGATATTATTTAGGAGAAGCTGTTAAATATTATGATGAACTAAAACTCATTGATGTTGGAATAAAAACTGAAAAAAAAGATGAGTTTTGCAAGGTTTTTTCTAAAAAAGACTTTAAAAACATCATTCCTCCACGTCAAAAAATATCAAACAAAGGTACTTATGGACGTTGTGCCATTATAGGAGGCAGTCCTAATTTTCTTGGAGCACCGATATTAAGTTTAAGTGCTTTTGCTACTTTAAGAGTTGGGGCAGGATATTCAACATTATGCATTCCTGATAAACTTTATAAAATTTATGCTTTAAAACATTTGGAAAATACATATGTTTTATTTAATTCAAATGATCAAGGTAATATTTCTTATGATGAAGCAAAATTAGAAGGTTTATTAAAATATGATGCAATTGCTATTGGCATGGGATTAGGGGTTAGTAAAGAAGTTTATAAAATTATTGCTTATTTATTAGAAAATTTTACTGGAAGACTACTAATAGATGCTGATGGACTTAATTCACTTTCAAGATTTGGTGTAGATATATTAAAAAAACATACTTGTGAAGTAATTTTAACACCTCATATTTTAGAATTTGCTCGTTTAAATAAATCTAAAGATAAAAAAGAAATATTAGATAATGAGCTTGAAGTTGCTAAAGAATTTTCAAAAAAATATAACTTATGTTTAGTACTAAAAAGTAATGTTACTTTAATTACTTATAAAGGTGAAACAATTTTAAATATAAATGGCAATCCATCATTAGCAAAAGGTGGAAGTGGTGATGTTTTAAGCGGAATTATTTTAGGTCTTATTGCTAAAAGTAAAAATTTAATTAAAAGTGTTGCTTTTGGATGCTATATCCTTGGAAGAAGCGCAGATATGTTAGTTGAAAAAATAAATGAAAATAGTTTAGTTGCAAGTGAAATAGTTAACAATATATCGAATGTTTTAAATGAATTATAAGAAGGAGCATATGGAAAAAGTAGGTCTTAGAAAGTGGATTTCTTTTATTGTTATTGGCTTAGCTGGTCAATTTGCGTGGTGTATTGAAAACATGTATCTAAATAAATTTATTTTTTATTTAGATAGTAGCGGAAATTATATGCAACTTATTTCTATCACAGTTGCTTTAAGTGCTACAACTGCTGCCTTAACAACAATTTTTATAGGAAGTTTAATTGATAAAATTGGACATCGAAAATTAATTATTATTATTGGATATATTTTATGGGGAATATCTACAATATCGTTTGGTTTTATTAACGTTGAAAATATAAGCTACTTATTTCCAACTTTGAATGCTGGACTTGCTTGTGGAGTTAGCGTTATTGTACTTGATTGTATTATGACTTTCTTTGGAAGTAGTGCAAACGATGCCTGTTTTAATAGTTATGTAACTAGAGAAATTACTAATAAAAATAGAGGAAAAGTTGAAGGAGTTTTATCTATTTTACCTTTATTTGCAATGCTAGTAATATTTGTCGGTTTAAATGGATTAACAGATGGAGAAAATCCTAGATGGGATATCTTCTTTTATATAATAGGAGCAATTGTTTTAGTAGTAGGAATTGCTACGATATTTTTACTTCCAAAAGAGGAAAATAAAAAGCAAGAAGATAACTATTTGAAAATAATAACAACTGGTTTTAGTTTAAAAACAATTAAAGAAAATAAAACATTATATTTAGTCTTTTTAGCCTACATGGTTTATGGAATTTCTTCGCAAATATACTTTCCATATTTAATGATTTATTTTGAATATGGATTAGGATTTAGTGGATTTGATTTTTCATTAGTTCTTGGAATTGTTTTAATTGTTGGATCAATATTAAGTGTTTTATATGGAATTTTAAGCGATAAGATAAATAAATTAGTTTCTTTAATTCCTGTAATTATTATCTATAGTATTGGATTATTACTTTTGTTTTTTGTTAAAAGTGGACAATTAGTTTTTGCTATAATTAGTGGAATTTTAATGATGTTTGGATACATTAGTCTAAGTAGTGTTTTAAATTCTATTGTTAGAAACTTAATTCCACATGAAAAAGAAGGAATATTTATGGGCATTAGAATGCTCTTTGTTGTTATGATTCCGATGTGTACCGGACCATTTATTGGAGAAGCAATTAGTAGTGCCTTGCCTGGAGGAACTTATGTTGATTTGGGTGTATCAAAACCTCTTCCATCAAGTTATATATGGTTAATTGCTCTAGGTGTTTTAATTTTAATATTAATTCCAATAATCATTATTTTTTATTTGAATAAGAAAAATAATGATAAAAATAAAAATAATGGCTTACTTAGAGAAAAAGTTGATGTAAATTTTGATGAAGTTCCTTTAAAAGAATATCCTCGAATTAATTTAATTAGAGATTCTTATATATCATTAAATGGAAAATGGGATATTTTAATTAACAAATCAAAAGAAATTCCTACTAACTTTGATAGTTATTGTTTAGTTCCTTATCCAATTGAATCACCTTTAAGTGGAGTGAATCATCTTTTAGAAACTGATGAATATATTCATTACCATCGTTTTATAAAAATTCCAAAAGATTTTAATAAAGGGCGTGTAGTTATCAATTTTGAAGGAATTGATTGTATTTCAACTATTTTCTTAAATAAAAGGGAAGTACGTAAACATGTTGGTGGATACACTTCATTTAGTGTTGATATAACTCCGTTTATTATTAATGATAAAGTTGAATTAGACATTTTAGTTTGTGACCAAACATCAAATTCTCCATTTGCTAAAGGGAAGCAATCTTTAAATAGAGGAGGTATATGGTATACTTCGACTAGTGGAATATATAAACCTATTTGGTTAGAATCAACACCAAAGATTTTTATAAAAAAAGTTGACATTAAGCCACTTTTTGATGAAAATAAAGTAATTTTTAATGTGAACACTAATGTTGATAGTAATTGTATAATTGAGTTTTTGGACTATAAAATTAATGGTGAAACAAATAAAGATGTTGTAGTTGATGTTAAAAATTTACCTGTTTGGGATCTTGAAAATCCAAACATTATTGATGTAAAAGTTAAAGTTAATAAAGATGAAGTTAATACATATTTTGGTTTTAGAAAAGTTAGTATTGATTCTTATAATAATAAGCCATATATCTTTTTAAATAATAAACCTATTTTTATAAATGGTTTACTTGATCAAGGTTATTATCAAAATAATTTAACACCAAAAAGTTATGAAGATTATCTAAATGATATTGATAATATTAAAAATCTTGGCTTTAACACTTTAAGAGTTCATATTAAAAATGAGTTAGATATGTTCTATTATTATTGCGACACAAACGGAATTTTAGTAATCCAAGACATTCCAAATGGTGGAGATAAGTATTCGTTTTGGACCATGTTAAGAGGTGGGTTATTCCCATTTATCAAAAAGAAAAACGATCATAACTATAAAGCTTTTTCTAGAAATGGTGAGGAAGGTCGTAAAGAATATTTTGAAATTTTAAATAAAACAATGAGTAATTTATCTAATCATCCTTCAATTATCATGTATACATTATTTAATGAAGGTTGGGGTCAATTTGATTCCAAAGAAGTTTATGAATATGCTAAAGAAATTGATAACTCAAAAATTTTTGATGTTGCAAGTGGTTGGTATGATAACGGCTTTAATGAAATAGAATCCATTCATAATTACTTTTTCCCATTAAAAATTAAAAAAACCTTGCGAAAACCAGTCATTTTTACAGAATTTGGAGGTTATTCTTATATTGAAAACGAACATTTTTATGGAACAAAAGTTTTTGGATATCGTGTTTTTAAGTCAAAAGATAAACTTAATAAAGTTTATAAAAAATTATATTCAAAAATATATAAACTTAAACTTAAAGGCTTAGCAGGTGTAATTTATACTCAATTAAACGATGTCGAAGATGAAACAAATGGTTTATATACATTAGATCGTGAGATTTTAAAAATAGATTCTGAAGTAATTAAAGAAATAAATAGCAAATTAAAAATATAAAAAAAGCTATACAATTGTATAGCTATTTTTTTAAAATGGTGATTCTCCGGAGACTCGAACTCCGGACCCACTGATTAAGAGTCAGTTGCTCTACCAACTGAGCTAGAGAACCATGTAAAACTATCTTACACATCTTAAAGTTAAAAATCAATATTTTAGTGATTACTAATTAAAATTGTAGTAACATAAATTATTATGAAAATTGTATGTCCTTTTTGTGAAAATATTAATGAAGTTGATAATGGTGCCTTGCACGTAAGTTGTAGTAAATGTGGGCAATCTTTTACTATTCAAGATGGAAAGAAAAAAACTTTAAATAAGTATAAAGAACTTCAAAATTTTGCTTACGCATCTTTATATCACACTCAAAACTTTCAAGACGCTTTAGATTGTTATGAAGAATTACTTAATATTAAGCCTAACGACTTATCTTCAATTAATGGATATTGTGTAGCCAAAATTTCTTTATCAACTTTTGAAAATGTTCATTTTAAATTCGTTATTGATGAAATCGAACAATACGATATTGTATTAAATGTTGAAAATAGTAACCTATATCTACATTTTGTAAAAGATATTCTTAATTATATCGAAATTTATTATGATGAAGTTAATTCAAGATTATTAAAAAATAATGTATTTATTAATAAGAAGTATCTTGAAGATTATTTAGAAGAAAATAAAGAAATTATTGAATTGATGAATTATTTTAACGATAGCTTCCCATTAGTTGATGAAGAAGAATTTAATATGTTTAAAACAGATTTCCCAACTTTTATGGAAAGAATTGATGACATTCTTAAAAAAGCAAATACTGCCTTAAATTCTTCATACAACATTAATCACATTGGTGAAGTAGAAGTTAAAGATGGCAAAATTAATGTTTTTGGAACAAATGTTATTAATTTAGATATTGATGAAGTATTAAACTTTAATATCATAATTGAAAACACTAAAGGAAAATTTTTAACTAAAGTATTTTTACCACTTTGTGGAGGTTTTGGCGTTTTAACTTTAATTTTCTTTATAGTTTTTGGTGCTCTAAAAGAAGCTTTATATTTATATTTAGCAATAGGTGCACTTGTAATTTGTGCCATTGTTTACGCTGTTTATCGAATTTTACTTCGAAAAACTTTTAAGAAGTAAATTATTTTCTTTTAAAAAATTTAAAAATTTATTAAATGCAATTGATCGATGAGAGATTGCATTTTTTATTTTTGGGTCAAGTTCACTTACAGTTTTGTTATAGCCATCAGGAATAAATATTGGATCATATCCAAATCCATTTTCAGTTGAAACATAATTTGCAATTTTACCGTTAAATTTGCCTTCAAACTGATAAACTTTTCCTTCATGGATAAAAGTTAAAACACAAACAAAGTAAGCTTTGCTACCAGCGACTTTATTTATTAATGATTTATTTAAATTTACTTGCCCATCATTTTCTAAAGCATAGCGATGCGAGTATATTCCAGGAAAATTTACACCTAAATTTTCAATAATAATTCCAGAGTCATCACTAAGAACATCTAAGGAAGTTTTTAAGGCAATTGTTTTTGCTTTAATTAAAGAATTTTCTTTAAAAGTTTTACCATCTTCAATAATTTCATCTTTGAAATTTATATCGTTAAGTGATAAAAATTTAATTTGATAACCTTTAACCATCTCGTTATATTCTTGAATTTTATGAGCATTTGTTGAAGCAATTACAATTTCCATATCTAACCCTCTAAGTATTTATTTTTTTAAAAACCTTTCTAATCTCAACTCTTTTATAAATATTATATCATCTTTAAATAAAAAAACCTTGAGATCATCAAGGTAAATTTTATTATGTGCGCGAATACCTATTTTGATACAATCTGCGTACACCTTGTAAAATTTGCGTACAGTTAAACTGACCGACAAATTGGAATTTGACGGTATTACAACAGCTTTATCTCATTGGCAATCATAGCCACGGTTTTGGCGTTGGTATCAATTTTAATGGTATTGAGTGCTTGATACATCGGTATTCTTGCTATGCTTCGCTCAATTATATCTTCTGAACGGATACCTCTTTCTACATCCATTGCCAATCTTTCACACAGAGTCTTTTCATCCGCTACAAGCGAAACACATTTCACCTCACAGTTCTGTGTATCCAGCTTCTCAAGTATGGAATTGATAATACTCTGCTCGTGCATCACCCAACAAAAAATGATATTCTCGTATGCAGAACACTTCAGAAAATTATTGAGTACATAACAAATATTATTTGTCACCATTGCTTTTGTTTCATCGGTTACTTGGAACGGACTTGCATCCCAGCACCAATCTCCGTCAAGAAATACACTATTCGGTAAATCCTGTTTGAGCTGTTGGCACACGGTTGTTTTTCCAACTCCCATAGTGCCACCAATCATATATAAAGTTTTCATCATTCATACCTGCAAATTCTTATTTATCGTTCAATACTTATAGCACAAAAATAGCATTTTTTCAATACATTCACCTACCGTATAACGAGAAACCATCATCCCGAAGCAATATCTATCGTTCCGTTGATGAGGCTTTCGTTTCGTAGTTATTGTATATAAGGGAAAAGAGCCTTTCAAAAGTGCGGTTAAACACTCCTACAAGGCTCTGATACTAGTTTACAGATAGTGAAATAAAGCCTTTATGTAAAGAAAAAAGGTTCAATATTTTTGTATCAAACCTTTGCTTTTCTTATGACAAAGATGAACCGCTTTAATACAAGGTTGAACACCCCTGTTATAAAAAGTTCACACCCCTATCATAAAAGTGAACACCCTTAAAGCAATTTGAACGCCCCTTATTTCAATATGAAATTACAACATTTATTAAATGTCTAAGGATGTAATTGCGGATGGTAATCCAGTTGACAACCAATAACTTTTACTATTTATTTGAACATAGTTATTCCTGATTTCTAATTCATATGAGGTTTTATCTTTTAGATTGAATGAGACAATATACCCTTGTCCTCCATCAATATCGTTTATTTTCTCTCGTATCAAAGTACGATTAAACCATTTCGAGAACATATTTCCTTCATTGTATATTCTTGCACTTTCGCCATATCTATTCTCCGGAGAGGTACCCAGATATATTCTTTGAACATCGATATAATCTAAACTTTCGTCAGTTATTTTTGAACCCCATTCGATTGTTTCACACAACTTTAATTCATCGCCAACACAACCATTAATCATTGAAGCAACATTTATATCGTGATCTGGCATTGTATATTTGATATATTCAGGTTCCCATGGTTCCCCAGTAGAAGTAGGCAGATAAACAGTATTGTCTACTAATAAACTCGCACGTAAACCAGAAAAGAATTTAATCTCAAAAGTGATTTCATCGCCTTCTTTGTACAGACCATAAGTTCGATTCGGTTCGCATATTTCGTCAATATTCAAAATTATATTATTTAAATCTTTGATATTTAGTTTGTGATTACCACCATTAGAAAAATCACATCCAGTTAAAGGAATCATTAATAGTAAAAGTATGAAGCATAATATTTTCTTTATATTTTTCATCCAAATTTCCTTCTTTTTTGTTTCAATATCAAATCACAACAATTATTCAATAACTTCCCAATATCCAGTTTTATTTGAGCCTATTCTTTGAATATGTCCTGATTCTTTCAACTGTTTTAAATTTTTCTTGATGGCAGGTTCTGATAAACCAAGCTTTGTAGAAAATTGGCTAATTGTTATATTTGGATTATCCCTAATCATCTCAATCATTTTTGCTTGTGTTTTATTTATTTTATTAGATACTTTATTGGATACTTTATTGGATACCACAAATTCGTTAACACCTAATCTTTCAAATGGTATGGTAACTGTGATTCTATTCTTTTCAATTTGTATTGCATTCTTTCCATATCTTCCAATAATTTTAGGAACGCCTCTTCCTGAACGCTCACTAATTCTTAGTTGAAGAAAAATTGATGCTAGAACATCGTTAACTGGCAAGCTTGCCCCGTTATAAAACCCGTTTTCGTCTTGGTCAATAGCCAATCCACCGTGAGACATGATTTCTATTCTATCAGTGAAAATTGAAATTTGAGGGGAGTTTAAAGTAAGCCATTTATTATGAATAAAGGCATTTAATATAGCCTCATGAAAAGCCTCATAATCAAATAATGGCACGTCTCTTCTTTCTGAAATTCTATTTCTCTCATCTGCTTGAATGATGTTTATCGCATCGCCATATTCGAGTATTTTGTCCATTGAATACATAATGCAAGTATTCCCGAATTCTTTCACAGAAAATAATGGAGCAGTTTTATCTTTACCACTAAAAATTGAAACTCTAACAGGAATCGAGTTTTGATCCGATAAAATATACGCCATAATATTGTATTTCCCATTCTTGTTTCTAAGTTTTAGGCTACGCTCAAAGCTATCAGCCTTTAAAGCAATTCCCTTGGCGGCGTAATACATAAATAGTTTTTCAAAAGTTAAATCTTGAGCATAATCAGGTGCAGCAATGTTCACTATAGTAGGAAAACCCTCTTGTAGAGTCGTATTTAGTTTGAGTTCCCACTCTGGAAACTTATCGATTCTTTCCTTACTTGATCCAATTCTAAAATATGAAATGTCCTTGTATTTCGTTTGAACGGATTTTGACGCTGGAACCTGAAGTAAAACAATACGTTTACTTTCATATTCTCTCTCTATGACTTCAAAAGCGAGGCTTGGTTTTAAATTTCTCGCTAAATAATGTTTATATGGCTCATGATTTATATCTTTATTGAAATTGATTGTTGTGCCTAAGACTTCCTTTGAACCATCTTTAACTCCCCATAAAATATATCCGTATTCTTTTCCACACAAGCAGGCACCATTTGCTACAGCAGAAATATATTCTCCAATTGCGTCTTTATCAAACCGATTTTCTTTAAAATCTAACCATTCATATTCGTCATTTAAGCTTAGCAAATTTGCAATTATATCCAAATATTTATCCATATAAGTATGCCCCATTAAGTCATTTATAGTATACCATATTTCAAGCAAAAAGTATACAATAAAGTATACAATATTTTTGCTTTCGTTTTTTTAAGGGCTATCGTTTTTTATTGTTGCGCTAAATGCACAATAGTATGAAGTCATACTTTTAGATTTAGCGATTTTTGTATCAAAAAGATTCTTTCAACATACCAAAATTGGGATTTAAATCATTATTTAAGTATGAAAAAAGGCATGATCACGAGTATCATACCTATGCTTCTTACATGGAGCAGGTGACGAGAATCGAACTCGCGTAGTTAGCTTGGAAGGCTAAAGTTCTACCATTGAACTACACCTGCGTGCTTTAATAATATATCAAAGAAAAAAAGTTTTAGCAATAATAATTTTGCTAAAACTTTTAGAGTAATTTTTATAAAGCTTTCTTTGCAAAAGCAACTAAACTTTCTTTTTGCATTAAGCCAGTTTTAATATCAACTACAGCACCATTTTTAATTAAAACTAAAGTAGGGACTGCACGGACACCATATCTACCAGCTAAACTACCAAATTTATCAACATCAACACCAATAAATTTAACTTCACTTAAATTTTCACTAGCTTCATGGAAAATAGGTTTAAGCATTCTACAAGGTCCACACCACGTTGCATTAAAATCAACTAAACTAACGCCATTATTAATTAATTCATCAAATTGTAATTCATTTTCTAATTCAATAACCATATAAATCCTCCTTTATATTAAACTAAATATTAAGAATAAAATAAGTAAATGTAATGGATATGAAAGATAAAATCCATATTTTACTATTTTATTAGATAATCCAAGTTTGCCATTGTACCAAAGTACAAAGAAGATTGCTAAGACGATATAAGATTCAATTTCATAATCCATATATGTACTAAGTAATGGAATATTGGAAAATCTACCAACAACATAACAGATAACACTAACTAAAACAATTGATATGCTTATAATTGCATTTATTCTAAAACGATAATTATTTGTTTTCTTAAATTCATTAAATAATTCTTCATCATTATCAAATATTTTTAAACAAGATTTATTAAAAATGATTACTCCAAAGTAAAATAAAACAATTAATAAGACAGTTATAAAGTCAAATTGACTTAATAATCCATCATATAAAAAATGATATGTACCAGGTTCAATTGTATTTATTCTAAAATATTTAAGAAATCCACAACCAATTAAATATAAGAGTGGAAGGACACTTAAATATCTTAAATATTTATTTTTATATTCAATTAAATATATAAATAATGCACTTAAAGTTAAATCAACAAAAACATTACCAACATTCATTATAAAAATAGATGAATTAATACCGATATTTAAAAATGGGAAATTTATAAATGCAATCACTATATATATTATCCCTGCCATAATAGCAAGGCGTGAAATATATTTTAACTTATTATGAGTATGTTTCATCCCTTCATATATACAAAATAAATAAAGCGGAAAAGCAATTCGTCCGATTATCCTCATTGTAAAATATAAAGGATAACTTATAGAAATAACTGCAGAAGCATCTAAAAAGACTGCTAAATGATCAATAATCATTGTAACAAGGGCAATGATTTTAATTACAAATGATGATAAAAATACTTTTTCTTTCATAACTATATAATCATATAAGATATAACTGCAATGCAGTTATTAAACATATGAGCAATTATACACCCACTAATTCCATACTTTTCATAAGCAAAGCAAAGAATAATTCCAGAAATAAAATAGGATGGAATATTAATTAATTCATTAGCAAGACTAGAAGCAGTACTAACACTACTAAAATCAAAATGGATTAAAGCAAATAATAAAGCCGTAACAAGAAAACTTGCTAAACGATTATATTTACGAATTAATCCAAATAAACCTACTCGATATGTTAATTCTTCAACTACTGGACCAATTATTCCTAAAACTATAAATGATAAGAAAGGAAATGTTGCTACAAGTTCTAAAGCTGAGTTTTGATTTTCGTTTTGAACAAAACCAAGTCTAGAGATTATTAAATTTAAAATTATTGAAGTTACCAATAATAAAATTCCAAAACAAAGTCCAAATAAATATGTTTTATATTCTGATATAAATAGTTTAAAGATTTTTATATTATCTCTAAATAAAAATAAAACAAAACCTAAAAATACTAAAGCATATGCACAAAATACAGCTATACCTAATCCCTCACTAGAATTAAGATAGTCTTGACCACCAGCACTTAAAACAATACTTTGAAAAATTAATTGAGCAAAAGTTAAGCCGATAGTCCCAATTAAAATTAAAACAAGATGTTTAATATTTGAAAAAGAAAGTGCTTTAGAACGTACTATAAATTCTAAAGGTTTATCTTTTATTTCTTTTTTATCGTCAACTATGATTTCTTTTTTTTCTTCAATTACTTCATTTTGTTTAGCACCACAAAAAGGACAAATATCTAAATCTTTATCTATTTTTAAGTGACAAACTTTACATTTAACTTTTTCTTTCATTTTTTTAAATAAATCCTTGATTAATTATTATATAATTAATTAACCAAGGTATTCAATATTATGAAAGAAATATTAAAAGAAGGTTATAGTAAAATTGAAGTTGAAAAATCTAAATTTATTTCTTACGCTTTTTTTGTAAAAAACCTTGCAGAAGTCAACTATTTTTTAAAAAAAATAGAAAAAGAACATCAAAAAGCAAGACATATTTGCTATGCATATAAAATTGGTAACAATGTTAAATATAACGATGATGGTGAACCAAGCGGTACTGCTGGAAGACCATTACTTAATTTAATTAATCAATTTGACTTAGATAATGTTGTTATTTTTGTAGTCAGATATTTTGGTGGAACTTTATTAGGAAGCGGAAGATTATTAAGAACTTATGTTGAAAGTGGCAAACAAGCCATTTTAAATGCAACACTAGTTAATTTAATTTATGAAAAATATTTTCAGGTATCATTAACTTATGAAATTTATGAGAGTTTTTTGCATTTTGGAAAATTAAATCATTTTACTATCATTAAAAGTAATTTTAATGATACTATAGTAATTGAATTTTATGCTTCTTTAGATTTTAAAAGTGACTTAGAAGAGTTATTTTATCCTAAGTTAAAAGTACTTGAAACTAAAGAAATATGGCGTAGAGAGGAGAATTATGGCAAATTGTAATCATAATTGTAGTGACTGTAGCGAAAATTGTTCTGAAAGAACTGAAATTGAAAAATTAAAGCAAAATGAAGGAAGTAATATTAAACATATTATTGGTGTAATTAGTGGTAAAGGTGGAGTTGGAAAATCTTTTGTTACTTCATTAATTGCATCAAATTTAAATAAAAAGGGTTATAAGGTTGGAATTTTAGACGGCGATGTAACTGGACCTTCTATTCCTAAGTCCTTTGATATTCATGAACAAGCTGAAGGTGATGGTCATCAATATATTTTTCCTGCTATAACTAAATCAGGAATAAAAATTATTTCTAGTAATATGCTATTACCTCATGAAGAAGATCCAATTATTTGGAGAGGTACCTTAATATCAAGTTTATTAAGACAATTTTTCACTGATGTTTTATGGGAAGAACTAGATTATTTATTAATTGATATGCCACCAGGAACGGGTGATGTTACTTTAACAGCTTTCCAACAAATTCCGCTAGATGGTGTAATTGTTGTTACTTCTCCACAAGATTTAGTTAATATGGTTGTCTCTAAAGCGGTAAATATGGCTTCGATGATGAATATTAAAATCATAGGATTAGTTGAAAATATGTCTTATGTAGTTTGCCCTAATTGCAATGAACATATTTACCTTTATGGAGAATCTAACATTGAACAAGTAGCTAAAAAGAATAATTTAAAAGTTCTTGCTAAGTTACCTATTAAAGTTGGAGATAGTAAACTTATTGATAATGGTAAAATTGAATTAGTAGACGTCAAAGAAATTAATAATGTTATTGAGGAAATTGAAAAATTATGATTAAAGTTAATGAATTTATTGAACGTAGAGAAAAACTTTATCGACAATTAGAAGATAATTCTTTGTTGATTTTGTATAGTGGAGCACCTATTAAAAGAAGCGCTGATAGTGAATATCCGTTTGAAGTGAATAGAAACTTTTATTATTTAACTAATATAAAACAAGAAAATAGCATTTTTGTTGTTTTAAAATCTAGTGGTCTTATTAAAGAATATCTTTTTATTAGTGAATATGATGAAGTTAAGGAGAAGTGGACAGGAAAACGTTTAACTAGTGAAGAAGCACGTAATTTAAGTGGGGTACAAAATATATTATTTACTTCAACATTTACTCCTCAATTACAAATTTTATTTGAAGGGAAAAATGCTTTTAATAATATTGTCAAAGTTTATATGGATCTTGAAAAAGAAAATAAAGTTGATGTTGAAACAACAACTAACAATATTAAAGATTCTCTTTCTTTAGAATATCCAAATATTGAATTTATTGATGTTTATAACATGATTATTCGTTTACGTATGGTTAAAAGTGCTGCTGAAATTGAAGAATTTAAAGAAGCAATTAGTAAGACAAATATTGGTTTACAAAAAATCATTCGTAATTTACAACCAGGAATGTATGAATATCAAATATCTAGTTTATTTTATTATACAGTTCAAGATTATGATTATAGCGAGCTTTCATTTCCTACAATTTGTGCTTCAGGAGTTAATGCAACATGTTTACATTATCCAACTCCAATTGCAAAAATTAATGATGGTGACTTACTTTTATTAGATTTAGGAGCACAAAATAATTTATATTGTGCTGATATTTCAAGAACCTATCCTGCTAATGGAAAGTTTACTGATTTACAAAAAAAGATTTATTCAATTGTTCTAGAATGTAATAAATTAATTGCTAAATCTGTTAAGCCTGGAATTACAATTGCTCAATTACAAGCTAAAACAGTTGACTTTTTAGCTCACGAATGTTTGAAAGCTAAACTTATTACTTCTTTAGAAGATATTAAGAAATATTACTTCCATAATATTTCTCATCATATTGGATTAGATACACATGATCCAAGCTTTAGAGATTTACCATTAGAACCAGGTAATGTAATTAGTGATGAGCCTGGATTATATTTTAAAGAACTTGGAATTGGTGTTCGTATTGAAGATGATATTTTGGTAACTGAAGATGGAAGTTATAATTTAAGTAATCAAATTATTAAAGAAGTAAAAGATATCGAAAATGCTTTTGCTTATAAAGGAAAATAAAAGATGAAATTTAAGTGTAAAATTTGTGGACAACAAATCGATAATCCATATATTTGTCCTTATTGTGGAAGTGGTAGTGACCATATAATTTTAATTGATGAAGATGAAGAGGAAGAATTAAAAGAAGAAGTCAATGAAGAAAAACTTGATGAAACTTATGAAGATGAATCTAGGTATGAAACTAATTCTAATGAAGAAAATGAAGATCAAGAAATAGATGATAATTCTTCTAATATTTCAAATAATGGGGTAGAAGAAACTTCTAACGAAAATCTTGATGACTCTAAACTCGAAGAAGAAGATAATAGAACTTTACTAGAAAATGAACAAAAAGTCTTAGATTTAAAAGAAAAGCCTGCAGAATTTGAATATTTTTTAAAAATTTATGGTTATTTATATTTAAATAACTTAGAATTAGCTTCTAAATTTAAAAAGTATTTTGACCACTATCTTTTAGAAAAAAGTCTTGAAGCAGCAAAAGATTTTACTGAAGAAGATTTTAAAAATTTTACTTCTAAGAACGATTTTTTAAATAAAATAATGAAACAATTTAAATTATGATTAATGTTTTGTTTAATTATGTAGACATCGTCGTTATTGTTTGTGTAGCTATAATCTGCTTAGCAATTTCAATTTATTTATTTTTAGCTTATCATAATAATCCTTGCGGAACTTGTTCTGAGGCTTCTAGATGTTCTAAAGCTAAAAAAATGCAACCAAAACGGGTCAAGGAATACCATAAGTGTTATGGAAAAAATAGAATTGAAAATGTATTTTTTGATTTTAATGGTACAATCCTTGATGATTTAGATTTATGTTATCAATTATTGTTAGAAATGCTCGATAAAGAAAATTTAAAACGCGTTTCAATGAATGAATACCGTAGTTTATTTGACTTTCCTGTTAAAGATTATTATGCAAAAGTAGGGTTTGATTTTTCCAAAATCGATTATAAAGATATTTCAAATTATTTCTTCTCTAACTATATGGAAAGATGGCCTAAAGAAACAAGAATATTTAATGATTTTAGAAAAACAATTACAAAATTAAAAAAGCAAAATATAAAAGTATTCATTATTACTGCTAGTGAAGAAAATTTGTTGTTAAAACAACTTGATTATTTTAACATAAAAGATCTTTTTGATGGGTATGTTGCAAGTAAAGATATAAAGGGAAATAGTAAAGTAGAAAATGCAAAAGATTTCATTAAAGAAAATAACTTAAATCCAAGAAAATCAATTATGTTTGGAGATACTGTTCATGATGCTTTAGTTGCAAAAGAAATAGGGATTAAATGCGTTTTATTTTCCAAAGGACATAATACAAAAAAGAAATTAAAAGATACTGGATTACTAGTAGTAAATTCCTACAAAGCGTTTTATAAATATATCGAAAAAAACATTTAAAAATTATTAATTAGAAATTAATATTTTTTATATTTATAATATACTTAATACATATGGAAAAGAAAAAGAAAAAACACGGATTTAGGTTTTATATAGCAGCCTTAACTTTTTGTATAGAGACTATTTTGTTTGTTGCTTTAATAGTTCTTTTAGCTGTAGTTCCTTTTTCCAACCAATATCTTTGGATTCCATTAATTACCTTCTTATTTATTAATGCATTAAATGCAATTTTTATGATTAATATTAGTGGCAATACTAGTTTTAAAGTATCTTGGTTAGCAGTTACAATTATTTTCCCTTTTGCAGGTTTAATTATTTATTGGATGTATGCCGAGAAATTAACTTCAAAACGTCTTCGTAAAATTAGATTTGCTAATATTAATAGTGAATCAGGGAAAGGATTAATTATTAATCATGAAACTTTAAATGAGCTAGAAAATAAATATCCAGAAGCATTTACAATTTCTAATTATATTTTAAAAAATGCTTATGGAGCCCCTTATAGTAATACTCAAGTTGAATATTTTAAACTTGGAGATTATGTTGAACAACCAATGATTGAAGCTTTAAAGAAAGCAAAAAAATTTATATTTATGGAATATTTTATTATTGAATATGGTGAATTTTTTGATCAAATTTATGCTGTTTTAAAAGAAAAAGCCCAAGAAGGAGTCGATGTTAGATTAATTTATGATGACTTTGGAAGTGTATTTAAAGTTAAAGCTAATTTTTATAAAAAAGCTAATAAAGATGGAATAAAATGTTTTTGTTTTAATAGATGCCGTCCTATAATTGATATTCGTCAAAATAATCGTGATCATAGAAAAATTATTGTTATTGATGGAATTGTTGCTTTTACTGGTGGAATGAATTTAGCTGATGAATATGTTAATAAAGTTGAACGCTTTGGACTTTGGAAAGATAATTGTGTAAAAGTTACTGGTGAAGGTGTTAATGGATTTACTAATCTATTTTTATCAAACTGGAAAATGTTATCAAGAGATGAAACTATTGATCATTTAAATTTTAGTTATGAAACAAATAAATATCTTTTAACCGAAGAAATTAAAAGTGATGGATATGTTCAAGCTTTTGGAGATGTTCCTTTTGATAATGAAGAAACAACTAAAAATGTTCTTTTAATGCTAATTAATCGTGTTAAAAAATCAATTTATATTTCGACACCATATTTAGTTCCTGATGACGATATTATACAAGCTCTTATTAATGCAAGTAAAAGTGGTATTGATGTTCGAATAGTAACTCCAGGAATTCCTGATAAGAAAACATGCTATAGTTTAACAAGATCTTTTTATTCTAAACTATTATTTTATGGAGTGAAAATTTATGAATTTACTCCTGGTTTCAATCATACAAAACTTTATGTTTTCGATGATGATTATGCTTTAACTGGTACTCCAAATTTAGACTATCGTTCTTTGTATTTACATTTTGAAAATTCTATTTTTTTAATCAAGAACAGCAAGGTTTTTGAAATGAAAAACGACTTATTGGAAATGTTTGGAGCTTCTAAACTTATAAGTTTAGAACAATATAAAGATGTTAATATTTTTAAGAAATTTTATTGGGGTTTATTAAGAATTTTCGCTCCATTATTTTAAGGAGGCAATATGAACGAAGATCGTGAATTAGTTATTAAAAATGTAAAAAAAGTGTATGGAAATCCTAAAAAGAATGAAGCTGAAGTAACAGCACTTAAGGACGCAACTTTCTCTATTGAGAAAGGTGAATTAGTTGTAATTCTTGGGCCTAGTGGAGCAGGTAAAACCACCCTTTTAAATATTTTGGGTGGAATGGATAACGCCTCTTCAGGAGATTACATTTTAAACGGGAAAAATATTACTAAAATGAGCGAAAGAGAACTCGCTAAATTTAGAAGAAATGATATTGGCTTTGTTTTTCAATTCTATAACTTAATGCCTTCTTTAACTGCATATGAAAATGTTTACTTAGCTAGTTCACTTGTTGAAAAACATTTTGATCCAATGGAAGTTTTAAAATTAGTTGGATTAGAAGATAGGGCTTGGAATTTTCCTTCTCAACTTAGTGGAGGAGAACAACAAAGAGTAGCTATAGCTCGAGCAATTGTAAAAAATCCTACTCTTATTTTAGCTGATGAACCAACTGGGGCACTTGATAGTAAGACAGGAGCATCAATTATTTCTTTATTACATAACATATGTAAAGAACAAAAAAAGACAGTTATTATTGTTACTCATAATAAAGCAATTAGTGTTATTGCAGATCGTATTATTAAAGTACAAGACGGAGAAATTGTTTCTAATCTTAGAATTTTAAATCCTAAAAAAGTAGAGGATATTGAACGGTGAGAACTTTTAAGATCTTGGTTAAAAAATGTATTAGAGATATCGTTCGTAACTTAAAACAATTTATTGCGATTATATTTATTGTTGCAGTTGCGGTAACTCTTTTTGTTGGTCTTCAAGCTAATAGTAAAGAGTTTGAAAGAAGAGTTAATATTGTTTATGAACAAGGTAACATTGCAGATATTTGGGTAACTATATCTCCTGATTTATTTTCTAATACGGAAATGGATGAACAATATAACGAACTTGTTGAAATTAATGGCGGAAATAAAGAAAATGTTGAAAAACGTCTTTATCTTCCTACATCAATAAATAATTTATCTACTAATGCCTTAATTTCAAAAAATTATCCTAAAATTAATACTGCTTATGAATTAGAAACTGCATCAGATTTTAATACAAATAATTTTTTTGTAATTGATAAAGATTTTATATCTCGTTATGAATTAATGACTGGTAAAGAAATTGCTCTTGGTGACACACTAACAATTACAATCGATTTAGCTACTTTAGGATTAAGCGGAGATAGTTTTAGTGGTGATGTTGATGAAATTTATAATAACTTAGTTAGTTATGTTGATAGTTCTCAATTATTAAATGATACTTTTAAGGAATTAATATTAACTTACTTAAATAATAACAAAGATAATATCGTTGATGGAATAAATAGTATTTTAGAACAAGTTTTAAGTTTAGAAACAATTGAATTGGATGCTCAAGTTAATGGTTTTATGAAACATCCAGAAAATATTCAAAATGCAACGTTTAATGATTGTTCTTATTTATTAAGCTCAAAACTTTTGTTAAGCGAATTGTTAAATTTGGTTAGTAAGCAAATTAATATTGAAAATGAGACGATTTCAACTTTTGTTAAAAGCTTCATTGCTTCATTAAAAAATTCAATAGAAGATGAATCAGATGAACTCATCTCTACATTATTAAATAATCTTAATAATCAATTTGTTATTAAACTTGGTGAAAATAAAAATTTAGAGACCGTTAAAAACGAAATAAATCGTTATTATAGTTCAAAGGGTAATCTACTTGCTTTATTTGATATTAATACAATGCCTTCGAATGCAGTAATTCAAAATGATATTATTCAATCAAGACAATTAACTTACGCTTTTCCTGTTTTGTTTTTTGCTGTTGCAATTTTAGTAGTTTTAACAACAATTTCACAATTAATTTTAAAAGAAAGAACACAAATTGGTACTTTAAAGTCGCTTGGATTATCAAAGGTGACAATTTTATTTTATTACGCGACAATGATGTCAATAATTACAACTATTGGTACACTTCTAGGATTTATTATTGGACCAATTTTATTACCTCAAGTAATGAATTTAAAATACTCTATTTTATATAGTTTACCTAACATTAAATATTTATTTCCATTTTTAGAAAGTTTTATTGTTTTAATTGGAATTATTGTTGCAGTTAGTTTATTAACATTTTTATTAATTAAAGCAGAGTTAAATTTAACTCCTGCTAATTCAATGCGTCCAGCTGCTCCTAAAATTAAATTCAAAGAAAAGAAAAATACAATTAAAAACATATCTTTGATGATGGCATTAAGAAATATAAAAGTTCATTTTGCAAAGTCTATGATGGTTGTTGTTGGAATTTTAGGATGTACTGGTTTATTAATTTGTGGAATGGGGATAGATGACACAATTAATTATGGAATTGCAGTCGATTTAAACAATATTTTAGCAAGTGATTTACAAGTTACTTATCATTCAGGAGCAGTAAAAGGCGTTGGTTCTCAAAAATTATTAGAATTAACAGATGAAAATGGAGAGTTAATAATTGATAAAGCAGAAGAATTTAGTATTATGCAAGTTACCGCTTCATTTAATGACAAAAATATTAATGCTAGTTTATATTATTTTGATAAGAGTGCAACTAATTTTAAATATGAAAAATGGGACGATCTTAATGGTGAAGGAATTGCGATAAATGAAAGCAAAGCTGAGGAATTAGGAGTAAATATAGGTGATACTATTAAATTTAGTGTTAACGGAACTGAATACTCTAAGCAAATTGTTGAAATTTTCTATACTTTTACTGTAAGTGGTCTATTTGTTTATACTGAAACACTTCCTGAATTAAGCAATACTAGAACAAATTGTTGGATTACAGTAAAAGAAGGTCATAATGAAGATGAAGTCAAAGAAATTATTTTGAATAGTGGAATTAAAGAAGTTAATAGTGCATTAACAAAGACTGAAAACCTTGCTCGTGTTGATGGCTATATGGCTAATGTTGAAACAATGACAGATACAATTAAAATATTTGCTATTGTTTTAGCAGTTATAGTTTTAATTAATTTATCAATTCTTAATTTTAGAGAAAGATTAAGAGATTATGCAACTTTGAAAGTATTAGGATATTCAAGATTTGAAATAGCTAGAAGTATGATTTATGAAGGTATGCTGTTAACTACTGTCGGAAGTTTACTTGGAATGTGTATAGGATTACCATTAGAGATGGTAGTTTTAGATACTAATAAAACTCCTTTATTAAGTTGGCAATACATTATTTATCCAAAAACTTATCTAATAGCCTTTTTATTAAGTTTTATTGTCGCTTTAGTTGTTAATTGCTTGATGACATATGGAATTAAGAAGATTTCTATGAGCGAATCCTTAAAGAGTGTAGAATAATTATTAATGAATAATATATAATTTAGTGGGTGGAAGTTTATGGGAAAAAGCAAAATATTAAAAGATAAAATTGAAGTTACTAGCTATGTTCCATTTATTTTGAGTGGACAATATGGTGATTTAGAAGAAGGCGCAATTGTTTCTTTTTTAACTAACGAACTTAGTTTAACGAGTCGTTTAAAAGTTTTTGAACGTGAAAAATTTAAAGTCAAAATTAATGGTAAGGTAGAGAACTATAAATTTCATGATTTAAAAAACAACCAAAAAGGTACTTTAAAGTCTTTACTTTATGGAGTGTATGATTTATTAGATTCTAATGTTAAAATTGAGCAATTTTATGGTTTTATATTAGAAGTAAACACAAATATAACTTCTGGATGGGAGTTAAATTTATTAATTAATATTTTTAAATCAATTAACATTATTTATGGTTTAGAATATGATGATTTTGCTTTAGCTAGATTAGTTTTTGAAGTTTATAACAAATATTTTGGTAAGACATATCCATTATTAAATATAATGAGTTATTTCCAAAAAGATGTGACTCATATGGTACTTCGTAATAATCACTTAACTATTGAAAGCGCTGAAAATGTTTTTGATCGTTATGGATTTCTTATGTTTGAAGATGGAATTCCTCAATCTTTTGAACAACAAAATATTAATTTTGATAGCGAATATGCAATATTTAATAAGTTAAAAACATTTTTTAATAAAAAATTAAGTGAAATTACATTAAATGAATTATTTATGTATATTTATTCACCTAATAGTATATTTAATGATAGTGAAAAATTGGTTATTACTCACTTTTATGAGGAAACAAAAAGAACAAGACAAATTCTTGAAAGTTTTAAAGACAAAGAAGTTACTACTAAATTATTTGATAATATGAATATGAGTTTTGTGGAACTTGGTGCTTATTTTGGTTTTAATAGAATTAATAAATTTTTAGAAGTTAGTGTTATTAAAGCTAGTTTTAAAAAACAATGTGCCTTAACTTTGTTAAATGAACAAAATTTTAATAAGTTTGTTTTTACAATATTAAAAGAAGATGTACATGATTTATTTGAATATCTCAAAGGTTATAAATTTTTTAGTATCAAATCTTTATCAATAAATAAAGAGGGAATTCAAATATATCAAATTCTATAAAAATAGTTGATTTTTAAAAGGTATTTAATAAAAATAAGGACTTGTTGTCCTTATTTTTTAATTGTTTCCATTGCTCTAACTTGCTTTGATTTTGCATTTTCGACAAAATCAATATTTAGCTCTTCGCATCTTTCTTTTAAGGAATTTTTTGCTCTTTCTAAAGATGTTCCTTCAAGTTCTAATTCGTAATCAATTAATCCGTTGTAATAATTTTTATCAATTGCAAATACTTCATTATCGCTGAAATTTTCAATTACAATACGTTCAGTTTTTAAAGTAGTTTGTATTTTTAATTTAGTTATATCAACGCCAAACATTAAAAGAAGATTTTTAATCGATCCATTAGGGAAAACACCATTATTTTTAAAATTATCAAATTCTTTTTCAGAAATACTTTCTTTTTTCTCTAATAAACCTTCTTGCAAAGGAGCTTTCATATTTAAAACAAAAAAGTCTTTTTGTCTAATTCTTAAACCAATTCCGAATTGTTTTAATAATAAATCATCAGTATCAATATAATAATTTAGCTGTGTAACTTTTTGTAATTCTTCTTTCTTATAAAATTTAAGAACACGATTATAATCATCTTCATTAATTAAAACTTTAGCTTCTATTTCAATGTTTGTTGCCATATTTTATAATCTCCTTTAAATATGATACAATAAACAAGGTTAAAATTAAAGAATATGAAACCTAGATTTTGTGTTGTTAATAAAGAAATTTCTAACTTAAAAATTACTAAAGAAGAAGTCATTAATGAAATTATTTCTTTAGGTTATGAGTTAGATGATAAAAATCCAGAAATTGTAATTACACTTGGAGGAGATGGAACTTTTTTAAAAGCGTTTCATCAATATAACAAACAAAAGCCTCTTTTTGTTGGTATAAATGAAGGCAATTTAGGTTTTTTATGCGAATTTAGTATTAATGAATTAAACGAAGTTTACGAAATTTTAAAAAAACATGATTTTAGTTTAATAAAAGAAATTAATTTATTAAAACTTGAAGGATTAAAAGAAACATATTTTGCTTTAAATGAATTTCGTATCGAATCAAATAATGGCGGTGCATTAGCTTTTGATGTAAAAATTGATAATGTTTATTTTGAAAAATTAAAAGCGGATGGTGTATGTTTTTCAACTGCTTTAGGTAGTACTGGAATAAATAAAAATATTAATGGTGCAGTAGTTGTTCCTACTTTGAATGTGTATCAAATGAGCGAAAAAACTCCAATTAACAATAAACATTATTCATCTTTAAAAAGTTCATTAATTTTAACTAAAGATAATGTTGTTAGCTTAAATAATTTTAGTAATGACTCTTTTGTAATTTATTTTGATAATTGCTTTATTAATGTTTCAAATTTTTTAGATGTATTAACAATATCTTTATCGAATGAAAAAATTTCTATTTTAAAAAATAGAAATTCTAACTATTTAGCAAAATTAAGCGATTCATTTATTAAATAAAGTTAAATTTTTTAAGTTGTTTTTTAATATAAAATAAAGGGAACCCCATTACATTATAATAATCACCCTTTATTTTTTTAATGATATGAAAATTTTTATCATCTTGAACAGCATATGCACCTGCTTTATCTAAAACATTTTCATTATTAATATAATTTGTAATAGTCTTATCATCTAATTTATTAAAATAAACATAACTTGTAACTTCTTTAAAATACGCTTTATTTTTATATAAGATAACAACTCCAGTAACGACTTTATGTCGATTATTAGAAAGTTTATTTAAAATTTCTTTTGCGTTTTCTAAAGAAGTTGGTTTTCCAATAATTTCTTTTTTTAATATAACTACTGTATCACTTGTTATTAATAAGTCGTTTTCGTTAATTTTGTCTTTAAGCGATAAAGCTTTATTAAAAGCTTCTTTTAAAGCATAATGTTTTTCTTTTTTAGAAATTAAAGATTCATTAAAATTAGGACTTAAAGTAATAAAATCCGTTGTTAAAGTTTTTAATAATTCAATTCTTCTAGGAGAAGTACTTCCAAGTATTAGCATATTAATTTAAATTCATGATTAAAGGTATAATCATTGGATTACGTTGAGTTTTTCTAAAATAGTATTTTGAAACAACACTTCGAATAGTGTTTTTAATATCTCCAAAAGTAATATGATTATTTGTTTTAAACATTTCTCCTAAAGCTTCTTGAACTTGTATGGAAGCATGACGAGTGAGATGTTCTTCGTTAGCTCCATAACTAACAAATCCGACTGTAATAACTTTTGGTGGAGCCATAAGTTGATTGGTTTTACTATTTAAACAAATTAAAACACCAACCATACCATCATCTTGAAGAATTTTACGATCACGAATAACTGCAGTTGAAACTCCATTTATGTCGTTTCCATCAATATAAACATCTTCAGCTGGAATTCTTTCCCCATCACGTATTTTGTGGTTTTCTAAAATAATTGTATCTCCATTAGCTAAAACGAAAATATTTTCACTAGGAATACCAATTTGTTTTGCAACTTCAGCATGAAGTTTTAACATATGATATTCTCCATGAGCTGGCATGAAATATTTTGGATTAAATAATTTTATATTAAGAGCTAATTCTTTTCTTGAAGGGTGACCAGAAGAGTGAATTTCACTGAAAATACTATTTGTGATGACGTTTGCACCATATCTTGTTAGTAAGTTTACAACACGAGAAATACTTGCCCCATTTCCTGGAATAGGAGAAGAAGAGAATACAACGGTATCTCCTGGAACGATACGAATATTTTTAAAAGAACCATTTACAATTCTACTTAATGCGGCCATTGGTTCACCTTGGCTACCAGTACATAAAATAACCATTTCGTTGTCTCTACAAGAAGTGATATTATCAACGGTTTTTAATATTTCTGAAGGAATCTTAATATAGCCAAATTTCCTAGCGTATTCAATTGTATTAACCATACTTCTACCAACAACAATTAATTTTCGATGATGTGCGATTGTTGCTTCAACTATTTGTTGAATACGAGAAATATTACTGCTGAAAGTGGAAATTATTAATCTTCCTTGAGCTTTATCGAATATTTCGTTAATAGAATCAATAACATTTTTTTCACTTGGAGTCCAACCTGGTTTTTCAGCATTAGTAGAATCAGCAAGTAAAAGGTCAACACCTTCAGTTCCAATACGAGCAATTTTGGCAAGTTCAATATCTGGTCCGATTGGAGTTAAATCTATTTTAAAATCGCCAGTTGTAACAATTCTACCTTCACTTGTATCTATACAAATTCCAAAAGAATCTGGAATGGAGTGAGTAACTCTAAAAAATGTTACTTCAAATTCTCCAGCAACAATTTTTGAATTTTGATCGTATTCTACAATTTTTACATTTTCTTTTACTTTTTTTTCTTCTAGTTTTTGTCTAATTAAGGCACAAGCTAATTTTGGAGCATAAATTACTGGAATTTTAATTGCTTTAACTAAAAAAGGAATGGCACCTATATGATCTTCATGCCCGTGAGTAATAAATAAAGCTCTGATTTTATTTTGATTATTTTTTAAATGAGTATAGTTTGGAATAACATAATCTACCCCAACTAAATCGTCTTCAGGAAATTTAACACCGGCATCAATAATAATTAAATGACGATCACTTTCAATACAATATGTGTTTTTTCCAACTTCTCCAAGGCCACCAAGAGCATAAATTGAGATAGGATTATTTGCTATTTTTGACGCCATACAATAAATAACCTCCAATAAATTATTGTTATCAAATTTAAGTCAATTGCATTATATTAAATAAATTTTTTTAATACAAGCAAAACAAATGCAATTTAATGAACTTTTTTAGGCAGAATGTCTATATTATATATTTAAAAATTTAAATATATGTTGAGATAAAAAATATTTTTTACTAATATTATTTATCATGTATAAGTTAATTAAATTAAAGAAAGATATTAAATATTATTTCTACGATCATCCTATTAAGAAAAATATTGCTGAAAATTTTTATATGTTATTAGTAACTGCTTTAAGTGGTTTAGTTTTTGCGTTTGGTTTTAATACTTTTATTCAACCAAATTTTCAAGCTATGTCACCTGAGATACTTAATGACGTAACAATTAAATATTTAGCGAGTTGTGGAGCAAGTGGAATCTCTCAATCTTTAAATGTAATTTTAAAATTATGTCGTTTAGAGTGGATAACAAATGAGATTAATTTCAATATTACTTATTGGTTATTTTACTTATTAGTAAACATTCCTTTATTCTTTTTAGGATTTTTTAGAGTAGGAAAGAAGTTTGCTATTTATTCTTTAATTAATGTATGTTTCGCATCTTTATTTGGTATTTTATTAAAAAGTGAAGATCCTAACTTTTTAATTAATCAAATAAGTTCAAGACTTGCAACTGAAACAGTTGCAAGAGTTTTATTTGCTGGTATGTGTACAGGCTTAGCTAGTGCACTAGCTTATAAAATAGATTCTACTGCTGGAGGAACTGATATTATTGCTTTTTTTATTAGTGAAAAGAAATCAGTTTTAATTGGAAAGCGGAGTGCCTTTTTTAACGTAATAATTGTTTCTGCCTATTCTATTTTAAGTTGCATCCATTTAGATCAAAACTTATTCCCTGATGGTAGTGAATTTGCAAGTATTGAACCATCAATTGCCTTTATTACTTTCTTATTTACTTTACTTTATATGATAGTTGTAGCTTTTGTAGTTGATATTATTAACACAAAGAATAAAAAATATAATGTAGAAATTTTTACACCAAACTTTAATTTATCACAATCAATTATTGCTGCAGTTCCTCATGGCTGTACAATTATTGATGGAAGAGGTGGTTATAGTGGCAAGCCTGTTTATATGATTCAGATTTCAGTTAGAAAAAGTGAAGTTAAACAAATTGTTAAATTAACTAAAGCAATTGATCCTCATGCCTTTATTAATGTATGGCCGATGGAACAAGTATATGGAAAATTTTATAGAAATCCAATTAAATAAAGTCGTTAATTTATTAAAATACCTTGCAAAACCCAGGTATTTTTTACTAATTTAAATAAATGAAAGTGAAATATATTAAACTTTTTTATTAAAATATCTATAATAACGTTATGAAAAAGACATTAGAACAAAAGCTGCATGAAAGACAAGTTCATAAACCTAATTTTATGTTATATAACTTTTTAGGATACTTATGGAAATATACAGTTGCTAAAAAATATCAAGTTGAAACAGAATTTATTGATAATCCTAAAAAAGAAAAAGGAGCATATATATTAGTAAGTAATCATGCAAGCCGTGCCGATTATATTTTTACGGCAGTTCCTTTATTACCACAAACTTTTAATTTCGTTGTTGGTTATAATGAGTTTTTTAGAAGTCATCTTGCACCTATTTTAAAGTTGTTACAAGAAATTCCTAAGAAAAATTTTACCCCAGATTTATATCCAATTATGCAAATGAAAAAGATAGTAAGTAATGGTGGTAGGATTCAAATATTTTTAGAAGGAATGTCTTCTATAAGTGGAGGAAGTCAACCAATAGCTTTAGGTGGTGCTAAATTATTAAAATGGTTAAATGTACCGGTTTATGTTAGCAATATTAAAGGTGGATATTTAACTGCTCCTAAATATAATTTGACTGATCGCCCTGGAAAAGTTAAAGTTACTTTTAAAAAATTATTTTCTAGAGAGGATTTAGCTAAATATTCTATCGATGAAATGACCGATATTTTAAATAAAGAAATTCATACTGATGATTATGCTTATAATGAAGTTGTTAAAACTTTTTATAAATCAAATCAAATAGCTTTAAATATAGATCAACTCCTTTATAAGTGCCCAAAATGTGGAGCTGAGTTTGAAATGACTAGCACTAACACATCTTTTAAATGCAAAAAATGTGGTAACGAAGTTGAAATGGATAATTATTATACTTTAAAAGCTAAAGATAATAGTATAACTTTAAAAAATCCTAAAGTATGGTTTGATTATCAAAGAGAAGAAGTTAAAAAAGAAATTCAAGATGAGAATTTTTCTTTTGAAGAAGAAGTTAAAATTGGCTTTTTACCTAAATATAAATATTTGAAACATTTAGCTACAAGTATTATTGAAGGAAATGGTACTTTGCGAATTGATCATCAAGGAATTCATTTTAGGGGATATCGAAATAATAAAGAATTTAATTTTGATTTAGAGTTAAGTGAAACACCTACTTATGGAATGTGCACAGATGCAACTAGATTTTATACTTTCTTAAAAGGTGGAGAATTTATTGAATTTTACCCAAGTAGAAATAGCGTTATAAAATGGTTATTAGTTACTGAAGAACTTCATCGAATGCATGGAGGAGCTTGGCAAAATTATAAATAAAAATGTGCTATAATGAGCACATTTTTTTAAAGTTTTAAAGCGTTACTTCTTTCTTCAAATGGATTGAATTTATTTATTCGATCATAATATAAAATACCTTTTAAATGATCGATTTCATGTTGAGCAACAATAGCTAGAAAATTAGTTAATACAATATCTTCTTCTTTATCTTTTAATAAATTATAAGCACGAACTGTAATTTTTTGATGACGATATACATAACCACTATGTGGTTTATCAACAGATAAGCAACCTTCACCATTTTCTAAATAAGTTAATCGTGCAGATTCACTAATTATTTTTGGATTAACTAAACAATAAGAATGTTCTCTACCTTCACCATCAACTACATAAATTGCAATCATTTGTTTATTTAAACCAATTTGAGGTGCAGCTAAACCTACTCCGGATTGAATATGATATTTTTCACTTAATTCAGGATCATTAGATATTTTTAAATATTCCAACATATCTAATAATGTCTGTCTATCTTCATTAGATAAAGGAAGTTCAACTGGAACGCTTGGTTCTCTTAAACTTTTTTTGTTATCTTTTACAATTTTAAAAATTTTCATATTTAAAATTATAAACTATTTGAGGTAAATTGCACTTTATATAATTAAAAATTATTAACAATATTTTAAATATTCAAGTAAAATTATAAATATGAAAATAGCAGTAACTGGTGGAACAGGTAATATTGGTAATGAAGTATTAAAGGCAATTTTACCTTTAGACTTTGTTGATAATGTTAATATTTTAGTTCGTAAGAATAAATTAAATTCTAAAAAAATAGTAGAGTTTTGCAAGGAATTTCCTGGAAAATTACAGATTTTTGTTGGCGATATGAATGACAAAAATACCTTAAAGTCTTTAACAAAAGATGTTGATTTAATAATAAATTTAGCTGCTGTAATACCACCAATTTCTGATAATTTTCCAAAATTAGCAATTGAATGTAATGAAATTGGTTTAAATAATCTAGTAGATATTTTAGAGCAAAATAATCAAGAATCTTTATTTATCGATATGTCAAGCGTTGCTGTTTATGGAAATCGAACAGAAAAGCATCCTTTTGTTGAAGTTGGTGATCCTTTATTAATAAGTGTAGGAGATATCTATGCTTTAACAAAAGTAAGAGCTGAATTTAGGATTCTTGAATCAAAATTAAAGAAACGGGTTATTTTAAGAGAATCTGCTGTTTTACATGAGAACTTAATGAAAGATAATATGAAAGATGGAATTATGTTTCACACTTGCTTTAATGCACCTCTTGAATGGATAAGTAGCAAAGACACTGCAATTTTATTTAAAAACATTTGTATCAAATATTATAAAAATGAATTAAATGAGCATAATTTTTACAAAAAAGTTTTTAATGTTGGTAATAAACTTAATAGAGTAACAGGATATGAAACATTTAACGAAGGTTTCAAAATGCTTGGAGCTAATTGTGATAAATTTTTTGAACCAAATTTTAATGCTTTAAGAAATTTTCATGGAGCATGGTTTAGAGATAGTGATAAATTAAATGAGATGTTTCATTTTCAAAACGATGAAATTTCTTCATTTTGGGACAGATTGATAAAAGAAAATAAAATCGTTACTTTAGGAAAGTTTGTTCCAAAAAAATTAATTAAGAAATTTGTGATCGAACGATTATTTGAAGATGAAAACTCACCTCGTTATTGGATTAATCACAATGATATTCCTAAAATAAATGCTTATTTTATTAACTTAGATACCTATAATAAGATACCTAAAACATTTGATGAATTTGGATTGTTTTCTAAACAAAGTAACTATCAAGAAATTAAAAATAATGTAAATTATCAAAAAATTAATTTATTTTTTGACACAAACAAAAAAGATGAAGATATTGATATTAATGATTTAATTAATGTTGCTCATGCACATAATGGAAAATTGTTAACAAAAGAATTTAAAAAAGGTGATGTGTATCAACAATTAACTTGGGAAACTCAAGATAAAGAAATTTTTAAAGCAACTCCTTATACAATTTTACGAGCCGGTCATTGGTACAATCCTAGTTATTATAAATATTCATGGGAATTTGATCGTTTAGCTAAGACTGATTTAATTTACAAACAAATCTGGTTTGACTCACGTTTAGAAAGTGAAAATAACTTATATTATTTCGATGAAAAATTAAATTTATGTATAAGATAGGTTAAATAGTTATATATACATTTTTAACCTTTTTATAATGTTTTTTATTAAAATACATATAGTTTCTTGCTTTAAAAAAAATATAAATTATAAAATAAAAACAAATAAATTATTACATAGAGGTAAAAGAATGTTTAAGTTTAGAGTCGACGAAAATAAAAGACAAGAAAAATTGAAACAAAAAGCATTAGAAAATCAACGTGAATATACTTATAAGAAGATGGTTGCTTATGAGAAAATTCATAAAAAGGAGAGAAAAATTGCTCCTAAAGATTCTTTTATTTCCTTACAACACATAAATAAAATTTATGATAATAAAGTTCAAGCAGTTTATGATTTTAATTTGGAAATTAAAAAACACGAATTTATTGTTTTTGTTGGACCTAGTGGATGTGGTAAATCAACAACTCTTAGAATGATTGCTGGTTTAGAAAATATTACTAGTGGCGATTTATATATCGATAAAGTTTACGCTAATGATTTAGAACCTAAAGACCGTGATATTGCAATGGTTTTCCAAAGCTATGCTCTTTATCCTCATATGAGTGTTAAAGGTAACATGGCTTTTGGTTTAAAAATTAGAAAAAGACCAACACTAATGGTTGATAAAAACGGAGAACCAAAAAAGGCAATTAATAAAGGCTTAATTAGAGATTTAAAATATGAAAGAAAAAATCTCATTGCTTATTTAAATGAAAATAAAAATTTAACAGAATTAGAAGCTAAAAACATTAATGAAGGAATTGATGAATTAAATAAGAAAATTGCTTATTTAGAAACTAATCCAGTTGATGTTTATAAAAATAGACATATTCCAAACGATGAAATAAATAAAAGAGTACTAGAAGCCGCTGATATTTTACAAATTAGAGAATATTTAGATCGTAAACCAAAGGCTTTAAGTGGTGGACAATGTCAAAGAGTAGCTCTTGGTAGAGCAATTGTTAGAAATGCTAAAGTATTTTTAATGGATGAACCTTTAAGTAACTTAGATGCTAAGTTAAGAGTTCAAATGCGTAGCGAAATTATTGAACTTCATAATAAATTAAAAGCAACAACAATTTATGTTACCCACGATCAAACTGAAGCTATGACCATGGCAACACGTATTGTTGTTATGAAAGCAGGATATATTCAACAAATTGGTACTCCGGTAGAAATTTATAATCATCCTGCAAATATATTTGTTGCAACCTTTATTGGAAGTCCAGCAATGAATTTATTTGAATGTACAATTAAAGATAGTAATTTAAAGTTTGCAGACGGAACTACCATTAAGTTACCAAAATGTTTTGTTGATGCTAAAAAAGAATTTTTTGAAAAAGAATATCTAAATGTTTTAAAAGAAAGAGAAGAATTATTAAGTAATTTTGTTGAAAGAAATAAAATTTTAGAATCTTTAAAGCTTTTAAAAGAAAAAGAAGTTACTCCTAAAATAACTAAAGAAATTGCTAAATTAGAAAAAGATTTACAAGTAGTTTTAGATAGTAATGAACGCTTAACTTATTTAAATGAAGCTATTACTAAGTATGAAGAATATAAAAATTTAAAGGAAATTCCTGTAATTTTTGGAATTAGACCTGAAGATATTTATGATAGTAGCAAGAACTTAGATAGTGCTTATGTTTCAGAAGCAATTAAAAGTAAAGTTAAAGTTGCTGAATTAATGGGCCATGAGTATTTTATTCATTTAGAATTTAATTCAAAACCAATTGTTGCTAAAATAAGTGCGAAACATCTTATCAATGTAGATGATGAATTAAGTTTTGTATTTGACTTAGAAAGAGCTCATTTATTTGATAAAGTTTCTACTAAATTAATTAAATAATGAAAGAAAGAATATTATCAAAATTTCATGATCAAAATGATTTAAAAACTAATAAAAAAGTATATATTGCGATACTTGATTGTTTAATATTAATAATTTTTAGTGTAATTTTAACAATTTCTGGATTAGAGTTAATTAAACTTAGTCCTCATTATAATGAATTAAATACAACATTAAATGAAGAACGAAATACTTGTTATGATATTACAAGTGAATCAAAGTTGTATACATATATTGAAGATGAAAATAATGAAAAAACTGTTGAAGATTTAGATATTACTTTTGCTAGATATGCTTATCGTCATATTATTTATGCTTATGAGAAAGATCCTTCAAGTTTTCTTGAATATAATATTACAATTAAACCTTATGAAGATTTTACTTATGAAGCAGCATCTTTTTATACTGATCAATTAGCTTATTTTTATGTATATTATGTTCCACTTTATAACGAATATAATGGGCAAACAAATGATATAGTTGATTTTAATAATGTTGAACCTAAACAATATTTTATTAACTTATTAAAAGATCATACTTATGGAAGTATTTTTGTTTTTGATGATAATAATGAATTACCTTATTTAAGAAGCGAAGTTGCTTTAAATATATATCGTTATTATTTTTTAAATGAAGAAAGTTTAGAAAATGGTTTAAAAAACTATAATTTTTTAATTTCAACTTTTAAAGCTATTTGGGAAATAGAAGCTAAACAACTTACTTCCTCTTCACGTTATCAAGAACATTATGTAATTTATAAAGACATTTATCGTACTTTATCAATTTACGTTACTTTAATTTGCTTATTAAGCTATTTAATTTCTTTTTTAATCTTTAATTTTTCCATGAAATTTATATTGAAAGATGGAAGAACTTTAGGTTATTTAATTTGTCGAGGTGCTCTAATTTCAAAAGAAGGATATTCTCCTTCCTTCATTGAAATTTTAATTCGAAGTACTATTGAATTATTTTTCTATTTTGGAAATTTAGTATTTATTTCATATTTTGCTACTGGATTAAATAGTGGATTTTTCTATCCACTAGTTGAAATTAATGGAAGTGGTATTAGTATGTTTAGCATTAGTGCGATATTCTTATTAGTTCCAATTATTAATTTATTAACAATTTTAATTCGTAAAGATAAATTATCATTAATTGATTTAGCTAGTAAAACAAAAAGTATTGATATTAAAAATGTTAACAAGCAACATTTAGAGATTAAGGATAAAAAAGCATATACAGAAGAAGACTTAAATCCAAGTGCGATTATTGATAGTAGTAATATCTTAGATTCTTCAAGTTTTAATAATACCGAAAGGAAAAATAAATAAATTAATCTTTTTTTCGATAAATTGTTGGAGACATTCCAAAATGTTTCTTAAATTCTTTACTAAAATAAAATTGATTTTTATATCCTAAGTTTTCACTAATTTGATTAATAGTAAAATCATGATTTTTAATTAATTCTAAAGATTTTGACATCTTTAAATTTATAATATATTGCATTGGAGAAACTCCCATAACACTTTTAAAAAGACGAGATAAATAAGGAGCAGTAAAATAAAACTCATTAGCAATTTTTTCAATAGTTAAATCACTATCTGTATAATGAACATTAATGTATTTAATTATTTTTGAAACAGCAATTGATTGTTTTGTATCGTCGTAATGTTCTTTATAAGCAAAATTTTCAATTAAAATTTTAAAAAAACGGTATAAATAGGAGGTTATTAAGTAAAAACGAGTTTCATCATTAGCTAAAATATCTTCATTTAACATATTGATAGCAGTTTTAATAATTTCGTTAGAGTTTTCTAAATGAAAAACAAAGTTTTCTTTAGAATAATTAATTAAATTTAATAAACCTTTTACACTTTCGCCTTCAAATTCAATCCAAGCATAACTCCAAGGATCCTTACGATTTTGTTTATAAGTATAATTAGCATGAGGAGGTAAAATAAATATATCTCCTTTTTCTCCTTCAAAAACTTTATTGTTGCTATTTGTAATAATTCCTTTACCATTTAAGATGATATGAATAATATAGCAGTTTTTATTACAAAAAATCATGCTTTTAGAGGGACGACATTTTTCATAGCCAATAATCAAAGGCGAGATAGATAAAGATATGCTTCTAGTTATATATTTCCAATATAATTCGGTTTTTAGGTTAAGATTTTCCATATTTTTATGATAATAGTAAAACTCCGAAATGTCAAAAAAGTATATACATTAGTAAATTATCTTTATTCTATTTAAAAGAAAAAATTAATAAAATGAAAGCGCTTACAAGGTATTATGGAAACTAGTGAATTAAAATTTAGTCGAGGAGATTTAATTAGAAAGCCTAAAGCAAAGAGTCTTTATTCAAAATTAGGAATAACTCTTTTCCTAATGACCTTACCTACAATTGTCTATATTTTCATATTCCATTACATGCCTTTAGAAGGCTTATTAATTTCTTTTAAAGATTATAATTCTTTCCAAGGAATTTTTGGATCACCTTGGACTTCCATGGGTGGATTTAAACATTTTTATACTTTTGTTACTTCACCTAACTTTTTATCAATTTTAAGAAACACTTTAGTTTTATCTTTATTAAGTATTGCTTTTAATAGTATTTTACCTATTATATACGCTTTATTTTTAAATGAAGTTAGAAATAAAGGTTATAAAAAATTAATCCAATTAATAATGTATGCTCCTTATTTTATATCAGTAGTAGTTTTAGTTGGAATGTTATTTGTATTCTTTGATGTTGATAGTGGAATCTTTACTAAGATTTTAGTAGCTTTTGGTTTTGATCAACAAAATATGATGGAAAATCCAGATGCATTTGCAGCAATTTATGTTATTAGTGGAATTTGGCAAGGTTTAGGATGGTGGTCAATTGTTTATATAGGAACATTATCTAATGTTGATCCTAATCTTCATGATGCTGCTAGAATTGATGGAGCTGGAAGATTTAGAAGAATTTTTTATATTAACTTACCAGCAATTATCCCACTTGCAATAATTATGTTTATTATGTCAATTGGTAATGTTTTAAATGTTGGCTTTGAAAAAGTCTATTTAATGCAATTATCAACTAACCTAAGTAAGAGTGAAATTATTTCAACTTATGTATATCGTATATCTTTCCCAGACTATGGGTTACCTCAATATAGCTATGCGACAGCAATTGGTTTATTTAATAGTGCAATTAACATCGTAATTTTATGTATTGCTAACTTTATTTCTAAGAAAGTTAGTCATAATTCTTTATGGTAAACAATATGAGAAGAAGAATTAATAAAGATAAGTTATTTGATATTATTATTGGCATTTTAATGGGAATTATTGCCTTAATTTTCTTGCTTCCTTTAATTCATGTTTTAGCTTGTAGTTTTTCAGATGCTGATGAAGTTTTAAGTGGAAATGTTGGTTTATTCCCAGTTGAATTTAGTTTAGATGGATATAAAAAAGTTTTTGAAGAAGATAGTTTATGGCGCGGATTTGCTAATTCTTTACTTTATACATTTATTGGAACTTTAATCCAAGTTAGTTTACAAATGTTATGTGCATATCCTTTAAGTAGAAGAGACTTTAAAGGAAGAAAATTTATAAATATCTTTTTAGTTTTAACAATGTTTGTTAGTGGTGGAATGATTCCAACCTTCTTACTTATTTCTCAATTAAGAATGATTAATACGATTTGGGCAATTATTATTCCAGGTTGTGTTAGTGTATTTAATATTATTGTTATTAGAACTTATATAGAAACATCAATTCCTTATGAACTTCAAGAAGCTGCGCGAATTGATGGATGTGGAGATTTTGGAATTTTCTTAAGAGTAATTCTTCCTTTATCTCGTCCAATTATTTTAGTCATGATTTTATATGCTGTTGTTGGATATTGGAATAATTACTTCAACGCTTTGTTATATATTCAAGATAGTTCTTTATATCCATTACAAAGAGTTTTACAAGATATGTTAGCTAACAATAGTTCATCTATTGGTGGGGATATTGATATCGCTTCAAGTGAACAATTGAAGTATGTCACGATTGTAGTTTCAAGTATACCATTACTTGTAGTTTATCCATTCTTCCAAAAATACTTTGAAAAAGGTGTCGTTATGGGAGGAGTTAAAGGATAATTGGAGGTTATTTATGAGAAATAAGAAAATAATGAGTTTAACATTTATTAGTGCAGTTAGTGGCTTACTTTTAAGCTTAACTGGATGTGGAAACACTGTTACTTATGATATTGATAACTTTTTACCAAATGGTACTGAAGAAAATCCATATCAAATAGTTAAAGAACCAGTAACAATTAAAATATTTGCTCCTCATAGTCAAGGAAATCCTGAATATGAAACTTTAACCATGTTTAAATATCTTGAAGAAATTACTAATTTAAAATTTGAATTTACAACATGTGATACTAGTGCATATTCTAATCGTCGTTCAGCTATTTGGAGTGACCCAAATTATAAACCTGATTTATTTTTATTTAATAATCCAATTGCTGAACTAGTGCAATTTCAAGAAAATAATTTTAATGCACATGTTCCTTTTAATGATGATAATTACACTGATTCAACTGGTTTAGTTGGTAATGTAATTGAAAATTATATGCCTAACTATAAAGCCTTACTTGAAAATAATTTTAATATTAATAAAGAAGTAGAAAGTGCAGTTGACGCTGTTACTTTAAGTGATAATAAAATGTATTCAACTTTAAGTGTTAAGGATGTTGCTCGAGATATTACTTATAAGATGTTTATTAATGACACTTGGATTGATAATTTAAATGAAGATTATCCTTCACTTAATTTAAAAAATGCAAGTGAAATGGAAACGATTGATGATTATCTTGAAGTCTTAATTGCTTTTAAAAAATATGATGCTAATCGTAATGGAGATCCTTATGATGAAGTTCCAGTTTCTTCTAAATCTCTTGAATATTTAAGAAACTTTATTTTAGCTAGCTATGGATATGTTAGTTATGGTTGCGAATTAGAAAGCGATGGATCAAAATTTACATTTGTTCCAACAACTGAAGCTTATCGCAAATATTTAGAAACTGCTTATGATATGTGGAATTATGTTGATGATGCTAATCCATCGAATAAAAATTTAATGGATAATGCTACATTTTCTACAACTACTGATTCACAAATGGCAAAAAAAGGAACAAAAGGATTACTTGGTAGTTTTGTTGCTGCCGCCCCATTTATAATTACTGGATATTCTTCAGAAGGTGGATATGACGAAGAATATGTAACCATTCCTCCTTTAACAAGTTCATATTATCAAGGTGAACCAATCCATTTAGGTTTTGGTTATTTCCAACCAGATGGAGCATGTATCCCAACAACTTCAATTTATGTTCGTGAAGTTGCTCGTTTACTCGATATTATGTATAGCGAACTTGGTACCCAATTAATTAGTTATGGAGTAGAAGGTGTTAATTGGCATTGGGATAATGAAGAACATACTAGTTGGACTTTTGATGTTCCTGAAGAATATAAATCAAATAGTGAAGAATATCGCGCAACTATTACTCCTAATGTTGGAAGTGCTAGTGCTTTATATTGGAGTAATGATTTTGTAGGAAAAATGAATGATAAAACTATCTCAAGATTAAATGAAATGAGTGAAATTTATTTACCATATTTAAAAGATCCTGAACCATCAAATTATAAAATGACAAGTGCTGAATATAGTGAAATTAGTACTATTAAAGCTACTTTAGATGTTCAACTTGAATATCTTGAATCAAGCATGATTAGAGGAGAAGGTGGAGTTAATCCTCATAATGATAGCGATTGGCAAAGCTTTGTTAATAAGTTAAATGGCTATGGCGCTACACGTTTAGAAGAAATTTATAATCAAATGTTAGGAAGATATTAATTATGAAATCTTTTAAATATTTTGCTCTTTGTATGATTGGAAGTTTACTTGCTTTAAGTGGTTGTCAAAATAATGAACAAGAGGTAGTTGATGAAGATATACATCCAACCTCAATTCTATTAACAGCATCTAAAAATAGTATTTTTCTTGATGAATCTGTTGAATTAGAAGTAACTTTTAATCCAATAGATACAACGAATAAAAATTATACTTATACAATTTCTCCAAGTGATATAGGTGCAATTAATAATGATATATTTACTCCACTATATGCTGGAAATTGCTTAATTACTGCTACAAGTGAAGATGGCAATTTAAGTAGTTCCGTAAGTATTGAAATTTTAGAAAATTATGTTTCAAGTGAAGAAGTAATTGATTCTTTAAAAGAAAGTGAATTTATGACTAGTGAAACTTTAAATTATGAAGAAAATTCCTTAGGTTTATCAAATTCTAATGAAGTTGGTGTTAACGAAAATAAATTATATAATGAAGAACTTTATCCAGTTCCTAGCGACGCTATCGTTTATAAAGCAAGTGATTATAATATTACTAAAGATGGAAATAATAATGCAGGTAATCTAACTAATTTAATCAATTCATTAGTTGATGTCGAAGGAGTTAAAGTTATTGAATTTGAGGATGAAACTTATAATTTCAGCAATTCCGTAACCATTAATAAAGTAAATGATTTATATTTAGTTGGCAAAGAGAATACTAAATTTGTTTATGATGGATGGATGAGTTATTTAACCGTTTCTCAAACTACTAATTTTCATGTCAATAGCATTAAATTTGATATGAATCCTTCTCCAACCATAAGCGGAACGATTCTAAAAGTTGAAGAAGCCGATACAACCGCAACAATTACTGTTCAAGTTTATGATGAATTTGATATTTCTAATGAAAGATACGCTTTATGGAATGCTCAAAAAACCGGATCATATGCTGAATATTATTATGATGAAACTTATGATGCTTATGTTCCTGATCGTAGTAAAAACCTTTATTATAACCCAGGTTTAGCAAATTTAAGACCGATTACTAATAATCAATTAGAAGTTACTCTAAATAAAAACTTTGGTCCTTCTCCATATAAGACTCCTACATTAGGGACTGTTGTTTCAGTTGGTTTTATGGTTTATGAATATTTTGGTTTTAGTTTAATTGATTGTAATGACACTTATTTTGAAGATGTTACAAGTTATGTTAGCGCTGGAATGGGAATTCGAGCAGATAAAGGTAAAAATTTATATTTAAATAGATTTAATTACATGCGCGAAATTGGTACTAATAGATTACTTACATGTACAGCTGATATTGTTCATACATGTGCTCTTGAAGGAGATTTAGTGATTACTAATAGTATTCTTGAAGGAAGTCATGATGATGCTTTAAATATTAAATCTTTTTATACCAAAATTAGTAGTTTTAGACAAAATGTTATTACTGTTAACCAAACTCAATCAGAAGTTGTTATTGATTATGATGTTAACGATGTGATTGATATTTATGAACCAACTACAATTGGATATAAAGATACCTTTACGGTTTTAGAAGTTAGTAAAAATGGTTCAAGTTTTGATTTAACTCTTGATCGAAATTTACCTCGAGGTTCAAATTCTTATTTAAATTATTTAGTAGGCAATGTTACAAAAGCTACTCATATGCGCTTAGAAAATTCTGTTATTAAAAATAAAAGAAATAGAGGAATTTTACTTCAAGGAAGAGATAGTGTTATTAAAAACTGCACTTTTATGAATGTTGTTATGGGAGCAGTACAAGTTTTAGGAGTAGAAGATACTTTTAAGGAAGCAATTGTTCCTAATAATGTAAAAATTTATAATACAAAGTTCCTACAATGTTATGATGATTTATCAATTTTTACTTATGGAAGTAATGGAAGTATTCCAAATACTTTAAAAAATGTTGATGTATATAATAACTTCTTCTATAAAGGAAAAGGAACTACTTTATGGATTAGAGGAAGTGGAGATTTAGATATTAATAATAACTTATTTTATGAAAGTGATTCAAAAACTAATTCAATTGCAATTGATGATAGTATCGATATTCGAATTAATGATAATTACACATTATTTGATAATGTTAATACAACTTACAACTTAGTGTATGAAAGAAGTAATACCTCTAATGTAAGTATTAGTGGGAATGTTACTGGAGGAAGATAAAATGAAAAAAAGAAATTTTGGGGTAATTTTATTAAGTTCAACTTTGTTATTTTCAACAATTAGCGTCTTAGCTAGTTGTAATAATACTCAAACAAGTGAAGTTCATGTTGAAAGTGTTTCAATCTCTAAAGATGTTACAAGTTTAAATGTAAATGAAACTTTAACTTTAACATCAACTGTTTTACCAGATAACGCTACTAATAAAGAAGTTAAATATACTTCTTCAAATACTAGTGTTGCAACAATTAATAATAATGTTCTTACTGCTTTAAAAGCAGGAATTTCAACAATTACAGTTACTAGTGTTGATGGAGAAAAAACCGATAGTTTTTTATTAACTGTTAGTGATCCTGATGAAAATAAGCTTGACTTAGATACTTTATTAACAGAAATTGAAAAAGATGAATATAGTTTAGAAAATGTTGAAACTAAAGAGAAATATGGTTTAAGCGATGTTAATAATGTCGGTGTTAATAAAGAATATAGTGAAACAACTTTATATGAAATTCCTAGTGATGATAACTTTGAAAGTGAAGTAATTATTAAAGTTGATGAATTAACTTTAGATGATTTAGTTGAAGTTGGCTTAAATGAAGTTAATGATTATAATTTAGTTTTAGGAAGTCTTTTAAAAGCTAAAAATCTCAGCGAAAATTTAAAAAAGCCTGTAAAAGTCAAATTAAATTCAAGAACTTACAATTTGGATGGAGACTTAGCAAGTAGTGGATATTTATTTGATGTTACTAATTTAAATGATGTTTATATCGAAGGAAATGGAGCAATTTTCGAAGTTAGTTTTTCTAATTTAAATTATAAAGGTTACGTTAATTTATCTAATTCAACTAATGTATATTTTAAAGATTTAGTTCTTAGACAAAAAATAAGTGCGACCTTAACCGGAAGTGTTACTAATTTTGATAAAGCAAATAAACAAATTACTGTTAAAGTAAATGAAGAATTTTATCCTTTAGTAGAAGAACTTCTTAAAAATAAGAAATCTTTAAGAACTTGGGTTGAATTTAATAAAAATACTTTAGCACCACTTCAAGAAGGTAACTTTGTAGTTGATGGATTTTCAGATTATGAAATTATTAAAGAAAGTGATGAATATTATATTAAAACAACTTTTACAAGTGATATAAATGAAGGTCCAATTAATACTTTAGTTAATTTAGCCTTTGCTCAATATGATCAAGCTGGATTTACTATTAATAACTCAGAAAATATTTATTTAGAAAATATTACTATGAATAATGCTAGTGGAATGGCTTTAACTAGCGGTACAACATCAAATTTATATATAAATAGATTTAATTTAGTAGTCAAAGAAGATAGTAGTGCTTTAATGACAAGTGCTGCTGATGCAATGCATTTTTCTTTAATGGATGGAGATGTTAGTGTTACTAATAGTATTATTGAATATAGTCATGATGATGCTTTAAATATTAAACATGGTTATTTTTATAGTTTAAGAAGTGTTTTAGCTAGTAGAAAAACTTTAGAAATTCAAAAAATAACTTCTGAGATGCCTTTACCTGAAGTTGGTGATAAGATTGCAATTTATAATGAAGATGATTTTACAAGTTATAATCCTTCTAATGGGTATTACACAGTTAGTGAAGCTACTGATAAAGGAAGTTATTTTGAAATTGTTGTTAATGAAAGACTTAGTGGAACAGCTTCATGGGGTAATGCAAGAGTAACATTCCTTTCACATACTCCTAACTTTACATTTAAAAATAATATTATTAGAAATAAGAGAAATAGAGGAATTTTAGTTCAAGTTCCTAATGCTTTAATTGAAAATAATACATTTATTAATGTAGGACATGGTTCAATTCAAGCAGCTACGGCAATGGATCAATTTAATGAAGCAACCTTACCTCAAAGTTTAATTATTCGTAATAATAAATTTATTAATAATTTATATATTAAACCTGATCCATTATTAGGAGATATCTCAATTTTTGCAATTTCTAAAAATGGAACTGTTGCTCCTAGTGGAACTTTATCTAATATGCAAATTAGTAATAACTACATTAGTAAAAATGGTAATGCTAGTATTTCTTTAAGAGGAGTTAGTGATTCAGTTTGCGAAGATAATTTATTTTATAACTGTAGTAGAACTCAACCAACTGGTGAAGGTTATAATACTTTATTCCATTTAGATAATGCTAGTGATATTACCATTAAAGGAAATTATAACGAATATACCTTAGATAATGGTTTAAGTGGAATTATGACTAATGGTACTACTAGTGAAGATATGATTACTTTAACTGATAATACAAATGTTGATTTTTATAAGGTAGATGATGTTGGACCAGAAATTGATGTTGATAAATTTACTTCTCCAATTACTTTAGATGGAAGTGATAGTGATTGGGTAAATAATCCTCATATTGATATTGAAATTACTGGAGCAACCGATAGTGAAGGAAATCAAGTTAATTTAGAAAATATTCAAAACAATTTCAAAGTAAATAAATTAAAAATGGGTTATAACGACACTGGTATCTATTTCTATTTTGATATTTATGATAATTTATTAGAATTTAAAACTATTAATGATTTCTGGACCGGAGATTGTGTTGAATTATTAATGTCAACAATTACTAATTTACCAAATGCTGATCTACAAGTATTTAAAGAAGATGGAGGTGTCTTACAAGCAGCTTTTGCTCCAACTTGGGATATGTATGGAGATCATATAGTCGCTAGTGCTAGATCAAATACAAAATATGTTGATAATGATGAAATTACTTCTGTTTTAACTTCAACAGCAACAGGATATACAGGTGAAATATTAATTCCATTTACTATGGCTCCTGAATTTAAAGAAGCAATTGACAACAATCAAAGAATTGCAATTTGTATTGTTGTTGCTGATGGAGATCGTCAAAATCAAAAACGTGTTCAAGCCGCTAACGTTGTACATAATGTTGAAAATAATAAAACACGTACAGCACGTATGGCTCAATATTTATTTAAGTAACAAAGAATCTTAGATTCTTGAAATAAATTTTTAAAGGAGAAAGTTGAAGATGAAGAAAAAATTTATTCCTATTGTTGCTTTAACTTCATTGATTACCTTTGGAGTTTTATCAACAACGCTTGTCAGTTGTAACAACAACGTAGTTGAAACAATTGAAGTTTCATCTATTACCTTAACTTTAAGCAAAAATGAGGTAAAAGTAGGTGAAACTGTTACAGCAACAGTTACAATTAATCCAACTGATGCTAGTGATAAGACTTACACTTTAAGTGCTAGTAAAGAAGGAGTTGTAACAATTATTAGTGGTAACACCTTAACTGCCATTGGAGCAGGGGAAGTTGTCATCACTGCAACCTCAACAAGTGGCGCCAAGACCGCAACAGCAACATTAAAAGTAACTGAAAACGTTGTTAATGTTACTGATATTACTTTAACCCTTGATAAAACAACTGTTCTTGTCGGAGAAACAATTAATGCAAGCGTTGAAGTGCTTCCTGATAACGCCACGAATAAAAATTATACCATAACTTCAAGTGATACTGCTAAATTAAGTGTAAATGGTAATGTTTTAACAGCTTTAAAAGATGGAAAAGTTAATGTTACTGTTACAAGTGAAGATGGAAATTTAACTGATACAGTTGAAGTTACAATTAATCCAGTAGATGTTGATCCAACATTAACTTTAACAGGAGAAACAAATTTAACAGTTGCTGCTGGAGTTGATTTAACTTTACCAGTTGCTACTGCTAAAGATTATGACGGAACAGATATTACAAGTGAAATCATCGTTGAAGATTATGATGATACTTCCTCAATTAGTGAAGATTACAAGACTTTTAATAGTAAGATAGCTGGTGTCCATACTGTTAGCTATTATGTTGAAAATGCTAGTGGGAATTATGATGAAGCTGAAGTTACTGTTACTGTAACTCCAACTAATGAAGAAACATTTGATGTTAGCGGATATCAAGATTTAGAAGCTTTAAAAGAATACGGAACTTTTAAAGAAAACTTTGAAAATGGTATTCAATCCCCACTTTATAAAGGTTTAACTGATAGCAATCGTTCAAGCTATTTAAGTGCAACCGATGAAGGAATTAGTGGTAATAGTTTAATTGTTGACTTTAATAAAACTGCTGGAAATGCAAGTTATTCATTATTTATGTCTGGATTTAAAGATTACTTTATTAGAGGAGTTCCAGTTACTTACGAAGTTTCTTTTGACTATAAAGTATTAAGCAATGCTGCTAATACAGGAGATTGTTATGTTGGATTAAGCTGGGATGATTCTAATGGCTTAAATAAACAATTTGTTAGTGTTACCGATGGAAGTGTTGGTCATTATACAACTAAATTTACTGAAGTTAACGTTCCAGATGATGATCGTAATGCTTATTTCTTCTTCTTTAAATTAGGACCTACAAGTGAACCAGTTAAGATTGCTATTGATAATATTGAAGTTACTGCAATCGAAGCTGCTCAAAGTACACTTGTTGTCCCAACAAGTGAAGAATTAATGGCTGATGGCGGATTTACATTTAACTGGAAAGAACGTTCTTCAACATTTAACCAAGGTGAAACTATTATTGTTAATAATATTGAAGATGAAACAATTAAAAATGCAATTTTAGCTCATGACACTTCTTTTGGTGAACAAGTTATGAAGTTAACTGGAAGAGATGATCATACTTTTGCTGGATTAAATGCTACAAATATGATTTCTGGCATGGAATTAGTAATTGATTTTGATTATTATTCAGTTGATGATAGTGGATTATTAGTTTTACCAATGGCTTCTGGAGTTCAAAACGGAAATTTAAGTGAAGGTAGTGGTATTACAACAACTACCGTAGATGGAAACATTAAACATATTAATATTACTTATAAGATTTCAAGTGGAGTTAATGCTCTTAATTTCTATCCACAAAATGCTAATTTTGAAATTTATATGGGTAATATGACTGTTAAACTTCAAGAAAGTTCAGTAGTAGTTCCAGAAGATGAAACCGATCTTGGACATAAAGTTGGTGATTCATGGACTCAAACAAGTAGATCATTTGGTAGTGAAAATAAAGGATTTTGCGAAGTTACTAATGATTTTGCTACCCCTGAAACTGTAACAGGAGAAGGTATTGGAAGCGCAATTACTCGCTTAAAATATAGTGAAAGCGCTGCTAACTGTACAGTTGAATGGTACCAACCTGGTTTACAACAACTAGAGGCTGGACATAAATATAGTATTGAAGTAGTTTACTTTATTGAATCTATTCCTTCAGGTTCAAGATTTATGCTTAATTTTGATAATAATGTTTTCTTAGATTTAGAAAATGGTATCGGTTATCATAAAGTTACTCTTGATTGGACTGCTACAATCTCTGTTAATTTCTTCTCTTTCTATGCACCAGAAAGTTTTGCAAATGCAGTTGTTTATGTTGCTAGTACCACAGTTACTTTAACTGAAATTATTAAATAATTAATCTAATAAAAATTCCCCTAGCAGTTGCTAGGGGAATGTATTTGGAGTTGACATCTATGGATATTGCTAAAGGGGAAATATTAAGAAGAATTCGCTTAAATAGAAAACGATTAAATGATGAGATGTATCGTTATCCTAAAATATTTACTTTAGGAGAAGAATGGCCAGGAGATTGGACTGGTCGAGGAATTTTAGCATTAGTTAGTTTATATAAAGCTTTAGAAGGATATAAAGAAGAACAACTAGATGTTAAAAATCAATTAGATGAAATTTTCTTACATTTAGATGAATTTATTAATCAAGATGGATATTTAGGGAAAGTATTTGATTTTAAGATTTTAAATGAACAACAAGTATCAGGAAATTCTTGGTTTTTAAGAGGTTTAATTGGATATTATAAATTAACTAAAAATTCTAAAATATTAAATTTAATTAAAAAAATATTTGATAATTTCATTTTAAAATTATTACCTTTTTATGATAAATATAATAACCACTATAATATTCAAGGTGAAGTTAGTGGTAGATTATCAAATATTATTTTAGATTGTTGGCAATATAGTACTGATATTGGATGTGCTTTTATAATGTTAGATAGTGTTGGAAGTTATTTAGAAATTAATCCAAGTTTAGAGCTTTTAGAGTTTGCTAATCATTTAATTAATAAATTTATGGAAATAGATTATGTTGAAAAAGGATTACAAACTCATGCTACATTAAGTTGTTGTCGAGGAATTTTAAAGTGTTTTGAAGTAAGTAAAAATGAAAAATATTTAAATTATGCTAAAGAAATCTTTGAAAATTACTTAAAATATGGAATGACTTTGGATTATTCAAATTTCAACTGGTTTAATAAAATTGATACATGGACAGAGCCATGTGCAATTATTGATAGTTTTATTGTTTGTACTAAATTATATAAATATACTAAGTTACCTAAATATCAATATTATTTAAATAGAATATATTTTAATGCTCTTAGAGGAGCACAAAGAAGTAATGGTGGAGCAGGCTGTAATACGTGTTTAAGTTCAGTTAATAATGAATTAAAAGTACATTTATATGAAGCTTTCTTTTGTTGTACAATGAGATTTGGTGAAGGCATTTATTTTATTAATAAAAATGTTTTATTTAATAATAAAGAATACATCGATATAAATTTATTAACTGATCATTATTATGAAGATGAAGATAAGTTTATTGAAATTAATGGAAACATTTATGAAGATAAAGTAATTTCAATTAAAACTAATTTTAATAAACCATTAAGAATTTATTTAAGTGAATTTATAGATATTAAATCTAATGTAAATTTAGTTCGTAAAGATAATTATTTACTTATTAATAATCCTAGTGAAGTTAAACTTGAGATAAATTATCAAAAACATCAAGAAAACAAAATGAATTTTGTTGGAGATATGATTTTAACTTTAAAAAATAAAGAAAATACTTATTCAAAAATTGCAAGTTATATAGAATTAGATAAAGAGGAAGCCTTAAAGTTAACTCAACACCTTTAAATTTATGTTTAAATTAGCTAAGCCAATCTATTTAAAAAATCATTTAAAAGAATTAAATTCTAATGTTTTCTTTACTTTAAAATTTAAAAAAAGAGAAGGGATTTGCGGGTTTTTTTCTTCAAATAACGAGTTTAGAATGTTTTTAAATGGAAAATTTATTGCTTATGGACCTTCAAGAGCTGCTCATAATTATTATCGAATAGAGAAAATTGAATTTAATAATTTAAAAGAAGAAAACTATTTAGTTATTGAAGTTAATGGTAGTAATGCTAATACTTATTATACTTTAAATTTAGAACCATTTTTTATTGGTGAATTAGTTGATAAAAATAATGAAGTTATAGCTTATACTGGTAAAGATTTTAAAGGCTATAATAACATTTTCCGATATCGAAAAGTTTTAAGATATTCTTTCCAAAGAGGATTTAGTGAAGCTTATCATTACGATGAAAATTATAATAATTTTCTTAAAGGAAAATTTAATTTATTAAATGAAGATGAATTAATAATTTTAGATAAAAAAGAATTTTTAGAAAAACATGTTAAAGATGTTAACTTTGTCAATTCACGTTTTAAATTAGTTGAATCGGGTTATTTTTTATTTAATGAATCTAAACCACTTTACGATGATCGTTATATGCATTTAACGGGTTTAAAAATATTTGATTTAAATGAATTAGATGTTAATCCAAATAAATTTATATGTAAATTAGATTATTTTAAAGATAAAAAATTAGACCGTGAAATAAAAACAAAAAAATATTATACATATTCTTTTAAAGAGTCTCTAACTGGATTTATTAATTTAAAAATAAAAGTTAATAAACCTGCAAAAGTTTATATTATTTTTGAAGAAATTAATTTAAATTTAAATGATTCAGATAAAATTGAGATTAATCCATTTAGAAATACAACTAATAATGTTATTTATTTAAATTTAGAAAAAGGTAATTATGACTTTATTAGTTTTGAACCATATAGCGCTAAGTATATTAGAGTAATTATTGAAGAAGGAGAGGTAACTTTTTTAAATGTTAGCATGATTGAATATGCTAATAGTGATATTAAAAATTTTAAATATAGTTTTTATAATAAAAAAATTCAAAAAATAGTTGATAGTGCCTTAAATACCTTTAGACAAAATAGCGTGGATTTATTTAGTGATTGTCCAAGTAGGGAAAGAGCTGGATGGCTTTGTGATAGTTATTTTACAGGTAAAGCAGAAACATTAATAAGCGGAACTAATTTAGTGGAAGACAACTTTTTAGAAAATTATGCTTTATTTAACAGTGCAAATATTCCACAAGGATTAGTTCCAATGTGTTATCCGGCTGATTTTTTTGATGGAAATTATATTCCAAACTGGTGTTTATGGTATATTTTAGAAGTTTATGATTATTTAAAGCGTAGTAATAATCAAAAAATAGTTAATCAAAGTAAAGAAAATATTAAAAATATTATTAATTATTTTAAAAAATATGAAAATGAAATTGGTTTACTTGAAAATCTTGAAGGTTGGATATTTGTTGAATGGAGTAAAGCTAATGATGATGAATTTATTAAAGGAATTAATTTTCCTTCAAATATGATTTATAGCGAAGCTTTATGTAAAGCTGGAATACTTTTAAATGATCCAAATTTAATTCAAAAAGGAAATAAATTAAAACGTATAATTAGAAAATATAGTTTTAACGGGGAATTTTTTGTTGATAATGCTATTAGAAATGAGAAAAATCAAATTTTATTAACTTCAAATATTACTGAAACCTGCCAATATTATGCTTTTTTCTTTAACGTTGTAAATAGAAAAAATTATTCAAATTTATTTAAGATTTTGAAAAACAAATTTGGTCCATTTAGGGATGATAAAGTATTATATCCTAATGTTTATAAATCAAATGCTTTTCCTGGAGATATTCTAAGATTATTTATTTTAAATAAATATGGTTATAAAAATGAAGTAAAAAAAGAAGTTGTTCAATATTTTTATAATATGGCAAAATTAACTGGAACTTTATGGGAACACGATTCATACCATGCAAGTTTAAATCATGGATTTACCAGTGTTGTAATTAATATCATTATTAGTGCTTATTTTGGTTTAGAAGAAATTAATAATCAAACTAGAACGTTATATTTTAATAAAAAACATTTAAGTGATTTTGCTAAAGTTGAACTTCCTTTAATTAATGGAAAACTTATTTTAGAAAATAATAAAGACGGATTAATAATTGATAATCAAAGCGATTATCAAATAATTTATAATGAGTGAAGTAGAATTTGATTTAACAAAATTATCTAAACTTTTAAGTTCTTTTTCTTTAATTACTAAAGTTAGAATTGTTATTTTTGATAAAAATTTTAATAAAGTTATTTCAAGTGATCTTGATGATTCACCTTATTGCCAATTAATTCAAACTAATCAAGAAAATTTAAAAAAATGTAACTGTTCAAATTGTGAAGCTTTTTTACACTGTAAAGATAGCGATGAGCTTTATATTTATAAATGTCATGCTGGCTTATTTGAAGCGATGTTAAATTTAAAAATTGAACATAATATCGTCGGTTATATTATGTTTGGTCAAATATCTGATATCAAGAATAACTTGGAAAGATTTAATTTTTTAAAAGGAAACATTGATAATATTGAAATTTCAAATTTTAAAAAAGAAGAGATTATTAATAGTTTAACTTATAAGTCTTTAGATGAAATTAAAGCAATTTCAGTAATTTTATTGGCTTTAAGTAAATATGTTTTAAGTGAAAAATATGTTTCTTTAAAAAGAAACGAATTTAAAAAAGAATTAGATAATGTTATTTTAAATAACTTAGAAAACAATAAATTAACTAGTAACTTCATTGCTAAAAAATTAGGTATAAATAGAACTAAGCTTTTTTTAAACGCTAAAGCTTATTTAGATATATCATTAAATCAATATATTTTAGAAAAAAAGTTGAGTTCTGCAAGGTTTTTATTGGAAAATACCGATTTATCCATTGAAGAAATAGCTTATAAAACTGGATTTAATACTTATAGTTACTTTCTAAAATCATTTAAAAAACGTTATAAAATAACTCCTTATAAATATCAACTTGCATTGAAAAATAAGTAATAAAATACATACGATTTTGCAAAAAAGAATAACGATAATTCATATATTAAGCTCTAATTTAATTTTAAAATTAAATTATAAATGGAGATAAAAATATGAGAAAAACAACATTTGCTTTATTTTTTGGTAATCGTGGATTTATGCCAGCTGAATTAATTTTAGATGCTAGGAGAGATATGGTAAAGGCAGTAAAAGATGCTGGATATGATTATTTAATTATGGATGAAAATGCTACTAGATATGGTGCAGTTGAAACTCGTGATGAAGGAAGAATATATCATGATTGGCTAGAATCTCATAAAGGTGAGTTCGATGGAGTTATTTTATGCATGCCAATTTTTATCGATGAAAACGGTGCTATTACAGCTTTAAGAGATGCTAATGTTCCAATTTTAATGCAAGCTTGCCCTGATGAAATTGGAAAAATGGATTTTGCTCATCGTCGTGATGCTTTTTGTGGAAAATTTTCAGTAACTGATGTTTTTTCACAATATAAAGTTCCTTTTACAGTATTAAAACCTCATGTAGTTAATATTTTAAGCAAAGAATTTCAAAATAATTTACATGATTTTGCACAAATTTGCCAAGTAGTTAAAGGAATGAAACGTTTTACGATTGGTTGTATTGGTGCAAGAACAACCGCTTTTAAAACTGTTAGATTTGATGAAGTTGCTTTAGAAAAATATGGTATTACAGTAGAATCTTTTGATTTATCAGAACTATTTCATTTTGTAGATGAATTAAAGGATGATAATCCAGAAGTTATTAAAAAAATAAATCGTCTTGAAAATTATACTAACTTTAGTTGCTGTCCAAAGGACAGATTAGTAACATTAGCAAAATTTGGTGTTGTAATTGATAAATATATTAAAGATTATCATCTTGATGCTATTACTTTAAGATGTTGGAACGAAATTGAAACTTATTATCGAGTTTGTCCTTGTGTATTACTTAGTGAATTAAATGATCGAGGAATTGTTGCAAGTTGTGAGATTGATTTATGTAGTGCAATAACCATGCGCGCATTAAGTTTAGCTAGTTCACTTCCTAGTGCATGCCTTGATTGGAATAATAATTATGGAGATGATGAAAATAAAGTAATTTTATTTCATTGTGGGCCAGTTGCTCAAACTTTAATGACTAAAAAAGGTTTAGTTACTGACCATAAAATGTTTTCAAAATGTGATCCTGATTCAGGATGGGGAAGTAACGAAGGAAGAATTAAAGATTTTGATATGACTTTTACTAATTGTAAAACTGAAGATGGCAAGTTAGTTGTTTATGTTAGTGAAGGTAAATTTACAAAAGACGAAATTGAAAAAGAATTTTTTGGATGTGGCGGTGTAGCTCAAATTGATAATTTACAAAATAAACTTATTTTATTAGCTAGAAATGGTTTTAAACATCATACAACAGTTGGTGTTGGACATTTAAAAAATATTTTAGAAGAAGCCTTCAAAGTTTATCTAAATTATGAAGTAGTAGATATTGATAAATAATATGATACTTGCTGGACTTGACATTGGAACAACTGGATCTAAAATAACTTTATTTAAAGATACAACCTTTTTTGATTCTTTTTATACCAAATATGATTATGAAGTAGAAGATATTAACTTAATTGATGTTAATAAAATTTTTGAAGCTATTTTAAAAATGCTTAAAGAAGTTTTTAGTAAATATAACTCTATTGATGCACTTGGAGTAACTTCTTTTGGAGAAACTTTTGTTCTTCTTGATAAAGATGATCATATTTTAATGAATTCTTATTTATATACAAGTAAAGAAGGTTTTAAAGAAGCTCATACAATTGAAAGAAAACTTACTAAAAGAAAATTAGGTTATATTAGTGGTCAAATTGGGGATAATATGTTTTCTTTACCAAAATTGTTATATATAAAAAATAATAATAAGAAAATATATAAACAAATTGATAAGATTATGTTAATTGAGGATTATATTGTCTATAAATTAACTAAAAAAAAAGCAATAGATTATTCTTTAGCTTGTAGAACTCTAGCTTTTGATATTAATAAAAAAGAATTTAGTGATGCGATTTTAAATGAATTTAATATTAAAAAAGAATTATGGTCTAAACCAGTTAAGAGTGGAACCTTTGTTGGATATTTATTAGATGAATATCAAAAAGTATTTAATTTATCTAAAAAAGTCAAAATATATTGTATAAGTCATGACCAAGTAAGTAATACCTTAGGTTCAGGAATTTTAAAACCTTATGATGCTGTTGATGGGAATGGGACTTGTGAATGTATTAGTGTTTGTTATAAAAAAGAAGATATAAAGCCTTTTTTATATAATTATGGTTATGGAGTAATTCCTTATTTATATAATGATTTATATTTATCTTATATATTAAATTATAGTGGCGGATCTTTAATTGATTATGTATTAAAAACTTATTTTCCTAAGGATTTAGAAAAATATAAAGAAAATATATATGAATTTATTGAATTAAATTTAAAAGATGAAATTAGTGATGTTCTTGTTTTACCATATTTTCTTGGTAATTTAACTCCTTATAAAGATAAAAAGATTAAAGGAGCAATTTTAAATTTATCACTTGATACTACAAAATTTGATATTTATAAAGCTACTTTAGAATCGCTTTGTTTTGAAATGAAACTTAATTTAGATATTTTTGAAGAAAACGGAATTAAGATAAATAATTTATATGCTAGTGGCGGGAGTAGTGTAAATGAATATTATTTACAATTAAAAGCTGATATTTTTAATAAGGATATAATTCAACTTGAAAATAAAGATGCTGGTACTCTAGGGTGTTTAATATTGCTAGGTAAAGAAGAAGGTTTATTTAGTTCATATGAAGAAGGAATTAAAAAAATAGTTGCGATTAGAAAGGTTTTTCATCCAAATCGTAAGAATTTTGAAGCATATAAAGAAAAATATTTTCGTTATAAGAAAATATATAAATGCATAAGGAAGGTATAAAATGATTAATAAATTAGACTATATTGGTAATGAGTATCAACTTTATGGAGTTAGAGTTATTTCGTTAGTAAATGGAAAATCTAACAATGTCAAACTTTTAGAAGTGAAAAACGGACTTGGTTTAGAATTGGAAATTAATTTAGATCGAGGGTTTGATATAACTTCTTTAAAATTTGAAGGAGTCAATTTTTCTTATTTATCAAGTTGTGGTTATGTAAATAGTGCTTATTATGATAATAAAGGTGAGGGTTTTTTAAAATCTTTTAGTGCAGGATTTTTAACTACTTGTGGATTAACTCAAGTTGGATCTCCTAATACTGATGAAAATGAAGAGTTACCATTACACGGTACGTTTTCTAATATCCCAGTAAATAATTATTCTTATTATATTAAAAATAATAAGATTTACTTAAAAGCAGAAATTCTTGATGAAAATATTTTTAATTACAAACTTCAGCTTCTTAGAACGATTGAAGTTAATTTATTAAAAAACGAATTTAAGCTTAAAGATGAGATTATTAATCGTGGAGATAAGATAACCCCATTACAAATTTTATATCATATGAATTTAGGATATCCGTTTTTAGATGAAAATATAAAACTAAATATTCCTTCAAATAAAATAGTCCCTAGAAATGAAGAAGCAGAAAAATATATCTCTACCGCATTAAAATTTGATGAACCAACTAAAAATTATTTGGAAAGATGTTATTATCATTATTTTAATAAAGATAATGTTAGGATTAGTGCCTTCAATCCATTATTAAATAAAGGTTTTGAAATTTGTTATAATTCAAATAACTTAAAATATTTTACTGAATGGAAAATGTGTGGAATTCGTGATTATGTTTTAGGTCTTGAACCAGGAAATACTTTGCCTGAAGGAAGAAATATTATGCGAAAAAGAAATGAACTAGAGTTTATTAATCCAAAAGAAGTCAAAAAATTCGAATTTAAAATAAAATTATTTAATAAGGAGAAATAGTATGTTAGTTAATTTAAATGAAGTTTTAAAATACGCTAAAGAACATCATTGTGCAATAGGCTCATTTAATACCCCAACACTTGAAAGTTTAAATGCTGTCTTAAATGCTGCTACAAAATTAAATGTTCCAGTTATTATTATGCATGCTGAATGTCATGAAAACGAAGCCCCATTAACAATGATTGGACCAATTATGATCATGATGGCTAAAAAAGCAAATATTCCAGTTTGTGTTCATCTTGATCATGGAGAACATTTTGAATATATTAAACAAGCAATTGAACTTGGATTTAGTAGTGTAATGTTTGATGGCTCTTCATTAGACTATGATGAAAATGTAAGACTTACAAAAAAAGTTGTTGAACTTGCTCATAAAAATAACATTAGCGTCGAAGCTGAAATTGGTATTTTAGGTGGAAGAGAAGCAGGAAATACTAAGATTTTAACTCCAAATGAAATGTATACTGATCCTGATTTAGCTAAAAAATTTGTTGAAGATACAAAAATTGATGCTTTAGCTTGTTCTTTTGGTACAGCACACGGCATTTATAAAGAAACCCCAAAATTAGACTTTGAAAGAATAGATAAAATTAGAAAACTTTGCAATATTCCTCTTGTTATGCATGGAGGAAGTGGCGTGCCTTATGAAGATTATATAAAAGCTATTAAGTTAGGTGTTATGAAAATAAATTACTATTCTTACATGGCTAGAGCTGGAGTTAATGCATGTAAGGAAATATTAAAAACCGATGTAAAATTTTTCCATGAAGTTGCTCATTTTGCTACGCTTAAAATGGAAGAAGATGTTACTAATGCAATGAAAGTAATGTACTTTATAAACTAATAAATTTAAGTAGAAACCTTGCAAAACTCAACTTTTTTTGTTGATTTTTCGAAATTCTTTAGGGGTTAAATTAGCAATTAATTTAAATTTTTTTGTGAAATAACTTGTATTATTAAAGCCGATTAATGCGGAGATTTCAGTTATGCTCATATCGGTAATTATTAATAAATTTTTAGCTTCCTCAATTTGACAAATTAGTTTATATGTAAAAATAGATAAATTAGTTTTTTCTTTAAATTTATGACATAAATAAAATGTTGAAACATTTAATCTTTTTGCTAATTCAGCTAATTTGATATTAGCACTAAAATTATTTTTAATAATTTCTTTGCAAGTAAAAATTAAAGAGTCATCATCTTTTTCCTCATTAGAGGTAATAGCTGCTTTATTTGATCTTTCAATTAGTTTAAAAATTATATTCACATAACTATCAATAATATTTTGATAAAGAAATTTCTTTTTTTGAGCTTCTTTAAATAAAAAATCATAAATTGCTTTAATTTGATTTAAATCACTTTCTTTTAAATAAAGAATAAAAGTATTTTTACTAAAATCTTCTTTAGTTGTTAATTCAATTTTATTTATACCTAAAGCATAAAATTCTAAGTTTTCATTTTCTTCAAAATGCATTGAATTTTTATTAATGATTATTAAATCGTTTTTCTTAACAAAAAATGTTTCATCTAAAGTAGTAATTTTTCCTTGCCCATTAGTTACTAAAATAATTTCTAAATTTGGATGTGAATGAATTAAAGGTTTAAAATTCTCATCAATTAAAGTATGAGAAATATAAAGTATATTTGACTTGTTATTTGAGGATAATTGAATTCGTTGATGCATAACAATATAGTTATATTTTATAACAATATTTATATATAAGATATATGAAAATAAAAATATAATTAAGATATGAAAGGAATTTATTTAGCAATCGATTTAGGAGCATCAAGTGGTCGTCATATTGTAGGCTATAAAAATGAAAATGATGAATTAATTTTAGATGAAGTATATCGTTTTAAAAATTCATATGAAATTATTAATAACCACAGAGTATGGAATATTGATTATCTCTTTAAACAAATTAAATTAGGAATAAAAGAAGCGCTTAAAAAATATCATCAAATAACTTCATTATCTATTGATACTTGGGGAGTCGATTATGTTTTATTAAAAAATAATAAAGAAATTTATCCAGCTTATTGTTATAGAGATGAAAGAACAAAAGCAGTAATTAATCAAGTTCATAGTCTAATACCTTTTAAAGAACTTTATAAAATTACTGGAACTCAATTTCAAGAATTTAATACTATTTACCAATTATATGAAGATTTAATTAGTGGAAGATTAAATAATTCAGATGAATTTTTAATGTTACCTGAATATTTTATCTATAAATTAACAAACATTAAGGTTAGAGAATATACTAACGCCTCAACTACAGGACTATTTGATATAAATAAAAAATCTTTTAGCAAAGAAATTATTTCAAGATTAGGTTTTAATGATAAATTATTTAATAAAGTTAATTATCCTGGAGAAGATGTTGGTTATTTAAAAGAAGATATTGCTAAAGAAGTGGGGGGAAATATTTTAGTTAAATTATGTGCCACCCATGATACAGCCAGTGCAATCGAAGGTATTTCACTTAATAAATATGTACCTTATATATCAAGCGGAACTTGGTCTTTACTTGGAGTTAAACTTGATAAACCAATAACAAGTGAAAAAGCTTTGAAATTTAATTATTCAAATGAACTTGGCCCAACATATGTTCGTTTTCAAAAAAATATTATGGGATTATGGATTATTCAAAATCTGTCTAAAGAATATAATATTGATTTTATAAATTTAGTTAACCTAGCTAGAAAATCAAGTTATAAAGAAATTTTTGATGTAAATGATAGTGTATTTTTATCTTCTAATAATATGGATCAAGAAATTAAAAATTATTTTATTAAACATAATAAAATTGTACCTTGTTCAAAAGAAGATGTTATTAACTCTGCTCTTCATTCTTTAGCCTATTCTTATAAAGTTGCTATTATGGAATTAGAAGAAATTACCTCTAATAACTATAAAGAAATTTATATTATAGGTGGAGGAGCCAAAAATAAATATTTAAATGAATTAACTTCATTTTATACATCTAAAAAGATTATTGCTTTAGAAATAGAAGCTTCATCAATAGGAAATTTACTAGTACAAATGGGAGGAAAAACTAATGAATAAACAAACTATTGAAACTTATAAAAAGTACGGAATTAATGTAAAAAACGTCTTAAAGTCAATTAAAAAAATAAAAATCAGTATTCATTGTTGGCAACTTGATGATGTTAATGGATTTGAAAATTCAGGTCCTTTAACTGGAGGAATTCAATCAACTGGTAACTATCCTTATAGAGCTAATAATTTTGAAGAATTAACTTCAGATTTAGATAAAGCTTTAAGTTATATTCCAGGAACTAAAAAAATTAATTTACACGCTTCCTATCAATCAGATGATGTTGTTGATAGAAAAGATATTTCACCTAAACAATTTGTTAGATGGGTAGAATATGCTAAAGAAAGAAATTTAGGTCTTGATTTTAATCCTACAATTTTTGCTAGTGATAAATTAGTTGATGGATTAAGCTTATCATCTCCAAATAAAGAAGTTAGAGATTATTGGATAACTCATTGTATTAATTCAATTAAAGTTAGTGAATATTTTGCTAGTGAACTAAATCAAAAATCACTTTGTAATATTTGGATTCCTGATGGATTTAAAGAAGTTCCTAGTGATCGATATACTCCACGTTTAAGATTAAAAGAATCATTAGATGAAATTCTTTCTTATAAGTATGATAAAAATAAGGTTGATATCTCAGTAGAATCTAAAGTTTTTGGGATTGGAGTAGAATCCTTTACAGTTGGTAGTCATGAGTTTTATATGAACTATGCTGCTAAAAATAATATTTTATGTTTATTAGATACTGGACACTTTCATCCTACAGAAAATGTAGCTGATAAGATTTCTTCTTTATTGTTATTTAATAAGAAACTTGCACTACATATTTCTCGACCAGTTAGATGGGATAGTGATCATGTTTTAAAACTTAATGATGATCTTCAAGAAGTTTGTGATGAACTTGTTAAATGTAATGCACTTGATAGAACTTACATAGGCCTTGATTATTTTGATGCTTCTATAAATAGAATAGCTGCTTTAGTAATTGGAGCAAGAAATGTTGAAAAAGCTTTATTAAGAAGTTTATTAACACCATGGAATTTATTAAAAGAAGCTCAAGATAATGGTGATCATACCCTTACACTTGCTTTACAAGAAGAAATTAAAACTTTACCTTGGCAAGATGTTTGGAACGAATATTGTAAACAAGAAAATGTAATGGATGAAAATGAGTGGTTTAATGATTTAAGAAAATACGAAAAAGAAATTTTAAGTAAGAGAGGTAATTGAGATGGAATTTATTAATGAAATTGTAGATATTTTAGATTTACTTTATAAACATGGATGGGATGAAAGAAATGGCGGAAATCTTTCTTATTTATTAACTGAAAATGAAATTGATGAAGTAAAAGATTTTAAAGTTAATAGAACAATAACTACATCATTTGATATGCATGATTTAATTGGAAAGTATTTTGTTGTAACTGGAACTGGAAAATATTTTAAAAATTGTAAGAAAGATCCTGAACATAATCTAGGAATTATTAAAATTTTAAATGACCATGAATATGGAATTGTTTATGGTTTTTTAAATGAAGGGAAACCAACATCCGAATTATCAACTCATTTAAAATCACATATTGAACGTTTAAAAGTTAATCCAAAACATAAAGTTGTTATTCATTGTCACACTACAAATATTATTTGCATGAGTCACATCTTAGAATTAAATGAAAATCTTTGGACTGAAATTTTATGGAAAATGCAAACTGAATCAATTGTTGTTTTCCCTGAGGGAGTAGGAGTTTTACCTTGGATTCTTTGTGGCGGAGATGAGATTGGAGATGCTACAGCTGTTAAGATGAAAAAATATCGTTCAGTCGTTTGGGCGCAACATGGAATTTTCTGTACTGGTGAAAGTTTAGATGAAACATTTGGCTTAATCGAAACTATTGAAAAAGCTGCTGAGATTTATCTTAAAATATGTGATAAAAAGATTGTTCAATCCATCAGTAATGATAATTTAAAAGAAATTGCTAAAGCTTTTAAGATTGATTATAAAAAAGGAATAATTGATTAAATTTTTAAATTTCATCCTAGTTTTAAACACTTTTTATATAAAATAAAGACTTTTTTGAATATTTTTAATTCTTTTAAATTAAAATAACTTATAAATAATGTTATTATTTATAAAAAGGATTTTTATTATGAAAAAAGAAAAGAAACCACAAACTACAGGTAAGAAAATATTAAAAGGTATTTTATTTTCGTTGTTAGGTGTTTTATGTGTCTGTGTTTTAGTTGCGGGTTCATATGTACTTTATGTTGTTATTGATTATAATCGTCTAGATGACAATATAACTTTAGAAGTTAATAGTAACGCTACTAAAGAAGAAGTTGAAACTAATTCAATATTAACAGTTACAACATTAAATTATGGATTTGGTGCTTATAGTGATGAATATAGTTTCTTTATGGATTCAGGATATTTAGAAGATGGAACCAAAGTCCATGGAAAATATGGAAAAGCAATTTCGTATGATGATGCGCTTGCTAATACTAAAGGCTGTATTAACATTGCCTCTTCTTTAGAAAGTGATTTTTATTTATTTCAAGAAATAGATCTTGATAGTGATCGTTGTTATCACATTAATCAAAATGATTATATCTTAGAAGAATTTACTAATTTTGATTCAACATTTGCAATTAATTTTCATAGTGCATATTTATTTTATCCCTTTAATGATCCACATGGTAAAACAACAGCAGGTTTATCAACTTTAAGTAGTTATAAAATTGAATCAGCAACTAGAAAAAGATACACAATAAGTGATGGTTTTGATAAATATTTAGATTTAGATAGATGCTTTAGTGTCAATAGAATTAAAACCGATAACGATAAAGAATTAGTTTTAATTAATTCTCATATGAGTGCGTATGATGAAGGTGGAGTAATAAGAAATAAACAATTAAATGAACTTAATTTATTTATGCTTGAAGAAGTTAATAAAGGTAATTATGTTGTTTGTGGTGGAGACTTTAATCATGACTTATTAAGTAATAATCCACTTTATCCTCAATTTAATAAAGAAAATTTCCCATTTAAAGAAATGATTAAACAACATAAGCCAGACTGGATTAATTATATGTTTAGTGAAGATGGCGAAACTATTTTAGATGATGAATTTAGTGTTTATGGAGGAGCTAATGAACCTTCTTGCAGAGGATGTGAAATACCTTGGACTAGAGGTTATAATTTTGTTACTCCAGTCGATGGATTTATTACTTCAAATAATGTTGAAGTTATTGATGTAGTTACAACTAAGGTTGGAGAAAATGGCTTTGAATTCTCTGATCATCAACCAGTAACTTTATCATTTAAACTCTTATAAAAGAAAAAAACCTTGCTAATCTAAGGTATTTTTAGGAAATTTATGGAAACAGGTATTAAAAAAGAAAAGTATTTTATTGTTAAAGAAACTGAAAGCGCAAAGGATATGGGTAGCGGAGACTTAGAAGTTTTAGCAACTCCAATTCTAGTTGCTTATTTTGAAAATGTTTCAAAAGATTTAGTTACTCCATATTTAACTGAAGGAGATACTACTGTTGGAATTAATATTAACATAAATCATTTGGCTCCTTCAAAAATCGGAAATCAAATTTTAATAAAAGCCGAACTTATTGAAATTAATAAAAGAATTTTAACTTTTAAATTAGAAGCTTTTGATAAGGACATTTTAATAGGTGAAGGAACTCATAAAAGATGTATTGTAAATATAAATAAATTTTTAGGAAAATTAAATTAATGAAAATAGATATTATTCAACCTTCAGGATATTGTTTTGGAGTAATGAACGCTATTAACGAAGCTATAAAAATTAAAGAAAATTATCCTTTTAATAATGTTTATGTTTTAGGTGAACTTGTTCATAACGAAGATGTAATTAGTTTTCTAAATAATCATGATATTCATACATTAGTTGTTAATAATAACGAAGAAGAAATTTTAAAAAAATTAAATACTAATGATATTTTAATTTTCTCCGCGCATGGTCATGATGAAAAATTAAATGAATTATTAAAAAATAAAAATATAACCTTTTTTGATACTACTTGTAAAAACGTAAGAAAAAATCTTGATTTAATAAAAGAAAATATCGATAAAGGAATAATTTATATTGGAAAAGAAAATCATGCTGAAACTAAAGCAGCAATTTCAATATCAAATAAAGTTATTTTATATGATTTAGATAAAGGTTTAGATTTTTCAAAAATTACTTTTAAAGAACCAATTATTATTAATCAAACTACTTTATCATTTTTAGAATTAAATAATATTCATAAAGAAATTTTAGAAAATATTCCAAAAGCAAACATTATTGATGAAATTTGTCCAGTCACTAGAATTAGACAAGAAAATATAATAAATTTAAAAAAAGATTATGATTTATTAATAATTATAGGTTCAAAAACTTCAAGTAATACGAATAAACTTTATGAATTAGCTTTAAAATATCATCAAAACAAAAAAGTTGTTATGATTGGAAGTAAAAAAGATTTATCTAATTTTGATTTATCAAATTATCAACATGTGGCTATTTTTAGTGGAACATCAACCCCTGATGAAATTATTAATGAAGTAAAACAATATTTAGAAGAGGAATATTCTTTATGAAAGAAGATTTTAAATTAACAAAGAAATTAGATCATTTAGCAGTAATTATGGATGGAAATGGAAGATGGGCAAAAAAAAGAAATCTTCCTCGTACTTTAGGACATAAAGAAGGTTGTAAAAGAATTGTTGAAATTTTTGATTTATGTAAAGAATTTAATATTAAAGTTTTTACTTTATATGCTTTTAGTACAGAAAATTGGAATCGTCCTAAAGAAGAAATAGATTGTTTATTTTCATATTTAATTGATTTTTTTAATGAAAATATAAATAAATTTATAAAAGAAGGTGTTAGAGTTCAACATATGGGTGAACTTGACCGACTTCCTAAAAATATTCAAGAATGCCTTTTAGATGCTATTAATAAAACTAAAAATAATGATAAATATGTTTTTAACATTTGTTTAAATTATGGATCTCGTCAAGAAATAGTTCGAGCAACTAAAAAAATAGTAGATGATGTTAAGACTAATAAATTAGATATTAATAATCTTGATACAAATATGTTTTATAAATATTTAGATAGTGGAAATTTACCTGAAGTTGATTTAATGATTAGAACAAGTGGTGAATGTCGTTTATCAAATTATTTATTATATCAATTAGCTTATAGTGAATTTATATTTACACCAACATATTGGCCAGATTTTAAAAAAGAAGAATTTATTAATTGTTTAAAGGAATATTGCTTACGTGATCGTAGGTTTGGAAGTATTAAAGAATAGAGTTTATTAAATTATTTAAACTTTCTAAATCAACTTGACATCTTTTTTCTTGTTCTAAAATTGTACCTTTATCAATAAAACTTGATTCAATCGCACAAATTTTTACTTTTCCTTGATAATTTAATTCGTTTAATTTTGCAAGAAGATGATATGAAAAACCATCTTTAATAGCATAAGGATCATAAACAATAATATTCTTATAATTTAATAATTTGTTTAATATATCTAGATCAAATGGTTTTTGGAAAATTGCATTTATAATTGTAATTTCATTATCTTTAAACATTTCTAACAGACTATTTATTTTTGGTCCAAATGAAATTAAAGCTAAATTATTTATGTTACTTTCTTTTTCAATAATCCATTTACCAAATGTTATATTTATTTCACTATTATCTTTTAAAGCAGTTCCGCTAGGAATTCTAATTGCAAAAGGATGATTAATTTTTTTAGATAAATTAAATAAGGCTTTGGCTTCCGCTTTATCTTTAGCCATTGTAATAACAAAATTTGGTAAAGACATTAATAAAGATTCATCAAAAATTCCTTGATGAGTTTCTCCATCTGACCCAACTAAGCCTGCACGATCAATTAATAAAGTTAAAGGAATGTTCATTCTTGATACATCGTGATTTAGTTGATCATATGCTCTTTGTAAAAAAGTACTATAAATTGAAATATAAGCTTTAGAAGAAGTTAATCCATAACCTGCACCAAACATGAAAGCATGTTCTTCAGCAATACCTACATCAAATGTTTGTGTTTTATATTTTTTAAATAAAGGTGATAATTCACTTCCAACTAAAGTACTAGGATTAATTAAAATGGCCTGTTTATTTTTATTTAATTCTTGATCCAATAATTCTTCATATATATGCGACCAAGTCTCTTCGTTTTCTTTAAGCGAATTTAATACTTTTCCTGAAGTAATATCAAAAGGTTTTACACTATGCCAGGAAGATACATTTCCATACTCACTTAACTTATAACCTTTACCCTTAATAGTCGAAACATGAATTACTACACTTTGTTTAAGTTTTTTAGCTTTGTTAAAGGCTTCTTCCATTTCCTTAAAATCATAGCCATCAACATTCCCAATATAACGGCAACCAAACATTTCAAATAAATTATTTTTTAAAACAAAGTTTTTAAAACTATTTTTTAATACACGAGTAAATTCATAAATTTTTTCTAAAAATTTATTTTTGTGCATAAAATTACGATATTTTTCTTTAGATTTAAGATATTTTGAAGATAGTCTAATCGATTGGAACATATTATGAAGTGCACCAACAGGTTGAGATATTGACATATCGTTATCATTAATAATAATGATTATCTTATGATGAAAATCGTTAAGGTTATTTAATGCTTCCATTGCTAAGCCATTAGCAATGGAAGAATCTCCAATTAAACTTATTATTTCGTAATGTTCATTATTTAAATCACGTTTAAGAGCCATTCCCATTGCTGCACTAATCGTAGTAGAAGAATGTCCGGCTTCAAAATGATCATAGATTGATTCTTTTCTTTTAATAAATCCATCTACTCCATTTTCTTTTCTTAAATTATCTAAAGATCTTCCAGTTAAAATTTTATGTGTATAACATTGATGCCCAACATCAAATAATAATTTGTCTTGATCTAAATTAAAGGCCTTATGAATAGCAATAGTTAGTTCAACAACTCCTAAATTAGAAGCTAAATGACCACCATTAACAGAACATTTTTCGATAATATATTTACGAATTGAATTAGCAAGATCGCTTAATTCGCTATTAGACATTGACTTTAAATTTACTTTAGAAAATTCTTCGTATGTATATATATGTTTTTCTTTTTTCATTATCTTAATTTAAACACTTCTTTATACATTTATAAAGAAGAATGATATATTAAAATAGCAACAATTAAGTTTTTATATTATACTATTATCTAATTATGATTAAGGCGATTTTTTTTGATTTAGATGGAACTTTATTACCTCTTAACGAACGTAAGTTTGCAAAAATTTATTTTAAAACTTTATATAAAAAAGTTAAATTTCTAAAAATTTCTAAAATGAATTTTTTCAAAGCTTTATATAAAGGAGCACTAGCTCAAGTTAAGAATGATGGAACAAGAACTAATGAAGAAGTATTTTGGGAAAGTATTAAAAATACTTTAGGAGTGGATTTATCTATATATAAAGATGTTTTAAATGAATATTATAATACTTCATATTTAAAAACTAAAAGGGCTACTAAACCATGTTCAGAATCTAAAAAAATAGTTGAGTTCTGTAGGGAAAATGGTTTAAAAACAATACTTTCAACTAATCCAATATTTCCTAGATTAGCAGTTTTAAATCGTATGAATTTTGTTAATTTAAAAGAAGAAGATTTTGATTATATAACAAATTATTCTAATAGTACTTGTTGTAAACCTAATTCATTATATTTCAAAAAATTGCTTGAAACTTTAAATTTAAAAGCAGAAGAAGTCATTTTATTTGGTAATAACGAAATTGAAGATGCTAAATGTGCAAGGGAAGTTGGTATTAAATGTTATTTAATAGATCGTTGTTTAATTTCGCAAAATAAAAAGAAAGATATAACTTATCCAATTATAAAAATTGAGGAAGTAATTCCTACTATAAAAAAAGAGATTAGTCGTAATGACTAATCTTTTTTATAAAAATCTAATAAATATTTATCATTTTCTACTAATGGGAGAAGATATTTTAAAAACTCATCAGTAATATTATTTTTCTCACTATTAATATAATTTAAAGGAAGTAGTCTTATGTTATTTGCGACCATTGAAGAATCTACTAACGCAAATTTATATTTATAAGGTTCATTAGATAAACGCTTAATTACTACAACTTTATTACTACATCCTTTTAAAGCTTGTCTTAAAGCAAATTGAGACATCTTAATAGCAATCTTAGTTTCTAATAAATTAGGAGTAATAGTTGAAGCTCTTTGTAATAAAGATAATTCAATATAACGTGTTTTAACTCCAAGTTCTTTAGAAATTAAACTAGCTAAGGTACTTGCAATTCCTCCAAGTTGAAGATGTCCAAATTTATCTACAGTTGAATCAGCAGTAAATAAAAACTCTCCATCTTCATTTTTAATTCCTTCACTTACAACAACGATGCAACGTTTCTTCTTTTCATAAACTTTCTTGATGTCATCAAATATTTTATCAAGCGATAAGTTAGTTTCAGGAACATAAATTAAATCTGGTTCCAAGCCTTTAATTTTTGCAAGTTTAGCACTAGCGGCTAACCATCCAGTGTCTCTTCCCATGACCTCGATAATATTTACACGACCTTTTTCATAACTTAAATCATCGAGAGCAACTTGAATAATACAATTAGCAATAAAAACAGCACTAGTAGCATATCCAAGAGAAAAATCAGTGCCTTCTAAATCATTATCAATGGTTTTATTAATACCAATACAATTACATTCATAATGATGTTCTTTTAAATACTTACTAATTTTATTAGTAGTATCCATTGAATCATTTCCACCATTATAAAAGAAGTATCTAATATTATGCTTTTTAAAAACTTCTAATATTTTTTCAAATTTATCTTCTTCATTTATAAGATCCAATTTGATACGACTACTACCAAAAGCTGCTCCTGGAGTTGCTTTTAATTTTTCAAGTTTTTTAGTATTTTCTATTTTAAATAAATCATCATTAAGAATTCCAAGTAATCCATAATTTGCAGTATAAACATTTTCAATTTCTAAATGTTTAAAGGCCTCTTTAAATAATCCATAAGCACTAGCGTTAATTACACTAGTAGGTCCGCCACCTTGACCATAAAGAAGATTTCCAACTAATTTTTCTTTCATAATCTAAATTATATCATATCCTTTTATAATATATTTTAATAGCCACAAGAATAAAAATCTGCAAAAATACTTAAGATTTGCAGACTTTTTTCTTAAAATTAAGCTTTTTTATTAAAACTCACGAATTTTATAAACTGCAAAGTCAATCTTTTTAGCTAAAGCTTTAACTCCAGCTTCACTTAAGAATCCTTCGGCGCTACCGCTAACACCAATCTTAAAGCTAGTAAAGATTTCAGCTAATTTTAAACATTCAAGAGGTGATTTTCCTTTTAAATAGAAGTGGATAAAAGCACTAAATAAAGCATCTCTACTTCCAACAGTATTAACAATATCTCTTATAGTTATAGCATCGATATGGTAAACAACTCTTTCTTTACTATCAAGAATCATTGCACCTTCTCTACCTTCACCTAAAACAATGATTTCATTATGATATTTGTTATATAAATCAACTAAGAAATCCTCGTAAACTTTATCTTTTATTCCTCTTTCACTTAAGAAGACAATGTCACTATTTTCTAAAAATTCTTTATTAAATACATCATCAATTGTACCGATAATATGAACATCAGTTGCAACTTTTTTACCTAATTCTTTTGCCTTTTTAAGTAAAGGTCTATTAAAGTTTGAATTGCATAAGACAACTAAATCACTAGCTTCAATGGCTTCTTTTTCAACTTCATAATCGCTTTCAATTTCTTGTACATTCTTTAAATCACAATAAGTTTGTACATTTCTATATTTATCTACTAAAACGACCATATTTGGTGTTTGTTCCAAACTCGTCTTAACATTATTAATACTAATTTTACATTTCTTAGCTTCGGAAATTATAGTTCTTCCTAGTAAATCATTACCGACGTGAGAAGATAAAATTGTTTTATCTCCTAAAGTTGTTAAGGCTTTTGATATATTAAAAGCCGTTCCTGAAACTGAGCTGGTTATACCAAAGAAAGGATAATCAATAGGAAAATATTCAATTGGGAAATTTTCCACATTCAAAATCGTTTCGAAGTTGAGCAAACCAGAAACATAAATTGTACTTTTTTTCATTTTTTATCTCCCGTTTTCCTCATTATATCATGAAGAGTAAAAAAGATAATCAATTAAATGTTTTATTTTATATTTAAGCTTGAATTAACAAAACTTTAAGAATAAGCATTTAAAAAGTTAACGAAATAATGTAAACTAATAATTAATGTAAGCGCTTTCATAGGAGGAATTAATATGGGATTAGAATCCAAAAATATAAGGAATGTTGCTGTTTTAGGTCACCAAGGAGCTGGTAAAACTAGCTTAGTAGAAGCATTATATTTTACAGCTTATAACAAAGAAAAAGGTAGTGTAGAAAAAAAGAATACTGTTAGTGATTATTTAAAAGAAGAGAAAGCAAGATTGAGTTCAATTTCTACTTCAATTGTTCCATTACTTTATCAAGATCATAAAATAAATTTACTAGATATTCCTGGAAATGATGATTTTATTTGGGAAGCAATAAGTATTACTCATAGTGTTAAAGGTGCAGTAGTTGTTGTTGATGCTCAAAGTAAAGTCCAAGTTGGAACGATTAAACATTTAAATATGTTAAAGAAAAGAGGAATTCCAACAATTATTTATGTTAATAAAATGGATAAAGGTAATCCTAATTATGAAGAAATACTTGCTGATTTAGTAAGTCATTTTGGAAAAGTATGCGTACCATTTACAATGCCATTAGGACATAATGATAATTTTGACGGCTTTGTAAATGTCGTAGATTTAAAAGCTAGAAAATATAATGGTAAAGAATGTGTTGATGATGAAATTTATGAAGATAAGAAATTAAAAGTCTTTGAACTTCATAATACAATTTGTGAATCCGTTGCTTTAACTGATGATGAATTATTAGATAAATTCTTTAGTGGAACACCACTTACTAACGAAGAAATTCATGTCGGTTTAAGAAAAGGTGTTTTAAATGGAGAATTAATTCCTGTAATTTTTGGAAGTGCTCAAAATAATATTGGCTGTCATACATTATTATCGATGTTTATTGACTATTTACCTTCTCCAACAGATTTAAAACCATATGAAGGCTATGATGCCTCAAACAATGAAATAACTCGTAAAACCGATGTTAATGAACCATTTAGTGCTTATGTATTTAAAACTACAATTGATCCATATTTAGGAGCAATTAATTATTTAAAAGTTGATAGCGGTAGACTTCATTTAGGTGATGAAGTTTATTGTCCTCAAACAAGAAACACATATAAAGTAAGTTCGTTATTTACTTTATGTGGAAAAACGCAAACTAATGTTGATGAAGTAATTGCTGGAGATATTGCTTGTGTTTCTAAACTTGATGATATTAATACTTCCTTTACATTATGTGATAAAAATAATGTTATTGTTTATAAACAAGTCAAGTTCCCTACTGCAGTTGCCTTTAAAGCTATATCCTTAAAAGATAAAAAGGATGAAGAAAAATTAAATCCTGCTTTAGCAAAAATTAAAAAAGAAGATCCAACTATTGAAATTAAACGTAATGTTGAAACAAAACAATTATTAGTAGGTGGACTTAGTGATTCCCATCTTCAATTTATTTTCTCTAAATTAAAAGATAACTTCGGACTTGAATTAGTTTTAGAAGAACCAAAGATTTGTTATCGTGAAACAATTAAAAAATCTGCTCAAGCTGTCGGAAGATATATCAAACAATCAGGTGGAAGTGGATTCTATGGTGTTGTAGATATGAAATTTGAACCAGCTGAAGAAAGTGTCTTTACTGAAGAAATCTTTGGTGGAAGTGTTCCTAAAAACTATTTCCCTGCTGTTGAAAAAGGATTTTATGAAGCTTTAAATCAGGGTTTACTTGCAGGATTCCCTGTAATAGGAGTAAAAGCTACTCTAGTTGATGGAAAATATCATAGTGTTGATAGTAATGAATTAGCTTTCAAGATGGCTGCAATCTTAGCATTTAAAGAAGCTTATCCAAATTGTAAACCAACTATCTTAGAACCAATTTTAAGAGTCAATATTAATATTGATAATAAATATTTAGGTGATGTTTTAAGTGATCTAAATAGTAGAAGAGCAAAAGTTCAAGAAGTTAATGATAAAGAAGATGAAACTAGCCAAATTATTGCAACTATTCCTGAAAGTGAAACTCTTGATTATGTTACTAAGTTAAAAGCACTTACTCAAGGTAGTGGATTCTTTAATCGTACCTTTGAAGGATATGAAGAAGTGCCAGAACAATTTAAACAAAAAATTATTAATGAATGTTCATTACTAAAAAAATAGTTAAGTTTTAAAGGGTTTTTGTTAAAATAACATACTTTTTCAAAAAATAGACTACGTAAAGCTAGCTTAAATTAGCTCCGTAGTCTATTTTCTTATTAAGTAAAACAATGTTAAAATAAATCATGCATTTGTTTAAAAAAGAAGAAAAAAATAATTATCTATTTAATTACTTAGATGAAGTAGGAAATTATAAATTTGATGAAATAAAATTTAATGTAATTGATTCATTAATTTTATCAATATTATCTTATTTTAGATTTGACTTTATGATGAATAAAGCTAATAAAACTTTAACGCTTAAAGAAGCAAGTGACATTTTCTTTTTACATGAAGAACTGGTTAGTTATACAGCAAACAAACCTTATAAAAATACATTGTTAAAATATTTAGCAAAAACAAATAGATTTAAAGATTTAATTTTATTTAATTATCGACACGATTTAAATCCAATTATTGATCGTCAATTTGGCGCAATTTCTATTTTGCTTGATAAAAAAACAGTTTTTATTTCTTTTAGAGGAACAGATTTAACACTTGTGGGAGTAAAAGAAGATTTAAATATGAGTTTTCAAAAGATTATATCTTCTCAAATTAGCGCCGAAAATTATTTTAATTTAAAAAAATATCGTAGTTTTAAAAACATATATTTAGGTGGACATAGTAAAGGCGGAAACCTTGCTATTTATTCATATATAAATGCTCCAATTTCTTTAAAAAAGAAAACAAAACTTGTTTTTAATTTCGATGGTCCAGGTGTATTTGACATTGAAAATGAATCTGATTTAAATAAGATAGTTACGATAGTTCCAGAAATGAGTATTATTGGAATGATTTTAAATAAAAGAGAAAATGCGATTGTCATTGATAGTGATGCTTTTGGAATAGAGCAACATAATCCTTTTACTTGGACAATTAAAAATAAACGTTTTGTTTTATCAACTTATATTTCGCGAACAAGCCAAATTTTTAATGAATCAGTTAAACAATATTTTTTAGGTCTTGATAAAAAATCCCGTGAAGATTTTATTACAATTTTGTGGGAATTAGTAAGTTCAACAAATGCTAAAACGATTCCGGAATTAAAAAAAGATATTCCTAAGCAATTATTAAAAGTATATGATTCTTATAAATTATTAGATGATAATGAAAAAACATTATTTAAAAGACATGTTCTTTATATAGTTAAACTTTTTATTCATTCAATTAGATATTTTGAAAATTATAAAGAAGAAGTCCCTCTTAATGATATTAAGAATTTATATGATTTATTTTAATTGACAAAAAAAATTATTTATTGTAAATTATTTACAGTAAGGAAAAATTATCAATGGAAAGAATGACTATTCAAAGAACGATGATTTTAAAAGCAATTTCTTCACTAGGACATGCTAGCATCAAAGAGATTGATGAGTTTTTGAGTAATAATTCTCTTAAGTTACCATTAACAACTATTTATCGAAATATTAATGTTTTACTTAATGATCATTATATTCGTAAAGTAGTTGGATCTCTTGATAATGATATTTATGAATTAATACCAATAAATGAAGAACATTCACACTTTATATGTGAAAAATGTGGTAAAATAGTTGATGTAAAGTTATCAGAGGATTTTAAACAAACTTATGATGAAAATGGTAATTTTTACTTAAGAAAACATGTTACATATTATGGTATATGTAAAGATTGTTTAAAAACTAAGTGATAGTTTATATAAGTTACTTAAGGAGGAAAAATATGAAGTATAAGTGCTTATTATGTGGTGTCGAATTTGAAAGTGATGACGCAAATCCAGTATGCCCAGTTTGTGGAGCAAGTGGAGAAGATGTAGTTCCTGTTGAAGGAAATGATGAACTTAATTAAGGAGAAGAATAATTATGAGTAAATACGACGGTACAAAAACATTAGAAAATTTACAAACTGCTTTTGCAGGAGAATCACAAGCAAGAAATAAATATACTTATTTTGCAAGTGTTGCAAAAAAAGAAGGTTATGAACAAATCGCTGCAATCTTTTTAGAAACTGCAGAAAATGAAAAAGAACACGCAAAACTTTGGTTTAAAGAATTAGAAGGAATTGGTGATACCTTAACAAATCTTAAACATGCTGCTGAAGGCGAAAATTATGAATGGACAGAAATGTATAAAGAATTCGCTGATGTAGCTGAAAAAGAAGGTTTCCCTGAATTAGCTGCTAGATTTAGATTAGTTGGCGAAGTTGAAAAACATCACGAAGAAAGATATAAAGCTTTATTTGCTAATGTCGAAAATAATGAAGTTTTCACTAAAAAGACTGGTATTAAAGTTTGGAAATGTAGAAACTGTGGATATATTTATGTTGGTAAAGAAGCTCCAAAAGTTTGTCCAACTTGTGCACATCCTCAAGCATTCTTTGAACTTGAAGCTAAAAATTATTAATTAAATTTTATAAAAAAAGCCTTATTTAGAAGGCTTTTTTATCAAAATTACCTATTTTAAAGGAGGCATTTATGGAAAAGGAAGTTAAAAACAAGGAAGTTAAAACAACTCCAAAAAAGAAAGTTTACTTTGTTAAAAAAGTAGAAGGTAGATGGCAAGTAATATTAAGAGAAGGTAGTAAAGTTATTAAATACTTTGATACTAAAGTTGAAGCTGAAGAATTTGCTCGTACTACTGCAAAAAATCAAAATGGCACTGTTTTAGTTCATGCTTCTAAAGGCAAGAACAAAGGAAAATTCCAATAATATGCTAATTGATACATTAAAAAAAGAAAATTTATTAGCTTTAAAAAATAAGGATGAAAATAAACGTGCCGTTTTAAGTGTAATTATTAACAAGTACATGATTTTAGGTTATGAATATAAAGCTAATAATAAAGAAATAGGTGATACTGAATTAATTAATATTATTTCAAAAACTTTAAAAGAACTTGAAGAAGAAAGAAAAAGTTTCTTAGAAGCTAATAGAGCTGATAAAGTTAGTGATCTTGATAAACAAATTGAGATTATTAAAATTTATCTTCCTAAGATGTTAACTGAAGAAGAAATTAAAAATATTATTCTTTCTTTAGATGATAAATCTATTCCAAGTGTTATGAAACATTTTAAGTTAAATTATAATGGTAAATGTGATATGGCACTTGTAAATAAAGTTTTAAAGAGTTTATAATAATTAGGCAACTTTTGTTGCTTAATTATTTGGGAGTCTGGTTCAATGGTAGAACAGCGGTCTCCAAAACCGTTGATAAGGGTTCGATTCCTTTGACTCCCGCCATCTTATAACTAACATTTTGGTACAATGTAAGGGTTTTAAAATGAATGATATTTGCTCGAGAAATCGGGCTTTTTTCATTTCAAGCGTTTTACTAGTAGAGAAAAATTGATTTGAATCTACGGATTTTTGAATTTTGGTTTTACTAGAAAAATGAAAGCCTACTAGCAAAACGTATCTCTACTAGAAAAATGATACCTGCGTTATGAAAAATAATTTTTGTACAAAATTAATCCGTGATTCACAATCCTATTGGCGACAGTAGGGTTGGGCGATCTATTTTTTGTTTTTGAGAAAAAAGTCCCTAAAAGTCTCTTTAAAATATCGAAATTATGCATGTTTTATGATAAAATATTTCATTGAAATGAGTGGTGAGTGATGGGACTTCAAAACGCTATTAAAAAAAGAAAACTTAATAACGAAATCAAAGCAACTGCCAATCCTCAACAGTTAGAAGCCATTAAAACTATAGATGGTCCATTATTGATTATTGCTGGACCTGGCACTGGCAAGACGTTTACTTTGATAAATCGAACTTTAAATTTAATCGTTAATCATAATATTGATCCATCGAGTATTTTTCTTGCGACATTTACAGAAAAAGCCTCAAAAGAATTAACAAGCCGACTTTCAAATATGCTTGCTAAATATGAGATGGATTTCAATCCTAATGACATGTATGTGGGTACATTTCATTCTATTTGTTTGAAGATATTAAAAGAGAATGTTGAAAAAAGCAGGCTTGAAAAGAATTTCAAAGTAGTAGACCAATTCGAGCAACAATACTTTATTTATAATCATTTGTCCGATTTTATTAAAATTGAAAACTTTGATTTATTTATCTCAGTCAGCGCTTGGTGGGATAAAGCCGCTGAACTAATGAAAGTTATTAATCGTCTTCAAGAAGAATTGGTTAATTATGACGAACTTTTAAAATCGAATGTTGTCAGTAACAAATTTTATGGTGAAATTCTAAAAACCTATGAAGACTTGCGAATAAAGAATAATCTTTTAGATTTTAGTTCAATTCAAGTAGAAACTTATAAGATGTTAAATGAACATGAAGAACTAAAAGAAGAACTTTTGACAAAGATTAAATATGTTATGGTTGACGAATATCAAGATACTAACCACATACAAGAGAAATTGAGTTTATTGTTATCAGGCAAACAAAACAATATATGCGTTGTTGGTGACGATGACCAAGCTATTTATAGATTTAGAGGAGCTACGGTTCGAAATATTCTCGAATTTCAAAATCATTTTAAAAATTGTAAAAAAATTGAATTAGTGAATAACTATCGTTCAAATTCACGAATTGTAGATTTTTATAATGATTGGATGGAAGTTACCGATGGTCGAGACTTTAAATTTCAATGGGATAAATACCGTTATGATAAAAGAATTGTTGCTAGTAAAAATAGTGAATTTATGCATGATGCGGTTATTCAATTATCAACAAAAGAACCAGATTATCTAAATAAAAAAGTCTTAGAATTCATAAAAAACTTGCAAAAATCAAGTAAAATTTCAAATTTAAACCAAATAGCATTTTTATTTAGATCTGTAAAAAATGAGGATGTAATACAACTAGCTAATTATTTAGAAAGTAATAATATCCCGGTTTATTCACCTCGTTCTAACATGTTTTTTAAAAGACATGAGGTTAAGTCGATTGTTGGTTGCTTGTACTTATTATTTCCTAATTTTGTTAGAGATATTGAAACATCAGAACATAAATTTACATTGCATAAATTTTTAAAAGATTGTGAATTAGCAGCTATTCATATCTTGAAGAATCCTAAATATAGTGATTTTCAAAAGTGGTATAAAAGAACCTTAAATGATTTAAAAATTTTAGATGTTGCTCTTGATTATGCATTTACTGGAATTATATTCCAAATGTTATCCTTCGAACCATTTTCAGATATGGTAAAAGCCGACATGAATAGCGGTGTTTATGATACCAGAACTGCTAGAAATGTTGCTTTATTAGAGTCTTTAATTGCTAGATTTGAAAAGATGTACAACATTTCTGTTTTAACAAAAAACAACGCTTATGGTTACGTGAAAAAGTTATTTAATACATATTTTAGATTTTTATTGGAAGGCGGAATTACCGAGTACGAAGATGAAAGCGAATACGCTCCAAGTAATTGTGTTTCTTTTATGACCATTCACCAATCTAAAGGAATGGAATTTCCAATTGTGGTGGTTGGTTTACAAAGTGCAACACCAAGAAAGCAATATGATGAAAACGTAGAAAACATTGTCAAGGAGTTTTCTGGAAGAGGGCAATTTGAAGATATTGAATCCACCAAGTATTTTGATTTCTGGCGTCTTTACTATGTTGCATTTTCAAGAGCACAATCATTATTAGTAATGCTTTGTGATGCTTCTAAAAATAATGAACCTAGTAAGTATTTTGAAAGACTATATAAAGAATTACCATATGAGGCTGAATTAAACAAATTTAATTTTGAGAAGGTTAAACCAACCAATCTTAAAAATGCATATTCATTTACTAGTGATATTAACGTTTATTTAACTTGTCCTACTCAATATATGTTTTTTAAAGAATTAGGTTTTGAGCCTGTAAGGAGCGGAGGCACTTTGTTTGGTACTGTAGTGCATCAAACTATCGAAGATATAAATAAAAAAATAATTGCCAAGGAAGCTAATGAAATTACTGAGGATAAAATCAAAGAGTGGCTGGATATTAATTATGAAACCGCTAGTAAAGCAAATAACTCTTATTTAGGTGAAAAATTTTTAAAAGCAGGTCTTGAGCAAGTTCTTAATTATTACAAGAGAGTAAAAGATAATCCTGACCTTGTTTCTCAATCAGAACTACCTATTACCTTGGTTAATGGCGATTATATAATAAGTGGTAAAGTTGACTTAGTAGTTAATAACAAAGGTAAATATCAACTCCTAGATTTTAAAACTGAAAAAAAGCCAAATTTAGTAAAAGATGCTGATAAAATAAATAGAGTAAAACGACAGCTTGAAATTTATACATATTTATTCGAAAAGAGATATGGGATAAAAGTCGATGGGATGAGAGTGTATTATACAAGCGAACTTAATTCTAACCCATTTATTAACTTTAAGAAGGAAGATGAAAATATCAAAAAAACTATTAAAGAATTTGATAATGTTGTAAAAAATATTGAAAACAAAAATTTTGAAAGCAGATGTAGTGATCTTAACATTTGTAAAAACTGTGACTTTAGATTTTATTGTAGGAGGACTTAAGCATGACTGAAGGAAGAAATGATGAGCAATTAACTTTATTTGATTTGGATACAAAACCTATTATTAAAGGTTTCCCTGAACTTAGATGGACCGGGAAAAGACCTTTTAAGCAAACTCAATATTACCCAGCTCAATTAAAAGAAAGATATGGCAATCCTGATGCAAATGGATGGATTAACAAAATTTTCTGGGGCGATAATCTTCAAGTTATGTCTCATTTGCTTAAAGAGTACAGGGGGAAAATAGATTTAATTTATATTGACCCACCTTTTGATAGTAAAGCTGATTATAAGAAGAAGATCGAATTAAAAGGCAAACATGCAGAAAATGACAATAATTTTTTTGAACAAAAACAATATGGGGATATTTGGAACAACGATGAATATCTACAGTTTATGTACGAAAGACTGATATTATTGCGTGAATTACTTTCTGATAAAGGCAGTATTTATGTACATTTAGATAACAAAAGAAGCTTTCATTTAAAATTAATTATGGATGAAGTTTTTGGTAGTTCCAATTTTAGAAGTTCAATTATTTGGGATACATCTATTCCATATGTTGCTGGTAATAAATGGCTATCACCAAACTGGATTTATTCACAGGCAACTATCTTTTACTATACAAAAAGCAGTAATTTTATCTTCAATAAACTATATGATGAGGTAAAACAACCTTCTGGTGATATATCGAAAAAACCTTTAAAGGATGTTTGGGTTGATATTCCTAACTTTGCAGGCTTTTTGGGTTGTAAAGATAAGAAAACTGGTTATCCAACTCAAAAACCAGAAAAACTTTTAGAAAGAATAATAACTGCGTCTTCTAATCCTGGTGATTTGATTTTTGATTGTTTTATGGGTTCGGGCACTACTCAAGCAGTGGCAATGAAATTAGGACGTCGCTTTATAGGCGCAGATATTAACTTAGGCTCTATTCAAGCAACAAGCAAACGACTTTTAGACATTATGAGTAATAACGATTTATTTAGTGGCGAGAAAACAGGGTTTGAAGTTTATAATGTCAATAACTATGATTTCTTTAAAAATCCACTTGAAGCTAGAGATTTATTAATTGAAGCGCTACAAATTCAACCATTCTCACAAGGAAATGTCTTTGATGGTGAATTAGATGGAAGAAAGGTTAAAATCTTGCCTGTTAATAGAATCGCTACTAGAGTTGACTTGCAGCCTTTGACTTCAAATTTGCCATATAAGTCATATGAAAAAATACAAGAGCAGGATCCTAACGCAATTGTTGATAGAATTACTTTAGTCTGTATGGGACACGAACCAGATTTAAAAGGTTCATTCCTACAAATGGTTGGCAAATTTAAAATTGATGTTGAAATAGTAGATATTTTAAAAGACAAATCTCAATTAGAGTTTAAGAGAGATAGTCAGGCTAACATTCAATTTAAGCACAAGGTTTTAACAATTAAATCCTTTTATCCAATGAATTTGATGCAAAAATTATCTATTCAACAAGAAGAAGTAGATGACTGGACACAATTAGTAGACTCTATTCTTGTTGATTATAATTATGACGGCCAAACTCTAAATCCTCAAATTCTCGATGTTCCAAGCAAAAAAGAACTTGTTAAAGGAAAATATGAAATACCAAAAAACCACGGAAGAATAAAAGTAAAAATTACCGACCTTCTTTCAGAATCATATGAAGTGGAGGTAGTCGATAATGGCTAAGAAAAATAAACCCATTGATTACCCATTTTATGAAGCTCTTTTAGGATTTTATGAATCTAGTAAAAAAGAAATTTGGAAGTTTTACAAACCTGAAACTAGAAAAATTTTAAATTATAATGATAAAGAAAAAAGAGAAGATGCTTTTTTAAGAAAACCGCAATATTAAGCGTTACAAATTTATATATTAATAAAAGAATTACTAAATAACGCACAAATGTTTAGTATATTTGCCGATTGGTATAATAAAAAAGGTGCTTTTACTGGTCGCGCCCCATTTAGTACGAAACAAGATGAACAACTTTCTATTTTTGATTTTATGATGGATGACATAACTAAGGAAAGTTATGAACAATTATTTGATAAATTAAAAGCACAAGGTCAGAGTTATCCTAATTATATTTATGCTTTGACGATGGGCACTGGCAAAACCATTTTAATGGCTACCTGTATTTTTTATGAGTTTATTTTAGCTCATAAATACCCTGATGATTCTTTATATTGTCATAATGCTTTAGTGTTTGCACCAGACAAAACTGTTCTTCAATCCTTAAGAGAAATTCAAACTTTTGATTTTAAAAAGGTTATACCTAGTGATTATGTTAATTTTTTAACTTCAAATTTAAAGTTTTATATATTGGATGATTCATCAACCTCTTTGAATACTATTGATGGTAGTGATTTTAATATTATTATCTCTAACACTCAAAAAATTATTCTTAAGGAAAAGCATAAAGAAAAGAGTGCTACAGATAAATTGATGAATATGTCTCTTTTTGATTATGAATTAGATAGCGAGACACAAGACATTTATAGTTTTTTGGAAAACGAAGTAGAGGATGAAAGAGAAGTTGAAGTAAACCAAAGATTCCAAAAAATCATAAGATTAAAACAACTAGGCGTTTATGTTGATGAAGCCCATCACATGTTTGGTAAAGAATTATCTGCTTCATTAAACGATACGACTAATGAAAGTTCTTTGCGATACACCATTAACAAAATTGCTGATGTTTTAGAAAAAAGTTCTACTAAATTGGTAGCGTGTTACAACTTTACTGGAACACCATATGTTGAAAATTCAGTTCTTCCTGAAGTTGTCTATAGTTATGGACTTAAAACAGCAATTGATAATGAATATTTAAAGCAAGTTCAAATCAATGGATATGATAACGTTAAAAATGAAGAGTTTTTACGTAGAGTATTAGAAGATTTCTTTTTGTCGTATAATGGTAATTTGTATGAAGGTTTGACACCAAAAATAGCCATTTATGGCGCTACTGTTGATGAAGTAGTAAATGAAATTCAACCTCTCGTTGAAGGAATATTAAATGATTTAGGAGTCCCGTTAGGCACTATTTTAGTTAATGTTGGAGATCAAAAATACACCAAGGATTCTGATATTAAAAATTTTAACAATCTTGATGTAGTCGGCACCGAAGGAAGCTTAAAACAGGTCATTCTCTTAGTCAATAAAGGTAAAGAAGGATGGAACTGTAGATCTCTTTTTTCGGTTGCTTTATTTAGATCTCCTAAATCAAAAGTGTTTGTTCTCCAATCTACAATGAGATGTTTAAGAAGTATCACTGAAATTCAACAAAAAGCCAGAGTATATCTTTCAAAGGATAACTTTAATATTTTAGATGAAGAGTTGCAAAAGAACTTCAATCTTAATATTGCTACAGTTAATAGTTCAGGCGCTCCTTTAAAAACAGAGTATCTTGTTAAAATCGTAGAACCTGTTATTACATTGAATTTAAGTGAAATTAAAAAGACTTACAATATTCGCAGAAGGAACGTAGATTTAACTCATTATTCTATTGATTTAAGCAAAATAGACCTAGAAAAATATAAATCTACTAAAACCGTTAAAGAGGGGCTTGATACTAGACAACGATTAAAAGTAGAGGAATTTGTTAGTGAAACGAATCATAAATATTCTAAGTATCAAATTATTTATGAAGTTGCTAGATATTTAAACGAGTACGGTAATGTTTTAGATGTCGAACAAATTTTAGAAAATACATCAAATTTTGATGAAATTGTTGACCTAGTTTCTAAGTATAATGGCATTCTTTATGATGAGTTAATACCATCTATATTTAATTATTTATATTGGATAGAAGAAAAGGTTGAGAAGGAAGATAAACACGTACCACTTATCAAATACCCTAATGGTGTTGACCATTTTACATTTAGAAGTACTAAAGATTTAACAATCCAGAAGGATGAAAATTTAGTTAAAACTTATTCTTCTAAAAGTTTTCATACTGATAGATATTGTTTTGATTCAAAACCTGAAGAGCAATTATTCCTTGATTTAATTGTTGATAAAAACGTGTATAAGATTTATTTTACCGGCATGTTTACTGGAAAAGAGAATGGTTTATCAGTTCAATACATCGATCCCGAATCAAATGTGATAAGAACATATTATCCAGATTTTTTGGTTTATTATAAAGATGGTTCTATTGACGTTATTGAAGTTAAAGGCGATAACATGATTGATTCAAAAGAAGTTCAAGCAAAAGCTGAAGCCATGTTAGAAACCGCTCTTTATAGCGATAAAATGGATTATAAGATAATTAAAGCAAGCGATATTATGCATAATCGATATAGAGATGGCGATAAAATCAAGCGACCTGAAGACTTATTTATTAAAGAATAATACTTTTAAATATTACTGACCTATCATTGAACTGAACCCCATTTAGTTCACAGGAAAAGAAAAAACCTTCTATCGTTGAACTGAACCCCATTTAGTTCATTATAAGTATCAGATTTTTTATTAGAGAAACGAGTTATGATGTTTGTAATTTCAATAGTATTAGATAGATATTGATTTATTTTTTTACTTTTTGTTATACTTAATATCGACTTAAAAGGAGAATTAACAAGTGGACCCTGACCTATGTACCCTGCTGCTAGCTAATAATATTGATTTAAATGAGATAAGTATATGGGGCATGCCTTTTTATGCATGTATAATAGTCATCTGTGTTCTTCTTCTTGTTAGCGGATTATTTTCTGCTAGTGAAAATGCTTATACAAATTGTAATAGATATCATTTTCAGTCTTTAGCTAATAAAGGCAATTTTACTGCAAAATTAGTAACTCGCTTAGTTGATAAATTTGATAATACATTAGTTACTGTTTTAGTTGGAAATAATATTGTACAGACTATTATGTCATTTTTAAGTGCGATGATCTTTTATAATATATGTCTCGCATTTGGTTTATCAGAAGGTGTTGAGTCTGTTTTATCGACTATCGTTATGGCTGCTTTAGTCTATATTGTTTCAGATACAGTTCCTAAGATCATCTCTAAAACAATACCTAATAAAATGGCTATATTTTTAGCTTATCCTGTCACTTTTGTTTCGATTATTCTATTTCCGATTACGATTCTCTTTAGAGGGGTTTTAGCTTTAGTTCATAAAATATTCAAAGTTAAAGATCAGAACTTACTTTCTAAAGAACAGCTTATGCAGTCGGTTAGTGAAGCTATCAATGATGAAGATAATGTTGATGATGAGAATGAAGCTGAAAAGCTTTTTGAAAATGATGAGACAGAGATTATTGATAATGTCTTAACTTTTGATATGAGAAAAGTAAGGGATGTCTATACTTCTAAAGAGAAAGTTTTTTCTTTAAGTATCGATGAGTTAGATTATGAAACTATAAACTCAGTCATCATTGAAAAAGATTATTCGAGAATTCCGATTTATGAAGATAATAAAGATAATATTATCGGTATTTTAGTTTTGCGTCTTTATTTTGAAGAATATACTAAAGATAAACATTTCCCTATTCAATCGATACTTGAAAAACCTGTTTTTATAGATATTGATACTCCTTTAGATGATTGTTTTAAAACCTTAAATGTTGAAAAAGTCCATTTAGGAATCGTAATGGAAAATGGTGTCAATAAGGGCATTATCTCTATGGATGATGTTTTAGAAGAACTAGTCGATAATATTAAAGATGAAGAGAATAAAGATTTAGCAAAGGAGTTAGAAGATGAATAGTCATTTAGGTCTGATAATTGGTTATTCTATCGCTTTGGTAGTTTTATTTTTCCTCTCTTTCTTTTTCTCTTCTTCTGATATGGCATATGGGAGCGTGGATGTTTTAAGATTGCGTAGTGAACAAGAAAAAAATCCTTCGAAAAAAGGTCTTTTTTATGCCCGTAAATTAACTGATAACTATGGAAGAACTATTTCATCAATCTTATTATTAAACGATACTGTCAACGCTGGTTTAGATGCTGTTTCTACTATGCTCGGTGTCAACTTAGCTTTTCTTATTTTCTCTAGTCCAGAACAAGCTACACTTCAATCAGAAACATGGGGTTTAATCGCTTCGATGATCTGTTTAGTTATCAAGATTATTTTTGGTGAAATTATCGCTAAATCTTTTGGAAAAATATTTAATTTTAAATTATCAGTACTATATTCTCGCGTGATCGGATTACTCTCTTATATAACTTTGCCGATAACTTTTGTCGTCTCATCTTTTGGTGATATATTAACTAAACCCTTCTTAAAGAAAGTTACTGATGTTGTTATTAATGAAGATGATCTTCATGAGATGGTAGACGATATTGAAGAGCAAGGTATGGTCGATAAAGATAAAGCTACTTTATTGCATGAAACTATCCGTTATACTCATACTGAAGCTTACGAGATTATGACTCCGAGAGTTGATATTTTTGCTATTGATGTCGAAGATATGGATGAAGCGAAGAATAATCCAAAAATTTATGAATTTTCTCGTATTCCAGTCTATGAAAATACAATCGATAATATTATCGGTTATGTAAAATCTAAAAATTTAATGATCGCTAAGATCAAAAATGTTAATCCTGAACTTAAAGATATCTTAGAGACTCCTTTAAGAGTTCCTCGTTCGATGGAGATAAATGATATTTTGAAGATGTTCCGTACTAAAAAGAAACACTTTGCTCTTGTTATGGATGAATACGGCGGAGTTGAAGGTATCTTAACTATGGAGGATATATTAGAAGAAATAGTTGGTGAAATTTGGGATGAGAGCGATTATAAAGAAAAGCCTTATCATCAAAGAAAAGATGGCTCTTATATTGTTGATGGCTCTTTAACATTAGAAGATTTCTGCGATTTATTTGATCTTGACTTTGATGATATCGATACAGAATATGTTACTATCGGTGGTTTTATTATCGAGTTATTAGATGATCACTTTGCTAATTTAGGTGATATTTGTAACTATAAAGATTTAACTATGAAAATATTAGCGACTGATAAAAATGGTGCCGTCGATAAAATATTAGTAACTAAGAAAAAAAGTACAGAAGATAAAGATTGAAATTAGAGCTAGTATGAATATTCTAGTGCTTGGGAGCCATACCTAAAAATCTGTTAATTTTATAAGTACCAGGTTTTTTATATCATTATTAAAGATTTATAATAATTTATATAAAATTAAACAAAATAAAAGAGACGATAATAAGTGATGGGTACCCAGTTTCCTAGACATTAAATGTTTGTTAACTGGATTATATCATA
>UQFN01000008.1 GCA_900540365.1 uncultured Mollicutes bacterium
ATATTTCATAAAAAAGTACCCCTTTCCTAATGTCTAGGATTTGGGGTACCTCTCACCTTTAGTGGAGACTTTTTTGTTTAATTATAATCTCGATTAATAAGATTTTTAAGTGGTTTATAAGTTAATAAAGTAACTACACAAACAACCGAAGCTCTAATTAAATTAAATGGTAATAAAAATTCATAGGAAATTTTAAATGATTTTAAGGATGTAATTGTTGGATCAAAGGCTTGGAAACTTTGTAAAACGAAATCTCCATAAACAATTTGATATAATGGGAAAATTGTATAAAGTCCAACAATACTACTAACAATAATGTTAGTTAAAAATCCAACTGAAATGCCAATTATTGCACCAGTAAATGTGTGCATTTTTTTATAAATTATTGAAGCTGGTAAAATTAGAAATAGACCATATAAGAAATCAGCTAAAACACCTATTCCTAAATTACTCATATCCATAGGCAGTTTAATTAAACTTTTTAAAACTAAAACAGCTAAACCAACTGCAGGACCATAAGCAAATGATGAAATTAAAACAGGAATCTCATCAAAATGTAATTTTAAAAATGAGGGAGCAAAACCAAGTGAAAATTGAAATCCTGGTACGCAATAAAGTATTGCCGCTAAAGCTGTAAAAATAGCTATGCCAGCAATAGTTTTTAAAGTGAAATATTTTCTCATAAAAAAAGACCTTTCACTTCAGGTCAAATAAATACGCTCTTCTTTCATCCAGACTTTACTGTTGCCACTAGAATTTCACTAGTTCGATCTTAATTAGATTCGTGGGGTATACCACCAGTGAGGACTTTCACCTCGCCCTGAAGCATTTTTATTTTAATACTTTTATTATAATAAGTAAAAGATTAATGTAATAAATGATTTTTTTAGATAAAAAGTCAGCAAAACTCAATTATTTTTTTAAAATTTTAAAGTGGTTTACTTTTTATTAAATTATAATTACGAGGATATTTAGGATCAATATTTTTTGTTTTAGCAATCATTAAAATATATCGTTCTTGTTTTGATAAAGGTAGTAAATATTGTTTTGTATCAAAAAGAGAACTATTAAGTATTTTCAAAGTATTATTTGCTTTTGCTACTTCCTCTTTATAATTTATTCCTTTATAAGGCAAAAAATAGCCATTAACTTTTAAAAATGGAATAGCTAATTCTAAAATAATTCTAAGTTCACTAACAGCTCTAGTTACAATAAAATCGAAATAATTAAAATATTTTTTATCTAAATTTTCACATCTTTCATTAATAATTTTTACATTAAATAAATTTAAATTTTTAACGACTAAATCTAAAAAATTACACTTCTTTTTGGATGCTTCTAATAAATAGAAATTTGTATTTGGGTATTTAATAGCTAATGGAATTCCTGGAAAACCTGCTCCAGTTCCAATATCTAATACATTACCCTCATTTAATTTAATAAACTTATTTAAAATTAGAGAATCATAAAAGTGTTTTTCAACTATTTCTTCATCAGAAATTAATGCGGTTAAATTATATTTATTATTTTCTTCAACTAATAAAGAAGCATATTTTAAAAGCATTTCTTTTTGAGAAGAGTTTAAGTTAAATTCATCTAAAATTGATAATTGTTCAAGATTCATTTATTTATGCCTTTCTTTAAATGTAAAATTAAAGCATTAATATCGCTAGGATTTACTCCACTAATTCTACTAGCTTGTCCGATATTTTTTGGTTGAATTTGATTAAATTTTTGTCTTGCTTCTAAAGCTAAACCATCAAGTTTTGAATAATCAAGGTTCTCTGGTAATTTAATAGATTCAAGTTTTCTAAGTTTTTCTGCTTCTTTTCTTTCGTTTTCAATGTAGCCTTCATATTTAACATATATCGAAAGCTGTTTTTCTCCATAAGGATCTAATTCTAATTCCTTTGGAATATCCATATATTCTTTTAATTTTGAATATTCAACATTATTTCTTTTTAAAATATCTTTATAACTAACACCATTTTCTAAAACTTCATAGCCTAAAGAAACTAAATACTCATTAACTTTACTTGTTTTACCAAAGAAATTTTTTTCTAAGAAAACTAAAAGTTTTTCCATTTTATTAATTTTTGATAAATAAAAATCATATCTTTCTTGACTAATAAGACCATACTTATAACCATATTTTGTAAGTCGTAAATCGGCATTATCATGTCTTAATAATAAACGATATTCAGCTCTAGAAGATAATAAACGATATGGCTCATTAGTTCCTTTTGTAATTAAATCATCAATCATAACTCCAATATATGATTCATCTCTATTTAGTACAAAAGGTTCTTCTTTTTTAATATAGTTACCTGCATTTATTCCAGCCATAATTCCTAATCCAGCAGCTTCCTCATATCCACTAGTCCCACAAATTTGTCCAGCAATAAATAAACCTTTATATTTTTTTGTCATTAAAGAATTATCAAATTGAGTTGGATCAAGTGCATCATATTCAATTGCATAAGCATATTTTAATATTTTTGCATTTTCTAAACCAGGCAAAGAATGAACCATTTTTTCTTGAATATCTTTAGGCATTGATGTTGAAAATCCTTGCAAATAAATACTATTTGTATCATAACTTTCAGGTTCTAAAAATAATTGATGACGAGGCTTATCACTAAAACGAACAATCTTATCTTCAATTGAAGGACAATATCTTGGTCCTACTCCAGTTACAAGTCCTCCATACATGGCACTTTCATATAAATTATCTTTAATTATCTTATGAGTTTCAGGAGTTGTATAAATTAACCAACATGGAATTTGTTTACTAATTGGAATAAATTCGTTATCTTCATATGAAAATCCTTCATCTTCAACATTGCCTTCTTGTAAAAGTCCTTTATTAAAGTCAATTGATTCTTTAGCAATTCTTTGAGGAGTTCCGGTTTTTAAACGAATAATTTTAAGTCCCATTCTTTTTAAAGCATCACTTAAACCAATTGAAGGATTTTCTCCATCAGGTCCTCCGCTATGTTTTTCATGTCCAACTAAAATCTCGCTATCCATATATGTACCGGTAGCTAATATAACAGTTTTTGAAAAAATATCTAAGTTTTGCGATGTTTTTACTCCAAATACAGAGTTTTCATTATGTAAAATATCAACGACCATGTCTTCAAGAAGTGTTAAATTTTTAGTGTTTTTTAAATGTTCTTGAATATAAGCTGGGTATCTTTTTTTATCAGCTTGAGCTCTTAAGCATTGAACTCCAGGACCTTTTTTAGTATTTAACATTTTCATTTGTAAATACTCATGGTCAGCAGCTTTACCCATAAACCCACCAAGTGCATCAATTTCTCTAACTACTATTCCTTTAGCGCTTCCTCCAATTGATGGATTGCAAGGCATATTGGAAATCATATTTATATTTAAAGTAATTAAAAGCGTTTTAAAACCTCGATTAGCGCATGCTAAACAAGCTTCAACACCAGCATGACCTCCACCAACAACAATAACATCAAATTGATTATCCATTAACCAACACTACCTTCCATATCTAATTTAATTAATTGATTTAATTCAACTGCATATTCCATAGGTAATTCTTTTGAGAAAGGTTCAATAAATCCCATAACAATCATTTGAATTGCATCTTTTTTAGAGATGCCCCTACTCATTAAATAATAAAGTTGTTCTTCATCAATTTTACTTACACTAGCTTCATGCTCTAAAAATGATGAATTGTTATAACATTCATTTTTTGGAATAGTATCACTATAAGAAAAATCATCTAAAATCAAAGTATCACATTCAACATGCGATTTTGAATTAATTGCATCTTTTTTAATTCGAACAGTTCCACGATAGTTGCTTACACCACCATTTCTAACAATAGTTTTAGAAATAATTTGTGATGTTGTTTCAGGAGCTTCATGAATCATTCTTGCCCCAGCATCTTGATATTGTCCTTTGCTAGCAACTGCAATTGAAATACAAATGCCTTTTGCTCCACGTTCTTTTAAAATACATCCAGGATATTTCATATTGACTTGTGATCCAATATTTCCATCAATCCATTCCATTTTTCCATTTTCATAAACTGCAGCTCTTTTTGTTACTAAATTAACAATGTTATTAGACCAGTTTTGAATTGTAGAATATCGACAACTTGCATTTTTATGAACAATAATTTCAACAACAGCAGCATGCAATGATTCGCTTGAATATAACGGGGCAGTACATCCTTCAACATAATGTACATCTGCACCTTCATCAACAATTATTAAAGTTCTTTCAAATTGTCCTGTTTTTTCATTATTAATTCTAAAATAACTTTGTAATGGTTTATCTAAATGTACATTTTTAGGAACATATATAAAACTACCACCACTCCAAACCGCACTATTTAAAGCACTAAATTTATTATCGTTAACATCAACAACAGTTCCAAAATATTTTTTAAATAAATCCGGATATAACTTTAAAGCCATATCAGTTGAAAGAAAAATAACGCCTTTTTCTTTAACTTCTTCTAACATATTATGATAAACCATTTCTGATTCGTATTGAGTAGCTGCTCCGCTTAAATATTTTTGCTCAGCTTCAGGAATTCCTAATTTTTTAAAAGTATTTTTAATAGTTTCAGGGACTTCATCCCAATTTGTTTTCTCGTTTTTAGCATAACGAGTAAAATAAGTATAACTATCAAAATCTAAATCACTTACATCAGGGCCAAAACTTGGAAAAGGAAATTTTATAAAATTACGATAAGCTTTTAAACGAAATTCGAGCATCCAATCAGGTTCATCTTTTGCTTTTGAAATCGCTCTAATAACATCTTCATTTAAACCTTTACCAGTATTAAAAATATCTTTAGAGTTATCCTTAAAGTCATATTTATAATCATCATTTAAATTAAATTTATTTTTTTTCATTTAATTCTTCCTCTAATAAGGTATTTAAACCGTTCCATCCTAACGTTGCACATTTTATTCGAGCAGCTTGTTTATAAGTATTTTTAAAAACAACTGCTTCTTCTAGGATCTCTTCATCGAAAGGTTTTTCATAAATCATTTTAAAATATTCATCGATAATTTTTTTTGCTTCGTTTATTGTTTTTCCTTTTACTAATTCGCACATTATATCAGTACTACTTGTACAAATCGTACAAGCAACACCATCAAATTTGCAATCAACTATAACATTATTTTCAGTTTTTAAATAAATAGTTATATCATCAATACAACTAGTTGAATCCATACGAATATTTTTAAAAGACTCAGGATTTTTAGGTGTAGTCTTATTTAATGGATCGTTATAATGATCCATAATAATTTCTCTCATAATAATAGGATCAGTTAAAGTAGGCATCTAAAAAATCTCCTCCAGTTTTTAAAACTTCACAAAGATAATCAACTTCTTCTTTTGTATTGTAAAACGAAAAACTTATTCTTACAGTAGCTACTGTCTTTAAAAAATCATGTAAAATCTTAGCACAATGTTCACCGCTTCTAACACATATTCCTTTACTATTTAAATAGCTTGCTTCATCTTGAGCAAAGACACCTTTTACATTAACAGTAATAATTGCTCCCTCAGCAAATTCGTTATAAATAATGAGGTTTGGGACACTTTTTAATTTTTTTATGGCATATTTTCTTAATTGAGTTTCATATTCAGTAATGTTTTCCATACCTATTTTATTTACATAATCAATAGCAGCACCTAAGCCATAAATCCCTTCAATATTTAAAGTTCCAGCTTCAAATTTTGCTGGTGGTTGTAAAAATGAAACATTTCCACACATATCAAATCTTGAGTTATTTCCTCCTCCACTCATTAAAGGATCCATATTTTGTAATAACTCATATTTACCAAATAAAACTCCAATTCCAGTAGGACCATAAATCTTATGTCCACTAAAAGAAAGGAAATCACAATCTAAATCTTTAACATCTATTTTTATATGTGGAACTGATTGAGCTCCATCAACAATACAAAGTGCTCCGTATTCATGAGCAATTTTACTAATTTCTTTGATATCATTTTGATAAGCTAAAACATTACTGATTTGAGCAATAGCAATTATTTTTGTATGTTTATTAATTACTTTCTTTAGATTTTCTATTGTTAAACGACCACTCTCATCTAAAGGAATATAATTTATCTTACAATTAGTCATTTCTTTAACTTTAAACCATGGTAAAACATTGCTAGCATGTTCGGCTTCAGTTAATAATATTTCATCATCTTCTTTAAGATGTTTTACACCATATCCAAAAGCAATTAAATTAATTGACATTGATGTACCACTTGTAAAAACAATTTCTTCTTTTTTAGCATTAATAAAATTAGCAACTTTTTCACGAACTTTATCAACGTTTTGATCAACTTTAAAAGCTAAATCATAATCCCCACGATGAGAATTAGCATTTTCATATTGATAATATCTCATGCATTCATTAATAATTGAATAAGGTTTAAATGTTGTTGCAGCATTATCAAAATAAACGAGTTTATGACCTTGATTTTCTATATTGTTATTTAACATTGGAAAGTCTTTACGAATTTCATTAACATCAATCATTTTTAATACTTCCTTCTATCGTTTCTTTAATTAGTTGTTCTTCATCAGAATTGAAATACTTGGCAATAGGTAATAAATAACCTTCAGTAATAATACGTTTAGCTTCAAATAAAGATAAACCTCTTGAAAGCAAATAATATAAGTGTTCTTGATTTAAAGCTCCAATAGCACATCCATGGTTAGCTTTAATATCATCATAATCAATTTTTAAAATTGGTGAAGCACTAGCTTTACTAGCCTTATCAAAAAGAATAATTTTAGCTATTTGATTAGCTTTAGATTTAATTGATCCTTTTTCAATATGAGAAATTCCTTTAATAATTAAATTTCCTTCATCTTGACTCACACCATATCCTTTTAAATTTGAGTTTGTATTTTCTCCAATATGTGAAAAGGATATATTGTATTTTTTGCAATAATTCTTATTAACTAATGAAGATAAATTAACTTCAGATTTGCTATTATCTCCATACAGAATTACATTGGAATTAACTTCGATATTTTCACTAACAAAATCTGCAATATTTATAAGAAATAGTCCATTTTTGCAAACATTTGCTTTCAAATTTAAGGTTTTTTTATGTTTTAAAGAGAGCATTTTTATACTTACTTTTGCCCCTTCTTCGACAAAGAAATTTAAGTTAAAAGTTTCATCAATATCTTCAATATTAAATTCTACTTGAACATTAGCAAAAATAACAAATTCTTCATTTGCTAATTCTTTAGAAATATTAACAGTTTTTTGATTACTAACTTCGAACATAATAGTTATTTACTAATTGCTTCCTTAGTTGCACAAACTCCAATCGAAGTTTTATTCATTGCAACTTGATCTTCTTTTTCTATGTTAATTCCTAGTTCTTTTGAAATCCATTCATAACCTTCTTTATCAATCTTTTCAATTAAATCTTCTTTTCCTTCGTAAACGATTTTTCCATTAATCATTACTACTGCACGAGTAGGTTTAATTAAATTGAAAAGTCGAGCATAATGAGAAATAACTAAAAAACTAGTATGATTATTTTCAAATTGTTTTCTAATAGCTTCACTAACTAAATTAATAGCATCAACATCCAGTCCACTATCAATTTCATCAAGCATAACAAAACTTGGATTAAGTAAAATCATTTGTAAAATTTCATTACGCTTTTTTTCTCCGCCACTAAATCCTTCATTAAGCATTCTATTAACCATATCAAATGGCATTTTAACTTCTTTACAAGCTTCTTCTAGTTGTTTATAAAATTTATAAAGACTTACTTTTTTATCTAAATGAGAATTGATAGCACTTTTATAAAAGTCTGCACTAATTACCCCAGGAATTTCAGGTGGATTTTGGAAGGCTAAAAATAATCCACATTTGCTTCTTTCATCAACATCCATTTCAAGAACATTTTTATTATTATAAAAAATAGTTCCTTTTGTTATTTTATAATGAGGATTTCCCATAATTGCAGCAAATAATGTTGATTTACCATGACCATTTGGTCCTAATAAAGCAACAATCTCACCATCATTAATTTCAAGATTAATCCCTTTTAAAATTTCTTTATTTTCAATTTCTACATGTAAATCTTTAATAAGTAGTTTAGACATAACTTTTCCTCAAGCGTCAATATTTTATATCATTTTAATTCGTATAACAAATTAAACGATTATTTTAAATAAAAATAAGTTAAATCTTAACGAAAAATATAGACAAAAAGAGTTATAAAAAGCATGATTTTTTCAATAAAAATATATGTGAACTTTCCTATTGAGATTTTTTATACTTAAGTATAAAATTAATAAAGCTATTTATTTAATAATAGTGCTTAGGAGGAAACGTTATATGAAAGGATGCAAAAAAGCATTGTCATTATTAATCAGCGTTGCTGCATTAACATCGATTTCATCATGTGGCGAACCAGTTACTTCTAAAGAAAATACTTTATTAAGCTATACAAATAATGAAGGGGTTTCAGTTGACTTTACAACTGATGATTTACTTCTTAATTATTTCGATAGTCAATTAAGCACTTCGAATCAACAATTATACGATGTTGTTTATGAAGCTTTAGTAAAAAAATATTTTAGTTTAGAGAGTAATCAAACTGCTTACCAAGAAATCAAAACTAACGCAGAAAACGAAATTCGTCGTCAAAAAAATAACGCCGAAGAAAACGCTGTTACAAATCAAACTAAATACGAAGAAGAATGGGAAAAAATTCTCGATACAGAATTAAGTGATATTAGAGAAGACAAAAGAACAGAAGAGTTATTACGTGAAAAATACGAATATGACTACATGAAAACTAAAATCGCTGATGAATTCTATGACAAATTCAAAAGTTGGGAAGATATCAACAACATTGAAGATGCAGCTGAAAGAGAATTACAACAAGAATACAACATCTTCTCTGGTGATAATGGTTATTTAGAAAAAAGATTACCATACCATGTAAGACACATTCTTGTTAAAGTTGATGCTGCTAGTAATGCCTTATACAATGGCCAAATTAGTTCAAGTGATGCAACAAGTATTTATAATGTTGTCGATGCATTAGCAAAGGGTACTTCTTTTGGTACTGTCGCTGAAGACCATTCAGAAGATAGCAGCGAAAGTTATGGTAACCTCGGTATTATGGATAAAGCTACTAGCTTTGTTAATGAATTTAAATTAAGTATTTATATTTACGATATGTTATTTAATAATAACGAAACTGTAAAAAATAGCTTAGCTGTTGATTCAGATCCATTTAATATGATGCCAGATGAAGATACAACATACTTTGATTATTTTGAAGATTTAGGTATTGCTCGTATTCCTGTTCAAGCAGTTGAAAATCTTTACAAATATAGTGAAGTCACCGAAACTAATGATGGTAAAGAATTAAATGATGGAAATGCTTCTTATTATCCAAGAAACATTATCTTCAATAAATATTTCAACAATCATAATTTTGGTTTTATTACTTTAGAAGATATTAAAACTCCAAGTTTAACAGAACTAGAAGGAAATGCTCATACAGGTAATAACGGTACTACTTATTATTCAGATTTAAATGCTGAAGGAAAATGGGAAACTGCTCCTTATACTGGTAGTTTACAAGCTGGAGCTATTGGTGATCATAAATCAGGCTTTAAATCCATTCAATTAAGAAATGGTGAAAGCTTAACTGTTTTATGTGATGAAAATGATAATCCAATTATCGTTGTTAGAGCAGGTACTAGTGATTATCAAGGTATTCACTTTATTACTGTTGAAAGAAGCGCTCTTGAAACAACTAAAACTTATACCTACTATGATCAAACTGGTGCTAATAAAGGAACATATGAATCAACTTTAAATGAATATTATGCTGCTATTAGCCCAATTAACTTAAACGGTACTCTTAATAGTGAATTCCCACAATTTACTACTACTGATGGTCAAACTGTTGCTAAAAAATCATATATTAACTACATAGTTAGTGATTACAATGGTTATGCAGATAGAGCAGATACTTTAAAAAATACTATTAAAGACTTTAACCCATCATATAACAACTACGTTTATTTATGGTTAAAACAAACAATCGATGAAAGTGAACCAACAATATTAGTTAATATCGGTGATGCTCAAATCGATGTTACAACAAGAATTAATAAATACGTTTATCAACAAATCGAAAAGAATAAATCATCATTCGAAATTAGTGAAGACACTTGGGAAGATTATTATCAATACTTAATCAATCAAGCTGATGAAAGAGAAACAAAACTCATCCCAGAATCTTGTGCCTTAGGTTTCTTAACTGGTGAAGGATATGAAGAAGGAGGAATTTGTAGATATGTCAAGAGCAACTAAAAAAATATGTTTATTAAGCTTAGCAGCTGTCTCATTACTTTTAACTTCATGTAATAATAGTGAAATTTATCCTGATTTAAGTAACGGAGTTACTGTCAACGATAATAGTTTATTAACTCGTGATGATTTAGTTTATATTTATGAAAAATTACATGATTCATCAACTACTGGTTCAGAAGTTAGAGATTTAATTTTAGCTCGTTACGCTGTTAATCTTATTGGTGATTTTACTTTAAATGGTAGTGGTGAAGTTGTATTAAATGGTTATGATGATGTAGATGATAGCGGTAAACTCGAATATGTAAAAAATCATCGTGTTTATTGGGATAAAGTTGAAACTGAGCCTGGATCAAACGTTTATGAAGCTCAAGAACCAACATCTTTAACTTCTACAATTACTGATAGAGTTGCCTTAATTAAAAATATTGTTAAAACTAAAATCGTTGAAACAATTTTTACAGAAGCAAATGATGCTGCTTATAAAGTAGATAATTATTTCTATGAATATAAATATGCCCGTGTTAAATACGAAACATCAAGAATCGGTGACTTCAGTGAAGATTTAAGTGTTGAAGGAGCAAAAAATATTTATGATAAAAAATGGGAAGAAGAATATTCTACTTCTTTACCTGAAAACTTCCCATTTACCAATAAAATTTTAATTGATAACACAGTAACAACTGATGATATCAATTCTATTATTGGTACAAGCAATAGCACTGGAACACCAGTTTTACATATTGGTCTTTATAGTGATTATATTAATAGAGATATTATTCCTGATATTTTAAATACTTTACTTGTTGAACAATATATTTTAGATAATCAATACACTACTTTATCTAGAACACAAGCTCGTAAAGTTAATTATGTTTCTATTTCAACAGATACAACAAATATTAATAGCGCCCGTAGATTAATTGAAACTTTCGTCAATCAATATATTGTTGGTGCAGATGAAAATGAACCTATCGACTTTACAGTTTTACAAGATGCTTGGATTGGAAATGTCTTTGATTTTGAAACTAATTCAGTTCTTGTTGGTAAAGAAGCTGCAAATTCATTATTAGTTGATGCTCAATTTGAATTAATTGAAAATCACGATGAAACTGATCCTTTATTATATGAAGGTAAAAATACTACATACATTGATGGTAAAGAAAATCATTACTTCTATAGAAATACTGAATACGGCAACTTAATGCTTAACTTTGCTAAAATTAATACTGATGCAAATGATGCTATTTCTAATGAACAACAATCTTCATTTACTGAAAGTAATACATATAGTGTAACTGAAGGATTTAAAATCAAAAATGATGAATTAAAAACTCACGATTACACTGTAAATGATTGGGGTACCAAGGATAATGGTTTAAATAACTTACCTACTGCTATTAAAGATGTTTTGTTTAAATATAATGTAAGTGTAGACACACCAACTGATCCAAGCGAATTTATTCAATCTGATTATGTTGTAGAAGAAAGTGGACATTATTATTTAAAGAAACAAGATGCACAAAGCACTCAATTAATCGATTCAATTGTATTAAGAGATAGTACTACTTTCTATATTGTCGAAATTGAAGATGCAATTTCTCAATCAAAATTATCATTAAATAGTGATGCTTATACAACTATTGAAAAAGAAGAAATTGCTCGTGAGATTGGTTACACTATGGCTAGTGGAGATACATATCGTAATAGTGCGTACTTATATTATCTTGAACAATTAGATATTCAATATCATGATCAGTCAATTTACGACTACATGCTTGAGACATATCCTGATTTATTCGAAGAATAATTAAATAGACAAGGCATCGCCTTGTCTATTTTTATAAAGGAGATAAAAATGAAAGATTATAATAACGACTGTATTTTTTGTAAAATAGGTTTACATTTAATTGATTCAAACATTATTTATGAAGATAATGATGTTATGGCTTTTTTAGATGTTAATCCAGTAACTTATGGACATTGTTTAGTTATTTCAAAAAAACATTATGATAACTTCTTAACTTGTCCTAAAGATGTTATGAATAAAATGATGAACGTAGCTCAAAGAATTGGTCAAATTGCTATAAAAGAATTTAAAGCCAAAGGTATTAATATTCTTACTAATTGTTATGAAGCTGCTGGACAAACAGTCAATCATTTCCATATTCATGTAATTCCTAGATATGAGGCAAAAGAAGGTTTTCAAATTACAATGCAAAGTAATTTAAAAAATCTTAATTTGCCAATGCTTGCTGAACAAATTAAAAAAGACTTATAAATTAAAAAAACCTGCTTCTATTTTTCAAAAAAAGTTTAGATTTGCAGGTTTTTTTATTTTTTTAATTACTTTTTCTTGTAATAAGCGATATTATCTAATGCAAAAATTTTTTCTGTAAATTCACCTTTATTTACGTTTTTATATGCTTTATCAAGAATCATCATTTTAGCGTCTAAATCATCAATCATTGATAAAAGTAAAGCTTCTCTAGTATGAGGTAATACTGGTGAACCAAATTCTAATTTTCCATGATGAGATAATAACATGTGCATTAATAATACTGGTTCTTCGCCTTCAATATGAAGTTCATCAGCAATTTCTTTAATAATACTTGCTCCAATTGAAATGTGGCCTAATAAAATTCCTTCTGTTGTATAACTAGTTGATAAAACTCCGCTTAATTCAACTACTTTTCCTATATCATGAACTAAACAACCACTAATTAATAAATCATAATCTATATCGTTATACAATTTAGTAATTTCTTTAGCAAGTTTTGCCATTGATACGCTATGATAAAGTAATCCGTTATGGAATTCATGATGATTTTTACTAGCAGCAGGATATTCAATAAAATCATCATAATAACGATTAAATATTTCATCAAGAATTAATTTAAGATTTTTATTTTGAATGTTATTTTTAAAACCTAAAAATTCTTTTACTAATATTTCTTTTGAAATCGGTGATTCAATAGCAAATTTATTTAAATCGATGCTTTTTTCATCAGCAGGTAGCATTTCTTCAATAGTTAATTGCAAACGATTATTGTAATTAACTACTCTCCCACTTCGAATTATAATTGCCATATTTTTTTTATATAAGTTAGTTTCTTCTGGCAAAACAACCCATTTTATACCATTAATTAATCCGCTATTATCTTGTAAAATAAATGATAAAAAAATAGTTCCATTAGTTGCAGTCTTTTTAACAACATCGTTAATCAAAAAAGTTTCATTAAATATTTTTGTTCCTTCTTTTAAATCACATATTTTCATAATTACCACCTATCACGAATTGCACGTTTGTATACTTTCATTATATTTTCATAGAACTTTTCACTAGAATAAATACTAATTTTGTCTTTTGCTACCTTTCTAATTTTATCAGCTTCTTCTTTAGATAAATTCATTATAATATTTAATTTATCAAAGAAATCCTTATTAGATTCAAAATAAAATCCACTGACACCATCAATAATAATATCATTTAAGTAGTTTGCTTTTTTAGATAAAACAATTAAATTTGAAGCCATCGCTTCCATATATGTAAGACCTTGAGTTTCAGTCGTAGAAGCATTTAAATAAACATCAGCTAATTGATAATAATATTGAACACGTTCAAGAGGAACTTTTCCAGCAAAAATTACATTACTTGTTAAATGATATTTATCAACGAGTTTATCTAAGCTTTTACGAGCGGGTCCATCCCCAACAATAAGAAGTTTATAATTAAATTTTTTTGTCCTATCTAAAAAGGCTTTAAAGTTACTTATAATGACATCAAAACTTTTTTCTTTTGCGAGTCTTCCTAAGCATAATAATATTTTATTTTCATCTGAGATTTGCAGGGTTTTTTTAATTTCTGCAAATTTTTCTGATTCAATTATATTATCAAATCTAGAAAAATCAAAGCCGGTAGGTACCACATTAAAATATTTTTTTACGCCTATTTTTTGAAGTCTTTCTTTAGTTGAAACACTAGGAACAATTAATTCATCGACATCACTACAATATTTTTTTAAAATTTTACTTAATAGTTTTTTAGCTTGTTTATCTAAAATTCCTTTTGTAACGTAATAAGTATAATCATCAAGGTTTGTATGGTATGTATAGGCAATTGGAATTTTGAATTTTTTAGCTGAATGAATGCCTATTAAACCAACTCCATATTCAGTATTAATATGTATGACATCTAAATGTAAATTTTTAATAAATTTATATATTTTACATCTAAGCGGAGAAACTAAACGGTATCCATATAATTGTTTTAAAAATAATCCATGAATTCGATAAATGTGTGTGTTAGCATCATAAAATGTTTTTTTACCAGTTGTAAATAAATAAACATCATGTCCTTGTTTTTTTAAAACATTAAACAAAGATTCACAACTAGTTGCTACACCATTAATTTCTGGAGCAAATGTATCAGTGAATATTCCTATTTTCATCGTTCCCTCCTTCGCTTTTATTGTCATTTTGTGACTTTTTTAATTTTTTTAAAAGTTCTTTTCTTTCAAGTGACTTAGTTTGATATATAAGATCACTGGAAGTCTTTCTTTCTTCGTAAGTTTCAAGTTGCAAGGTAATAAAAGTTTTTCTTTCAAGAGGATAAAATTTATCAACAGTCTTAACACCTTTACTTTTATATGTTGAAGCAACTAAAGCACCAAATATGAACGGAACATAATAGGTAAATGTTCTCCATAAAAGCATAGAAGCTTTTGCACCCCCATTCATTATAAACTCACTACTATAATATTTACTAAATAAACTTGAAAAAACAAATTCACTAACGCCTGCACTGCCAGGAATTGGAATTAATCCACATATCAATTGATGGTAATTTGAATAAACAACACTTTCAAATATGTGATTCCACAAAATAAAATTATTTTTATCAAAGCCATTTAATGCTAATCCTATAAAAAATGGATAAAGATCATTAATGATTAGCATTAGCATAGTAATAATATAAATAAGGATAGTAAATGGGATATTTGAAATTAATCGTCTCAATTCAATTCTAAAATTTTCAACTTGCACACGTAATTGAAGTTTCTTTTCTTCTACATTTTTTATTACATGTATTTTTCCAAGTAAATCCATTAAATTATTTGTAATTAAATTATGAAACCATCTTGAATATGACATAAAATACATCGAAGAGATTACAATTAAGTTTAATAAGAACCCTAATATAATAAAGATAATAATCGGGATATCAACTGAACCAATTCGTATAATTTGAATATCAAGTATCGTATCAATTTTAAATAAAGAAATAAGCCCCAAAATAAATAAACAAGATTGATAAACAATAAACTGCATAACCATAACACTAGCAGCATTTGAAATATTCATTCCTTGCTTTTTAAAAGTAATTGCTTGGGCAAATTGTCCTCCACTATTGCTTCCAGGAGTTATGTCATTATAAAATACACCAATCATTTGATTAGCAAGTGCTTGGTGATATTTATATTTTTTTGTATAAAGCCTAGCAAATAAAAATAAAGCAAAAGCCCCAAGTAAATTATTTAAAATTAATAGCCCAAAGAAAACAAAAAAATATCCAACATCTATTTCAGTAAAAATTTTTCCTATAGCAACAAATGTTGGTAACTCTTCACCATTATATGTAATTGTTCCTCTTAAAGAAAAATAAAGAACCAAAGTTGTTAGAGACAATATTAAAACGATATAAATAATATATTTATATCTCTTCTTTTTTGGTTTAGTATTTGCTTCTTTGATTTTGTTCATCACTATATTTTACTACAAATTACATATAAAGTAATTATATTAAAAAATAATCGTTAAAAAAGAAAAAAAGGCTTATTTTTATCAAAAAGCCTTTAAAACTCTACTATTTTTTTAAAAATTCACGTAATCTCTTCGTTTGAGGGTGTTCTAATATTTGATGCGGATCGCCTTCTTCAACAATATAACCACTATCCATAAAAATTACTTTATTAGAGACATTCTTAGCAAAATTCATTTCATGCGTTACAACAATCATTGTCATACCCTTATCAGCTAACGTTTTCATAACTGATAAAACTTCGTCAACCATTTCTGGATCAAGTGCACTAGTAGGCTCATCAAATAAAATTATTTCTGGGTCCATTGATAAAGCTCTAGCAATGGCAACTCTTTGTTTTTGTCCGCCACTTATTTCACTTATTTTATAGTTAACACGATCTTTCATACCAACTAATTCTAAATTCTTAATGGCAATTGCTCGTGCTTCTTCTTTTTTTCTTTTTAATATTTTAACTTGTGGGATAATACAGTTATCTAAGACATTATAATTATTAAATAAATTAAATTGTTGGAAAACCATATTCACTTTTGATCGATAAAGTGCTAAATCAAGTTTTTTTGCTGTTTTAATATTATTTTTAATAGCATTTATTTTGTTTTTTAATTCATTTATTTTAATTTTATATTCATTTTTTAAAGATTTTAATGATTGAATTTTTTCATCTTTTTTAAGAGCTTTATTAATTAAAACTTCTTTTTTAGCTTTAAAAAATTGTTTTCGAGTGTCTATAATTTCTTCAATATAATATAAATAATATTCACCTACTAAATAATCATGAAACATGATTTTTCCTTTTGTAGCTTCATCAAGCCCATTAATACAGCGTAAAAATGTAGACTTACCACTTCCACTAGGTCCAATGACACTAATAACATCGCCTTTAAAAACATCAAGACTTATATCACATAATATTTTATTATCTTTAAAATATTTAGCTAAATTCGAAATAGACAATATTTTATCCATTAGTTATTTCCTCCATAGATTGAACCACTATGTTTAAAGAAATTAATATTAAAGACTAAGTCTCCATTCATCTTCTTTTCAATTAATTTTAAAATAAAAGCAAAAATGAAAGTTAATAACAAATAAATAACACCAACTATAATATATACTCCAATAGCGTTATAAGTTTCATTAATAATATTTTTTCCCCAACCAAATAATTCAGTTAATCCTATAACATTTAAAACACTACTGTCTTTAATATTAACAATTAATTCATTTCCAATTGAAGGAATACTATTTTTAATTGTCTGAGGTAATATAACATAAAACATAGCTTGGAATCTTGTCATTCCTAAACTTAAAGCACCTTCTTCTTGTCCTTTATCAAGAGAATTTATTCCTCCTCTTAATATTTCACCAATATAGGCACTAGTATTTAAAATAATAACTATTGATCCACAAAGTAAATATCCATTAAATATTACATTATCTCCAATCGTAGTCCATGAAAAATCATTTCCAATCATTAAAGGAATTGCTAAAAAGAAAATCATTCCTTGAAGCATCATTGGTGTTCCTCTAAATACTTGGATATATAAATAACATAAAAAATTAATTACTTTTTTAATTATTTTAACAATAAAGTGATCATAACTTGAAATATGTAAAGTTCTTCCTAAAGCTAAAAATAATCCAAAAAATAATCCACCAAGAGTACCAACTATTGCTAAAAATAATGTGGTCGCAATTCCATATCCAAAAAAAGTAAAATATTTACTTATTATTTCCCGTATACTCATATTTTATAAACTTGCCCAACTTAATAATGCATCCCATTCCATTTTTTCAAATTCAAGAGTCATATCTAAAGATTTTGCCAATAAATAAGCAATTTCAACATCATAACCTTCAGCAAATTCTTTACTTTTTCCATTAATTTTATATGTGTAATTATTTTCTAAAGTTTCAGTCCAATTAAATGAAGGATAATTACATTCAAGTCCGACAATTATTTTTCCATTACTACCAGTATATTTATCTCTAATATTATCTGTTGGTTCATCGTTATTAGCATTAAAATTAACCATTTTTTCCATAATATCAACTCTAGTTGAAGTAGAAATTTCTTTAAGTGCAGAATTTAAATTAGCTAAAAATTCATCATTTCCTTTTTTAATACCAATTGAAACGCTTAATTCAGCTAAATTTTCTTCACCTAAAATTTCATTTTCAATATGTAAAATATTTAATTTACCATCACTACCATTAACATAACTTAAAGCAACTGGAAGTTCGCTTGTAAAGGCAAAAATTTGATTATTACTAACTAAGATACTAGCAGTTGTAAAACTATCAACAGCATTAGCAGCAATGCAGTTAAATTCAGGAACAAATATTTCTTCAATCATTGTATAAGTAATTGTTCCTCTTTGTGAAACTAATATTTTCCCATCTAATAAAGTTTCTAATTCTTCATGGTTATAAACATGATCAAAATCAATAGATTGATCATTTTGACAAACTAATACTAATTCACTTTGATAATATGGATCAGTAAAATCAATTGAACGTCTTCGTTCATCATTAGCAGTCATGCCAGCAATAATAATCTTATAAGTATTGCCACTAGAATTTCCACATGCACTTAAAACACTTGCTGAAGTTAAAGCAAATAATGCTCCAAATAAAAATAAGTTTCGTTTCATATGTATACCTCCAAAAAATAAAAGATTGCATCGAACTCGATGCAATCATTAATTCAAAGATATACATCGATAGCTCCTCTAGATAACTAGGAGTCTATAAAGTATTTCTTTATAGCCCAACTCCTATTAATGCCTTAATAGTGTTTCGGCAATTTTCCCTTTTATTTATTCTAATAACGAATGCCTTCTCGAATAAATTACTCTTAAAAATTGCGCCTCTATCAATCTTTCATTAATATTTTAAATAAGATTCTTTTTTTGTCAAATTAATTTTATATTTTTTTATTAATATGTAATTTTTTAACTATTTTTTTAATTTAAATATAAAATAATTTCTATAATGGAGGTTTTATTAATGAGAAAAACAATAGTTTTACCAGCTCTTTTATTCGCAATAGCTGGTGTAGGTTGTAATCCTACTGATGCTGAAGCACCAACAATTAATTCTTTAAACTTATCGTTAAATGAAGCTTATGTTGGTGAAACAGTTACTGTCGATTATGATATCGAAGATAATGTTACATCTAAAGAAAATTTAGATGTCTCTTTAACGCTTTATTATGCAGATAAAGAAGTCGAATTAAAAAGTAATACTTTTACAATTAATGAAGCAGTTGACCATAGTGTTGCTTTGATTGTAAAAGATGAAGCGGGAAATGAATCTTCTAAAACTGTTTCAGTAGAAGTATCAAATCAATATTCATGGAGTGCAGAGCAAAATGAAGATATTATGTCAACTTTAGGTTTAGAATCAAACCCATTCCCATTATTAAAAGAATTCGGTGATGTAACTTTGGAACCAACAACTAATACTTTTGGAACAGTAAATTATTTTACAATTACTGTCGAAGATGTTGATGATCCAATAGAAAGACTTGGAGGCTTATTAGAAATTGCAGGTTTCAAATATGCCGAAGACTTAAGTGGTGATACAGGAATGGAGTGGACTGATGATGGTACTCCTGTAATCGACACTGTTTATACTTTAGAAAATCAATTCGATAACGAAAAGAAAGTTGTCGAAGCTATTATGGAATATTCTAAAAGTTCGAAAACTTTTATTTACATTCTTAAAAACTATGTATATCCAACTACAACTGAGTCAACTACTTGGGATGAAGATGCTTTAAATGTAGCTTTAGCTCCTTATACAGTTGATCAAATCATAGTTGAATTTACCTTAGAAAATCCTAGCAGTGATGTCAATTTTGTAATTATTGATATGCATGAAGAGTTTTTGGCACCTTTTTTATCAATTCTTGTATACAATCCTTCAGAAACTGATGTTACTAATTTCGTAAATAATATGTTTACTAATCTTCCTGATTATAATGATGGCCTATCCACAGTTGATGAAATTGTTAAACTTATAATGGAAGATGAATATGGTTATACTTTTATGTCCTATATATTTCAGGATTCAGGAAGTATGCTTATTCCAATGATTCAAGTTTACTTTGCTGCTACTGGTGTTTTGGAAATGGATATTGTCTGTATGACTTTATAAAAACCCTGCAAAACTAAGATAAAAAATTAAAAAAGCATAACTTCAAGTTATGCTTTTTATTTATTTAGAATTATCGATTTCCTCAATTTCTTTTTTGTATTTTTCTAATTCTACAGAGTTAGCTAATATAAAATGTCCTTCTTTTATCTCGACAAGCTTTGGTTTTTCTACGCTATAGTCGTGGACTTCTTGAGGATTATAAACGATTCTCTTACGACTTTTTTCCGTTAATGGATTTGGTTTTGGAATAGCGCTTAATAAACTCTTAGTATATGGATGAAGTGGATGTTTAAATAATTCATCACTATCAGCAAGTTCAACAATTTCACCAAAATACATAACAGCAATACGGTCGCAGAAATATTTAACAACACTTAAGTCATGAGCAATAAATATTAATGTTAAATTCATTTCTTCTTTTAATGAATTTAATAAGTTAATAATTTGAGCACGAATTGAAACATCAAGAGCACTAATAGGTTCATCACAAATTAATAATTTAGGATTCATAACTAATGCACGAGCAATACCAATTCTTTGACGTTGACCACCACTAAATTCATGTGGATAACGGTTAGCATAATCTTCAATAAGTCCAACTCTTTCAAGAGCTTCAACTACTTTTTTGTGATTTTCTTTATGGTTATATGAACCTTGAATTTTTAAACCTTCACTAATAATACTTTCAACAGTCATTCTTGAATCCAAGGAATCAATAGGATCTTGGAAAATCATTTGAATCTCACGCATTAATTTACGGTCATAATGGTTGTCATCATAATGAATTTGTTTAATCTTAGCTTGTTGAACTTTAATAATGTTTTCAGCTTTTATTTTTGCTTCATTAACTTTATTAGTATAAGTTTCTTGATCAATTTCTTTATTTTTAAGTTTTTCGTTTAATTCTTTTAATTCATTTCTTAGTCTAATCTTAGTAAATTTAATTTCTTTTTCATTCCATCTACTTCCAGCACCAATTCGATGTCCTTTATAATAGATTGAACCACTAGTAATGTTATATAAACGAATAATTGAACGTCCAGTAGTTGTTTTTCCACAACCAGACTCCCCAACTATACCAAAACATTCACCTTCTTTTACTTGGAAGCTTACATCGTGAACTGCTTTTAATTTAAAACGTTTAGCTCCACTTCCAAAAAAGAAATATTGTTTTAAATGATTAACACTTAAAATAATATTGTTATCAACATATTCTTGTTTAAATTTACATTTAGATTTAATTTCTTTTATTTTATTTTCTTTGTTAGTTTCACCTTTAAGTTCATCTTTGCCAGCTACTTTATGTTCTTCTGCATCGTCATCTTCACGCGTTAAATTAACATCATTATCTTGCAAGGATTGATAAGCTTTAGTATTCTCAGCAATTAACTTTTCTTTAGAAGATTGTTTTATAGGTTTCTTTTTTTCACTCATTTATTCTTCCTCCTTAGAAAAATCTTTTTTATTATACCCTTTAAGGGCATTAGCTATACGAGTTTTGACAATTTGAGGCATTTCTACCTTTGGTGCTCCTGGATAAAGCAACCATGTTGCAGCATAATGAGTATCACTAACTTTGAAGTAAGGTGGTTCATATTTAAAGTCGATAGCCATTGCATATTTACTTCTTAAGGCAAAAGCATCACCAACTGGAGGATGAACCATATCTGGAGGTGTTCCAGGAATTGCTTCAAGTTTTTCTTTACTATCAACATCAGGAATACTAGATAATAATGCCCAAGTGTAAGGGTGTTTAGGTTCAAAGAAAATCTCATTAACTAAACCATATTCAACAATTTTACCAGCATACATTACAGCGACGCGGTCAGCCATATTAGCAACAACACCTAAATCGTGAGTAATAAAAATACAACTTAAATTTCTTTCTTTTTTAAGTTTATTAATTAATTCAAGAATTTGAGCTTGAATTGTAACATCAAGTGCAGTTGTAGGTTCATCACAAATTAAAACTTCAGGATTAGCAGTTAAAGCAATAGCAATAACGATTCTTTGACGCATACCTCCACTAAATTCAAAGGCATATTGTTTAAATCTTCTTTCAGGTAAAGGGATTCCAACTTCCTTCATAACTTCAAGAGCACGACGTTTTGCTTCTTTACGAGTAATTTTTGTTTTAGAAATGTATTCTTCATAAACATCATAGATTTGTTTTTTTATTTCTTTAATATCTTCAATATATTTATTAAATTTAGCATCTTCAATAGTTTTTAAATCTAATGTTTCTTTTGATGTTTTAGAAATACTATTTTCTTTAAAACGACGATCACGTTTTTCTTTTTCTTTTGTTAAACGTTCATTTTCTTTTAAAATCATTAAATATTTATTAAGAACTTCTTTATCTAAACTTTCCTTATAAATATTAAATTCAGTTTCTTTATCCTTTAATGATTTATTTAAAACATCTAGCTTAGCTTTTTTAATATTAATTAAATCATGATGATAATTATTAACAATACCATGAGCTTCTTTTTTCTTTAATTTTAAAATTTTAGCTAAACCAGGTCTTTGTGCTTTATAACTTTCTTTAACAATTTTTTCTTTACTTAAATTGTAATTGATAATTAATTTTAAAGCTTCAACGTGGTCAAGGTTTTTAAAAGAAAAATCATTTATTAATTTTAATTCTTTTTCAATTCCAGCGTTACGAAGTTGGCGCTTAGCAATTCGAAGATTTAACTCTACTTCGCTCATTGTGTCTTTGTTGATTTGTTTTAATTGATCTTCACGATTTGAATTACGTACTTTCTTTTCATTTAAATCGTTAATAATATTTTTAATATTACGATTAAATGAAGAAACATATTCATCAACTTTAGAAAGTAATTCATTTTTTTCGTTAAGAAGTTCTTCACTTTCTTTTTTAGCTAATTTCTTATTAACTTCGTTTAATCTTTTTAAAGTGTTTTTATAATCAGTAACATCATTATTAATTTTAGTTAATTCATAATCACGATTAGCTTTTAAATTACGTAAAGCTGTTAAATCATTAGAAATAATCTCATTATATTTTCTTTTTAAAATATTACTATTTAATAAAGTAGTTTCAGTAATTTGCTTTCCAATTTTAATAAGTGGATTTAAAGCACTTAAAGGATCTTGGAAAATCATTCCAATTTTATTTCCTCTAATACGGTGGAAATCTTCTTCACTAACACGAACTAAATCTTCACCTTCAAAAATAACTTGTCCATCACTAATAATCGCATTAGCAGGTAAAATACCCATAATTGTTTTACTTGTAACAGATTTACCTGAACCTGATTCTCCAACAATACATAAAGTTTCACCTTTATATAAGTCGAAACTAACGCCTCTAACAGCGTGAACTAATCCATGATCACTACGGAAATTAACTTGTAAATTCTTAACGCTAAGAATCTTTTCTTTATTTTCTAATTCACTCATATTAATCGCTTCCTTTCAACGATGGGTTAAAGGCATCACGTAAACCATTACCAAATAAGTTAAAACTGATCATTAACAAAGCCATAATTACACTAGGAATTAAAATCAAGAATGAATAACTAGTTAAATATTGTTGATTTGATGAAAGAATAACACCAAATGAATCCATTCCAACAAGTCCAAGTCCTAAGTAAGCTAAACTTGATTCAGTAAAGATAACACTAGGAATCATGAAGACGCTACTAGTAACAAGTGTTCCAAGAGAATTTGGTAAGATGTGAGTAAAAATAAGTCTCCAGTCACTTGCACCTAAAGTTCTACTAGCTAAAACATATTCACGACCTTTGAAACGATAAAATTGTGCTCTGGTAGTTGCAGCAGTTCCCATCCACCCCGTTAAACAAAGGGCGATAGCAAATGTTGTAAAGTTTTGACCAAGATACAAAATACATAAAGTCATTACAACAATCCAAGGAACACGACCAAGAATATCGGTAAAACGTTCCATACTTAAGTCGACCCATCCACCGAAATATCCACTAATAGATCCCCAAATAACACCAATAATTAAATTAATAACTGATGTAATAATACCTAAAAGTAATGATATTCTTAATCCATTAAATACTAAGTGTAATAAATCTTTTCCTAAACTATCGGTACCAAAAACAAATCTAGGCATTGCATCATAACCTAAATATTTATAAAAAACAACTTCACAGTTTAATGAAATTTGTGTTCCACCAGCACCAGTTTGAATACTAACACTATTAACTTTTGTAATTGGACATTTTTCTTCATTTAAAACTTTAAAAGTTGAAGGAGCATCTTCAGTACTTGCACTAAAATCAAATTGCATCCATCCATTACGAATATATGTAGTTACTTCTGTCCTACTTAATCTAACATTATCTCTTAAACCATAAGTAGCTTCATATGTATCATATCTAAAATTACAATAAGTAATATCAGCATTATATAAGAATTTATTACCTGTTGAAGACCAAAAACCAACATTAGGAGTTTTTTCACCAGTTATTGGATCTTGGTTTTCTTTCGTTAATAATAATTGTTTATTTGCATCACTAAATCCAATTTGATTAAAAACTGAATCTGGATTTGATGAAGTTGTAACGAAATTTGTAATTAAAATTTGAGTTTTATTTTCAGTACTTACAAAAAGTGAAAATTGAAATTTGCAATCACTTAATTCATCAATATTTTCATCATAATTTTTAATTAATTCATTTAAATCAAAAGTATATTCTTGGTAATTACTATTTTTTTCTAAAATAGGAATATATTTAGGTGATGTTGATGAATCATAAACTAATTGTAATGAATATGAAGAATTAACATAGCCGTCAACAGCGAAAGTATTTTCATCACTTATTTTGAAATTAATATTATAAGTTTCATTAGTTAAATCTAAATCAAAAGTATAGCTTGAAAAATATTTAGTTTGACTAGAAACATCCCCACTAACAGGATTACTACAAAATCTTACATCACCACCAACTGCATATTCGCCTGCACTATTAGTTTTTTCATTCCAAGTAACAAGTTCACTTACTGCATTTTTTCTAAATCCAGCTGGAGTATTATTTACTGTATCGTAAGCAACTTTAGAATCATAATATCTAGTACCATCCCAAATATGAGCACTATTAACATTAAATAATTTTGGTTCTAAAAAAGTTTCACTTAAATGAGTAACATTAATATCACTAGGTAGTACTGAAGGTAAAATAAATGCTAAGACAACTAATAATCCTAAAATTACTCCACCAGCGACACTACTTTTATTTTTGTAAAATCTTTTTAAAGCATCTTTAAAGAAAGTTGTAGGTTTAGTTTTAAACTTTACATCATGAATAGTTTTATCTAAATTAACTTGTTTAAAATCGTCTTTCGAAATTAAAATAGTATGTTCTTTGTTTTCGCTATCGAAATAACTAAATTCTTTTAAATTTTTATTTTCTTCCATATTATTTCTTAGCCCCCATTCTAATTCTTGGATCAATAAATCCATAAGACAAATCAACAATTAAGCCAGCAAATAAACCAATAATTGTGACTAAAGCCATGTCTACCATTAATACGTTATAATCAGTTGTTTTACCTGGATCACCTAATGCTTCGATATAAAGTTGTCCAATGCCAGGAATACCATAAAGTCTTTCAAGAATCATTGAACCAGATAAAATTCCAATTATTTCACCAATTAACATTGGGAAAATTGGAACTAATGAATTTCTTAAACCATGACGTATAACAGATTGTGCTCTTGTTAATCCTTTAGTTCTAGCTAAAAGTAAAAAATCACTTGCTAAGACATCAACAAGTTCAGCTCTAACCCAACGAGCATAAGCACAAATTGTTCCAAGTGATAAAGCCAAAACTGGAATTACATAACCAGCAACCCTTTTTGAAATAGGATCTTGAACACTAGGCCATTGACTTGGTAGCCAATTAAGTTGATATGCAAAAATACTTAATAAGAAAGTTATAATAACAAATGATGGTAAGGAAATAAATATAACTACTACTGTAGAAATAATTCCATCAGTTAATTTATTTTTCTTTAAAGCTGCTAAAATACCAAGTCCGAATCCAATAGGAACCGCAACACATGATGTGATAATGTTCAAATAAATACTTACTGGCAATCTTTCAAGAATAATTGTCATCGCTGATTGACCAATACTTAAATTAGTTGAAGTTCCCCAATCCCATTTGGTAACAATATTATTAAGCCAACTAAAGTATTGTTCCATAACTGGACGTTGATAAATATAGTGAGCTTTACCTGCACTATCAATCCAATTATAAAGTAAATTTCCTAAACCTTCAGTTGGGCTCTCCATATCAAGCATATAACCAAGTTGAACTTGATTTATATAAAAAGATTGTACTTGTGGAGGCATTCCAGCTGGAGTTGCAGGTGGTAAAAGCTTAATTAAAATGAAGGTTAAAGAAAGTATTATAAAAGCAGTAAAAGCAATTAATACTATTCTTTTTAGTACATATTTCCACATTTAGCTACTCCTTTTCTTAAATTATAACTTATTTCTTAATTATCTAAAATCAAAGATGATTAACAACTAGGTTATAAGCGTCAAATAAGATTAGGGAAACCCTAACCTTATTTGAACATTTTATAAATTATTAATTAAATTACTATTTTACAACTTCACCGTTTTCGACAGTAGTTCTTCCAGTTGCAGCTTCCCATAATGCGTCATATGACCAAGTATAACCATCGTAATAAATCATACCATCATTAATGCTTGTATCAACGCCCCAGTTAAGGCAGAAACCACTTCTGTTATCACTACATAAGACTTGCATGAAGTCGATAGGTAACATTTGCATACCTGTAATTGCACCCATACCTAAGTCAAATTGACCTTGACCTAATGCATCATACATAGCATCTGCATCACTTCCAGCAACAGTATTGTTAATAACAAGTTGGACGCGAGGATCAACACTATTAAATGCTTTAGTCATATATTCAGTAATAGGTTTACCCATACTATTCATTGAACTTTCACTCATCCATTTACCACTAATTGTAATAATTGTTGGATTTTCTTTAGTTCCATAAGTTAAATTACCAGCTTCAACTTCTTCTTGGATAGCAAGTTTAAATAGCGTTTTAGCAGCATCTAAACTGTAACCATGAGTTGTTGGATATCTATCTTTTAAAGCAGACTTATGACCATCTGTTTCATTATAGATATTGTCAGGATTATTGAAGTAATATGCTTCACTTAAGTAATTTTGAGATGCACTAAAGTTTTGTGATTGAGCAAATTGAGCTCTATCAATTGAATAATATAAACCATCTAAGAAATGGGTATTAGACATGATAGTTTTAACATCCCAGTATTTGTCTAAAGGAGTTTTGAAAATTTGACCATCAACACCAAATAATTGTTCCCATAAGTCAGCATTACATGCATTGACATTTACTTTCCAAGTTGTTGTTTCAGGAATTTCTGTAGTTCTTGGATCATCTTTATAATTAACTAATAAATCACCTGGAATTGAACAGCTATCAAGTTTTCCAGCTAAGAATTCATTAAATGCGGCTTTGTTATCTTGTTTAGCAGCAGGAAGAACTGCAACATGGTATCCTTCAATTTTGTTCATATCAGGATAAGTAGTTCTTTCAATCCAGTTAGGATTTAATTTATAAGTAATTAATTTATCCTTTTCATAGTATTCAAGAGTATAAACACCAAGTGATAAAGTTGTATCAACTGGAGTTAATGAACCATTTTCACTAAAACGTCCATATAATTGAGCACCATTATTAAGTCCATCAGTTCCATCAGTAGCATTTAAATCATCAATGAAATCCATTGGAATTGGTTGCCATAATTCACTACTTAAATTACTATCAATACCATCAATTTTTAAAGGTAATGTGAAGTCATATTCAACATATGAACCTTTTTCATCTGTACCAATTTTTACTCCAACTAATTTATTAAATAATTCTTCATTATAACCATTAGCAGTTTGATTGTAATATTCAGTGGAACCAACGATTGGACGAGCATAAGTTTCACTAATCATTTCAGCACCACGGAATAATTGGTTAGATTGAGTTAATAATAATTTAAATGGAGTGAGGTAGTCTTCAAGTTTAACTTCACGACCATTATATTTTGCAAAAGTAGGATTTTTACTATTTGTTGAATATTTTAATCCATCTGCTCCAGTTTTAACATAAGCCTTGAACTTAGTTGCGGTTGGTTCAGCATCACTTGAAGGATCAAGAGCTACTACACCACCCTCATCTAATTCATATTTAGCTAAAACAGCATACTTTTCGTAGTCTGTTTTGTTTTCATTTAACTTATAACCATATAAACCACTAGTAATGTAACTTGTTAAATCACTAACATCATTACCTTCTGAATCCCAACCATTAAGATCATGTGGATCGTTTGCAACATATGTATGGTAATACATTTTATAGTTTGCATTTGTTTCAGCAGCAAGTGGAGCAGTTAAAGTTCCGTATTGTTGAATTCCAAAACCATAACCAGTGATGTAATTTTCAACACCTTTTTGAACTCTTTCATTATACATTACATATTGTCCATCTCCACAAAATGGAAGACCAGTTAAATATGTATCTTGAGCATATCTTTCAAGTTTTCCTAAAATATTAGCTCTTTCCTGCCAAGTTAAACCAACATAACTTTTTGTTCCAGTAAATCCTTGTCCTTCAACAGTAATTTTAATACTATCAACTGCACCGCTAGTAATATCTTGAGCAACTAAATAAGTTACACCAGGTTGAAGGCATCTAAATCCTCCAGTAATTGGATCAACAGCTAAAACATCAGTATTTTGTGAGAAGTAATCCATGTTTAATGCGTTTTCATCCATATCGACGAAATTACTTAAAACTACGCTACCAGTTTCATTAACATTGAAAGTATAATTTCCATCTGAAGTAGCAAGTTCAAATGTAGGATAAACTTCGGTTTCACCGCCAGGATTTCCACCGCCTCCACCTTTATTACAGGAAGCAAGAAGACCTAGCATACCGACGACACTAACTATTGAAAGAATTTTTATCTTGTTTTTCATAATTTTCCTCCTTGTTAAATATACGACTACTTATGAAACAAATCATAAATATTCATAATTATATATTAATATATATAATTTTAATCAATAAAAAATAATCTTAATATTTCATTAATAAAAAGCATATATTAAAGAAAATATCAGCATTTTTTAAAAAGTACATTTATAAATTATAAATAAAATAATTGCTGTTATTAAAAAGATAAAACTAGCAATATAATAAGCAATAAAGTTAAATTTATTTGTTTTTCTACTTGGAGCTTTTCGATCTTTATAATCTATTAAATCTTTATATTTTCTTTTTGCACCTTTTCCCCACGAAGAAATCATATTTGTGACACTATATCCTAAAGCATCAAAAGTACCTTGATTTAATATTATTTGATAACTTCCAAGAAAAAAGAAAATAGCAAAGGCTCCAAAACTTCCATTACATCCATCAATAATTGTTCTTTCATTTATAAAATAAATAAATAATGTAAAACCAACACCAAACAAAGCAAGGACTAATAAAACTAGTCCTTGCTTTTTAAAATTATAATTTGAAAGAAAATTATTTATGTATACCTTTAAGTTTTTTAACATAAATTAAGATGCCAAGCGTAATAAGACTTACTCCGACTGCTCCTCCAACAACACCACCAACAATAGCTGCTGTATTGTCATTACTTGGTGTAGTAGGTTCTTCAGGAGTTATAGGTTCATCTGGATTATCTGGTTCTTCTTTACCATTAAAATTAAATGTAATGCTAACGTCACCACTTTGAGTAACATAACTTAAAGTTGTTCCATTAAGTTCAGTTACAACAGCGGTATCAACACCATTAACCTTTTCAGTAGCAGAAACAACTACATCAGTAGCATTAAATGGTAAGAATAATAAGACTTTATAACCTCCTGCAGTACTAATATCAGTCTCATTACCACGAGCATCGTTAATTACAGTTTGATAACGATTAGTAAATGTATTAGATGTTTCATCAACAGTACCTTTAGTTACCTTAAAGACAACATTATAACCAAGTACTAAACCATTATGTTCGACTGCATATCCATCTTCAATATCTTTTGTATTAAATAATTGTGTAGTTTTTAGACCAACTGAATTTTCGAGTTCAAGTAATATTTTCTTTCTTGAAGTGTAATCAGAAATATTTAAGTTAATAAATTTTCCATTAGAATCGCTTTGAATTGTAACTTCTTCATAGTTAGCAACAGCGCTAATTACATTATCTTCAAGATCAATTCTTAATACACGTGCATTTGTTTCACCGCTTAAATTTCTATCAACAACTTTTGGTGCACTTGCTTCGCCATCAACAATATTAAGTGTGTAAGTTTTAACTACAGTACTTCCATAAGTTGTGTTGTAAGTAAATTCAAGAGTATATAATCCTTCAGCATATAATAAATTACCAGTATTACCTCTTAAAGCAATTGTTGTATATGCTTTAGATGCTTCTGAATCAGTTCCTGGAGAAGCAAATATAGATTTTAATAAACGACCAGTAGTCATATTATATGTTCCGTTATCACTATAATTTGACATTCTAGTCGAATATACTGTTTGATTATTACTTTGTTTAATTAATTTAACAGTATTAGCTGTAACACTTCTATAAACATATTGTTGAATAAGAAGATTACTGCTTAAACCTTTTAGACCAACAGTGATTGAAGCACTTGTCTTATCATAAATTGCTTTTGTACCACCAGCGGCAACAGGATTTGATTCTCCTGAAGCAAATTTTTGAATATCTGAAGTTGTAAAAGCACTATCAGAAGTGACAATCATCGATGTAAAATCAGCATTTGGACGTGATTTGAATGTATAATAAGCATCATTTAATAAATCACTACCATATAACTTGTTATCTTTTTGTTCAAATTCAAATGGTTCTACTGGTGTAGCTTGAGCATAATCACCATAATAACCTAAGAATGGGATAGAAAGAGTTATTTCATTACTACTATCTTTAGGAGTAAAAATAACATAACCTTCTAAATATGTTCCTTGATCAAATTCTTTTAAAATTTCTTTTGAATTTTCACTAATATTGTAATCGAAACTAATTGAATTTTCTCCTGGAAGAATTGTTACATCTTTAGTAAATTCTTCTAATTTTTGATCAAATAAAGTTGCATAAGATTTATCAGAAGATAAAGCTGGAGCTTGAACATATAAAGTTGCAGTATATTCTTCACTTTCAGTTGATTCATTTATAGTTTTAACGTCAAAGTTTAATCTTCCAACTTTAACATCATCATTATTTTGTAATTCAATTTTAGCTTTATTTCTAACGCCCTCTAAATAAATTTCAGTATCAATTGCATGAGCAACATTTGGTAATCCTGCACCTTGTTTTCTTGGAGAATAAAATCCAGTTGTAACTCCGCCAACAACTTGTGTTAATGGGGTAGCTGTAGATTGAATTCTTCTTTCAAGTGTTAATTGATATTCTTGACGTTCTTCATCAGTAGTAAAATCACCATTACTTAAAACGTTAGCAACAACTCCGGCATAGTTAGGAGCAGCCATACTAGTTCCATCCATATATACATATTTTGTATCTGAACCTTTTGGATAATAAGTTGCACCCCAAATACTTTCTCCAGGAGTAATAATATCAGGATTAAGTCTTAAATCCCAAGTGACTCCATCGCTAGAAAAACCACTGACTTTTTGTCTATAAGCAGTAGCATCTTTTAATGATGTATCAGCTTGCAATCTACTACTAGCAACAATAGTTGCATAAGAAGAGTTAGCATAACTTCCTATAATACCAAGTTCAGCTTGATCGGTTGGTAAATTTGGATATAATCCATAGTTTGATGATTGATCATTATCTTTTAAATAATTACCTCTTCCTTCATTACCAGCACTAACAGCAAATTGAACACCTCTTTCAGATAATTTTTGGAAAGCTCTAAAAGCACTTGAATATGTTGTTTCGTCCTTGCCATCTTCAGCAGCTCTATCGCTAGGTTCATCCCATAAAGAAGAACCAAGAGACATATTAACAACATCAACTCCAATTTTAGCGCAATCATTTAAAGCACGTAAAACTGTTCCATCACTAGCTCCTGAACCACTATCAGGAAACACTTTCATAAGAGCAAGTTGAGCATTTGGAGCGATACCTTTATAAGGTCCATTTGCTGCAGCAATAGAAGAAACATGGATACCATGGTTTTCTTTAACATTTAATACATCATTATCACTATTAGCATAGTCATAGTAGAAAGGAACTTTATTATTGTAATAAAGTTGTTTATCAAAATCTCCTTTTGCATTTAAAGAATTTCCTGTAACCATTGCTTTCATCTCAGCTTTAGTATATTTAACTTGATCATCGCTTAAATCAACTAATGCTTCATGATCTAATTGGAAAGAGTTATCTAAAACAGCAATTAAAGTTCCTTCACCATCTTTAGTATTTTCTTCTTTTACGTTCATTTCGATACGTGAATAGTTTTTATCTGGACCAGTTGCTAAATCAGGATTAAAGCTTCCTGCATTTGGATCAGATTCACCTGAAGATGTAGTTACTTCTGCAGGTTGATAATATCTTTCTTTGCTAGCAAATTCGACAGTTTTAAGATTTTGAATATAGTAAATATCATTAGAATTAACTTTTAAAATTATGTAATTTGCAAGTTCGTCTAATGTAAAATCTACAGAATAATTTGTAGTAACTTTACTATTTAGTTCTTGATAAAATAAACTTCTTACTTCTTTTCTTGCTTCTTTAGATTCACCATAAAGATCTTTTAATTCAACAATAACGGTTGTATCTCTAACAGGTAATTCTAAATTGACATTATTTAAGAAGCCTATTCCTAAAAAAACTGAAGAAAAAGCTATGAACCATAAACCTTTTTTATTCATTTTTTTCCTCCTTAATGTGTTTATTTAGTCAAAAAGGAAGTGAGATTAGTCACCTCCTTTTAAATAACTAATAATATAAATTATTTAACGACTGTTGTACCAACTTCAGAAATTCTTAAGTTAACCACTAATACAGCAGTTCCTTCACCTTCACCAAAGCCAATAGCAACTGATTGAGCAGAGAAATCCATTGTATTAGCAGCAGCATCTAATTTTAATGTATATTCTGAAGTATTTAATACGTTAGCGCCAGATGTAAATTTTAATCCAGCAAATACTGTAACCATATTTTCACTAGCAAGACCGATTAATCCTACTGTACTTAAGACACCAGCAGCTTGAGTATCATCAATTGTATATGTGAGAGTACCATCTGATTTCTTAGAACTAGTTACGAATGCATCACTATAACCATCCATATAATCATTTAATGTATAGAGCATATCATAGATACTTGAATATGTAGTTCCATCAGTTTTTGAAACAACATCACCAACAACAAATGATCCACCTTCGTCTTTACCATATTCATGAACAAGACCATCTTCTCCAACAGTATAACCATAACTTAATGGTGTAGCAGCTCCATCATGACCGTTTAAGTAGCAAAGTGCTTCTCTATACATTGTTTCATCGTCAATGTAAGTTACACCAGTTTGATATGCTAAATCAATAAATTGTGATAATGTTGAAGGTAATTCACTAGCAACAAATGGTAAACCAGTATCATAGTTGATAATACCAAGCGAATATTGAACTTTATAATTTTTAGCCTCTTTAGCTGTTGCTAAGAAACTCATTTCAGCAGTTGCATCAGCAGGTAAAGGTTCATTAGAAGGATCATTAACAAATGCTTCTAAGTTTGTTTCAACAGTTGTACCAATACCAGTTAAAACATATGAATAGAGTTCCTCTTTAGTTTCATCTTGAGTATCGCTATTAATTGTAACACCAGTTAATTCAACTTTAACAACTTCAACTTCATTTAATACAGAAGGTAAAATTTTAATATCGACGGCATCATAAAAATCACTAACATCTTGGAAGATTGTTCCGTAAACTAAAGTTGCATATAATGTATCACTTTGTACGTCAACACCAGTTCTAGCAAATAAATATGGATCTTCACCTTCATTTTGAACAAGTTCAAAAGAATCTAAAACTGTTGAGTCAAATGGCATATTAACAAAATAATTGCTCCAATCTGAAGTATTAGTTTGACTATAAGTGATTGTACTTACATCTGCTAAGCCTTCTTCAGTAAGACCACATGTAAAGAAATAACCATTAGCATTTCTTCCACCAACGAATCTAATTGATCCACTAACTTCATCTGTAACTAAAACATTATAATTATCGTTGTGTAAACCTTTAGCAATTACTTTGCTGCCGTCTCCTCCTAAAACAAGAGCACTATAATTAGTTCCAATTCCAGTTAAAAGTTGTCTTACTTTTCCTTCGGTTTGAGAAACAACAGTACCTTCTAATTTTGCGGTATGATCGCTTCCTGGAACACTTAATTTAACTTCATAAGCACCAATAGCTTTAAATGTTAAAGTCTTTCCATCACTACCTAATTCAACAGTATCAGCAGTAACAACTTCTGCAACGAAATCGGCAGTAGCTGTAACAGGAGCTGTAACTGTAACTGAGACTAAATCATCAAGATTAACAGTTTGGCCAACCATAGCATAAGTTAAAGGTTGAACATTGATACCTCCAACAACCGGAACAGCATTAAAAGTAACACTTACTTCTTTTCCTTCGCAAGCAACTTTAACTTCACATGCACCAACTCCGATTACTCTAACTGAAGTACCAGTATCACCACCAACTTTTTGAAGTGTTGTTGTTGTAACGACTGTAACTGTAACCGTTTTTGTCTCGTCAGCTTTCCCGTCAAAACGAACAAGAGGTTTCAAATCAACGGTAGCACCATATTCTTGGTCTCCAACAGCTTCAACTGTTAATTCCCCAAAACTAGCTTGTTGTCCACAACCTGCTAAAGTAGTTAATGTAAGACCAACCGTTCCAAAAGCAAGAACAGAACTTAAAGCAAGTACACCTAAATTTCTTTTCTTCATAAATTCTCCTTTCGAAATATAGATTTATTTTAAAACATGATTATTTTTTGTAAAGTTTTTTTGATTTCCTTAATAAAATTGAAATTGTTTAGACCTTATCGACAAAAAGATATTTTTTAAAAATTAATAATATTCTTAAATCAGATTTTTTTTAATTAAATTTGTCTAAAAATAATTAAAAAAGGCTTAAGTTTTTATTTTATTAATACTTTATAGCCTTTCTTTTTCCTTAATTTAACTAATATTTAATAAATTATCTAATTGATTTTAAGAAGTCTTGATAGTCTTTATTACAGCTTGGACAATCATCACAAGAAGAAAAGTGTGAACAATTTCTTTCTGCTACCCTTCTAGCTGCCGGAATAAAAGAACGTATTTCTTCTTCATTATATCCAACTTGAATTTTACGGTCATCAACCATAATAGGGCGCTTTAAGCAACTAGGATTTTTTTTAATAAATTCAATTAACTCATTCAAGGTCATTGAATCAATATCAACATTTCCTTCCTTAATAATATTACTTCTTTTTGAAATAATATCATCAGTACCATTTTCGCTCTTTTCTAAAATTTCTTTTAGTTCTTTAGGATTTAAAACACTTGTAAAAATATTTTTTTCAACATATTCAATATGTTGTTCATCAAACCATTTTTTCACTTTTTTGCAACTACTGCAACTTGGAGATGTATAAATCTTAATCATCAAAATTCCTCCTTATCTATTTTATATAATTTAATATGTCTTGGAAATTATTAAGTTTTATGCAACTAAATTTATCTTGATCTTCTTTGTGACAATATCCATATGTTAGAAAAATCATATCCATATGTAAGTTCATTGCAGTTAAATAATCAGTATAACTATCTCCAGCATAAAGGCCTTCATAAGGACTTAAATTATTTTCTTTTAAAATTCTATTTAATAATGTGACATCAGGCTTTACTTTATATCCTTCAACAAAGCCTTGAGTTTTTAAGATTTTAATGTCTTTTAATGAAGCATTGACAATTTTATTTAAAATATCATTCGGTTTATTACTATATATAATGATTTTAATACCATCTTTATTTAGCTTTTTTAATGTTTTTATAACGCCTTTAAATGGAGGGGATATATATTGAGTTTCTTCATAGTATTTTAAAAATTCTTGATATTGTTTTTCTAATTCCTCATCAAAATCGCTTCGATGAGTTAATCTAAGAAAAAGTTTCCTTGCTCCATCACCTATGAATTCTTTAACCTCGTCATAACTATATCGATATGGATAATTAAATTTTTCCATTAATAAATTACTAGCATTTGTTAAGCCTTTTAAGGTATCAAGCAAAGTCCCATCAAAATCAAAAATCACAAATTTCTTCATAGATAATTAATATCATTTTTATAACAAAAAAGCCACATTTTTATTAAAAAGCCTGCAAATCTAAGTTATTTATTTAGATTTAAAGATTTCATAATAATTTTATTTAATGTCTTAGCAAAGTTTTCTTTATTTTTAATTTGATATCCTTCAAGAAGCATTGCTTCATCATAAAGCAAATTAGCATAGTCGTTTAATTCATCTTGATTTTTCTTAATTTCCATAATTGCTTTTACTAATTCATGATCAGGATTAAGTTCTAATACTTTCGTAGATTTAACATCTTCATTTTCACCTTTTGGTAAATCATTAATTATTTTTTCCATATTAAGACTTAAACCATTTTTAGTCGTGATACAAACTGGAGAATCAACTAGTTTTGTTGAGAAACTAACTTCATCAACTTTATCTTTTAAAGCTTCTTTTAAATTATCAAGTAATTCTTTATTTTTTGCATTTAAAACATCAATTTTACTTTTTTCTTCTTCAGTTAAAGTTTTACTACTTACATCATTAATATTTTTAAATTCATAACCTTCATAGTCTTTCATAGCCATAAAGAAGAATTCATCAATGTTATCGACGCAAAGTAATACATTTATATTTTGTTTTTTAAAAGATTCAAGTTCAGGTAAAAGTTTTATAGATTCAATCGAATCACCACTTGCATAATAAATTACTTTTTCGTCTTTATTAGCTTCATCAATATAAGATTTTAAACTAATATATTTATCTGAATCTTTTAAGGATTTAAATAAAATTAAATCTTTTAATAAGTCTTTTTTACTTCCAAACGAACTATAAACTCCAAATTTTAAGTGATTTCCATAAACTTCATAAAATTTAACGTACTTATCGAAATCATTTTGTTTTAATTCTTCTAAATGTTTAACGACTTTATTTTCAATATTATCTCTAATTTTTATTAATTTAGCATCGTCTTGAAGCATTTCACGAGAAATATTTAAACTTAAATCACTTGAATCAACTAAACCTTTAATAAATTTAAGATAATCAGGAACTAATTCTTTACATTTATCTTTAATAAAGACACCTTTACTATATAAAGTTAAACCTTTTTCATAATTGTCACTATATAAATCATAAGGAGCATGGCTAGGGATATAAATTAAAGCATTATAGCTAATCATACCTTCAACAGTTAAATATAATGAAGCGATTGGATCAGTATAATCATAAAATTTTGTCTTGTAAAATTCATTTAATTCTTCCGTTGTAACATCCTTTTTATTCTTTTTCCATAAAGGAATCATCGAATTTAAAATCGTTGTAGTTTTTTCTTCTACAAATTCATTTTCGATTTCTTTATTATTTTCGTCCAATTTTGGTTTTTTAATAATTTCATCTAGTTTAATAGGATATCTAACATAATCACTATATTTTTTTACTAAACTTTTAATTTCGTATTCATCTAAATATTCACTAAATTTAGTGTCTTTTGTGTCATCCTTTAGATACACTTTAACAGTTGTCCCACTATCTTTTAAATCACATTTATCAATACTATAAGTTGAACTGCCTTCACTACTAAAAATATATCCGCTTTCATCATTAATTGACTTTGTTAAAACTTCTACTTTTTTAGCAACCATAAAGGCACTATAAAAGCCAACACCAAATTGACCAATAATATCAAAATCGTTTTGATCTTTATTTTCTTTTAATTTATTAATAAATTCCTTAGAACCACTTTTAGCAATTGTTCCAAGATTTTTAATAAGTTCGTCATGGGTCATTCCAACTCCATTATCACTTATTGAGATGCATTTATTTTCTTTATCTATATCGATTTTTATAAAATATTCATCTTTTGAAGGTATTTTATCATTACTTGTTAAAGCTAAATACTTATATTTATCTAAAGCGTCACTAGCATTAGAAATTAATTCTCTTAAAAATATCTCTTTATTTGAATAAATTGAGTTAATCATTAAATTTAATAGTTCTTTAGATTCTGTTTCAAATTCTTTTAATTCCATATTTGTTCCTCCTATTAGCACTCAACAATTTTAACTGCTAAACATTATTGTACTACATTTTTTAGCACTTGCAATAATAAAGTGCTAATTATTTTATAAAAGTAAAATAAAAGCCTTCATATGAAGGCCTTAATAATCAAATTAATAATAAATTAGTGGAATCTTGTGTAAATATTTTTAATATTCTCATGTGATTCATGAGATTTAATAACATCAGCAATCATGCTAGCAATTGAAACAACTTTAATTTTATTACTATGATAAAACTCAGGATGTTCAATCGTATCAGTAACAAAAACGCCATTTACAAAATCTGCTTCTTCAAACTTCTTAAGAGCATTATGTGAAAATAAAGCATGTGAAACACAAATATAGATTTTTTTAGCACCTTTTTCTTTTAATACTTTGGCCCCAGCTAAAATTGTACCCCCAGTATCAATAATATCATCGACCATAACACAAATTTTATTTTCAATTTCTCCGATAATGTTCGTAATTTCAGCAACATTAGGTTTAGGCCTTCTCTTATCAATAATAACTAAACTACTATTTGGAACATAGTTTGAAACATCTCTAGCTCGATACATTGCTCCATGATCAGGAGAAACAATTGCAACATCATGAGTGTTTATATTATCTTTTCTAAATAACTCATTTAATGTTTCAGCAAACAAAACACTAGGAGTTAAATTATCAAGTGGAACGCTAAAAAATCCTTGTATTTGAGGGGTGTGAAGTTCCATTGTAAGAACTCTTGAAACACCTGCATTTGAGAATAAATCTGCTACAAGTCGAGCACTAATTGGTTCATTCGCATGAGCGATACGGTCTTGTCGTGCATAGCCATAATAAGGCATTATTAATGTAATTTCCTTACAATTAGCTCTTTTTATACCATCAATGAATAAAAGTGTTTCCATTATTCTATCATTAACTGGGCTACATGTTGATTGAATTATGTATATTTTTTTCCCACGCACATCAACTTTACTAGTTGCCAAACATTCTCCATCTGCAAAATGTAAAATTTCTGCTTCACTACGTTTTATTCCAAGTAAAGAACAAACTTTATCTGTTAACGAAACATTACTTGTCAATGCAAACACTAATATGTCTTTAATCATAATGCACCTCAAAAAAACATTTTAATTATACATTATAAATATCATGAATTTAAGAAATTAATAATATCTTGATAAACAATTTGATTATTTTCTTCATTTAATATCTCATGTCTCATATTTTCATAAATGATTAATTGAGCATTTAGACCATATTTTAAATATTCTTTTTGTAATTTTAAAAGGCCTTTTGAATAATTTCCTACTGGATCTTCTTTTCCACCAATAATTAATATAGGTAAATTTTTATTAATTTGTTTCATTTTATTTTTATTATGTAAAGAACTTAAGCCTTTTAAAAATTCATAATAAAATCCATTAGTACAATTAAAGCCGCTTAAAGGATCTTCATCGTATTTTTTAACATTTTCCTTATTTCTAGAAATCCAAGCACTTTTTGATTCATTTATAAAAGGTTTCTCATAAGCACCGATTGCTAATTTATATAAAAAACCAGCTTCTTGATCATAATTCTTTTTATTTACCACAAGGTGTGCTAAAAAATTTCCTAATTTAAATAAAATCGTTTTGCCATTACTTCCACATAAAACAACTTTATCTAAATTTCCTTTATATTCTTGAATATATCCTTGAGTAATAAAACTTCCCATTGAGTGAGCAAATAAATAAACTTTTTTATTTTCTTTTTTAAATTTATTAATTAATTCATCAATGGTTGCTTCCATTTTAAAGAAATAATCTTTTCCTGGATTACCAAGTTTACCATTTTTTCCTTGTCCATAATGATCTAAACAATAAACAGAAATTTTATTTTCATTTAGAAAAGAAGCAAAATGATTATATCTTGAAGAATGTTCAGCCATACCAGTTACTAATAAAAGTATTGCTTCTTCATCTTTAACGATCCATTTATGTCCATATAATTCATCATTAAATTGATTAGTATATTTAAATTCTTCTTTCATTTAATCATCCTCCTTATAAAGATAATCATGAATAAATTTATCACTATCTTCTTTTGTTAAATTAAAAATAACAGATGTTTCATCAATTAACATTCTTTTTGCAGTATCTAACATTCTAGTATCTTCAAGACCTAAAGCTTGGTTTTTATCACCTTTATATTCCTTATATAAATATAAAACTTTAGTTAAATAACCAATATTTTTGATATCTCCACTATATAGAAGTTCCTTAAAACGCGTTCTTCTTTGTTTAGAAAAGTCAAATTCAACATCTTTAATTGAACGCATATAATTTAAAACATCAAAAATTTCATCCTTAGTTAATAAAGGACGATATAAATCATTTTTTTTATCAATAGGACAATAAAGGATAAGGCTATCTTCATTTAAAGCCTTAATTTTGTAATATAAAGCTTCGTTTAATTCAACAGTATCAATTACTTCACATAAACCATGAACTTTATGAACAATTAATTTCCTTTCCATCGCAAAACCTATCTTTATTTTACTATAAAATTTTCTCTTTTGTAAGAAAGAAAATTTAACTTATTTTCATAAAAAAATTAAAAAATTATTGAGTTTTGCAGGGTTTTTTATAAAAATAAGCAAAAACTATTTAATTTTAGGTTATAAAATATTAATATAAAATAGACAAAAGGAGAACAAAAGTTGTTTTACTAATAAAAGATAACTAGAAATTATTTATGGAAAATTACATTGTTGATATCAAAGAAGGAAAAATTAAATTATTTATTGATGAAGTTGAAGTTGGTTATGTTCTTTTTAAGATAAGCCTAGATAAATTCAATATTTTATCAACAATTGTTTATGAACAATTTAAAGGCAAGGGATACGCTAAAAAACTAATGAATTATATACTTGAATACACAACAAAAAATAAGTTGGTTTTAGAATATACTTGTTCTTACGCTAATAATTATTTTAATAAGTAATTAAAAAGTATAACTATCTATAACAAAAGATTCTTTTTCAAAAAATGAAATGATTTCTTGCATAACTTCTTCATCAAGTTGGCAAAATTCTTTGAAATCTAAATCTTTTGTATAATTAACCTTCTCTTCCATTGAAGAAAATTTATGAACTTTCTTAATTAAATCACTTAATTTTTTGCTTGATTCTTCTGTATACGTAGGATTATGTCCCTTATTATTTACCTCGTAAAATAAAACATCATTTCTTTTAATATTCGATTTTAAATAATTAAAGTTTTTTTCAAAATTTACTAAAGGATCATTTGTTGAATAAAACAAGGCTACTTTAGTCTTGGAATTATTAATTCCATCTAAAATATTTAAATTAAAATATTTACTAAATTTTTCTTTTTCTATTTTAATAAAATTGTTTGCAACAATTTTTGAAGGAATATGTTCCTTAAAAGCAGCGCTAACACTTAATGGGGCGCTTAAAATAACTGCTTTTTTAATATTTTTATGAAGATTTAAAATAGAGCCAACTCCATATCCACCTAAACTATGACCAATTAAATATATGTCAATATTCTTAAATTGTTCATCATTTTCAAGATAATTTAATACATCATCTAAATTACTGATATTTTCTAAAAAACCTTTTATAGATGTACCTGTTGATGAAAATGTGCCAACTGCATCATATGCTAAAACTTTGAACCCACTATTAACTAAATAATTAATTTCTTGCATATAAGCTTGATAACCTGCTCCCATTCCGTGAACAAAAATTATCAAAGAGTTAAGATTATAATTTTCTTTATAAATATATTTACCATTAATTGTTTCATTATCACTAGTTTTTATTGAGAAATTTTTAGTTAATAAATTATCATAATCTTCAACACTAAAATATTTTAAAAATGGTTTGCCATCCTCTCTTACAGCATAAATCTTGTCATATATTTTTTTTGAAAAACTCTTAAACATAAATAAAAACCTCTCTAATCTCAATTATTTTTTTTAAATTATGGCAATAAGTTATTAGCGCTTCGATATAAATTATACCACTCTACTTTGGTTAAATTTACTTTTAATGCCTTGATTGAATCAAATATATGTTGTTTATTAGTTGTCCCTATTACGACACTAACATTATTACCTAACATTAATAAAAAACTTAAACAAATACTGCTTTTACTTACGTTATATTTTGAAGCTAATTGTTCCAAAAGCATATTAGTTTCTTTAAATTTATCATTATTTAAGATATTCCCTTCAAACATTCCATATTGATATGGTGACCAACATTGTAAATTGATATTTTTCTTTTTTAGATAGAAAAACATATCCCCTGCAAAGGAATTATTTTTATAAAAAGCAGTATTATAATTAAAAACATCACTAAGCAATAATGTATGTCCTAAACCTAATTGAAGTTGATTAACTTCTATTTTTTCTTTAACTTCTTCTTCTAAATAATCAATTAATTCCTTAGAAAAATTACTTACTCCAAAATGATGTACTTTTCCTTCTTTATAAAGAATATTAAAAGCCTCAGCAACTTCTTTATTATCTAGAAAAATATCCGGTCTATGTAATAAAAAATAATCTAAATAAGTTGTATTTAATCTTTTTAAAGTATCATTACAAGATTTAATAATTGTTTCTTTTGATAAATCATAATAACTTTGATTTGATTCATCTACATAAATTCCACATTTAGATTGAATAATCATTTTACTTCTTAAACTTGGATCAAGTCTTAAAACATCACCAATTTTAGACTCACTAACGCCATTTCCATAAATGTTACTAGTATCAAAGAAATTAATTCCGTGTTCTAAGTCAAATTCAATTAAAGATTTTACTTCTTCAACACTCATCTCATTAATACGCATTAAACCTTGAATAATTCTACTCTTTTCCATATTTCCTCACCTAAATTAGGATAATTAAAATACAAAAAATAAACAAGTTAAATTATAAATTATATCTAAGAAACCTTGATTAAAGCGAGTAAAATACATAACTAAACTTGATAAATCTCTTTTATATCAAGTATTATTTGATTTCTATTTATATAAAATCAAGGATTCATTGAAGATTATTATAAGGTTTAAAAGATGAGATTAAGACAGTTGCGTATTCAAAAAGGTTTAAATCAACAAGAATTGGCTAATATCTTAGGTGTTAGTGGTCAAACAATTTTAAATTGGGAAAATGAAATTTATGAACCTAGCATCGAAAAACTTATTTTAATTGCGAATTATTTCAATGTTTCAATCGATTATTTAGTAGAAAGAAAAAACGATATTGATATTATAAATGAACTTTGTAGTGAATTAAGAAAAATACCAAAAGATGACTTTATAATATTTATAAAAGAATCTTTAGAAAAGATGAAATAATTATTTATTAGAATATTGATGCATATCATCTAAGAAAAATGGCAAATTATCTTCATAAACATGAAGTATTTTTTCTATTTGATATTTTTTATTTTTAACTTTTATATATTCTCCTTCTTTTTTATCATCATCTAAATATAAGTATTTTTTATTCTTATTTATAGTAATACATCCAACATTATAAAGTTTTTCACATTTAGTTATATTTGAAGGAATATACGATACTATTATGTTAGTTAAATCTACTACTTCATCCTTATATAATAAAAAGATAGTTCCATTAGAAAAGATTACGTTATTTAAAGAAGAATTGAATTCATTTATAATTTGTTCATCAATCTTATTTTCGCCATTAAATTCAATAATAAACTTAGCTTTTTTAGTGAATTCAGCAAATAAAATATCTTTAAATTCAATATATAAAAATTTATTCTCTTTAGGAGTTAATTCTAAAACTAAATAGTTAGCTTCAAGTTGTAATTTACCTTCAATTTGGCTTAAAGAAAATGAATTTAAATATTTAGTTATATCGTATCCATTATTTTTAGATATACGTTTGATTTTTTCATCGAAAAAGTTAAACAAAAGTTCACTAAGCATTTTTAAAATCTTTTCATCATATTCATTTTTATCTATATGATAACGTTTTTTAATAAGTTCACGTAATTGTAAAAAATATGATTTAAGTAATTTTTCATCACGTTTATCTTTAAATTTATAAAAATGAATTTTAATTAAACGACTTAAAATTTCTAAATATCCATTATTTAAGTTACCTCTTAATAAGTAGTCCTTAAAACAAGTTTGATAACATTCATTTAAAATATTTAAAGCAGCTTCATAAGATATAAAAGTTCCTATTCCATACAAATAACAATCTGCAAGTAAATAACCAGCAACATAATTTTTGTTATAAATAAATGAAAAAACTAAATATTTAAAACATTCGTTTTGTGTAAATTCATTGTCTTTATCATCACAATTCAGAATTAAAATTTTACCAATAATATTAGCTATACCTGGCGATTTACAAATTTTAAAAGCCTTTAAAGCATAATTTAAAGACTTGACATAATCTTTTTTAGTTAAATCCGAAGAATAAAAATATTCAATTGCTAAAGTTTCATATGAAAAAAATGGATCATATTTTCTTATTTTTAATAAAGAAGAATGAAAAAATTTAGCTAGTGATTCATTTTCACCAGTGTAATCTGTTTTGGTTCTTAAAAAATAAAGAATGAATTTCGTTGTAAAATTAGAATACCCTACAGTTCGATTTTTATCGGTTAATTCCTCAATTATTTTTATTTGGTCAGATATTAATTCTAAATAATTATCTTCAATTATGTTGTCATAAAGATATTTTAAAGAACATACAATTAAATTCTTTTCATTTTTAAAGAAGTAATCATTATTTCTAAAATCAAAGTTTTTAATGTCATCAATATGTATCGAAAATTTTAAATCATCATTAAAAAAGATATCTAAATATTTTTCTACTTGATCAAAAGACATAGAGTCATTAACTATTAAATTAAATACTCCTAATATTAAATCTTTAGAAAGTGAAATATCATCTAATACTTTATAAAAAACAATCGTTTCTTCATCAGTTAATAAATTAAATAAATTAATTTTTAAACTTAAAATATCAAAAAATGTCTCTTTATTAATATCTACCAATGAATAGTCATCAAAACTTGTCTCATCATCTTTATCATAATAAAACGAACGGTTGTATCCTAAAAATTTTAACTTTGCTAAACTAAAGTTTTCCATATATTAGTATTATATTATTTCATAAAGATTTATAAATTATTTTAAATATAAAATTTAAATCTTTTTTATTTAATTACTTTATTATTTAAAATAAAAAACTCTTGCTTAATTTTTTTAGCAAGAGTTTATCTTTTTGTTCTGCCTTTATGTTATCGCTTTAATACAAAAAGCGACCCCTACTAGAGAAATAATACCTTTACTAGAAAAACGATACCCCTACAAAATGCCGATTTTATCGATATTTCTTGCTTGACATTGTGAGCAATTAAATAACTCAAAAAAATACTAACGAAACGATGCAATTCGGGATAATGAATATCCACCTATGCAAGAGGAAAATAAAATTCATAAAAAAGCTAGAATGATATTTGATTCAACTTTTCTAAAAATTGTACACATTAAAATTAACCATCTTCTTAAGTTACCTCATCTTCTATTACTGCTTATTCGCTTTATTAAATAAATCATTCAAAATCAAAAATATGACCTCATATCAGGAAGTATCATCATCGTATCTAAGTTAGCGTTCCTTATCGCATCGCTAGTGATAGAACTTTAAAAACTATTTTTAATCTTCGCTCCAATTAGCAATTTCAATTCCTGCATCTTTATAATCTTTATTGATTACTTCAAGATAGTTGTCAGAGCGTTTTGTTTTTGCTATTTTGTTTAAGTTTTTGTCTGCACTCCCACTCCGCTATTCAACTTCTTCATAATAGTAAGAAGCATCAATTCCTTTTAGGAATAATTCCCTATTATCGATTTCATCAGTTAAAGCGTCTTTTAATAACTCTTTAATTTTTACATCAGAATTAGGGCTCAACATCATTGCGTCGAAATAATCTTTTTTGTCAATCTTAGACCAATCGATGCATTTTTTAAGTTCTTTAATAAAGATTAAATCAAGCCAAATCCTGGTTGCACGTCCATTTCCTTCCATGAATGGATGAGCAATATTCATCTCTACATACTTTTCCACTATTTCATCAAATGTGGATTGAGGCATTTTATCAATTTGTAATAAGGTTTGAGGTAAGAAATCACCATTAGCAAATATAAATCCACCTTTAGAGATTGTTTTTGTTCTTATTTTTCCGGCAAAATCATATAATCCTTCAAATATATATGCATGAATCTTTTGAAGAGAGATAGTTTTTCCAACTTCGTCTTCGCTAATCAAATTTGTTTTATAAAGCTGATGTGCTTTTCTTTTGCTTTGTTCATCAATTGGATCTAGCATACCTGTTATCCAATCTAATACTTGCTTTTTGTATTTAGATGGAATGATGGTTAAAAGTAATCTAACACCACTCTCATTTATGACATCAGAAACATATTTTTTCCCATCATTTGCATATAATTTCAGTTGTCCACAAAAAGGAGACAACTCCGGATTTCTCACCTTAACATTATTCCAATATCTTCTTGGCGAATTCGGTTCAATGAGAATATTAATAAAATCAACCGCAGAATACCACCACATCGATTGTTCATTATCCCAAACCGCTCTAACTTCTTTCTTATTAAAATATCTAATTGAGCGTTTTATCATATTAATATGATAATACATTAATATTCAGTTGTCCACAAATTGAAGACAACTCATCTAATTTTGTATTAAAACTTTTTTATATAAAAAAAGCCGGAATCTTGGTTAAATTTCGGCATACTGTACGAATGGTTGCGGGGGGAGGATTTGGACCTCCGACCTCCGGGTTATGGGCCCGACGAGCTACCAGACTGCTCTACCCCGCGATATATATAATAAATAACTTGGCGGAGAAAGAGGGATTCGAACCCTCGCTCGACTTGCATCGACTATCGGTTTTCAAGACCGACCCCTTCAGCCAGCTTGGGTATTTCTCCAAATGGTGGACCATCTAGGACTTGAACCCAGAACCTAACCGTTATGAGCGGTCCGCGCTAACCAATTGCGCCAATGGTCCGTCCCTAGTTATTTATGCACTTAATGGTAGCATCGGGGGGATTTGAACCCTCGACATATCGGGTATGAGCCGACCGCTCTGGCCAACTGAGCTACGATGCCAAATGGTGGACCCACGGAGAATCGAACTCCGAACTTAAGCTTGCAAAGCTAACGTTATCCCATTTAACTATGGGCCCATATCTAAGTGCTTTAATATTATAACTAACTAAATTTATTAATTCAAGAATTAATTTTTCATTATAAAAAATGATTATTTTAAGAAAAAACCTTTTAAAACTAAACTATTTTTTAAAAAAATGGTAATTTTCATTACCATTTTCTTTTATTTTATTTCATCTTCTTTTTTCTTTTTGCAGTTTTTTCTACAATTTCTTTTTAAATCAAGCTTTGGAAAAATAAATCTAGCAAAAATAATAAATAGGAGAACAATTACTACACAAACAACAACAATTATATCTACAGCCATTGTTGAAAAGACATTTATCATAAAAATACACCCCACATTCCTACTAAGCTTGCTAAGATCCAAGCAACACCCGTTTCAATAAACAAAGCTTTCCACATCTCTTTTGAACTTCCAAGTTCACGTCTCATAGCACCAATTGCACCAAAACAAGGAGCGCTAAATAATGTAAAGATCATATAACCATAAGCACTAAATCCATTAAAGAAAGCAAATTGAGTACCTTGAGCAAAGATGTTTCCACCTTCTTGGACAGCATTTATTACTTCCATACTAGAGACAACAGCTTCTTTCGCAACTAATCCTTGAATTGCACTAACTGTTGCTCCCCAAGACATATTAAACCCTAATATTGGAGCAAATATCCAAGACAAAGTTTTACCAATTAAAGCTAAGAAACTATCTTCCATCATTTCAGCATTTAAGGCTAAATCATCTTCAGTATAATTAATAAATTTAAAGTCCCATGTTATATGAAGCAACAACCAAATAACTACACTGCATAAAACAATAATTGTTCCAGCTCTTTTAATAAATGAAAGAGTCTTGTCAAAAACATCTCTACATATATAACTAATACTTGGAGCATGATAATCAGGTAACTCAGTTAAATAACTAGTATTTTTATTTTTAATAAAGAATTTATTAGCAAACCAACCAACTAAAACAATAACGATAACAGCTAAAAAATACATTGATAAGGTAACAAGCCATGTCCATCCACCTAATATTTGAGCAAATAAACCACCAATAAAACAAGAAATAATAGGTAATTTAGCACTACAAGGTACAAATGGAGTAAGAACTACTGTCAATTTATGTTCATTACTATCTTCTACTGTTCTTGCAGCCATAATAGCTGGGACACTACAGCCAGTTCCAACAATAAAAGGAACTAATGATTTTCCACTCATGCCAATTTTCTTAAAGAAATGATCAAATAAGAAGGTAATTCTAGACATATAGCCACTAGTTTCAAGCAAAGCTAAACATAAAAATAAAATAATTAATTGTGGTAAGAAATTGCAAACTGCACCAAATCCAGCAACAACTCCATCGCTAACTAAACTAGCTGCCCAAGAACTTCCTCCAGCATTTGTAATTACTTCACTAAGCCAAGGTCCTATACCTATAAAATTAGATGGAATAGTTCCCAATGAATATTCAAATATTCCAATATCTATTCCACCACCACTTCCATTAAAGAAAGCATCCATTAAGTTAACTGTCAGTCCACCAATAACTCCAACACTAAGCATATAAACTATAGCCATTACAACTATAAAAATTGGAATAGCTAAATATTTATTCAATATAATTTTGTCGATTTTTTGAGTTAATGTCTCTTTAACAACCTTTTTAACACAATCATTTCTTACTTTTTCAATAAAATTATACCTTTCAGTAGCAATTAATTGTTCGCTATCAACATCATAAAATTTTTCTAAATCTTCAATTTCTTGGTTAATTTTTTCATCTAGATACTCTTTATAATTTTCTTCGCGTTCGATTACTTTAACTGCAATAAATCTTTTAAAATAAACATCTTCTGGAAGCTTATCTTCAATTTTGCTTATTAAATTTTCAATATAACTTGGATAAATTTTAAGATTTTTATTTGTATTTACGTCATTTTCTTTAATTGTTTTAATTAAATTTTCAATTCCAATCTTTTTTAAAGCACTAATTGAGATAACTTTTGTTCCAAGTAACTCTTGAAGTTTATTAATATTAATTTCATAACCTTTCTTTTTTAAGATGTCTTCCATATTTAAAACTACTAGAACATTTGTATTAAGTTCTAATAACTGAGTTGTTAAATATAATGATCTCTCAATACTTGTAGAATCAATTATATTAATAATTAAATCTGGTTTTTCATTAAGAATAAACTCTCGACTAATTTCTTCTTCACTAGTATAAGGTGATAAAGAATAAATTCCTGGAAGATCGACAATTGAATAATCTGTATCTTTAATTATTCCTTCTTTTCTTTCGACAGTAACTCCAGGCCAGTTTCCTACTTTTTGATTAAGACCAGTTAATAAATTAAATAATAAAGATTTACCACTATTTTGGTTCCCAACTAAACAGCATTTCATATTATCTAACCACCTTCACTTGAATTCCATCCATATCAACTTTTCTTAAACATAAGTCATATCCACGTAATGAAACATCTATTGGGTCTCCTAAAGGAGAAATTCTTCTAATTTCAATTTGTACACCTTTAGTCACACCCATATCCATTAATCTTCTACGTAAAGCCAAATTATTGTTATTTAAACTTAAGACCTCACCAATTTGATTAACTTTTAAATGCGATAAGGGACAAATCTCATTTAAACGATGTTTAAAATGTTTTTGCTCTTTTTTCTCAAATTTGAGACGTTTTTTTTCTTCCTTTTGCAATTTTTTCTGATATTTTTTATCTTCAGTTTGTAAATTTTGCATTGTTATATCTCCTTCCAAACATTAATATAGTTCAAAAGTTAACCATAGTCAACTTAAAGTTAATTACAGTTAACTTATTTATTTTTGTTTAAAAAATTGTAAAATATTCTATATGGAAGAAAACTTAACTAGATCTATAGAAGATTATTTAGAAGCAATTTATGTTTTTGAATTAAAAGGAGAAAATAATATTCCTTCTTTAATGGTAGCTAAAACTTTAAATGTAAGTAAGGCTGCTGTTGCAAAAGCTATGAATCGACTTCATGATGAAGGATATATATTAAAAGAATTATATGGACAAATTTCTTTAACTGAAAAAGGTAGAGAAATAGGTCGCTTAGTTTATGATAAGCATAAAACAATTAAGGAATTTTTAATTAAAATTGGTGTGAGCGAAAAAAACGCAGAAATTGATTGCTGTAAGATTGAGCATATTGTATGTTCTGAAACCTTAAGTAAAATTAAAGAATTTAATAAAAATCACTAGATTTTTAGAAAAAACCTCTTAAAACTCAACTATTTTTTAAAAAGGGAGATATAAAATGAAAGTATTATGTATTCTAACAAATGGTTTTGAAGAAATTGAAGCTTTAGGAACAATTGCAATTTTAAGAAGAGCAAATATTAATGTTGATATTTATTCCTTACATTCAAATTTTGCAACTGGTCGTTATGATGTAACAATTTCTAATTTATGTGATTTAAATTTATTAAATTTAGATAATTATGATTTACTTTTTATTCCAGGAGGTCCTCAATATAAGGAATTAGAAGAAAATCAATTTTTTAAAAATGTTATTTTAGACTTTTATCATAAAAATAAACGCATTGCAGCAATTTGTGCTGGTCCTACTATTTTAGGTAAATTAGGTTTACTTAAAAATAAAAAATACACATGTTTTAATAGCATGAATGAAGATTTTGGTGGTAATTATATTGATCGCTATGTTGTTAAAGATAATAATTTAATTACAGGAAAAAGTGCTGCTGCAACAATTGATTTTGCTTTTGCAATTGTTGAAGAATTACTTGGCAAAAATTACGCTGAAAGCATTAAAAATAGCATTTATTATTACAATCGATAACTAATAAATAACTTCTATTTTGTGTTCTACTTTTGAAGTATTAGAACTAGTTTTTTTACCAAAAACTGCTCCTGCAATTGGTTTATAACCTTCTTTAATATTAAATAAATTATATAATTCACTTTTTGAACGAATAATTCTTACTGGACTATAGACAAATACACTACCAATATTTCTATTAGTTGCTTCTAAAAGCATATTTTCTAAAATTGTTCCAGCATTTTGATTCATTAAATCATCAATTTCATCTTTTTGTGAAATTAAAATAAATAAACTACAATTAAAGAAAATATCTCTGCCCAAATAATTAAAAAATTCTTTTTTTATTTTATCTAATTTTTCATTTTCATATACATTTATAACTAATGTATTGTATTTTCCACGAGCAACTGGAGCAAGCATTCCTGCCTCAATAATTGCTTCTATGTCATTTTTATTAAGACTTTCATTTGATAATTCACGAAAACTTCTTCTATTAGCAAATAATTCTAAACATTCCATATCTATCACTCCTACTTATAATTATAATTAAATAATTTTTTTCTTTACAAAGTGTTTTATTTTTATATATAATGATAAAGCGCAACGGACCAGTGGTGTAGTGGTTAACATGTCACTCTGTCACAGTGAAGATCGCGAGTTCGACTCTCGTCTGGTCCGCCATTTTTTATTAAAGGCCCGATAGCTCAGTTGGTAGAGCGGAGGACTGAAAATCCTTATGTCCCCGGTTCAAGTCCGGGTTGGGCCACCACTAAATTCTAAAAAATGCCTCTAAATTAGAGGTTTTTTTATTTATTTTTTGACGTTGTAGATTTAATTGTTTGTAAAAATCCGTCTTTCATTCTTGACCATAGGAAGATTAAAATTTGTGAAGGCACACCTAATAAAAATAATGGCCATAAATTATATTGTAAAAATCCTACATAAATCGAACTTATTAATGACCATAAAAATAAGGTATAGATATAAAAATTATATTTTCTTTCACCCCATGTTTTATTAAATAATATTAATACAATCGAGGTTAGAGGAATTGCATAAATAAATACTTGATAATAATTAACAGAATTAAATACCATAATCCAAACAAAACATATGGTAGCAAGCATCCAAACAAGGGATATAGATAATAAAACAATAGAAATTCGATTAGCTTTGATGTTTGTTTGTTTAGTTGGATTAGTTATAATTTCTTTTTCTTCTAATGGGATGTCGTTTGTTAAATAATCAATAGTCACTCCATAAAAAGATGCTAATTGGTATAATGTCTCAACATCTGGTAAGGTATCCCCTTTTTCCCGTTTAGATATTGCTTTATCAGTATAACCAAACATTTCTGCGAGTTCTAATTGCGTAATTTTTCTCTCTTTTCGAAGTTCAGCAAGGTTACTTCCTATGATTTTTCTTAATGATTCCATAACTAAAATATACAAAATTATATCGATATAGTCAACATAATTTAAAAACTCTATTCTAAAGAGAGTTCTTTTAAGATACTCTATTTTAACTAGGGACTTCTCTATTATGAAAAAAATAATGAATAGGATTATTTATATATAAAAGTTTATATAATTAAGGTCGTTATGAAGAAGTATGTAATTAAAAACAAAAAGAATTTTATTATTACACTTGTTATAACAGTCTTATCAATAGGCTGTGGTATTGGAGCTGGGCTATATTTAGGTCAAGAATTCATTACTCCACAAACTGACTACTCTTCTTTTAACGAGATAGAATTAGAAGATGATAACGATGCTTTATATAATAGGTATTTATCAACAAATCCAAATTCTTATTTATCAACATTTAAATCATATGAGCTCGTTAATATTAGTTTTAAAAAATTAAGTAAGGAAGTATCCTTTCGTTCTACTGATATTGGCTCAGTTGTAGCAGCTGGTGTTGCGCAAACAATTTATGGAACTTCAATTAAGGAAAATGATTCATACTTTAATGAATCTATATCAAGTTCAAGTTTAGTTAAAGTAGCTAAAAGATTTTATCAAGTTGATGATGAAGTAACTATATATAATGGTGGGGTAATTTCTTCTACTATTGCCTCATGGGATTCAACTTCATTAGAAGAAATGACCACTGAAGAATTTGAAAATACCTGGGGAAAAACATTAGATCGATCTTCTATATATATTGTTTCTTCAAAAACTGTCTTAGATGAAGGAAAAGTTGAAAATGATGGAACTAACTATAAAGTTACATTAAATTTAGATCCAATTAAATCAGTTATAAGATATGTTAGACAAATGACAATGATGTCAAATTTAAGCAGAAGCCCCGACTTCACTAGTGTCCAAATTACATATACACTTGATCAAAACTTACGTTTATTAAATTGTGATATATATGAAAATTATGAAGTATGGAAATTTGGTAAACATATGTCTAATAGTCATTTAACTACAACTTATTATTATCAAGGAAGTTCAATTCCTGATTTAAATACAAATTGTCAATATTAGGAGAATTATTATGAATTTTAAAGGATTTTTAAAAAAGACATTATTATTTGTAAGTTTATTGTCTGTTAGTGGTACTGCTACATATTTTATTTGTTACTCACAAAAAGATAAAAATAGCTATTCACAAACTCAAGATAAGCCAATTACAGAATTAACCCCTCAAGAAAAGTTAATTAACTCATTAACTAATATCCAAAAATTTGATCTTGATGCCGAAATCAATATGGAATATCAAAAAACCATGACTGAAGGTCATTTGACTTTCACTGGCAGTGGTGATTTTTCAGATTTTAGTAATATCAAATTAAGCGGAAATTTAAGCGCCGATATGGGTTTAACAAGTTTTAGCGCAGATTTAGGTTATTATGATAGTAATATTTATTTAGATTTCAATAAATCTTATTTATATTTAACTACAGATGATATTTTAGATTTTGTTGATATGCTTCCATCAATGGGATTAAATATTGCACTTCCAGATGAATTAAAAAACTTTGATGTAAATGCATTTGAAGAAGATATTTTATCAGCTGAACCAATTAAAGATGTTGTTGGTTATTATTTCACAATTAATTTAAACGAAACAATTCAACTTATTTTTACTTCAGATGATAATTATAACTTTACTGGTTTAAGAACAAATAAATTTTATTACAAAGATTTATTTTTTCAATTAAATGCTAATTTAAAAACTGTTGAAGAAACAGCAATAACTTTAGTTAATCCTTCAACTGTTGAAAATGCTCCAACTTATGTTAATTTTGCTCCAGCTTTTAACTTAGTTAATGGTATGTATAATTTATTTACAACTCCAACTAACACAGTTAATTTAGATTTATCATTAAATAAATATGATGAAAATTTATTAAATAATAATTTAGTAGATTTAAATCTTGATATTTCTTATGACATTAATACAACAAATATTAGTGTCGCTGGAAACATTGTTGAAAACGAAAATACACATAAAATATTATTAAGCTTATTAGATTCAACTTTATATGCTAATTATAATGACGCAATTAAAGTTTCTTTAGAGACAGAAAATGTTGCAAATTTAATTGAATTTTTATTAGATAAGATTGGAAGCGAAGAAATTACAAATATATTAAATTCAATAAGCGAAACTACTAATGACCTCGATATTGTTGAATTAATTACTAATTTCACAAATTTAAATAATTTAATTAAAGCTATAAATGTAACTGAAAATTGTTTAGAAATTACTGTTGATTTATCAGTCTTTAATATTGAAGCTGAAGAATTTGTTCTTTTATTTAATTTTGAAAAAACTGAATTTTTAGGCTTAAAATTAAATAATTTCAATATTAGTGGTTATAATGGTAGCTTAGCTTTAACTGTTGAATCATATAATCCAGCTGTTATCAATGTTGAAGAATATTCCAAATTAGAATATCCACTATCAACTATGCAACATGTTTTAAATTTAATTAATCAAACTAAATTTAGATTAGAATTAGAAGGTAGTGTTAAAAATATTAATAGTGAAATTTTACCAGTTACTATTAATGGCGGATTACAATTTGATTTAACTGATAATGTTGAAAATGGTTATGGTTATGGTGAATTAACTATTGTTGATCGTAGTAATTACACTCACGATTTATATGTTGATTTAAAAGATAAAAATCAAGTTTTATTTAAATATAATGAAGATTTAAAAGGAAAATTTAAAACTCAAAGCGTACTTGACTTAGTGGATTTAGTAGAACAAATCATAAACGAAAAAGATGAACACTTTATGGAGTTATTTGGAGATTTAATTAATAGCCTTGGTGATAGTGGAATCTCTCAAATTATTTCTACAGGTAATTATGGCAAATTATTAGCCTCAAATATTATTAAAGATTTTAAAACAGATTCTACAAAATTAAGTATCGACATCGATGCTAGTATTATTGGTTTAGAAGATGTCTTTACTTTAGTTGTTAATTATTCATTTGATGATGAATTAGAATATAGTTTAATCGACTCTTTAGAAATTAAAGGTTTAAATTTCAATGATGAAGAAATTAATTTCAAAATTTCTTTAAGAGATTTTGATGAATCTTTAGAAGCAACAAGATTAATCGCTAGCGCTGAATATTTAGATTTTAGCGATATTAAATTATTACTTGCCCTTGGAATTAATACTTCTAAAGTAAACGATTGGCATTTAACTACACAAATTAATTTAGCACTTGGATCAATATCTCTTGGTAGTTTAAGTGATTTTACAGTTGATATTAAAATTAAAAATTTAAAAGGTAAAATTAAGGCTGCTTTTGAAATTAATAATTTACCTTATGTTCCTGGAGTAAATGGTAATCCTACCTACTATAGTCCAAGCAATAGAAAGGTTAGTTTCTACTATTACAACGACTTAATTTATGGTTATCGTAGTGAAAATTGTAAAACTTCCTTCCTTTTTGGAAAAAGCGGACTATATGAATCTTATTTCACTTCAACTCTTGATAATTTCTTAGATAATGCTATTGATTATATTTGTAGATTTGGACTAAGTTTAAGCGATTCTATTATGAATCTTATTAATGATTCTGGAAATAGTGGATCAACAAGCAACGAACCAATTCACTACGAAAATATTTTAACTAAATTTAGTTATAATTCAGAGGGCGAAGTTATTGGAGGTAAATCTTATCCTTATTTCAATATATGTATTAATCTAGCTGAAATTACAAAAGACAAAGCTTTAGATTCTATAAAATTAAAATTATATTGTGATACAGAAAACGAAAGATTACATGGTTTTAACGCCTCACTTATTATTGATTTTGGTTTACAAATGTCAATTTCAGCTACTGCAATCTTAACAGACTTTGGTGAAGTTCTTGATTTAGATTATATTGATGAATATGCAACTAAACACGCTGGTGATGAATTAAATAAAACTTACGAAGTATTTACAAAATTATAATATTCATTATTTTTTAACAAAAAACCTGCAAATCGCAGGTTTTTTTGTAATTTTTTTATTTTATGATTTATATCTATGATATTTAAAATAGCTTATAAAATTTGAAATATTTTTTTATATAATTTACTTTTTTTTGTAAAAATATTACAATTATAATATGGAATTAATATTAACTTCTTCGAGTTCAGCTTTTTCTACTCCTCAAAGTATAGATAGTTTAATAGTCAATTATTTTAATAACCTCGGTTGGTGGGGAAACTTAATTTTATTAGCTTGCAGCTTATTACTTGCTACTATTCTTGGAGGTTTAGTAGGTTATCAAAGAGAAGTTAGTGGACATGCTGCCGGTTTTAGAACACATATACTAATTTCTTTAGGTAGTGCTTTAATTATGATTATTTCAATTTATGGTATTCCTAGTGAAGCTACTCGCGATCCAATGAGATTAGCTGCTGCAGGAGTTACTGGAATGGGATTTTTAGGAGCAGGTTCGATTATTAAAAACGGGGTAACAGTAAAGGGTTTAACAACTGCTGCTTCAATTTGGGTAACTATGGCAATCGGTATGGCTACTGGTGCAGGATATTTTGTTTTAAGTATTATTACAACTATAATTACTTTGCTTTGTTTAATATCATTTCAAAAATTTGAAGATTGGACTAGTGAAAAACTTACTAATATATTAATCATTGTTGAAGAAAATTCTAATTACATGAGTGATTTAATAAACTTATTAAATAAATATAATATTCAATATCGTCCATTTGATACAACATTAACAGTTTTAAATAACAAAAAAGTTCTAAGAATTGTTTTTACATGTAAACAAAAAAATAGTTCTAAAATTAGTGAATTTATCGAAGAATTTAAAAAGACAGTAAATCCAATTTCGATAACGGTATTAAAATAATGCAAAAAATACATTTAAATCCTTATTTTGAAAATAAACCTTGGGGTGGAGAATATATAAGTAAAATTTTTAAATTAAATTCGAAAGAAAAAATTGGAGAGGCTTGGTTAGTATCTACAATTAAAAATAAAGAATCTTTATTAGATGATTGCTCTACATTATCAAGTTTTATTAATAATAATTTAAAATTACTTGGCTTAAATTCAATTGATGATTTTCCTGTTTTAATTAAAATTATTGATGCGAAGGAAGATTTATCAATCCAAGTTCACCCTGATAATGAATATGCTAAAAAAATGGGTTATAAAAACGGAAAATACGAATGTTGGTATATTCTTGATAAAACAAAAAACAATTCATTAATTAAAGGGTTTAAAAACATTTCAAAAGATGAATTTAAAAACGCAATCCTAACAAATACACTAGAAAATTATTTAAATTATGTTTCAATTAAACCTTACGATTTAATTGAAATTTATCCAGGAACTGTTCATGCAATTTTAAAAAATACTTTTTTATTAGAAGTTCAAGATCCTTGTGATATTACTTATCGTTTATATGATTATAACCGTTTACCAAAAAGAGAACTTCATATCGATGATGCCTTAAATGTTATTTATAAAGATAAAAAAGAAAACAATAAAAATAAGTTTGAAATCATTAACTCTAATATTTCATATTTTATAAAAATAGTGGGATTTGAAAGGTTTTTCTTTGAAATTAATAAGTTTTCTTACGATACATATCTTATAATAAATGATTAATTTTCTTTGATATTATAAATTTTTTCTATGGCGTTTTTAATACCATCTTCTTTAACATCGCTTGTTATAAATTTAGCTACTTTCTTAACACTATTTACAGCATTTCCCATTGCTACACCATTAAAATTAGTAATCATTAATAAATCATTTTCAGCATCACCAAAAGTATAAACATCACTTTTTTTAATTGCTAAATAATCTGCTAAAAAATTAACTCCAGTAGATTTATCAATACCAGTATGCATAAAATCATAGAAAAATATACTACTTCTAACAACAAAATAATCTTTTTTAAGATCATCATAAATTATTATTTTATCGACAACTTCTTTTTCACCTGCAATAATAACTTTTTCTATAACTTTATCATCTTTAAAATCACTATCTAATAAATTTAAAATGACAGTATCGTTTAATCTTGCTTCGCTATGAATCCATTTATCATCTTTTAAATAACCAATTTTTCCATCAATAAAGCAAAAAATATTTATTTCATTAATATATTCTTGATAACGATTAAAAATTCTTTTTAAATCAGCAATTGTTAATCCATTTTCATATAATTTATTGCCTAAATAATCACAAACTAAAGCACCATTTGAACAAATAGCATATTTTTTTCCATCTTTAAAATAATCGAGATATTTTTTTACCCCTGGAAAAGGGCGACCGCTGGCAATAACCATATAATCGCCCTTTTCTAATATAGTATTTACACTATCGATCGTGGAGGAGAGAATATTTTGATTGTAATCAATTAAAGTGCCATCGACGTCAAATGCAAATAACTTCATAATTATTTATCTAAATGATTTGAGGAACCAAAGACGTTTCTCATTTTATCACGAACCATTTCTCTAACGTCATCTCTAGCTGGTCCTTGATATTTTCTAATTTCAAATTCTTCAGGATGCAAAGTAAAGTATTCTCTAATTTTTCCTGTCCAACAAACTCTTAAATCAGTTCCGACATTAATTTTACAAACTGCATGTCTGCTTGCTTCCCTTAACATTGGCTCAGGAATACCAATTGCTTCTTTCATTTTTCCACCATATTTATTAACAAGTGCTAATTTATCTTGTGGAACACTACTAGAACCATGTAAAACTAGTGGAAACCCTGGTAATCTTTCTTCAATTTCCTCTAAAATATCAAATCTTAAAGCTGGTTTTTCTCCTGGTTTATACTTAAAAGCACCATGAGCTGTTCCAATTGCAATTGCTAAACTATCAATACCAGTACGGTTTACAAATTCAACAACATCATCTGGATGAGTAAAATGACCATATTTATCTTCAACAGTTGAATCATCTTCGATTCCGGTAATTGCGCCTAATTCACTTTCAACAACTACACCTTTAGCATGAGCATAGTCAACGACTTCTTTAGTCATTTTAATATTAGTTTCAAAATCATAAGCAGAAGCATCAATCATGACACTTGTAAATCCTAAATCAACACAATATTTACAAACATCAACTGTTTTACCATGATCTAAATGAAGTGCAATTTCAACTCCCTCTTCTTCACCAGCAATTTTTGCCATCATCATTAAATATTTTGGACCAATATATTTAATAACGTTCTCTGTAATTTGAATAATTACTGGAGATTTTTCTAATTTAGCAGCTTCAATAACTGCTTGAAATGTTTCAAATGTATCGACGTTAAAAGCACCAATTGAATATTGACCTTTATAAGCGTTTTCAAACATTTTCTTTGTAGTAACTAATGCCATAAAATTTTCCTCTAATTATTCGGCTTTGTTATTTGAGCCAAAAACATTAATAATTTTATCTTTAACTAAATCATAAACTTGATCTAAAGCAGGAGTAAAGAAAGTTCTGCAATCAAATTTAGATGTAAATTCACTTAAAGATTTTCTTAATCCACCAATAAAAGCAACACGAATGTCTGTTCCAACATTAATTTTGCAAATTGCATGTTGACTTGCTTCTTTTAACATTGATTCAGGAATACCGATTGCTTCTTTCATAGTGCCGCCGTATGAATTTAAAATATCAAGATATTTCTTTGGAACACTACTAGCACCATGTAAAACTAATGGATATCCAGGCATTTTTTGTTCGATTTCTTCTAAAATATCGAAGCGTAATTGTGGTTTTTGACCAGGTTTAAATTTATAAGCACCATGTGCTGTACCAATTGCAATTGCTAAACTATCAATACCTGTTCTTTTAACAAATTCAACAGCATCATTTGGATGTGTGAAATTACCATATTTATCATCAACTACAACATCATCTTCAATACCAGCAATAGCGCCTAATTCTCCTTCAACACTAACACCTCTAGCATGAGCATAGTCAACGACTTCTTTAGTCATTTTAATATTAGTTTCAAAATCATAAGCAGAAGCATCAATCATTACGCTTGTAAAGCCTAAATCAACGCATTTTTTGCATAATTCAACGCTTTTTCCATGATCAAGATGTAAAGCAACAGGAATTGTAAAAGTCTTCATTGCTGCATCTAATATAGGTCTTAAATAATCCTCTCCAAAAAAGTCGAGAGCACCACCAGAAATAGCAATAATAACTGGAGATTTGCAATCCTCACTAGCACGTAATACAGCCTTTAATATGTCCATGTTATCGACATTAAATGCACCTACAGCATATTTGCCTTCATATGCTTTTTTTAATAATTCTTTTGTACTTACAAGTGGCATAAATCCTCCTAAATGAAAAAATATTTTATTTTCTATATAAGATAATAACATTTTTTTACAAAAAATAAATGAAATTTTATTACAATTTGAAAGCGCTTACAAAAAAATATTGTTTTTTGAAGAAAATTAAATCATAATGTATATGTCTAAAACATATATGGAGGTTGAAATATGAAAAGACGTTTATTAATGGGTTTAACCATTGTTGGTGTTGGTTTATTATCTTTAGCCAGTGTCACATCATGTGGTGGCGAAAGTGGAAACGACACTGCTGATATTGTCGCTCAAGCTAGCCAAATGAGTCTTGCAGACCTTGAAGCTGCTGCTGAAGAAGAAATGACAAATAGTGATGACACATTCAAAGTAGTCGCTTTAACTTCTACAATGACAAGTGCCTTAAAACTATTCTCAGAAACTTATGATTGGCTTCCAGAAAGTAAAACATATTGCAAAAACGACTATAAAGATGCTGCTTTATTTACTGCATTAGAGCAAGCTGATTCAAGTTATTTTGCTGACTTTGCTTTAATTCAAGATGCTAGAAGCTTAGCTGATTACCTTGAAGGTGGACTCTTACACAACTATGTCCCAAGTGATTATAAAGAAATGGGCTTAGCTGAAGAAGATACATATCCACTTAAAGGTATTCATTTCAACAAGATTTTCTTTGTTAACAATACCTATGATTTATACACAGAAAAGAAATTCTACAATATTTGGCAAGTTGCTGATCCTAATGGTGTAGGTCCTGCTGCTTTAACAAGATTATCATTCCAAGATCCTACAACTGAAAGAATTAATATGAGTTTCTTACTCTCATTAATGGCACCAGAAAATGAAACTATGTTAACAACTTCATATAAAGAATACTTTGGAAAAGATTGGGCTGCTAGCGACAAATATAAAACAGTTGGTGAAGAATATGTTTATTCATTCATTAACAACATCGCTGCTTTCCATACTAGTGATGGTACAACCATGAAAGAAACTCAATATGAAGAAGAAGCAGATCTTAATCCACACTGGGTTTATTATGGTGCTTATGCGAAGATGAAAGATGCTGCTAAGATTGGACCAGAAGTTATGGCAACTGTTGGTTGGAATTTAGACTTAACTGGTTTCAATAGTTTCATGTATACAATGTATTCACAAATCGTTAATAATGCAAAACATCCATACACTGCTTGCTTATTTGCTAGATTCATTCTTACACCAGATTGTTACAAAGCTATGTGTTATAACAAAATTACACCTAACAAAAAAGGTGAAGAAAGCAACCAATATGGTTACTACTATCCATGTACAAATACTGCTGGCGTCGGATACAATGATAACGACTGGTCAAAAGAAGAATGGATGAAAGTTTCAGTAGTTGAAGATTACAACTACTTAAAAGATGTTAGTACTACTGTTGTTGAAGATATTAAAACTGCAGTTGCTAATAGACGTACACAATTAGCTTAATCAATAATAATAAGCTTTTAACAAGGAAGGGCTAGGACCCTTCCTTGCCATTTTAGGAGAAATTTAATATGTTAAAAAATATTAAATTACAGTTTCTATCGTTAGTCGAATATTTTAGAACATTTTCTTGGAAAAAGTTTTTAAACAATTTAAAAACTTATTTTTCTAAACCACAAAATATTATAACTATTGTTTTTGCTATCGTTTTATGTGTCGGGGTTATTTTCCCACTTGCAACAATGGTTTTAGATTCCTTTAAAGTTCAATCTTTGACAGAAGCTAAAACTATGAATGATAGCTGGAACTTATCATTAAAAAAAGGTGATTATACTTGGGCATTATGGCCTTATGTTTTATTTAATCCTCGTAGAATGGATGTCTCTGCAACATTATTCTGGGTACCATTATATCAATCATTATTAATGGCTTTACTAGCTTGTTTTATTGCAGTTGTAATTGGTGGAGCTCTTGCATTCTTCGTTACAAGAACTAATCTTCCTTTTAAAAAATTTATTTCTACTGTATTTGTTTTCCCTTATATTATGCCTAGCTGGTCTATTGCGATGTTCTGGGAAAACTTTTTTAAGAATACTGCCGTTGACTTATCGTTGAACCAAATGGGTTTATTACAATCTTTAACTGGTATTCAAGTTCCATCCTCAATGATTTATGGCTTGGTTCCTTGTGCTATAGTTTTAGGTATACACTATGCTCCATTTGCTTATATTTTAATGGGTGGTATTTTAAGAAATATGGATGCTAATCTTGAAGAAGCAGCTACTATTTTAAAAACAAAGCGTATTAGAACTTTATTTAGAATTACTCTTCCTATTGTTGCTCCAGCATTAATTTCAACTATCTTGTTAGTATTTTCAAGTTCAGTTTCAAGTTATACTGTTCCTGCATTCTTAGGTGGTAACTTCAACGCTATTTCAGTTCAAATGAGATCTATGTTAAACTCAACCGAATCAAAAGGACAAGGTTATGTTGTTGCTGTTATCTTACTTATCTTTAGTATTATAATTTTAACAGTTAATAATAGGTTCACGAGTTCGAGACGTAGTTTTACTACTGTTAGTGGTAAATCTGGGCAAATTAGTAAAATTGAACTTGGTAGAGGTAAATTATCTTGGATTAAATGGGTTATTGCTGTTTTATTAATAATCTTTGTTACTTTCTTTGCAATCGTTCCATTAATTACATTTATTTTGGAAAGTTTGGAAAGTATATCAGGAGATATTTCAACAATTACCCTTAAATATTGGATAAGTAATGAAGACTTTGATTATCGTATTTCAAATCAAGGTCAGTCTTCAAAAGGTATTTTCCATAATTCAACAATTTGGAGTGCTTTTGGTAGATCAGTAATAGTCGCAGTTTGTGTTTCATTAATTGCTGGAACCTGTGGTATTTTAATCGGATATGCTGCTAGTAAGAAACGTCATAGTAAAGTTGCTAAATTCGTTAGTAACTGTGCTTTCTTACCTTATTTAATTCCTGCATTAAGCTTTGGTGCTATATTCTTCTCTTTATCATATGTTCCTGGCTTTGAATGGTTAAATGCAACTCGTGGTGAAGCTAACGCGGTTATTGCTTGTATTATTTGTGGTGGTATTAAATTCTTGCCATTTGCTTCTCGTAGTGGAACAAATGCTATGTTACAACTTTCTGGCGAAATTGAAGAAGCTGCAATTATTGTCAACGTTCCTTGGTGGAAACGTATGTCAAAAATATTATTCCCAATTCAAAAATCAAGTTTCATAAGTTGTTATTTACTTCCATTTATCTCTGCAATGAGAGAATTAACTTTATTTACATTATTAACTGGAAGTTTCACACTTATTACAAACGTTTTACAATACTTTGATACTTATGGATTAAATCAAATTTCAAATGGAATTAACTTGTTAATTGTTTTATTTGTCATTATCGTTAACCTCTTGGTTAATAAATTAACAGGTGCTTCTATCGATAAAGGCATTGGAGGTTAATAATTATGCCAAGAATTGAATTAATAAATGTTACAAAAAAATGGGGTGATTTTGTCGCTGTTGAAAACTTAAACATGGTCATTGATGATCGTGCATTCATTACCTTACTTGGTCCTTCAGGATGTGGTAAAACTACTACTCTTAGAATGATTGCAGGTCTTGAAACTCCAACTTCAGGAAAAATCATTATTGATGATACTGTTGTTTTTGATAGCGAAACTGGAGTAAATGTTTCCCCTGCTAAACGTGATATTGGCTTCTTATTCCAAAATTACGCTTTATGGCCACACATGACAGTTTACAAAAACATTGCTTTTGGTCTTGAAAATTTAAAATGGAAAAAAGATAAAATTGATGCTCTTGTTACTGAAATTTGTGAAAGAAATGCTAAAGGTCAACCAATTCTTATTGTTTCTAAGAGTGGAGATAATACTAGAGAATTTGGTAAACATTTAACTGCAGTTGGTCTTATATTTGAAGTTATCAATGTTAAAAAACATGATGATGTAAATCAAATCCTTGCTAATGCTACTCAAGAAGGAAAAATTACAATTGCTAATAATATGCCTCTTGACGAAAATAATATACCAGCTTCTAAAGATGAAGGTTTATGTATTTTAGGATTAGAAAATTTAAAATGGAAGAGAGATGACATCAACGCTCGTGTTGATGAAGTCATGAAAACTTTAAAAATTGAAGAATTCAAAGACAGATATCCAAGTGAACTTAGTGGTGGACAACAACAAAGAGTCGCTATTGCTAGAACTCTTGCTCCATCTCCAAAAGTCTTATTCATGGATGAACCATTATCTAACTTAGATGCTAAACTTCGTGGTGAAATGAGAACTGAGTTAAAAAGACTTCATAGTGATACTAACTCAACATTTGTTTACGTTACCCACGATCAACTTGAAGCTATGACTTTAGCCACAAAAATTGCATTATTAGATAAGGGTGTATTACAACAATACGATAGCCCATTAACAGTTTATTCTAAACCAAACAATATCTTTGTTGCTGACTTCGTTGGTAATCCAACTATGAACTTTATTCCAGCAAAAATTACAAAAGTTAAAGCAAAAGTATTTGCAGTTAACTTCTTTGGTATTGAAGCATCTTTCGAATCAAAAGAAGATTTCGTACCATTAAGTGAAGATGTTGTTATTGGTGTTAGACCTGAATTTTTACCAATTAGAGAAAATGGTAAGATTGAAGGTTTAGCTTATTCCACTCTTCCAAGTGGTATGGAAACAACTGTTAAAATTAACTTAGATGGCGATATTTTATCTGCTGTCCAATTCGGACTTATCGATTACAAAACTGATGAAGTAATTCGCTTTGATATTATTAGTGATCACATCGTCATTTTTGACAAAGAAAGTCAAGTCCGCCTTGGTATTGGCGAAATTAAAATTAAATAATTTATAAAATTATTTTTATGGAAAAGTCGAGTTCTTTGATCCAAGAAAACCAATTTAATCTCCAAAAACCTTCTCTTTATAAAAGGATCTTTTCTGGAATAATTGATGTTGTGTTTTTCTTAATAATTACCTTGGGTCTAGAACTCGGCGCTTTTTATAGTGTTTTTGAAAGCTTAGGCTATAGAACTTATATTGAGAATGTCCAAACAATGTATAAAGATAGTCATCTTTTTACATATTCAAACGAAGACGGTTATCTTGCTTTAAATGAACTTGATCAAGATGATGTTACAACTGAAGATTATGATAATGCAATCATTTATTATTATTCAACAAATGAATACGCTATATCTAATAACGCTCTTGAACAATATAATAAAGCAAAATTAGATTCTAATCTTTATGATGTAGTTGATGGTGAATATGTTTTAAAAGATGTCGTTAGTGAAGAAAGTGCATTAAAATTTCTTACAAATTGTTATTCGGATGCGTTAGATTTATTTTATTCTAATCCTGATTTTATTCATGATTCAAATGCTTCTCACAATATTATTTTATATGGTACTTTAATTGTAATAATACTATCCTCTTCAATTTATTATATTTTAATACCATTAATTATTAAAAATCGTGTAACTTTAGGTGAAGTTATGTTTAGATTTGTTTTAGTAAATAATGTTTCAAATACTAAAGCTACATTCAAAACATGTATAGTTCGTAATGTAGTTTTTATTTTGTTTAACATTGTAGCAACATTTTTAATTTATTTATACGTTGATTATTTAGCGTTTATTCCAATGTTTATAACAATACTAATGTTATGTTTTACTAAAAAAAATCTTACCCCACATGATTACATGTCTAATACTTATTTAGTTAGTAAAGATACCTTTGTTAACCAAATTATAGAGATAAAACATAAACCTAAAGATGACAAAAAAGATTATCATTTAGATAAAATATAAAATGTTTTTAAATTTTAAAACCGTAAGAAATATTCGAGATTTAGGGGGTATTTCTTTAAAAGAAGGGGAAATTAAATATAAGTTACTTTTACGTGGAGGGGATTTATATTCTCTTTCTAAAGAAGAATTTTTAATTTTAAAAAATGATTTTAATTTAAAAACTGTCATTGATTTTCGATCTAAAAATTCATTTTATATTAAAAAAGATCAAATTGATTCTTCAATTACTTATTATCATTATTTTACAAGTGACTTTTTAGATCAAAATTTATTTACGATTAATATTGCGGGAAGCTTTGATGAATTTTTCATGAAAGTATATGAAAATCTAGCAATAAGTGAAAATGCATTAAGGAGTTATCACCAATTTATTAAAAATGTTATTGATACAAAAGAAGGCGCAGTTTATTTCCATTGTACTAGTGGAAAGGACCGTACAAGCATTGCTGCTACTATTCTTTTATTAATATTAGGAGCTTCTAAAGAAGTTATATATCAAGAACATTTATTAACTAATGAATATACTAAAAAAGAATTAGAAGAATATTTAAAAAAACATCCTAATATATCAAAAAAAGAATATGACTTCATGTATGCAACATATATTACAAAAAAGGAATATCTTGATTGCTTCTTTAAAAATATATTAGACAAATTTCAAACAATCGATAACTATCTCATTAATGGACTCAAATTAACTAAGGAAGATTTCAAAACATTGCGTACTAGATATATAAATTACAAATAATGTTTGTTATTTTTACAAAATTTTATATAATCAATTTACATATTGGAGGAAACTACCATGGATAACTGCTTAGCTAGATTAAACGAAGCACTCGATAGTTTATCTAAAAAAGAATTAAAAGTAGCTAATTACATCTTAAAACATAGTGAAGAAGTTTCTAAAATGACTGTAGCTGAGCTTTCTAAAAAATGTAAGACATCTACTGCTACTATTATGAGATTGTGTTATTCTTTAAAATATAGTGGTTATAAGGAGTTTATTAAAGCACTTTATAGTGATATTGCAAACCATATAAAAAAAGATGAAACAATTTACGATATTGATAACGAAGACGTCCATGATTTAAGTATCGAATCAATAATTTATTCTGTAAGTAATTTAAATATTAATTGTTTAAATACAACTTTAAAAATTATTAATCCTAAAGATGTAGAAAAAGCAGTTGAACTAATTGATAAAGCAACTAAAGTAAACATTTATGCATTAAGTGGTTCAAAAGTTGTTGCTTACGATGCTTTTTTCAAATTTCAACGTTTAGGAATCGATGTACAAGCCTTTGATGAACCTCATTCACAACTTTTAAGTGCATCAGTCTCAAAACCTACAGATGTAGCAATTATCATTTCTTATACTGGTGAAACTTTAAAAATTGTTGAAACAGCAACCTTATTAAAAAAGAGAAATGTTCCAATTATAGCTATAACTAGATATGGTTTAAATACTTTATCAAAACTTGCTAATATTACACTTCATCACGCTTCAATTGGGAAAAGCTTAAGAACATATTCAACTCGTTCTAGAACAGTTCAACATAATATTATCGATATTTTATTTGTTGCACTATCGCAAAAAAGAAACGATAAATTAAAAACTTATTATAAATTATTTGATAAGTAAAAAGTCATAAATTAAACAAAAAAGTCTGCAAAACGCAGACTTTTTTTAAGTTTTTGATTTAATTAAGCATTTAATAAGAAAGCTTTATAAGCTAAATATGCTTCATAAAGATCAACTTTACTAACTACTTCTAATGGAGCGTGCATATTTAATACAGCTATCCCTGCATCAATTACGTTCATATTTAAATTAGATAAAATATAAGCAATTGTTCCTCCGCCTCCTTGATCAACTTTTCCAAGTTCAGCTGTTTGGAAATGAACATTATTTTCATCTAATATTCTTCTTAATTTAGCAATAAAGTCAGGGTTTGCATCATTGCATCCACCTTTACCGCCGCTACCAGTATATTTATTAAATACAATTCCTTTGCCTAAAAAAGCACTATTTTTTAATTCACAAACGCTCAAATATAAAGGATCAACTCCAGCACTAACATCACTAGAAAGCATATTTGAATTTGTTAAACATTTTCTTAAATCAAATTCTGACTTACAACCTTGAAGTTCAAGAAGTTGAGCAAGAGTATTTGTAAAGTAATTTGAATGTGCTCCAGTTGCACCAACAGATCCAATTTCTTCTTTATCAACTAAAATACAACAGCTAGTACGATTTGGAACTTCTTTTAAATCCAAAATAGCTCTTAAAGATGTATAAGCACAAACTCTATCATCATGTCCATAACCAGCAACCATACTTCTATCAAGACCTAAATCACGAGCCTTACCAGCAGGAACAACTTCAATTTCAGCACTTAAAAAGTCTTCTTCTTCGATATTATATTGTTCTTTTAAAATCTTTAATAAGTTGCCTTTAACAGCTTCTTTTTCATCTTTACCATCTAATGGGAAAGATCCAACTGTTACATCTAAATCTTCACCTTCAATTACTTTAGAAGCAGTTTTTGTCAATTGATCTTTAGAAAGATGAATCAATAAATCTGTAATACAAAAAATTGGATCGTCTTCTTTTTCACCAATATTTATATCAACTGAAGTTCCATCTTTTTTGTAAACAACACCATGAAGTGCTAAAGGAATAGTGACCCATTGATATTTTTTTACACCACCATAATAATGTGTATCAAGTAAAGCAAAACCTGTACTTTCATATAATGGATTTTGTTTAACATCAATACGTGGAGAATCAATATGGGCTCCTAAAACATTGACACCGTTTACAGCTTTTTCTTTACCGATTACATATAAAACAATGTTTTTATTACGATTAATTGAATAAACTTTATCACCAGGATTTAAAGTTGTAACCTCATCAAGATTTTTAAATCCTTCTAACTTAGCTAATTTTAAAGCTTCATTAACACATAATCTTTCAGTTTTTCCTAAAGAAAGAAATTCTTTATAATCATCAGCAAACTTAAATAACTCTTTTTTTGAATTTTCTTTAAGATACTTACTATAAGCATATTTTCCGTACATATAATTTTCCTCCTAACACAGTATTATAAACCATAATTTATTTTTATTAAGTTAATTGATTTAATTTTTTTCCTCAAATTTTCTTAAATTCTTCTTTTCGCCTAAAACAACTAAACTATCTTCTTTATTAAGAACATATTCTGGTTCAAAATTAGTATTTATTACTTCATTTTGTTCAATTGCAATAATATTTAGACCATATTTTTTTCTAATATCGGTATCTTTAATAGCCATTCCAATATATTTTTTAGGGATTTTAACTTCACAAATTTCAATTTCTTCATTTAAAGCAATTATATCGACAATGTTATTTGATAAGATTCTTTTAGCTAATCGATCAGCACTATCTCTATAAGGATAAATAACTTCAGCTCCTAGTTTTTCTAAAACTAATCCTTGCTCATCAGTATTACTTAAAGCAATTACACGACTTACACCAAGACTTAAAGCATTAATAGTTGCAAAAATTGCAGTATCTAAATGTTCACCAATACAAGTAACTATTACATCACATTCTTTAAAACCTGTATCTTCTAAAGTTCTTTTTGATAAATCTTCGCTAACAAAAGCATAATCACAAATTTCTAAAACTTTTTTAACTTTAGCTTCATCTTTATCGATACATACAATATTTTTTCCGTTTTCAACTAATTCATTAGCTAAGTACATCCCAAATTTTCCTAAGCCAATAATTCCAACTGTTTGTTTCTTTTTTCCCATAAAGTCTCCTATCCAATAGCTATTTCTTCTTCAGCATATTTATATGTTTGAATGTTCTTTGATTTAAACATTGTTGATATTGTTAAAGGACCAAGTCTACCAACATACATTAAGCAAATTAGTACAATCTTACTTCCTGTTGAAAAATAAGCAGTAAAACCAGTAGATAATCCAACTGTACCATAAGCTGACATTGCTTCAAATGCATAGTCTAATGCGTTAAAAGATGTTGCTCCTTCAATATAATCTTTGTATTTAATTCCATCTTTGATATAGTTATAATCCATTTCACAAAAACAAATTATAAATAATCCAATTAAGAAAAATAATAATCCAAGTAAGATAATAAGTAATGCTTTTCTAATCAAACCTCTATTTAAACTTCTTCTAAACGTATGTGGATCCCTATCAGTAACAATACTACGAATATAATAAAATAAAAGCGCTATAGTCGTTGTTTTTACGCCACCCCCTGTACCTCCTGGGCTAGCTCCAACGAACATTAAAATAATCATAATTAATAAACTTACATCGCGATATTTTGATAAATCATACATTGTAAAGCCGGCAGTACGTGTTGAAACACTCATGAAGAATGCTCCCATAAAAGATGTATTGCTTTCATTAAATAATTCAGATAAATAAATTGCTAGTGTGCCAAATACAATAAAAAACAAAGTGTAGACTAAAACAATTTTAGTGTGAAGACGAAATTTTCTAAATTTAAAACGCTTTGTGATGATATCAATAATAACTATAAACCCTAATCCACCAGCTATAATTAATAATGAAATAATTAGATTTAAAGCAATATCATTTTCATAATTAATCAATGAAGTTGTTCCAAATAAATCAAAACCTGCATTATTAAAAGCACTTACACTATGAAAAACAGCATATCCAATACTTTCATCAAGTGAAAAATGATGTCCAAAATAGAAAACAAAAAATAGAAGAATACTTCCTAAAAGTTCAAAAGAAAATGAAACTGCTAAAACCTCAGCAAATATTCTCTTTATTCCCTTATAGCTATTTAAATTCCAGCTTTCTTTAATTAGAGACTGCTTTGTAAAAGTTAGCTTTCTACTAGTAAGCATGAAAATAATAACTGCAATTGTTGTAACTCCTAAGCCACCTAATTGAATTAAGATTCCCATTACTATTCTGCCAAATAAATTAAAACTAGCAGCTATTCCTTCTGGTAAAGATACTAAACCTGTGACGCATGTACAACTTGTACTTATAAATAATGCATCAAAAAAATTAACACTAGTCCCTTCGTTATGCGCTATAGGTAACGCAAGAAAACATGCTCCAATAAATATTACTCCTAAAAAGGATAAACCAATTATTGCAATAGGTTGTAATTTTATTTTTTTAAAAAATGTTAAAAGCTTCTCGCCCATAAAGAATATTATATATTCTTTAATATTTTATTCAATTTTATTATATTCAAAATTTGTAAAAATCTAATATTTTAAGAAAAAAAGCCTGCAAAACTAAACTATTTTTAAAAATTTATTTTTTATATTTAGAATTTGCTCTTAATGAATTTAATATTGCTAATAAGCAAACACCAACATCAGCACAGATGGCTAACCACATAAAAGCATAACCACAGATTGATAAAATTAAGACTAAAACTTTAATTAAAATAGCAAAAATTATATTCTCTTTCACGATAAGTAATGTTTTCTTTGCAATCTTTTTAGCAATAATTAAGCTATCTAAATCATCATGCATTAATACTATATCGCTAGCTTCAATAGCTGCATCACTTCCGATTCCACCCATTGAAATTCCTATATCGCTCATCATTAAACTAGGAGCATCATTAATACCATCACCAACAAAACAAATTACATCATTCTTATTTTTATTGTTTAACATATTTTTTAGTTCTTCTGCTTTATTTTGTGGTAATAAAGATGCTTTATATTCACTAATACATAATTCATTTGCTACACTTAATGCAATTTTTTCATTATCACCGGTAAACATAATAGTTTTAATGTTATTTTGTTTTAAATATTTAATTAATTTTTTACTATCTTCTTTTATTTCATCGCTAACTACTAAATAACCAATAAACTGATTATTTTTTGCTATGTATACAGTTGTACCTATTTCGTTAATATTAGGAACATTTATATTGTAATCTAACATTAATTTATTATTCCCCGCAAAAATTAATTCATTATCTTTTTTAGCAATTAATCCCTTGCCAGCAACATCAATTAAATTGTATGTATTATCAACTTCAAATGTATATGATTTTTTTATTGCTAAAGCAATTGGATGATTGGAATTATATTCGCAAATAGCAGCATATTTTAAAATTTCGTCTTTTTTATTTTCTGGATAAATTTTACTAATTACAAAATTTCCTTTTGTTAATGTACCAGTTTTATCAAAAATAAAAACATTCGCTTTATTTAATTTTTCAACATAGGAAGAACCTTTTATTAATATTCCATATTTAGATGCACATCCTATTCCTGCAAAAAAGGATAATGGAACAGAAATTACAAGTGCGCAAGGACAAGCAACTACTAAGAAATTCAAACTTCTTTCTAACCACGCAATCCATTCATTCGTTATTGCTCCACCAATAATTACTAATAAAACAGCACCAAGAACGACTAATGGGGTATAAATTTTAGCAAATTTTGTAATAAAATTTTCAGACTTTGATTTTTTACTAGATGCGTTTTCAACTAAGTCTAAAATTTTTGAAACAGTAGAATCTTGAAATTTTTTCTCTACCTTTACTTTAATTAAACCAGTTAAATTAATTGATCCAGAAATTACTTTGCTATTTACATTAACATCGAAAGGTAAAGATTCACCTGTTAATGCCTTTGTATCTAACGAAGATGTTCCTTCAACTATTATTCCATCAACAGGTACTTTTTCTCCTGGTTTTATTAAAATAAAATCGTCAACTTTTAACTCGTTTGGGTCGACTTCTACAACTTTTCCATTATCTTTTATCAAATTAGCATAATCTGGTCTTATATCCATTAAAGAGGAAATAGATTTTCTTGATTTCTTAACAGCATAATCTTGAAACCACTCTCCAATTTGATATAAAAGTAAAACTGCAACTCCTTCAGAAAATTCTTTAATGCCGAAAGCCCCTATGGTTGCAAGACACATCAAAAAATTCTCATCAAAAATTTCTCCATGGAAAATATTTCTAATAGCTTTATATAAAACATCATACCCTATATATAAATATAAAGATAAATATAAAAAGAAAGGTAATAACCATCCATAATTATTAGCATTAGGAATTATAGTTTCTAAATTTAAAACTTTATCAATTATTAATAAAACTATAAATAAAACTAAAGCAATAATTATTCTAATTAATTCTTTTTTTTGTTTTTTACTAAGTTTCATATTAATCAATTACTTCGCAATCTGGTTCAACAGATTTTACTACTTTTTTAATATTTTTAATTAACGAATTAAAATTAACTTCTTCATTTACATCTAAAATAATTTTTTGAGTTATAAAAGAAACACTAACTTCATTAATTTCTGGCATCTTTTTTAATTTATCTTCAATTTTTTGTGCACAAACAGGACAATCTAAATCCTCTAAATTTATAACTTTTCTCATATTAAAACCTCTATTCTTTCACATGTGCCAAGGCGCAATTAAATATTAAACTAACGTGCTCATCATCAAGAGAATAATAAACTTCCTTTCCTTTTTTTAATGTTTTTACTAACTTAGCTTGTCTTAATATTCTAAGTTGGTGAGAAATTGCCGAATTCGTCATATTTAAACAAAGAGCAATCTCAGTTACATTGAGCTCAGATTGTTCTAAAACGTAAAGAATTTTAGCACGAGTTGGATCGCCAAAAACTTTAAACGTTTCTGATAAATCAGAAATTTCTTCATCAGTAGGAATGTTTTTCTTAATTAATTCTATATCCATACTAATATTATATAACATATGAATATATTGTCAATTATTCATTTATAAATTAATTAAAAACTCCCATGTAGGGAGTCTTTACATTAAAGTTTATTAATCTGAATGGCCGCGCCATTTGATGTAAGTTCTCTCACTTCAAAGGAGAATCCAAGTGTAGTTCCATTATTCATTTTTGTTTTATTAGGAAATGCAGAACTATATTCTTCTACTGAGAAAACATCACCTAGTTTAAATAAACTATCACTTGATAAGTAATTGTTCATTCCACTATCGTTAGCATCTTTATTTCTAATTTGAGCTAATAAATCGTATTTATAATCTGTAGAGAAAAGTGCACAGTAACCATTAGAATCTGAGCCTTGAGCATATGTAGTATTACTCATTGCTAAGGCAAAACCATATGGTGAAGATGCTGTATCAAAACTTGTATAATATTTACTTCCATCAAAATTAATGTATTGTCCTGAAACATAAGTTCCTCTTAAACGAGCATCAACATGCCATAATCTAATTCCAACTGCATTAGGTCCTTTAGGATAGAATGAGTTATTTTCATAATTATATTTTGAATCCATTTCATTAAGTCCTGTTGGTGAATATAATTCTAATATTAAATATTCATCAAAAGGAGAACCTGTAAAGTTAGAAGATAAAACAATGATATCCCCTGTTTCTTGGAAGATTCCAATTCCAATTTCTACATCTTCAGTTGGAACATATGGTTTAACCCAACCTAAAGCCATTTTAGAAAATGGATCATGTCCACCTACATTGCAATCTTGCATTGAGAAACCACCAGCTGGGGTATTTCCATTGCTATAATAATCATAATAGTCGCTTAACCCAAGAACGTGACCCATTTCATGAATAAATGTGTGTGAATCTATCGTATAATGATATTGATCCTTATACATAAAATCATAAGAAGCCCAGAAAAAGGTATTTGGTCCAGGAGTTTTTGTATTTTGTAAACTACTATCTTGAATCCAATAGCAATAAGCCCATAAATTATCATTATATACTATAGAATTAGCAGAATAATCATTTGCACCATAAATTAAAATCAATGCATCAAGATATCCATCGTTGTTAGTATCAAAACTTTTATATTCTGTTTGAGTAACACTGTTTTTATACCATTGAGCAACTTCTTTTACTAATGTCGTTGTTTGGTCACCAGTTATTGAACTTGTATAACTTGTTTCGTACCAATCAGTTACTTCTCCTTCAATATTTAATAAACCATAAGAATCTTCTTGATAATAAGTTTTAACTGAATGCCAACCAGTTTCTTCTTCAGTACCAAAATAAGCAGTCTCGATATCATCTTTAATTGTTTGTTTTTGTGAAGTAGAGGTTATATATTTTGAAGAATCTTTAAACCAAATAGGAACAACTAAAACTTTTGGAGAACCTATAGAAGGCATTGCTGGACAATTATAAACTGAATTATCAGAAAATTCTTCATAAGTATAAAGAATCTCTTGTTTAGTTAAAGGCTCACTTTCCTCTCCTTCTTCTTTAAATATGGCTGTGTAAGTTTTACTTGAACTAACTGGTAAAATGGTTGGTTCCCGTCCGCTAAAAATATATGTCTTAGTTGAATCTTTTCTTTCTGGAGTTGGTCCATCATAAGAAGGCATTACACCATAAGCAACACTTTCATCAACTTCTAAAATTGTACCATCGTAATTTTTCCAAGTTATTGTATATGTATTAAGTGTTGTCTTATATATTGCCGTATAAGTAGTATCGGTTGTTATCGCACTAACTTCTGGACTCCGCCCATCAAATTCATATGTATATTGTGCATCACGATTACGAATTGGAGTTTCGCCACTATAAACAGGAACTGAACCATATTCAACATTTTCATCAATATCTAAGAGAGTTCCATCATAATTTACCCAAGTAACAGTGAGATATTTCGTTGTTTTAAATTGCGCAACATAAGTAGCATCATATGTTGCATTAGTTACTTCCGGATACCATCCATTAAAGGTAAAATCTATATCCCCTTCGCTAGGTTTATAAGGAGTCTCACCATCATACGTTGGAAGTGTACCATAAGCAACATCTTCATCAACTTCTAAAACTGTGCCATCATAATTTACCCATGTTATAGTAAATTTAGAATTTGTCTTATCATCATTAGGAGTTTTTTCAATTAAAGAACAAGATGAAAGTGCAACAGAAAACAACATAATAGAAAATAAGAAAAATCTACTAAATCTTTTCATCATAAATTCCTCCTTTTTGTGTTTCTAGTTTATCAAATAATATATAAATTGCCAAATATTAAGTATTACAAAAAAAGTCGTTATTCAAATAAAAAGCTTGCAAAATCTAATTATTTTTTAAATTTTTGTTAGTACTAATCTTTCCTAATTCATTACATCTAATTAAAAATTTCTTTGCGAGTTCTTCTTTTGTTAAATTGTATTTAAGAACTTCACTATATTTTACTGGCTTGTCAAATATAAAATTTTTAGTTTTTGGATTAAAATAACTAACATATATATTAAGATCAATACCTCTTTGGTACATATAGTGTGCAATTATTACAAATCCGCTAAAAAAATGAGTCAATTCAGCAAAATAACCTTTTGAACTATCTTCGGGATAAATAATTAAATTTTCCTTATAATCATTAACACATTTATAAGCTTCTTTAACAGTTTGAAAAAACTCTACACCTGAATAGACACTAATTAAATTTAAACCTCGATAATATAAACATGTTAATGGTGCTGCTATTAAGGAAAATAATTTAGATAAAAATAAGGGCCACTTTTTCTTATTATGATAATAAGTTTCAGATAAATACTTATATGCATCTTTTAAAGATCCATTCATTTCATAAGTACCTAACATTCTATTTTTTTCTTTAAAATATAATTCTAAGGTTAAAGGAGTTCTACTACCTTCATGATTTACTAAAATAATTGAAGGGTAGGTTACTTTATCGCCTAAATAAATAAAATTAGGTTTGTGAATAACTATTGATGTTAATGTTTTTAATATTTTAAAGTATAATTTACTATCGTTTCTTTCTTTAATATCGTATCTTTTCATGTTCACTATCATAACAAATAAATAAATTTTAAAAAACATTTTTGTTATTTTATAATAATAAAATAGGAGAAAAAATGAAAAAAAGTAAAGTTATACTCATAAGTGGCGACTCAAGTGGATTTGGCTTAGAATGTAGTAAAAAGTTAATTGAAGAAGGTTATATAGTTTGTGGTTTATCAAGGCATCAATTTAAGTTAAATGGTCTTAATCATTATATTTGTGATTTAACTAAAGAAGATGAAGTTAGGCAAACTATTGAACAAATTATTAGCAAGTATAATAAAATTGATGTATTAATTAATAATGCTGGTTGGGGTATTTTTGGTTCTATTGAAGAAACATCTTTAGAGCAAGCAAAAAGAATTTTTGATATTAATTTTTTTGGAACTTTTTTATTAACTAAATATGTTCTTCCTTATATGAGAAATAATAATTATGGTCGTATTATCACTATTAGTTCAATCGGTGGAGTTATTCCTTTGCCATTTCAAAGTTTTTATAGTGCTTCGAAAAGTTCTTTAGAAATGCTATTTAGAGCGCTTCAAAGTGAAATATATTCATACAACATAAAAATTACATTAGTCCAACCAGGTGATGCACGAACCAATTTCACATCAAATCGTTATTCTAATATTAGCGAAACATCGCCTTATAAAGATGCATTAAATAAATCTATAAAGACTATTTCAAAAGATGAAAGTAGTGGCTTCTCACCAATAAAAGTAAGTAATACTATAAATAAATTAATTAAAAGAAAAAGACCACCTTTTGTAGTTAGAGTAGGTACTAAAGATAGTCTTTTATTAACTATATATAAAATAATTCCTAAAAAATTCGCTACATATCTGCTTTATAAAATATATGCTTCAAAGTAGTTAATTTTTTAGAAAACACTGCAAAAATCAAGTATTTTTTTCAATTTCTGTTTCGATATTATTTAAAATATCTTCATTACTTAACCACTTTTTACCAAATATATCTATCAAAAATCCTCCAATAGGAGCAATTATAACTATCGCTAATATAGCAACAGCCAAAACTATACCTCCACATTCAAGCCCTAACGAAAGAGCAATTCCACCAATCGAAGCTTGAACTGTCGCTTTTGGTAAATAAGAAAATATACAAAATAACTTTTCTTAGAAATTTAACTTTGTTATAAAAAAAGCTAATGATTCTACAACAAAGTTATTGTAGATGTCATTAGCTCTATAAAAGCGGTTTTGATAAATCAAGGGAGACCTCATTCCCTAGTAATATTAAACTACATTTATACAATAAAATCTAATATTATAAATAAATCTTATTTAAACATTGCTAAAAAGAAAAATTTACCAGTATATTGCTTATACTCTTTCATATCTTTAATTTCAGCAAATTGATTAATTTTCTCAATTAAATATTTACCTTCTTCTGATTTCCAACATTTTCTTGGTGAGCAAAAGCATAAGCTACCTTCTTTTAATTCACATTGTAACCACAAATTTCCGTTGCCAATTCCAAATTCAGCTTCTTTAAAACTATCATAAAAAATTTCAAATACTTGTGAGGTATTTTTATGATTAGTACAAACCATCTTTTTATCTAATAATTCAACATCATATTGAGTCCGAATAGCTCCAGGTAAAACTGTGCTTTCTCCTAACACCATTACAAATTTATCCATTTAATCTCCTTTTATATTGCATCTTTTACTATTATATAAAAATTTAGAAAATAAAATAAATAAAAAGAGAGTTATACTAAACTCTCAATCTTCTATATAACACTCTCAAAGAGCAATTTTCACATTGGTATGTGCCCAAATTACTGGATATATTTTTATAGACTCATTTTAACCAATTGA
>UQFN01000009.1 GCA_900540365.1 uncultured Mollicutes bacterium
TAAAAAAGTGAAAGCGCAAGCTTCGAAAAAAGTATAAATTTAGGGTTTCACAGGGGTTTTGCAGGTTTTTTATATAAGTTTAAGACTTTTTGCACAAGTGGCGGAATGGTAGACGCTCTAGTTTCAGAAGCTAGTGGAGAAATCCGTGCAGGTTCAAATCCTGTCTTGTGCACCATTAAATTTTGTTTGATTAATGTTAATCAAACTTTTTTTTGCTTAAAATTTTGTAAATATTTTTGTTAATTTTCTTTAAAAATATGATTAAGCTATGCTTATATAGAAAAACTCTTGCTTAAAAATTGCTGAATGAAATTTTTATTGATGAAGTCTATATTTTTTATGTTTGCAAAAGTTAAAATTTAGATTTATTATAAGAGTATAAAAATGCTTAAGCGTTTAAGCAAAGCAATTATGGAGGAAAAAATGAAAAAAGCTTATGCCTTAATAATGCCACTTTTATGTGGAACAGCTTTAGTTTTTGGCTTAACTTCTTGCGACAATAATTTAGTTGAGCCAGTCGTCGACACTTTTACAGTTAGTTATTATGATGGATCTACTGTCATTCATACAGAAGAAGTAGAAAATGGTGAAGTTGCTCCTAACTGGGATCCTACATCAACAGTTACTAATAAAGAATTTTTTGGATGGTTTGGAGAACCAACATTAACTCATGAATACGATTTTACTACACCAGTAACAGATGATTTATCAATTTTTGGTTCTTTTGTTGGATATCAAAAAGATAATCGTCAATGGGCAATTGCAGGAAGTGGAGCAAGTGCAATTTTAAAATCTTCAAACTGGGGTAAAGTATTTACTGAAGACCATTACATGGTTAATGAATCTACAGATTCTAGAAATGTTTATACTTATGAAGTAAATTTATTTGTTAATGATCAATTTCAATTCACCGATCCAATTTTTGATGAAACTAATGAAACATATTCTTGGGGTCATCAAAGAGGTGGTGGTTATTTAGTTAATCCAAGTAAAGATAATGTAGAATATTTTTCTGTTGGTGGTGGTTTAGGTTCTGATAATTATACTTCTAATATTACTGCTTTAGTTGAAGGAAGATATAAATTTACTTTAACAACTTATCCAGCTGGTGATTTCCAAAAAGATGATACTACAAATACATATGATAATAGAAATTATTACGATACTCTTGAATGGGAAAGACTTGGCGATCCTACTGAAGAATTAGCTGAAACTGAAATTAGTTTCTTTATTAAAGGTGCTTTAATTACAAGTTGGGCAAATTTACAAAACGATCATACTTTAATGAGTGAAAACGAGGGAATTTACACATTAAATAACGTATATTTAAAAGCCGAAGATGAATTTATGTTTGCTTCAATTGTGAAAACAATTGAAACAGGTGAAGTTAGTGAAGGTAACGAATATATCAAAGCTAATAATTTAACTGAAAGCGCTAAGGAATTAGTTAGTGGAACAAGTAATATGAAGGTTAATGAAACTGGCTATTATTCCTTTACTTATGATTATGAAGCACAAACTTTAGATGTAGTTAAAAATGATTCATATACTCCAGTTGAAGCAAGTTATTATGTTGATGGTAACTTCAATAATAGAAATTGGGGAATTGAAGAAAGTTTAAAATTAGTCGCTGATAGTGAAAATCCAGAAGTACTTGAGTTAGCTACTCCAATTACTGTTGCAAAAGCTGATGAAGAAATGGGTATTCAATATTATAATGCTGAACTAGATAGTCCATATGTAGATTTCTTTGGAGCTAAATATGTTGCAGTAGCAAGCGAAAATTATGATTTAACTAAAAACAATATCGTCTTTAAAGTTCCAGGAGAATATAATATTTCAATTAATACATATTCTCATATTATTACAATTAGCTTAGTTTAAAAATAATTACTGCGAGCTTATGTTGTCCTTCTTAATAAGCTCGCAGGACTAACTAATCAATTATAAATTGATGAGTAGAAGTCTCTTCTCGATTAATAGAATAATTTAAAGCATCACTTATTGCTTTAAATTTAGATGAATTATTAAGTTCTAAATAAGTATGTTTGACATTAATTGAATCTAAATAAGAACTTAATTCGTGATTTAAGCAAAATATTGTTTTGTCTAAATTATTATTAAGTACATCATTTAAGGTATTTAAATTATCAATAAAATAAATATTAGCTTTATTTTTTAAGAAATTTGTTATCTTTTCATCTTTATAAGGAAAAGAAAGATAAATGAAATTATTCTCATTTAAAACATTATTGAAAGAATTATTTATTTCAAAAAATAAATTGTCATTAATTACACAATCAAGAGAAATAAGTGGAATAAAATTTATTTCTCCTAATTTCTTAAAAGTAGTCTTATCAATACGATAAGTTATAATTGCATCGACATAATTATATTTTGTAATTTGGTTATTAGGGGCAACAATAATATTATATTTAAAAGGACGTAAATAAGTCGAAAGTTGATTCATAAAATTTAAAATATCAGCTTTATATAAATAAAAATCTATTTCTTCATAAAAAAATAAAATATTATGCATTTCTCCAGTAGCTAAACTTCGTGCATATGGATTTGATCGATACATATAAAGATTTGCCATTTGTAAAATCTTTTGCTTAGTTTCTTCTGAAATTCTAGAATTTTCTTTCTGATTTAAAACATAAGAAACACTAGCAACACTTACGTTACACATTTTGGCAATATCAGACATTGTAACTTTCTTATTCATTTAAAACTATTTTATAACATTAAGGTAAAATATAAAAGAAAGATAAAAATATGGATTTTTCAAGTTTAAAACATAAAAGCGATTCGATATATTCATTTCCTATTAGTGAAGATGAAATTGAAATTCGTTTATTAACAAAAAAAGATGATGATATTCAATTAGTTGAATTAATTTATAATTGTAAATATCTTTTTCATGAATATATAAATTCAATGAAAATTTCTAAAACTACTAGTGATGAGTATTTTGATTATTATATTCAAAGGATTAAGTTGAAAGATAAACGCTTTGCATATATTTTCAAGTTAACCCTTTTTAATGGAGAAGTTTATTATTTTAGTGAAAGTGGAATTAGTAAAACTTATGATATTAAAAAAGGATATTATGATTTTTTCCAAGTTTCATTTATAAATAAAATTGATGTTATAAATCAAAATAAAGTTATTAAAGACCGTGCATTTTATCAAATATTTGTTGATCGTTTTTATAAAGATGAAAATAATCATAATCCTAGAATTAATTTAAAGCGGGGAGAATTAGTAAACTCAACTGCTATATGTGGTGGAACATTAAAAGGAATTAAGGAAAAATTAGATTATTTAGAAAATTTAGGAATTAATGGAATTTATTTAACTCCTATTTTTGAAGCAATGTCTAATCATAAATACGATACTATCGATTATTATAAAGTAAGTAGTGATTTTGGTGATGAAACTACTTTAAAAGAGTTAATTAATGAAATTCATAAGCGAAAGATGATTATTTTACTTGATGGAGTGTTTAATCATGTTTCGAACTTATTTCCTTATTTTAAAGATGTTTTAGAAAAAGGAAATAAATCAAAATATTTTAAGTGGTTTTTTATTGATGGAGAGAAAATTAAAGAAGACGGTTCAAATTATGAAAAATTTGCAAATTGTCAAGGATTACCTCGTTTAAATTTAAATAATTTAGAAGTACAAAATTATATTATTGAAGTAGGGAAACATTATTTAACAAATTTTCATATTGACGGTTTTAGATTAGATGTTAGTGATGAGATTCCTCATGGATTTTGGATTAAATTTAAATTAAGTTTAAAAGAAATTAAAGATGACTTTATTTTACTAGGTGAAAATTGGCATAACGCTCATTCATTTTTAAATTCTAATTTTGAATTTGATAGCATTATGAATTATGCATTTACAAAAACTATATTAGATTTTGTTGCCTATCAATCTCTTGATGCTAAACAATTTAAAAACCGTTTAACTTCGAATTTATTTAGATATAAAACTAACGTTAATTATAATTTGTTAAATTTATTATCAAGTCATGACGTTAACAGATTTTTAAATGAATGTAAAAATGATGTTGATCTTTATTTACTAGGGTATGCAATTTTATTTATTTATATTGGAATACCTTGTCTTTATTATGGAGATGAAATAGGTCTTTTTGGTGGATATGATCCATATAATCGCGAATGTTTTATTTGGGATGAAAATAAATGGAATATGAAAATACATCAAACTATTAAAAATTTGATTCAACTTCATAAAGAATATCAATTAAATTCATTAGATTTTATAATTGAGGAAACTGACAATTTAGTTTATATAAAAAGAAAGAATAATCAATATGAAATTACTTTAGTAGTTAATCTTTCTAAATTTGATAAAGAATTAAATATTAACGGTCAAATTTTATTAGCTAATAATTTAACTAAAAATGTTTTATTAAATAAAGGATTTGCTTTTATTAAGGAGGAATTTTCTAATGAAAAACTTTAAGCATGTTTTAACTATGATAGGGATTGCATTTTTATTAGTTTCTTGCAATCAAAATGACAATAATGGTAATGGAGGAGGAGAAGTTAAAGATCCAAGTCCAAATGATCCTGTTTTTGCTAAATTTGATGGAGAACTTGAAGAAGGAGTTACTATTAAAGTAGTTGAAAACGATACCGCTATCAAAATGGGGTATCTTGATGAATTATTAGATGCATTTAATGAGGAGTATGCTCAATATAACATTACAGCAGTTGATGCAAATCAAGGGGAATTTGCCGATTTACCAAATAGTGGTCCTTATGGATATGGACCTGATGTAGTTTATCAAGCTAATAATATTTTAATGGGTTGGGTAAGTGATAAGCATATTACCCCTTTACCTTTAGAAAAACTCGAAGCTTATAACAATAATAATATCCCTTCAACAGCTCATGAAGCTTTTAAAGCTGTAATGAATAATGTTAATTATACATTTTGTGTCCCTGTAAATATTCAGACTCCTTTATTATATTATCGTCAGGATCTTTTACCTAGTGATTGGCAAACTACTTGGGATGACAATAAAAATAATGTTCCAGATATGGTTGAAAATATTGTAGATTTATATGAATTTTCTAAAATTTATCATGAAGAAGATAATTCTAAATACGGATTTGAATTTTCAATAAATGATTTTTATTTTAGTAGTGGTTATTTATTTACATATGGTGGGTATGTTTTTGGCGATAATAATCGTAACGATGAAATTATTGGTTTAGCTGAAGGAGATGCAAAATTAGGAGTAAATGTTATTCGTCAACTTGCAAGTTTAATGTCTGCTGCTTGTGAAGATGATAGCGCAAAACTTGCAATTTCTGGAGCAATGGCAAGTGGAAAATATTTTGCTAGTGTTACAACTCCTGATGTAAGAAGTGTTATTGTTGATGCTTTAAGTAAGCAATATCAATCAGAAGGTATGAGTTTAGAAGAAGCTCAAAATAAAGCAAATGAAAATATTATAGGTGTACCATTTCCAGATTTACCTGCTAATGGTGATTTAGAAAATCCTAGTGAAGAAATGGTTCCTTGTAAACAAATGGGAGGAATTAACGGATATGCTATTTCGAGTTACACTAAATGTCCAAATGCCGCTTTAGCTTTTGTTAATTTTGCTACTTCTTATAAAATGATTAAATTACGTGAACAAATGTTACAAATTGCACCATGTAGAAGTGATGTTGCAAGTGAATCAACCGATTTATCAAAACAATTATTTGAAAGAGTACAAGATGGTTTAACAGTTTTAATGCCTAGTATTAAAGCTACTAATCAAATATGGTCTCCTGCAGGAAGCTTTATGGCTGATGTAGCAGCAGATCCTAAAAGAGATCCTTCTAAAATGAAATATGATACTTTAGACAAAATTCAAACTGGTTTAGAAAAACTTTCAAGTGATATATATAATGCAATTCATTTATTAAATTAAGGGAACAAGATGAAACGAATATTAAATAAATTTAGTTTATATATTAATAATCAGCGGACATCATTTATTAATTTTTTAAGAGTCTCTAACATGAACGTAAGAGCCTCAATGGCTTTAATGGGACTAGGGCAACTTATGTATCATCAAGTTGGTAGAGGATTAATATATTTAATAATTGAAATTTTAGGAATTTTATTCTTTTCAATTTATGGATTTCAATGGATAGTTGGTTTAATTACTTTAGGAACTGTAGAAGCAGATCCTTGGATTGGAAAAGAAGGAGATAATTCAGTTATTTTCTTATTATTAGGTTTACTTAGTATTGCTTTGCTAATTTTATTTATTGGGTTATATATTTCTAATATTATGGACTGTTACAATACTAGTAAAAATATTATAAAAGGTGAAAAACCAAAAACTTTTAAAGATGATTTAAAAGATTTATTAGATAAAAAGTTTTATAAAACAGTTTTATTTTTCCCATTATTAGGAACAATAATTTTTAGTGTAATTCCAATTATTTTTATGATATTAATTGCTTTTACTAATTATGGAGGAGATTTTGTGCCTCCAGCATTAGTAGATTGGGTTGGTATTGATAATTTTGTAAGTGTATTTTCTTTAGGTGATATTGGTCCAACATTTTTTAAAATATTAGGTTGGAACATTGTTTGGGCAATATTAACAACTTTAATAAATTATATATTTGGTTTGCTACTTGCTATTTTATTAAATAAAAAGATTGTTAAAGGAAAACCTTTTTGGAGACTATTTCCTATTTTAGCTTATGCAATTCCAGGATTTATTACTTTAACTGCCTTTAAATTTATGTTTTCTCAAGGTGGTCCAATTAATCAAATTCTTGTTTCTAATGGAGGAAAAGCAATTTCATTTTTAACTGAAGATGGTACTTGGTGGGCTAGAGTTATTGGATTAATGGTTAATGCATGGTTAACTATTCCAAGTGTAATGTTACTTGCAACTGGTATTTTAAGTAATATAAATAGTGATTTATATGAAGCAGCTAAAATTGATGGTGCTAGTAGTTTTAAACAATTTAAAGATATTACCTTACCTTTTGTTGTATTTGCGACAACTCCAACATTAATAACCTCATTTATTGGTAACTTTAATAATTTTGGAGTGTTTTATTTTTTAAGAGGAAAAGTTACATCTGATGGTTATTTTGTTGCTAATGATACTGATTTATTAATTAACTGGTTATATCGACTTTCAATTGATAATACATACTATTCAATTGGAGCAACTATTTCTTTAATTATATTTATAATTACTTCTTTAATATCTTTAATTATTTATATAAAATCCCCAGCTTATAAAAAGGAGGATACATTTAGATGAGCGCCAAAATTTTAATGAATTCAAATGTTAAGAAAGTTTTAAATATTGTTTTAGTATATTGCCTACTTTTAATTGTATCTACAATATTCTTTTTCCCTTGTTTATGGTTGATATTATCGAGTTTTTCAAAAACTGGATCATTATATGATATAAATGGATTTTTCCCTAAATCATATTCTTTTGATGCTTTTATTAAATTATTTACTGATACTTCACAATATAATTATCCAAAGTGGTTATTAAATACGTTAATTATTTCTATAGCAAATTGTTTTTTATCAACAATTCTTATAATAGGTACAGCATATGTAATGTCTTATTTTCAATTTAAATCTCGTAAAAAATTAATGAAATCAGCGTTAATTTTGAGTATGTTTCCAAGTTTTATGGGAATGACAGTAATTTATATTTTAATGACCCAGTTTAATTTCGTTAATAATATATGGGGTCTTGTATTAATTTATTCATGTACAGCTCCTTTAGGTTATTTGGTTCAAAAGGGATTTTTTGATACAATTCCGCAATCCATTTATGAAGCAGCAAAAATCGATGGTGCAACAAATGCAAGAATTTTTACAACTATTACCTTGCCACTTGCAAAACCAATTATTGTTTATACAGCTTTAACAAGTTTTACTTGGCCTTGGAGTGATTTTATTTTACCTAAATTATTATTAATAGAAAAAGATAATTGGACAGTCGCTGTAGGATTAATGCAACTTGGACAAGATGAGTTTTCTAGATTTGCAGCAGGTAGTGTATTTATTGCAATACCTATCGTTATATTATATTTCATTCTTGTTAAAAACATGGTTAATGGAATGACAAGTGGAGCAGTGAAAGGATAAATTATGGCAAAAGTTGAATTATATGATGTTTGTAAAGTTTATAAAGGAAATGTAAAAGCAGTTTCTGATTTTAATTTAAAAATTAAAGATGGTGAATTTGTTATTTTTGTTGGACCTAGTGGATGTGGTAAATCTACAACTTTAAGAATGATTGCTGGTCTTGAAGAAATTACTTCTGGAAAAATTTATATTGATGAGACATTAGTTAATAACGTTGAACCTAAAGATCGCGATATTGCGATGGTTTTTCAAAATTATGCGCTTTATCCACATATGAGCGTTTATGATAATTTAGCTTACTCTTTAAAATGTCATCATGAAAATAAAGATGTTATCAATAAAAAAGTTAATGAAGTTGCAGAATTATTAAATATAAAAGAATATTTAGAAAGAAAACCTAAAGAATTATCTGGTGGACAACGTCAAAGAGTTGCGTTAGGTAGATGTTTAATAAGAAATCCAAAAGTATTTTTGTTTGATGAACCTTTAAGTAATTTAGATGCTAAATTAAGAGTTCAAATGCGAAGTGAAATCTCAAAATTACATAAAGAAGTAAAAGGAACCTTTATATATGTTACTCATGATCAAACAGAAGCAATGACAATGGGAGATAGAATTGTTGTTATGAAGGATGGCTTTATTCAACAAATTGATACACCTGTAAATTTATACGAATATCCAATAAATATATTTGTTGCAACATTTTTAGGGTCGCCTCAAATGAATATTTTTAAAGTAACTTTAAAAAATAATACTTTATTTTTAGATGATAATGTTAAATTTAAACTAAGTGAAAAAATAATTAATAAAATTAATGGAAATTATGAGAACGAAGAATTAAGTTTAGGTATTAGACCAAATGATTTTAGCCTTGGCAATAAAATTGATTTTGATTTTGTTGTTGAAAAAATTGATTTAATTGAAAAATTAGGAAATGAAACTTTAGTTTATATTAATTTGCCAGGTAGAAGTGAAAGTACAATTATTTCATTAAAACTAGATATGAGTGAAAAACTTGAAGCACCTTTATATTTAAAAATAAATAAAGAAAGAATTCATCTTTTTAATAAAAATGAAGAATCAATCTTAAAAATTAATGATTTTAACTTTTTACCTGTGAATTTTGAAACTGTTGAAAATGATTTATTAATTAATAATAAATATAAAATTAAAAATATTGAAAATAAATTAGTAGGTAGTTTAAATAACGTTAACAAAGGTTTTATTAGTTTTAAATCAGATGAAATTAATTTAAATAGACTTAACGAAGATGATATTTGTTTAGATTTAAAAGTTGTTGCATTTGATGTAAGAAGTGATAAATATGTTTATTATGCTAAAGATAATGTTAGTAATATGCGAATTACTTTCATTAGTGAAAATGAAATTAAACTAGATGAAACTAAGTTACTTAAAGTATATGTATCATTAGACTTAGTTAATATCTTAGATGAAAATTTAAATATTTTAACAGTAAATCAAGAAATCAAAAAACCTATTAAAGAATTAAATATAAAACAAATTGGAAAAGATTTTTATGTTTTAAATAAAGATAAAAATTTTATTAAAGAAAATAAATACTTTTTAGTTACTAAAATCTTTGATTTAAATACCAATATGCTTTTAGTTGTTAAAAATCAAAAAGGAGATGAATTAAGTATTTTAACTTCTAAAAATAGTGATTATTTTAATGGAATGATACTTTATATTAAAAAAGAAAAATAAAAAAATAATTAGGTTTTAAAGGGTTTTCTTTAAATATTTTAAGTTTTCGTATATTTTTTTAGTATTTAATGATAAAATATTTTCAATGTTTAATATGAAAAAAATAGCAAAAAGTTTATCTTTATTTTTATTTATTTTCGGTATAAATTTCTCTTTATTTAGTTGTGATAATTCTTTTTCTATAAACGAGGATGAAACTCCAAATATTGTAATAAAAAACGATGATTTAATTACATTAGAAATTGGAGATACACATCAACTTGAAGTTGAAACTATTAATTATGATGGTGATGTTACATTTTTAAGTAGAAATAGTAGTATTGCCTCAGTTAGTAATGATGGATTGATTAAAGCAAATAGTGCTGGAGAAACAATAATTTATGCAAGGATTGATGGCTGTTTTGATAAAGTAAGTGTTAAAGTAAATGAAGAAAAAATTGATGTTAAAAGCTTATATATAAGTTTAGATGTTAATGAAGTTAAAGTTAATTCAACTTTAAATATAAATACTAGTGTTTATCCAACAAATGCTAATAACTATCAAATTGAATATGAAATAACTAGTGGAGAAAATTTAATTACTATTGAGAATAATAAAATTTATACTTTAAAATCAGGAGATGTAAGTTTAGTAGCTAAAGCTAATGACGTTATAAGTAATGAAATTAGTTTAAACATATATGATTTTAAAGTTGAGCTTAGTAAAAGTGTTGCTAAGGTTAATGAAAAAATTTATTTAAGTATTGATGATAATTTTAAAAAATATAGTTTTGGAATAGAAACTAATAATGATGGAATTATTAGTTTAGGAGTAGAAAACAATTCTTTTTATATTGTTGGAAACGAAGTAGGTGAAGTTAGAGTTAAATTATGTGATTATTTTAATGAAATTTATAGTAATTATTTTGATATAAAAATTGTTAATGAAGAAAGCTATGAAGATATACCTAAAGATGAATTTTATAAAAATTATGTTAGAGCAACTTCAAATGAAGACGCTAAAAAAAGAAGTGAAGCTTATTTAATGTCAGGAAATCTAGAAGTTGATGATCAAGAACCAATTATTTCTAATTACCAAAAAGAAGAAGATGGCAAGTTAGTTCATAACAATAATTACTATTATAAAAATGAAAATACATATGTAGTTGTTGATTGTTATGGAAATGAAGTTTTTGAAGTTTATAAAGATGGAGCTTATATAACTTTAGAAGAAGTTGCTGCTTATATTTATGCTTTTGGAGATGTTGCAACTAACTATTATGAAAATAGATATAACTATCCATATCCATCAGAATCTCCTTGGGGTGAATATTTAAGACTAAATAATAATGAATTTAGTGGAGATACAGATAAATTTCCGTATGAACCTATTCTTCCTAGAATTAGTGGGTGTGGAGGAGATTTAATTTATTATGAAGTAGATATTGGAACAACCGGCACTGATTGTGATCCAAGATATCCTTCAGAAATTTATAATGACGGATATTCTATCACTAGAGGAGCAGCGCGAATTGTTTATTCAAGATATTATGAAAGTGATGGCTCTTTAATAACTTCTTTAGAAGATAGATATGTATTTTATACTTATAACCATTACAATGATTTCCAAGAATATTTAAATTATCAAAATGGTTGGGGTGAGATGTTTGGTAATATTACAGGCGGAGGAGATATTTCTTCTTATGATCCAAACTTTCCACCAACTGATTATGTACCTTCTATAAGAAGTTCTTTAAAATAACTGATTTTTATAGGTTTTTTGCAAATTAAATGAAACTTTTTATTTTTTCAAATATAATACTTATGTTATGTATAAAGAAAATATTTTAGATTGTATTGGTAACACTCCATTAGTAAAACTAAACAAAATTATAAAGAAATATAATTTAAGTTTTAATTTATTCGCAAAAGTGGAGCGCTTTAATCCAAGCGGCTCAATTAAGGATCGTGCTAGCTATTTTATGATTAAAGATGCTCTTAATAATCATAAAATAAATAATGATACTTTAATTATTGAACCAACAAGTGGGAATACTGGTATTGGTTTAGCAATGATTTGTGCCTACTTAAATTTAAAGTGTCACATTTATATGCCAGCAAATAGTTCAATTGAACGTGTTAAAATGATGGAAGCTTATGGAGCAAAAGTTATTTTAACTGATGCTAGTTTAGGAATGAAAGGAGCAATAGAGGCTGCTTTTAAAGAATATAAAGAAAATAAAAATTCTTTTGTTCCTTCTCAATTTGATAATCTTGCTAATTTAAAAAGCCATTATTATACAACTGCAAAAGAAATTTTATATGATTTAGATAATAAAATTGATGTTTTAATTGCTGGAATTGGGACTGGTGGAACAATAAGTGGAATAAGTTCATATTTTAAAGATAATAATATTAATGCTTATATTATTGGAGTTGAACCTAGTTCATCACCTTTGTTAACTAAAAAATATACTGGAGCTCATAAAATTCAAGGTATTGGTGCTAATTTTATTCCTGAAATATTAAAACTTGAAAATATTGATGAAGTAATTGATATTAAAGACGATGAAGCTTATAAAGGATGTAATATACTTGCAAAAGAAGAAGGTATTTTTGCAGGAATTAGTAGTGGAGCAGCTTTAGGCGCAGCTTTAAAATTAGACAGTAATAAATTTAAAAATAAAAATATAGTTATTATTTTACCAGATAATGGTGAGAGATATTTAAGTGTTGAGGGATTATATGAATAATTTAGTAAAACAATTAAATAATTTTCATTGCAAAGATAAAATCGTTTTATCAAGAAGAGGAATAATTGAATTTTATAAAGAAATTCGTGAAATACTTTTTTATGATTTTTATCATCAAGAATTTAATGAAAATGAGGCTAATAAACTTTTAGAAGATGCTAAAAGTAAATATTTAAATTTTGCAAAAATATCCAAGAATGAGGACCTTTTTGATAAATTAAATGAGTTTATCAATGAATTGCCTCAGATAAAGGAATTGTTAATTGATGATGTTAAGGCTTTATATGAAGGTGATCCTAGTGCTAATTCTTATTGTGAAGTTGTATTAACTTATCCAGGTTTTGTGGCAATTAGTGCATATCGTATTGCTCATAAGTTATACACTCAAGATTTAAAATTTCCTGCAAGAGTAATTAGTGAATATGCTCATTCAAGAACAGGAGTAGATATTAATCCTGGAGCTACAATCGGAAGATCATTTTTTATTGATCACGGCACTGGAATTGTAATTGGGGAAACAACTATTATCGGAAATAATGTTAAACTTTATCAAGGAGTTACTCTTGGAGCATTATCTTTAAAGGATGGACGTAGTTTAAAAAATAAGAAAAGGCATCCAACTATTGAAGATAATGTAACTATATATAGTGGCGCCTCAATTTTTGGCGGAGAAACTGTAATTGGAAAAAATTCCGTAATTGGTAGTAATGTTTTTATTGTAAAAAGTATTGAACCTAATTCAAAGGTTAGATTAAATAAGATAGATATTGAAATTATTAAAAACGATTAAAGATAAGATTTTAAAATTGATACCAAAACTTCGATAGAATGATTTTTCTTTTTATCATTATGAATTAAAATATCAGCATAATATTGAGAAGGACCAATAATTTCTTCATACATTGGTAGAACAGTTGCAAAATATTGATTTACGATTGATTCAAATGAACGTCCTCTTTCTTTTTGGTCACGTTCAATTCTACGTACTAATCTTTCTTCTCTTCCAGCTTCAATAAAGACATTTAAATCACTTAAATCACGAATTCTTTTATTAACTAAAGCCATAATACCTTCGATTACAACAATTTTTTTAGCTTTAATAGTTTCGGTTTTGTCTGTTCGATTTGAAATTGTGTAATCATAAATTGGTTTTTCAATATTTTTTCCTTCTTTTAAAGATTTGATATGTTCTTCTAATAATTTCCAATCAAAAGCTTTTGGATGATCAAAATTTTGTTTTCTTCTTTCTTCGTAAGGTAAATCTAAATTTTTATAGTAATCATCGATTGAAAAATGGGAAATATTTTCGGTGCCAATTTCTTTTAAAACTTCATTTATAACGTAAGTTTTACCACTAGCACTGCCTCCACCAATTAAAATTATTTTTGTCATAAAGAGCCCTTCATAATTGTATCTATCTTTTTTAAAAAATAAAAGTGAATTTATTCATTTTACTAATATAATTTGTTAAAATACTTAATATGAAAATTAGAAAAAAACTTTTATTTTTATTTACCCCTTTAGCCTTATGTTTAAGTAGTTGTGATATTTTACCAGCCTTATCAACAGGTTACATTGAAATTCATTGTTCAAATGGTGGAAGCATTAAAACTTTAGCTGAAGAATTCGAAGAATATTCGACTGGAATTGAAATTGTTTTATATCCAAAAGCAAATGATGGATATAAATTAACATCTTTAACTGTTAATGGAGAAGATATTTTAGATTCAGAATCTTTTAAATTGCAAAGTGATTTAAATTATGTTGATGCTAAGTTTACTTTAATTGATGATATTGATGAAGAGTATAATTATACATTATCAAGTGATCGATTATTAATAGAAGATGTTTATAATGCTCAAGGCTTACCTGTTTTACCTTCTTTAGGGACTGTTAAGGCTTTAGTTGTTCCAATTAATTTTAGTGATCAAATTGCTTTTGATGATAATGATTTAAAAGCAATTGATGTTGCTTTTAATGGAGAATATAGTGATAAAACTAACTCATATTGGGAAAGTGTTGCTAGTTATTATAAAAAAAGTAGTTATAACAAACTTGATTTAAGTTTTACTATTTGTGATGCTATAACTTCACCAATTACTTCAACAGAATTTTCAAGACGTGAATCTAGTGAAGATGCTGGAGGAGTAAAAGTTATTTTAGATTATATTTATAATAAATTAACCTTAGAAAATAACGATATTAATTTAAAAAATTATGATGTTAATAAAGATGGTTATGTTGATGGATTATGGTTAATTTATAATGTCGATGATGTTTATGAAGTTTATAATCGCAATAACTTTTGGGCTTATACCTATTGGAATATATCTGATACAGCAACTCCTAATGTAAATAAACCTCAATTTGGAGTTTATGCTAATTGTGCAAACATTTTCTTATATCAAGATAGTTCTTTAGGATATGATGCCCATACTTTAATTCATGAAACTGGTCATATGTTTGGACTTGATGACTATTACACTTATGACGATAAAATAAATGTAAGTAGTTTAGGTGGACTAGATATGATGGATTTAAATATTGGGGATCATAATGCTTTTTCTAAAATAATTTTAGGATGGGTTGATCCTAAAATTATTAATGTTAAAAATAGCTCAGTAGTCTTAAATAGTTTTGCAGAAACTGGGGAATGCTTATTAATTTCTAATTCTTTTGATGATTCTCCGTTTAATGAATATTATTTAGTCGAATTTTATACGAATACGAATTTAAATTATTTAGATAGCACACATAATTATGGCGAAGAGTTTTATACTACTCCTTATAATCGTTTATACGATTATGAAGGAGTTAAGATATTACACGTTGATGCTAGATTATTAAAATATTTAGATTTTAATGAATATTATATTAATAACGGAACTATTAAGGATTTACCAAGTTTTCCAAAATATTATCCAGTTTATACTATTGCAACTAGTAATACTGCATCTTATTCTTATAAATATGATGACGAAGGTCGTTATAATTTAATTGAAATAGTTACTCCAAGTAATCAAAGAACATATGGAAGTACTTTTTTAGGAATTGATAAAAAAGGTAATGAAGAATTAAGAGGATTATTTTTAGAAGGAGAAAGTTTTTCATCTTCAACTCAAAGTAATTTCTTTATTAATAATAAACTACATAATGGTTCGAGTTTTGATTATAAAATTGAAGTTCAATCAATTCAAGATTATCAAGCAACAATTGTTATTAAGTGATTGAGGTTTTAATATGTACGAAGAATTAAAAGCTAAAGATTTAGAACTATATGAATGTTTAACTAATGAACTAAAAAGAGAACAAAACAATGTCGAATTAATTGCTAGTGAAAATTTTGTTTCTAAAGAAGTTTTATTAGTTCAAGGATCAATTTTAACTAATAAATATGCCGAAGGATATCCAAATAAAAGATATTATGGTGGATGTAAATATATTGATCAAATCGAAACTTTAGCTATTGAAAGATTAAAGAAATTATTTAATTGTAAATTTGCTAACGTACAACCTCATAGTGGAAGTAGCGCTAATATGGCTGCTATTCGCAGTTTAATAAATAAAGGTGATAAGATTCTTGGAATGAGTCTTGATGCTGGTGGACATTTAACACACGGTTATAAATTATCTTTTAGTGGACAAGATTATATATCTTATACATATGGAGTAGATAAAGAAACTGGCTTAATCGACTATGATGAAGTTTTACGTATTGCTAAAGAAGTAAAACCTCAATTAATTATATGCGGAGCAAGTGCTTATCCTCGCGAAATAGATTTTAAAAAATTTAGAGAAATTGCTGATGAAGTTGGGGCATATTTAATGGCAGATATCGCTCATATTGCTGGATTAGTTGCTACTAATTATCATAATTCTCCAATTCCTTATTGTGATATTGTAACTTCAACAACACATAAAACTTTAAAAGGACCTCGTGGGGGAATTATTATGACTAATAATGAAGAGCTTGCTAAAAAGATTGACAAAAATGTTTTCCCTGGGGTTCAAGGTGGTCCTTTGATGCATGTAATTGGAGCAAAAGCTGTTGCTTTTAAAGAAGATTTAGATTCATCATATAAAGAATACATTCATCAAGTTATTTTAAATGCTAAAGCAATGGCTGATGAATTTATTAAAACGGGATATAAAGTAGTTAGTAATGGAACAGATAATCATTTATTTTTGGTTGATGTTAAAAAAAGTGTTAATTTAACTGGCAAAGAAGTAGAAACTTTACTTGAAAAAGTAAATATAACTTTAAATAAAAATAGTATTCCTCATGATGAACTACCACCATTACAAACTAGTGGAATTAGAATTGGAACTCCAGCTATGACTACTAGAGGTTTTAAAGAAAAAGAGTTTATTTACATTGCTAGATTAATTGATGAAGCAATTAAAAATAAAGATAACGAAGAAGTACTAAAACGTATTAAAAAAGATGTTATAAACTTAACTTCTAAATTTGTTATTTATTAAAAAAGTCTTTAATTTTAAAAAATATCTTGCAAAACTAAGATATTTTTTTATTTTCTATGTCCACCAATCTGATTATGTCTTTCTTTAGCAGTAGAATTTTTTAATAATGAAGAAGCTCTTAAAATACTATTTTTTCCATACTTTTCTTGAATTTCATCAAGAGCTAAATATAAATTTTCAAGCGAAGCTTCTTTTTCAATATTTTTAAAAATTGAAAGTTGCTTACTTTTTGGTTTACTTAAATTTGTAAAGGAAATATTAATTTGTCTTACTAAAGCTTTTTCATCAATATATTTTTCAAATAAATATTTTAAACCTTCAAAAATTTCATCATTATTACTAGTTGGTCTTAATAAATCAACTTGGTGAGCAAAACCACCTTCTTGAGCAAATGTATATCGAATAAAAAGATGAACTTTTGAAGTTTCTAATTGATTTTTTCTTAATCGTGAAGCTAAATCATCACACATTTCACGAATAATTAATAAAACATCATCTTTTTTATAATCTTTCATTAAAACTTGTCCAAGGGACAAGTTTTTATTAATTGGAATATATTTATCTCTTATGTTTGTATTATCAATACCATTAGCATGTTCATAAAGTTCTTCACCCATAACGCCTAATTTATCTTTTAACATTTCTTTATCAGCATGAGCTAAATCATAAACATTATATATTCCTAAAGTATTTAATTGCTTTTCGTAACCTTTAGAAATTCCCCATAATTCACTTAAAGGAGAAATTTTCCATAGTTTTTCCTTAAAATTATCTTTTGTCCAATAGGCAATGTAGTCTTTAGCATATTTAGCATCATGATCATCAGCAACTTTAGCTAAAAACATATTTGGTCCAATTCCACAAGTTAATGTTAATCCAGTTTTATTGAAAATTTCTTTTTGAATATCTTTACATAAAACATCAGGAGCTTTCTTATATAATTTTAAATACGGAGTTAAATCTATAAAAAGTTCATCAATACTATAAATATGAATATCATCAATTCCAAAGTAATCTAAGAAAATTGAGACAATTTCCGCTGACTTTTTAACATATTTTTCCATTTGTGGAACAGCATATATCATTCCTGGAATATTAGTTGGCAAGTCTTTTCTTCTACATCTTGAAGGAACTCCTAAAGCTTTTAAAAAAGGAGAAACACTTAATACAATTGTTGACTCCTTTCTTGAAATATCAGTAACTACTAAAGGAGTAGTAAAAGGATCTAATCCTCTTTCTACGCATTCAAAAGAAGCATAAAATGCTTTAATATCAAATACTGCAAAATGTTTATTTTTTTCCACCTTTTTATTATAGATTATTTATGATCAAATTAAAAAAGATCAATTATAAAATTGATCTTTTAAAATAATATTTTTAAGTGAATTATTCAGTTTTATCTTCTTTTTGCTCTTCTTTAGTTTCAATAGGCTTTTCTTCTTGAGTATTAACATTAGTTATAACTTTATCTAATAAAGATTTATTAAATATACTTATAATATCAATTGTTAAATTAATTAAATACAAAATAATTAAAAATACTCCAACTAAAATACCCATAGTTGTTGTATTTAAGTAAGAAACAAGCAATATAATGATAAAAATGAAATCTAAGGCATCAGCCACAATTGCTAAGATTTTTGCTAAACCAGTAGTTAATTTCTTACTATAAAAAACTAAAAATGCATTGAAAGCAGAAACAATTAAAAGAAGAATTGCTAAAGTTAATATACCTGCATCAACAACGCCAAAAGAAGTTAAAACTAAAATGAGAGAAATAGCTAGTACTGTATAAAAAATAGCAGTAACTTCATAAATTAAACGACCATTGTCATAAGTACCTTTTTTTAATTTTTTAGATTCAAGTGCAGCTAAGACAATACAAGCTATACAGGCTAAAAGTTCAAGTATAGATGTTGCTAAAATTGCTTCTACGCCTTGAACATTATTCTCACTTAATAATTGAATGGTTTGAGCAAAAGAAACGATTGCACCAACTAAATCAAAAGAAAAAATAAATGCTACCAAAAATAATGAGATAAATGATAGCAATGAATAAATTGTAAGTTTATTTTTCATAATATCCTCCTTAGATATTATACTCAATCTATATAGTTTGTAAAATTTAACATAAGTGATATAAAAAAATAAAGAAATTTTCCTTAACTAAAGTTGTTAAATTTATCTTTAGTTATATTACTATAAAATAGCTTTTTCTTTCATGTTAAAGAGAAATTCTAATTTAAATCATTTATCTTTTACTACTTAAAAATAGTTTTATAAAAAAGACTAAGTATATTTCTATTAACCTCAGATATTATTTTTTAAAATTAAAAAAATAAGTTTAGTTTTGCAGACTTTTTTATATATTTTTTGATTTTTATTTCACGAATTAAATTTTAAAAATATAAAAAAGATCAATTTTGAAATTGATCTTTTTATAGATAACTTTAAACTTTATTCAGCTTTATCTTCTTTTTGTTCTTCATTAATTTCAAGAGTTTTTTCTTCTTGAGTAGTAGCATTACCTATAGCTTTTTCTAATAATGATTTGTTAAATAAATTTATATTATCAGCTATTAGATTTATTAATATAATAATAATTAATAAAGAAAAAATTAAGGTATTAATTGGTAATGGATTAGTATTATTAGAAAATACTACAATAACAAAAACAAGATTTAGTCCATCATTAACAACTATAAATAAATTTCTTGTATTTTCTTTTAATTTATTTTTAAAAAATGCCAAAAAAACATTAAAACATGTTTCAAGTAAAAGTAAAATTATTAGTGAAATATAACCTGCAGTAATAATAGTGTCACTTGGTAAAACAAAAATAAAACTTAGCGCTATATAGCAAAAGAAAATTGCATATACTAAATAAGTTATGCGAATATTATCAAATGTTCCTTTATTAAATTTTCTTGCTTCAAAAGAAGATAAAACAATACAGCCAACAGCAGCAAAGAATTCTAAGAAAGCAGTGACTAAAATCATATCATAATCACTAACGTTATATAGAGACATAATTTGACTTATTTGAGATATTGCAATAATTGAATCAATTAAAACAATTGTAAAAACAAAAAATATTAAAAATATTGATATGTACGATAATAATGAATAAATTGTAAGTTTATTTTTCATGATTTACTCCTTTATCATTATAATAACAACTTAATAATATAAATTAAATAATTTATAATTGTTTTATAAAAAAAGAAGTAAATGGAATTATATTAGCAATATTAGCGGCAGTTTTTTTATGCACTTAATCCATTTATTGGGGTATTTTTATCTTTTATAATTTTTAAAGAACAAATTAGAGTTCAATATATTATAAGTTTAGTAATTATGCTTTTATCAACAGGAATAATAATTTTTGATACTTTATTTAAAAGTCATAATCATTTTCATGAACATCAAGTAAGTTATGTTGAAAATGGTGAAGAAAAAACTAAAACTATTACTCATAAACTTTTTCATTTTCATTTTAATGATGAAGAAAATCATAATCATAAACATTATTTAAAATAAATGTAATTTAAAGATATTTATTAAAAAATAAAAACCTATGATTTTAAAATCATAGGTATTTTTTTAAAATTGGCGCGCCCAGCAGGAGTCGAACCCGCAACCTCTTGGTTCGTAGCCAAACACTCTATCCAATTGAGCTATGGGCGCATCAATAGATATTTATAATATCACTTTTATTAGCTATGTTAAACAAAAATTGTTATTATTTTAGGAATTTAAATTGATAAGTATATTGAATAACTAAAAAAGTTTAAATATAATAATTTCAATATGAAAGAAGGATTACTTGTTATTTTAAGTGGCCCAAGTGGAGTAGGAAAAGGAACTGTACGTTCAGTTTTAATGAAGGATAAGTCTTTAAATTTAGTTTATTCGATTTCCTTAACAACTAGGCCTCCACGCATAGGAGAAATTAATGGTAAAGATTATTTCTTTACTACTAAAGAAAATTTTGAAAAACAATTAAGAGAAGATGGACTTCTTGAATATGCTAAATTTGTAAATAACTATTATGGAACACCAAAAGATTTTGTTGTTGATACATTAAAAAAAGGAAAAAATGTTCTTTTAGAAATTGAAACAAATGGCGCTAAACAAGTAATGGAAAAATGTAGTGATATAAACTTTGTTTCAATATTCCTTTTACCACCTTCTTTTGATGATTTAAAAGTACGTATTACTAATCGTCATACAGAAACAGAAGAAGTTATTAATGAACGTTTAGAAAAAGCGAAAAAAGAAATTACTTTAGCTTCTTTGTATCAATATAATGTTGTAAATGATACTCCTGAAAATGCGGCAAACGCAATTAAAGAAATAATTATTAAAAATTCAAAATAATGTATATTTTAAAAGTTTTAGTTGAACATAATACATATTCTTTAAAAGATAGTTTTTATTATGTTTCTAATGAAGAAGTTAAAAAAGGATCACGAGTTAATATTACTTTTCATAATCAACATTTAATAGGTTTTGTTGTTGAAACAATTTATCAAGATTTATCACTTGAAGAAATAGAAAATAATCTTGGTTTAAAACTTACTTTTATTGATAGCGTGATTGATGATAAACCAATAATTAATGATGAGTTATTTGAGTTAGCTATTAAATTAGCTAAAAATTTATTTGTTCCTTTAATTGGTGTATTTCAAGCGATGTTACCGAAAGCATTAAAACCTCAAAGTATTTCTGAAAGAAACAAAGTTAAAATTGCTTATGAAGAATATTTAGAATATTGTCCTAATGAAAACTTAAAATATACCACTTTTGAGAGAAAAATCCTTTCAAAGTTCGCTATTTTTTCAAAATTACCAAAAAACATGTTTAACAAATCTAAGGCTTTAGATTCGTTAATTTCTAAAAAAGTTTTAAAAGTTATAAAAGAAGAGAAATATCGTTATAAGATTGAAAAGATTTATGATTATCATAATCAATTCAAATTAACTGACTTTCAATTAAAAGTATATGAAGAAATAATTAATAGTAATGATTTAGTATATTTACTTCATGGAGTTACTGGAAGTGGAAAAACTGAAATTTATATTAAGTTAATTGAAAAAACTCTTAAGGAAAATAAAAATGCTCTTATTTTAGTTCCTGAAATTGCTTTAACTCCTTTAATGATTTCAAGAATTTCATCTTATTTTAATGAAGAAATTGCTGTTATACATTCTTCATTAACTCCAGTTCAAAAATACGATGAATATCGTAAAATTAGAGATAATAAAGCTCGCATAGTTATTGGAACGCGTAGCGCAATTTTTGCTCCTTTAAGTAATATTGGACTTATTTGTATTGATGAAGAGCATAGTAAAACTTATAAAGATGATAATTTAAGTTATAATGCAATTGATGTAGCTATTTTAAGAGCAAAATATTATCATGCTAAAGTTATTTTAGGGAGTGCAACTCCATCAATAGAATCAATGTCAAAAGCTAAAGTTGGTAAATATCATGAAGTTAATCTAGTTTTACGTTATCAAAATGTGGATTTACCAAATGTAGAATTAATTGATACTAAAAATTATATGAATTTTTCATATAAATCGAGTGTATTTTCACTAGCTTTAATTAAAGAAATAAAAGAACGTTTAAATAAAAATGAACAAGTTATTTTATTAATAAATAAAAGAGGTTATTCTCATCAATTAATGTGTAGAGAGTGTGGATATACTTTTAAATGTCCAACTTGTGGATTAAATTTAACTTATCATAAAGAAACTAATACTTTACGTTGTCATCATTGCGATTTTAAGATGCAAAAACCAACTAAATGTCCTAATTGTAATTCAAGTTATTTTAGTTACACTGGAATTGGAATTGAAAAAGTTGAAGAAGATTTTAAAAAGATTTTTAATGTCCCTTATTTAGTTTTAGATGGTGACCGTACTCCAAAAACCCTACAAATCTCAACTATTTTATCAAAATTTTATAAAAAAGAAGCTAATGTCTTAATTGGAACACAAATAGTTTCTAAAGGCCATGACTTTGATGATGTGACTTTAGTTGCAATTTTAGATGCTGATGGACTCCTTTCTTATCCTTCTTATAAAACTAATGAAGATGCTTTTAGCTTAATAGTTCAAACTATAGGAAGAGCAGGAAGAAAAGAAAAAAGAGGCTTAGCTTTAATTCAAACAAGTAATCCAAATTCTTCATTAATAAATTTTGCAATTAATAATGACTATGAAGGATTTTATAATTATGAAATTTTAAATCGCAAAAGATTTAATAATCCACCATTTTTTAATGTTTTGGAAATTAAAATTTTATCAAAAAATAATAATTTATTAGATAAGTATGCTGATGATATTTATACTTACCTTAAAATTTTAAACTTACCAATTATTATTCATAATTTTTCATTTTCGTTTAAAAATGGACCATTTTTTACTCGTTCAATGTATTTAAAATATAAATCTTTAGAAGAGATTTATCAGGCAATTAATAATTTGATAGATACTTTTAAAAGAAAATCTAATCTTACATTAAAAATTAATGTAAATCCCAACGACTATTAATTGAAAAAAATATCCTAATAATCTATGATTATTAATGAGCGAGGAAAATGTATGATTACGATATCAATTATTGGCCTAGATCCATACTTAGTAAGACAAATAAGTAAAGAGATGTCAGCTAAGATTGCTGACATTTATGAAACAACAGTAGATAATATTAATTTTTATTCTCCTGAATGTTTATTTATTCATAATGGTGTAGAGCAAAATACATGGAATGTATTAGTTAAAGTTAATGCTCCATTAAAAGTAAAAGTAATGGAAAAAGATGCTGCAAAAATTATTCATGAATTTGTTAAAGATGCTTGTGTTAATATGGCAATTGAATTTTACTATTATTCACAAGATAATCGTTATGAATTTATTGATAAGGAACATCCACGTTTTATGACTGAAGAAAATACAGTTATTGAAGAAGATGAACCATTAGAAGATGGTGAAGAACCATATTTAGGTGATATATTTGAAAATTTTGAGGAAAAAATTAAAGGGTAGAAATTATGGAATTAATGTTTAAAACAGGTGAAATTATTAAAGAAATACTTCAAGATAGGAAAAATTATTTTGAATTAGTAACAAAAACAGAAAAACAAGAAAATTGGGAACCAAAAGTAAAAGGACAAATTATTCAATTAATAGGTTCATTTTTAAGAAACTTTTATTTTATAAAACATATTGAAAAATTTGTTTTTGATACTAAAGACATTAATGTTGTCATTCAAGTTGGTCTTTATTTTGTAAACAACGCTTATGCTAACGTTATAAGTAAAGCTGAAGCGGATGCTCATTTAAATGAATATTTAAAAAGTATTAAAAAAGATATCTCTGAAAATCAAAGAAGAGTTTTAAATGATATTTGTAATCAAAAGAAACAATATATGTTCCTTGATTTAAAAAGAGGTTCCACCGCCTACTTTAGTGTTAAATATAATTTACCAAGTTGGTTTATTTTAATGATGATTAAACATTATGGAAAAGATGTTGGAATTAAAACATGTCGTGAAATTTCAAGAATGCCAAAACAATATGCGATTTTAAATAGTTTTAAATTATTAAATGGTGATGTTAAAACACTAATTGATAAAGAATTTACCTTAGTTAAAGATAATTTATATCTTTATAACAACAAAGTTTCTTTAAGAAAAAACCCTTTAATTAAAGATAAAACTTTATTCCAAATTCAAATTGGATATTTAAAATTAATTCAAGAATTAGAAGATTTAAAACATTCAAATGTCTCAATTTATTTAGGTAATAAAAATAATGTTTATTTCCCTTTACTTTCAAAATTTGCTACTGAAGGAAATCACATTTCAATTATTACTAAACATTTATATGAGAACTATGATTTATTAACTAAAATTAAAGAATATAAAATTAAGAATACTCATTTCTATGAAGGAAATGAAGATGGACTTGATCCATTCTTAAGCAAAAAACAAGATTTATTCCTATATTTCCCAAATTCTAGTGAATTTGAAAATTTAAGAATTGAACCAGATTATTCAATTTTCTTTGAACAAAATTCACTTGATATTTTCATCAAGGAAGAATTAGCATGTTTAGAAAATGTTATTAAACATTTAAACGATAAAGCTACTTTAGTTTATTGTGTTAGAACATTAGGTAAAAAAGAAACTTCCTTATTAATTGAAGAATTTTTAAAAGCTCATCCTGAATTTGAACTAGTTAAAGAAAAACAATTCTTCCCATATGAAGAAGAAAATTCCATACTTTACTATGCAATTTTAAGGAAAAAAGCTAATGACTAATCTTTTTTCATATTCGTTACCAAAACTTGAAGATCTGATGCTTTTTATTGGGCAAAAAAAGTATCGAGCGACACAAATTTTTAAATGGATTTATGAAAAAAGAGTTACTAATTTTGATGAAATGAGCGATGTTTCGCTTAGTTTTCGCGAATTTTTAAAAGATAATTATACTTTAGATAAACCAAAAATTTTTAAAAAACAAGTTTCAAGTGATGGGACAATTAAACTTCTTTTAGAATTAAAAGATGGCAATAAAATTGAAACTGTCTTAATGCGATATAATTATGGAAATGTAGCTTGTGTTTCAAGTGAAGTTGGCTGCAATATGGGGTGCTGTTTTTGTGCTAGTGGTTTATTAAAAAAGAAACGCGAGTTAACTGTAGATGAATTAGTTGGCCAAGTTTTAGTCCTTGATGATTTATTAAAAAGTGAGAATAAAAGAGTCACTCATGTTGTTGTAATGGGAACTGGTGAGCCATTTGATAATTATGATAACGTTTTAGATTTTATACGTATTTTAAATCATCCTCATGGTTTGGCAATTGGAGCAAGACACATTACTGTTTCAACTTGTGGAATAGTTGATAAGATTAAAAAATATGCTCATGAAGGATTACAAATAAATTTAGCAATCTCCTTACATGCTCCTAACGATCAATTAAGAAATAAAATTATGCCAATTAATTTTAAATATAATTTAACTGAATTAATGGAAGCAGTAAAATATTATGAAAAAGTTGCTAATCGCCGTGTAACTTTTGAATATATCTTGTTAAAAGGAGTTAATGATTCTAAAGAAAATGCTTTAGAACTAGTTAATTTAATTAAAGGAACATTAGCTTATGTAAATTTAATTCCTTTTAATCCGGTAGAAGAATTAAAATATAAGAGAAGTGATTCAAAAACTGTACATCAATTTTTAGATATTTTGATGAAAAATAATGTAACCGCAACAATAAGAAAAGAATTTGGTACGGATATTGATGCTGCTTGTGGACAATTGAGGGCAAAAAATGAAAAAAAAGTTTAATGGAAAATTTTCTTACAAAAAAGATATTGGCAAAGTCCGTATTACTAATGAAGATGATACAAAAATCTTAATTAATTCTCATGGCGACCTTTTAATGATGGTTGCCGATGGAATGGGTGGATATAATAAAGGTGATTTTGCTTCTAGTGAAATCATTCATAGTTTAAGTGAAAGCTTTGTAAATAAAAAAAGATTTTTATCGGTTTTTGAAATTAAGTTGTGGCTAACTAATAATTTAAGGAAAATTAATAAGAAAATATATGATTTAAGTGAAAAAGATTCTGTTTATAAAGGAATGGGTTCAACAATAATTATTGCTTTTTTATTTAATAATAAATTAATAATTGCTAATGCTGGTGATAGTAGAGCTTATATTTTAAATAAAAAAGAATTTATTCAAGTAAGTGATGATCATTCTTATGTTAATTATTTATATAAAAGTGGACAAATAAAAAAAGAAGAAATAAAAGTACATCCTTCAAGACATGTTTTAACTAATGCGATTGGAATTTATCCTTCTTTAAGTTTGGAGTTTAATGTTTTACATTATAATAAAGAAAGTATTTTGTTATGTAGTGATGGACTTTACAATAACTTAAAAGAAAATGATATTGAAAATATTTTAAGAACTAATGAAGATACTAGCGATAAAGTTTTAAATTTAATTAATATTGCAAACTATAATGGTGGAAGTGACAATATTTCTATTGCTTTATGGGAGTGTTTAGATGATTAAAGTTAATGATTTAATTAGCGAACGCTATAAAGTGGCTGGAATTATTGGCCATGGTGGGATGAGTGATGTCTATGAAGCTAGAGACATCATTTTTAAAAGACCAGTTACAATTAAAGTATTAAATGCTGAAGCTTCTAAAAAGATAGCAAATATTATTCGTTTTCAAAATGAAGCTCGTTTTTCTTCTAGTTTAAATCATCCTAATATTATTAAAATATATGATTTTGGTGATATCGATGGAACACCATTTATTGTTAATGAATTTGCTAAAGGCCAAACTTTAAGAGATGCTTTAGATTTTAAACAAGCCTTTTCTATTAGTGAAGCTTGTTCAATTATGTTACAACTTTGTGATGCTATGATTTATATCCATAACAAGCATATAATTCATCGTGATATTAAAAGTAGTAATATTTTTATTGAACCTGATGGAAGTGTTAAAATAACTGATTTTGGAATTAGTATTTTATTAAATAGTGATATTAATATTAATGAAAATAGTAAGGTTATGGGAACTGCTCAATATTTATCTCCAGAATTAATTAAAGGTAAAGAAGCTAGTTATCAAAGCGATATATATGCTTTAGGAATTTTATTTTTCGAATTAATTACAGGTAATGTGCCATTTAATGGAGAAAATCCAAATGATGTTGCTATTAAACATGTTAATGAAACAATTCCAAGCCCCTTAAAAATCATTCCTAATTTACCAAAAGAAGTAGAAAAAATTATTTTTAAAGCTACGAATAAAGATTTATCAAAAAGATATAAAAGAGTAAGTGAATTACGTGAAGATATTTTAGTTTTATATAAAAATAAAAAAGCTATGCGTCAAGGTAGAAGTTTTCTAGCGCGTATTTTTGGATTATCTAGTAATTAATGGTAATATATTAGTATGAAAAAAGTAGATATCGCCCCTTCAATTTTAAACGCTCCCTTTGATAATCTTGAAAAACTTTTAGAAGATTTATATAAAAATGGAGCAACTTATTTACATTTTGATGTAATGGATGGACATTTTGTTCCTAATTTAAGCTTGGGTAGTGAAGTATTAAAATCAATTAACAAGGAACATAAATTAATTAATGATGTTCATTTAATGGTTGATGATCCTTTAAAATATGTTGATCAATTTTTAAAAGCTAAGGCCGATATTATTACTATTCATTATGAAGCTTTTACTTCTTTAGAAGATTTAAAAAAATGTATTGACTATATTAAATCAAAAAATTTAAAAGTTGGCGTATCAATTAAACCAAATACTAGTGAAAAAGTATTATTTCCGATTATTAAAGATATAGATTTAATTTTAGTAATGTCAGTTGAACCAGGGTTTGGCGGACAAGCTTTTCAAACAAAAATTTTAAAAAAGATTGAGGTTTTAGATACTTTTAGAAAAAATAAAGGACTTTCATATAAGATTGAAGTTGATGGAGGTATTAACAATTTAACAATTAATGAGGTTGTTAAAAGTGGTGCAGATATAGTAGTTGTTGGAAGTTATTTATTTAAACAAGATTTAGAAACAGCATTTAAAACATTAAGGGAGAGTATCTTATGAGTATTGCTATCATTGCTTTATTTTCAGTATGTATTTTAGTTTATATAATTATGTTTACATATTGGGTTTTAAGTTTTGAAAGAACTGGCTCAAAAAAATTTAATTTTTTAACTTATTTTCCTTTTGAATTAAATGCTTATCGTAGAAATGCAAAAGATTCTTTTTTAAATCTTGGATTAATTATTATTAGTTTTATTTTATTTATTGCTCCAAGTATTATTTTTGCTTTAGTTCATTTTAATCAAGGTGAAAGTAAGATTATTAGTAGTGTCTTTTTAATGATTTGCTTTATTTTAGGTGCAATTGTTTTTGTTTTACTTCTTTTTACTAAACTTTCTTTATTTAAAGAGCATTTAATTTTAGTTTGCTTCTTTATTGGAATAACGATGTTATTAATTGTTTTAGAAGCAATCTTTTTTACTTCTTTAAAATTAACTTATTATGATGTAAGTAAACCTTATATGTCTTATATCACTTTAGCAATTAACATCTTACAATTGATATTTGAGTTTGTCTTATTATTAAATCCTAAATATAAAATTTTCCATAAAATGGTAAGAATAGATGCTGAAACATTTTCTAGACCAAAAATTAATTATTTAGCTTGTTTAGAATGGGGAACATTTATTAATTTACTTATTTGTTATATTCCTTTAATTATTTTAAGTTTCTAAATATATAAAATAAAAAAAGTCCTTGCGGACTTTATATTATTTACTTAATGATTTGTTGAGGGTTCTATATGCTCTTGTAGACATTCTTACCTTAACTTCTTTACCATCTATATTAATTTTATAGGTTTGTAAGTTAACGTCCCATCTTCTACGAGTTGCTCTTAAACTGTGTGATCTTTTATTACCACTGATAGGCTTTTTACCTGTAATTGGACAAACTCTTGACATCTCGTTACTACCTCCTTAAATGCTCGTATATTTTACCATTTATATATTAACTAAATCAAGTTAATTTTTTTTAAGAATTTCATCGTAAGTTTTTAAATCTTCTTCGGTAGGAACAAATATGTAAGGAATGTTTCTTAAAAGCTCATTATAATCTAGTCCATAACCGATTAAAAATTTATTATCAACTAATTCATAGCCGACAAAATCCACATCTAAAGGAATTTTTCTAGCCATCTTTTTATTTAATAAACAACAGATTTTAATGCTTCTTGGATGGTGTTTAATATTAATATAATCTTTTAAATATTTTAAAGTTAATCCACTATCGACAATATCTTCAATAATTACGACATCTTTATTTGTAATATCTTCACTAATATCTTTTTTTAAATGAATAACTCCAGTAGAACTAGTGCCATCATAACTTGAGACTTGGATATAATCAATAATTAATGGAAAATCGATCTTTTTAATTAAATCATTCATAAAAACGCTGGCACCTTTTAAAACACAAACAAAATAAATTGGTTCTTTAGTGTTTTGATAATATAAATTAAGTTGCTTAGCAATTTTTTCAACGATCTCATTTAATTGAGTTTCATTTAAAACAATTTCTTTCATATTAGTCTCCTAAATATCAACTATTCTATAATTTAAAAACAATTTTTTAAAGAGAATTTACCATAATTACATAATAATGCACGATAAATTAATTTAGTGTATAATAAATAAGGTATTTATTAGAATAAATACATTATTTAGCATTTAACTTTATTTATATATACATTTAAGAGGATTATGTTATGAAATTTAAAATAATTGTTGATAGTAGTTCAAATTTACTTAATTCCTATTATCAAGATAAAAAGGATGTTGCTTTTAAAGTTGTTCCTTTAACAATTAGAATTGGACAAGAAGAATTTATCGATAATGATGAATTAGATGTTAATAGGATGCTTGATGTTTTACGTTTAAATGATGGCGGACAATCAAGTTGTCCTTCACCTAATGATTATTTAAGAGAATTAGATGAAGCTGAATATAGTTTTATTATTACAATAACTTCTAAGTTAAGTGGTTCGTTTAATAGTGCTTGTGTTGCAAGAAATATGTGTAAAAATCCTGAACACGTCTTTGTTATCGATAGTAAGGGAACCGCTGGTAGTATTGTTTTAATTGCTGAAAAATTATTTGAATTAATCAAAGAAAATAAAGAATTCTCAGTTATTACTAATGAAATAACTGCTTTTAGAAATAGTGTTAATTTATTGTTTGCTTTAGATCGTTTTGATAATTTAGTTCGTAATGGTCGTATGAGTAAACTTACAGCTTTCATTGCTGAAAAAATTGCTATTAAACCACTTTGTTATGCTGATGATGGTGAAATTAAAATAAAAGAAAAGATTCGTACCTTTAGAGGAGTTATCAAAAGAATGACTCATTATATAGGTAAAATGTGTGAAGATACCACAAATAAAATTTGTATTATTGCTCATACAAAAAATGAATCAGCTGCATTAGAGTTAAAAAAAGATATTGAAGAAAATTATCATTTTAAAGAAGTACGTGTTATGGAAAACCGTGGATTATGTGCATTTTATGCCTTGGAAGGCGGTTTAATCGTAACCTTTTAATTTTTTATGAAACTTGCTTTATTAAGTTTAATACCTGCTTTATTATTTAGTAATCAAATTTGTACAAATATAACTAATACTAATGATGTTTTAAATAACAATGAAAGAACTTTTAATGTAACTTTTGAAAAAGATCCTTACTTTATATTAAGCGAAACAATTATTGAAGATACTAGTGATTTTGAAATAACTTATCAACAAATAGATAGTTATTTTTATGTTTCAAATGAGGATTATAATATTATTAATTATTCATTAAAAACATTAAATTCGAATATTTTTACTATTACTAAATTTAGTTATAACGAAACTTTAGAGCGTTTTGATTTTTCTTTAAAAGGAGTAGATGCTGGAGAAAGTTATTTACAATTAGATTATCAAAACGAAACATATACTATTCCAGTTTATGTAAATGATAGTTTTTTTTCTTTTGATGATGTAACAGTAACTAAACCTACATCTTCTAAAGAAGATCCACTTAAATTTGATATTAAACTTGTTGATGGAGATGATATTAGCGGAATTAGACAAGATGAAATTAGTTATGAAATAATTGAAAACACTAATTCTTGTATTAAAGAAATAACTTTTGGAGAAATAATTCCTGCTTATGGAATTAGACTTCAAACTACTGAAAATGCTGGAGTTTGTAAAATTAAATGTTCTTATAATTATCGTAAAGGTGATGGAACTTTAATTAATGTAAGTAGTTTTATTATTACTATTAATGTTGTTGAACAAAGCAAATATTTTACTTTTTATGAATTAAATGAAAAGAGCGAATATGTTGAAATTTTAGGAGAAAACCCTTTAGAAGTTCAGTCTTTTTCAAAAAAAACAATTTATGTTGGAAACTTAACAGCTAATTTTGATCCTAGTGATTTTGAAATTAAAAACTCTAGTAAACTAGGTGGATTAGTTTATATTGAATTAAATGCAGATTATTCTATCGATGATGAATACCCTTTATTAAGAATTGACATAGTGCCTGGAAGTGAAATTAAGTCATATCGAATTAGTATTGGAATTAAAGATACTAACATTAGTAAAGATTTAGTGATTAATACTACTTATTATCAGTATTCAATTAAAATAAATAGTTCTTATCTTGAAGCCCATTATTATGTCGCTAATCGTCCTGATTTTTATCATTTAAGTTTAGTTAATAGTGATTTTATTTCTTTAGTTGATGAAAATAATATCAATTTAATTAGTTCTTATCGACCAACCTTTACGCAAGTTTCTTCTAGACTTGGTAAACAAAGAATTTATGTGACTTTTAATATTGATGATGAATTAAAATATAGTGCATTTGACATTCGTATTACGATGGATCCTAAATATAATAGCGATTCAGATATTATTTATGATTCAACGAAGATTCTTTTGTATAAAGATTTTTTAAATTATGTAGTTAATAATTTACCTGGTTATTATAGTGTTGAAGAAGCTTATGAAGATCTTGAATATGAATATAATAATAGTTTAAATGAGTCACTTAGAAATACTTTAGCTAACGATTTTGAATTTATTAGAACATATCGTCGTTTTATTATTAATAATGACTTTGATTCGTCATTTTTTAGTGAAATAAATATTAATTTAGGGTTTGGAAGATATGTAGCTCCAATTGTTATTGTTGCAGTAGTTATTTTAACATTAGGAATTACTTTAGCTTTCTGTTTCTATTTTGTTTATCGAAAGAAAGGAAAAGAAGATGACTAAGAAAGTGAAAAATGATGGTACATATAGTATCAAAAGAAGATTATCTATTGCTGAAAAAGTAATTATTATTTATCTTGCTTTATTTTCTTTTCCACTTGGATTAAGTTTCTCAACATTTTTTATTAAAGAAATAAATCCACTTGATGGACAAGTTGTTTTAAGTATGCTTCCTGCTTGGATTGTTGTTAGTTTTGCAATTATTGGAGTAGAATTTGCTATTAAAAATGTTTGTTTATATAAAGGAATTGTTAAATCAACAGTTTTTTCAACTTTAATTGCTTTTTGTATTGTTTTTGCAGTTTTATGTATATATTACTTAAACGGAACTTATCCTTTAATTTATGTTACATTTGCAATTTTTATTGCGGGATTTTATATTTTATTTTTAACAATTTTTAGAATATTTGTTTATTTTTTAAATTCAAATAATAAGAAGATTGCTTTAATTTTTGGACCAAAAGAAGATGTTTTATCTTTAGCAAAAAAATTAATTAGAGAAAATCGTAAACAATATCGTGTTAAATATTTATTTTTTGAAGAAGATTTTAAAGAAGAATTACTTCAAGAAAAATTTAAAAGATGTAATACAATTATTCTTTTAAATACTTTAACTTTTAAAAATAAACAGAAATATCTTTTATATTTTAATAGTACGATTAATAAAGATGTTTATTTATGTACAACTTATTTTGATGTAGTTTTACTTGGAAATAATACTAAAAATATTAATGATTTATTAAGTTTTGAACAAAAACCATTACGTATCGATGTTGTTGAAAGTGTAATTAAACGTTTAATTGATATTTTAGCTTCTTCTTTAATATTGATTTTATCAATACCTGTTTGGTTAATTGTTCCTTTAATTATTAAACTTCAAGATGGAGGACCTGTATTTTATAAACAAGTTCGTCTAACAATTCATATGAAAGAATTTAAAATTTTAAAATTTAGAAGTATGAGAGTGGATGCTGAGAAAAATGGAGCTCAACTTTCAACTAGTAATGATCAACGTGTAACCAAATTTGGAAAATTTATTCGTGCAACTCGAATTGATGAGATTCCTCAAGTTATTAATGTTTTTAAAGGAGATATGAGCTTAGTAGGACCTCGTCCAGAAAGACCTGAATTTGTTAAAGGTTTCTTAGAAGAAAATGACTTGTATAAATATAGATATAATGTAAAAGCAGGAGTAACTGGTTTGCAACAAGTTTCAACTACATACCACACAACTTATGATGATAAGTTAAGATATGATTTATATTATATTTCTAATTACACCACGATTCTTGATATTGAAATTTTATTTATGACAATCAAAACTGTTTTATCTAAATCAATGGCTGAAGGAGTTGATAACTCTAATTTAAGCTTTAATGATTTTTTAATAGAGGAAGAAGTAGAGTTTGAGGATTATAAAGGTTATTATCATTTAAGATATAATAAGAAAAAAGCATAAGGTGTTAATTTATTTAGGGGTTTATTTTTCAGTATTTTTGTTAACTTTTTTCGCACAAAATATCAAAAGTGATTTTGATAAAAATAAGAAAAAGGCTAAACTTTTAATTTTTATAATTTTAGTATTTTTAATATATGTAATTTTAGTTTTACCAAGTGTATTTAGATATGGGATTGGATTAGATTATTTTGGTGATTTAAATACGATAACTAATTATAAACTAACCGGTACATTTGTTAGAACCGAATTAATTACAGCTTTATTTGGTAAAATTGTTTAGATAATCATTATTATTTTGTTTTCTTTGCTATCTTTACTAATTTAGGATTTGTTTTAGCAATTTTTATTAATAAAGATAATAAATTTTTAATTAGAATGTATGTTTTACTTTGTTATGCAATTTATATAACAAGTTATAATCAAGTTCGACAATCATTTGGTGTAGCTTTTGGAATGCTAGCATTTTCAATATTTTATAATTATCGAAGTCGAACTAGTATATTAATAGCTTATTTAGTTGCAATTATTAGTGCACTTACACATTATAGTGAAATCATTAATTTATTTTTGCTTAGTATACTTTATGCATTTAGATATTTTAATAAATATATCAAAATGAAAAATTTAATGATTACAGGCTATATTTTAATAATTATTTCGCCAATTATACTTATGATAGCTAAAGAAATGCTAGAGTTAATTCCAATTTATAATAAATATTCGATTTATCTAACTTCTAATGATAATAGTGCAATTGTTGAATTAAGATATTTTGGTTCATTTTATATTTATATTGTTCCTTTAGTAACAATGTTTTACTTTGTTAATAATTTTGGTTTTGATGAAGATGATTACATGTTAAAAGTTATCTTTATATATTTAACAGCCTCAATCGGATTTATGTTTACTTCAATGTTATTAACAAATTTAATGTTTGCTGATCGTGCTAGAACTTTAATTTATGGAGCTGAGATCATTTCCTTCCCATATTTAGTTGATAAATTAAAAGGGAAAGCTAAGAAATCTTATTTAATAGTAACAATGTTATTAATGCTAACAATTACTATTGGAACCTTTGAAGTTGGGAAAATGTATCCATACCGTTCTATCTTTAATAAAGATTTAATAATTTATTAAATTTTATAAAAATAGTTGAGTTTTAAGGGTTTTTTTCTAAAAAATAAGACTTTTTATAAGTTTAAAGTTATATCATAAATAAATTTATTATTTATTTATGATTTATGATTTTGAAATTAGAGAAGAAAAATAGTATATTTTTCTTAGTTTATGTTAGTTTATTTACCTGTTTATTTATTTAGTTTCGTTGGTACATACTTTGCCGAAATTTTTAAAAACCGCTATCATAAAGATAAACATAAAAGTGATTTATTTAAATTTATACTAATAGTGTTTTTAATTTTTACTATTTTAAGTTTACTTAGTGTTACCCGTTATGGAATTGGCAGAGATTATTTTTTTAGTGATAGTTTTCAATTAAATAATTTACGAGATGGGAAACCTCTAACAATTGGTGAACCATTTATTGTTTATTTAATGAAATTTATTGTTAATCACAATTTACCAAATCAAGTTTATTTTGTGATTTTAGGATTAATTACTAATGCTTTCTTTATTGGAGCAATTTTTATAAATAAAGACAATAAATTCTTATTAAGAATGTTTGTTTATATTTTTTATTGTTTATTTATTTCAAGCTTAAATCAAACTAGACAAAGTGTTGGAATTGCTTTAGGAATGTTTAGTTTAGCTTTAATTATTAATTATTTTGACAAATGGTATGTTCATGTAATTGCTTTTGTAATTGCAATATGTTCAATTTTCTTTCATTATTCCGAGATTATTAATATTGTTATCTTATTAATTTATATTTTATTTAGATTGTTTATTCATAAGTTAAAGATGAAATATTTAATCGTTATTTGTTTTATTATAATTGCGATTTCTCCAATTTTATTATTAATCTTAAAATATACCATTGAATATATTCCAATTTTAAATCGATATTCTTCATATATTTTAGGAGAAGATACCTCCACTGAAACAGTCTGGAAAATATTAGGTTCTATATTTATGTATATTGTCCCAATGTTTACTTTAGTAATGTTTTTACTTAATTTTACAAATGAAGAAGATTATCGACTTAAGTTAATTTTTGTATATTTATCAGCAAATATTTGTTTTATGTTAATATCAACTTTACTTAATAATTTAATGACTGCAGATCGTTTAAGAACAATGGTTTATGGAGTTGAATTATTTATTTTCCCATACTTATTTGATGCCTTTAAAGATAAAGGCAAAACTACTTTAACTTATCGAACTGTTACAATGTTATTAATGATTTGTATTACTTTAGGAACATATAATGTTGCTCAAATTTATCCATATCGTTCGATATTTTTTAAGGATTTCTATATTTATTAAAAGGAGAATTTATGAAAGGAATTATTTTAGCAGGTGGAAGCGGAACAAGGTTATATCCATTAACTTTAGTTACTAGTAAACAACTTTTACCAATTTATGACAAACCAATGATTTATTATCCATTAAGTACATTAATGTTAGCAGGAATTAAAGATATTTTAATTATTTCAACTCCAGAAGATACTCCTCGATTTGAACAACTTCTTGGAAATGGAAGCAAATTTGGTATTAATTTAAGTTATGCTATTCAAAAAAGTCCTGATGGATTAGCTCAAGCTTTTTTAATTGGTGAAGAATTTATTGGCGATGATTCTTGTGCAATGATTCTTGGCGATAATATTTTTTATGGAGCTGGTTTAAAAGATCATTTATTAAATTCTTCAAGAAGAGCAAATGAAGGACAAGCAACTATTTTTGCTTATTATGTTAAAGATCCTCAAAGATATGGAATTGTTGAATTTGATGAAAATAATAACGCAATATCAATTGAAGAAAAACCTTTAGAGCCTAAATCAAATTATTGTGTAACTGGTTTATATTTTTATCCAAAAGGAGTTAGTAAACTTGCACATTTAGTTAAACCTAGTAAACGTGGAGAACTAGAAATTACTACTTTAAATAATATGTATTTAGAAAATAAAAATCTTCATGTTACCACATTAGGGAGAGGATATTCTTGGTTAGATACAGGAACTCATGAAAGTTTAAATGAAGCTAGTGACTATATTAAAATATTAGAAGAACATCAAGGAATTAAAGTATGTTGTCCAGAAGAAATTGCCTATATTAATGGATGGATAAGTAAAGAAACTTTAATTAAAGAAGGTGAACTTTTAAGCAAAAATCAATATGGTCAACATTTATTAAATGTTGCTAATTCAAAAATTAAATATTAGAGGTAATTTATGAATTTTATTAAAACTGAAATTAAAGATTTATATGTTATAGAACCTAAAGTATTTGGTGATAATCGTGGATACTTTATGGAAACTTATAATGAAAATGAATTTAAACAACATGGTTTAAATTATACTTTTGTTCAAGATAATCAATCTCGTTCTTTTAAAGGAGTATTAAGAGGTTTACATTTTCAAAAAACTTTTCCTCAGGCTAAGCTTGTTCGTGTAATTGAAGGGGAAGTTTATGATGTAGCAGTTGATTTAAGAAAAAATAGTTCAACATATGGAAAATATTATGGAGTTATTTTATCTAGTGAAAATAAGAAAATGTTTATGATTCCTCGTGGATTTGCTCATGGATTTTTAGTATTAAGTGATTTTGCTACTTTCACTTATAAATGCGATCAATTTTATCATCCTGAAGATGAAGGTGGATTAATGTATAATGATGAAGATGTTAATATTGCTTGGCCTAAAATTGATAAAGAAATAACTTTAAGTGAAAAAGATAAAAAACATCCAAAATTAAAAGATTTAAAGGTTGAATTTTAATGAATAAGAATTTAAAAATAGTTGTTACAGGTGTAAAAGGTCAACTTGGATATGATTGTCTAAGAGAATTAGCTAAACGTGGCTATGATAATGTTTTTGGTATAGACATTGATGACTTAGACATCACAAAAAAAGAGGATGTTTTAGCTTATTTTTCAAAAATTAAACCAGATGTAATTATGCATAATGCAGCTTTTACCCAAGTGGATAAAGCTGAAGCTAATCCAGAATTATGTTATAAAGTTAATGCACTTGGGACAAAATATTTAGCATTAGCTGCTAAAGAAATTGATGCAAAATTTGTTTATATTTCTACAGATTATGTTTTTAAAGGTGAAGGTAGTAATTTTTATGAAGTTGATGATAAAAAAGAAGGACTTTCAGTTTATGGAAAAACTAAATCTGAAGGAGAAGATTTTGTAACTAGTTTATTAACAAAATACTTTATTGTTAGAATTTCTTGGGTATTTGGAATTAATGGAAATAATTTTGTTAAAACTATGATTAAACTAGCTAAAGCTAATAAAAAAGAACTTAATGTAGTTTGTGATCAAATTGGTTCACCAACTTATACTTATGATTTAGCTAAATTACTTTGTGATATGATTGAAACAAATAAATATGGAATATATCATGCAACTAATGAAGGAGTTTGCTCCTGGGCTAAGTTTGCAGAAGAAATTTTTAAATTAACTAATTTTGATGTAAAAGTTAATGAAGTTACAACACTTCAATATCAAGCCTTAGTTCCTAATCAAGCTGCAAGACCATTAAATTCAAGATTAAGTAAAAAAAGTTTAACTAATAATGGTTTTAAATTATTACCTACTTGGGAAGATGCACTTAGAAGATTTATTGAAGAATTAAAAAATAAAGGAGAAATTTAATATGGCAAAATTTTTAGTAACTGGTGGAGCAGGATTTATTGGAGGAAATTTCTTACATATGATGGTCAACAAATATAAAGATGACCAATATGTATGTGTTGATGCTTTAACTTATGCTGGTAATCTTGAAACTCTTGAACCGATTTTAAATAAGCCTAATTTTAAATTTGTTCATGAAAATATTTGTAATCGTGAAGGAATTTATAAGCTATTTGAGAATGAAAAATTTGATTATGTTATTAACTTTGCAGCTGAAAGTCATGTTGATAGAAGTATAGATAATCCAGAAATTTTTTTAAAAACAAATATTTTAGGTACTCAAGTTTTAATGGATGCTTGTAGAAAATATGGAATTAAAAGATATCATCAAGTTTCAACTGATGAAGTTTACGGAGATTTGCCTTTAGATAGAAAAGATTTATTTTTTACTGAAGAAACTCCAATTAAAACTTCATCTCCTTATAGTGCAAGTAAAGCTGCCGCAGATTTATTAGTTTTAGCTTATTATCGTACTTATAAATTACCTGTTACTATTTCACGTTGTAGTAACAACTATGGTCCATATCATTTCCCTGAAAAATTAATTCCTTTAATGATTCAAAAAGCTTTGCATAATGAAAAACTCCCAGTATATGGAAATGGGGAAAATGTTCGTGATTGGCTTTATGTTGGTGATCATTGCGAAGCAATTGATTTAATTGTTAGACATGGAAAAGATGGTGAAATCTATAATATTGGCGGACATAACGAAAGAACTAATCTTGAAGTAGTTAAAACTATTTTAAAAGAATTAAATAAACCTGAATCCTTAATTAATTATGTTAAAGACCGTCCAGGACATGATTTAAGATATGCAATGGATCCTCATAAAATTGAAACTGAACTTGGGTGGAAACCTAAATATAATTTTGATACCGGTATTAAAGTTACAATTAAATGGAATTTAGATAACGCTGAATGGATAAAACATGTTGAAAGCGGTGAATATCTAAACTGGATGAAAAATCATTATTAAAAAAAGAGCACAAGCTCTTTTTTTAATTTCTACTAAGTTCGTTATTGTTAATAACTGGTGGATCATTCTTATAAAGTAATTTTAGGAATATTGGAGTTAAGAAGCTAGTTGCAATAATTAATATTAAAATAAAAGGCATAATATTAGGTTCAATTAAACCAACAGTAATTCCTTTACTAGCAGTAACAATAACAACTTCAGCACGAGCCATCATTCCAACACCTATTTTTAAACTATCTTTAAAATTAGATTTAGTTAATAAAGCTCCTCCACCACATCCAATTACTTTTCCTAGCATTCCTAAAATAACAAATAGAACACCAAAGATTACAAATTTATAATCTGAGAAATCTAAATTTTCTTTAAACATCATTAATCCGATGTTAGCAAAGAATATAGGTCCAAATAAGTAGTTAGTTGGAATTTCTGCGCGATTATCAATATAAGTTTTTGCTCCTTGTGAACTTGAACCTATAATAATTCCTGCAATATAAGCACCAGTAATATCAGCAACTCCAAAGACCATTTCTGCTACATAAGAATAAAGGAAACAAACTCCTAATGCAAAAATAGGCAAACGACGATGGAATGGCCATTTTTTATCTAACCATTTAAAAATTAAACGTATTACAATTCCAGCTCCAATTGCAAAAACAAAGAAGCCAACCATAAATAATATTAAGCAGAAAATATCTAAACCAGTATTATTTGTTGTTAAATTAAATGGTAAAACAGATTCAGTAGTTGATCCTGATTTTCCTAAACCAATAATTAAACTCATGAAAATAATGCCAATAATATCATCTAAAATAGCAGCACTAATAATTGCACTACCAACTTTAGTTTCTAATCTTCCAAGTTCTTTTAGAACAGCTACTGTAATAGAAACACTAGTAGCAGTTAAAATTACTCCATAAAATAAATTAGTCCACACTTCGTTAGTAGGGAAAAAAGCAAAAGCAATTCCAGCTCCAAGTCCAAATGGAACTAAAACTCCAAGCAATGTAATAACCAAACTAGATAATCCACTTGCTTTAATTTGTCTTAAATCTGTTTCCATTCCAGCACTAAACATAATTAAAACAACACCAATTTTAGCTAAATCATCTAATCCTCCTAGAGTTCCTCCGGTTTGATTAGTAGTTTCATAGTTAAATATTGTTTGTCCAGGGATTAAAATAATTAAACCGACAAATAAACCACTAAGTAAAAAACCAATAACTTGTGGTAAACCAATTTTCTTACAAATAATTGCAAAGATTTTAGCAAATATTAAGATTAAGGCAATTGGCAATAAAAGCGTATAAGGTTCAAAATTTGAAACAACAGGTATATCAGTTAAAAAATTAAGCATAATAATTCCCTCTTCTTTAAAAAATTATAGTCTTATAATTTTCTATTTCAAGGCTTAAGATGAAATTAAATTGATATAAAAACTCTTGATTTTAAGAAAAAAGCCTGCAAAAACTTAACTTTTTTTTAAAATTTTTTAAAAATATCTATAAGTTTAACTTTTTTAAAGTTTTCTTAGATTTTAAAAAAGAAGAAGAATGTAGTATTCTTATTTATATGATTATTACGAAGACACCTTTTAGAATGAGCTTTTTTGGAGGAGGAACTGATCTTCCAGAATTTTTTAATAAATATCAAGGAGCAGTAATTTCAACTACCTTTGATAAATATGTTTATGTAACAGTTAGACATTTACCAAGATTTTTTGATTATAGTAACGAAATTTTTTATTCGAAAACAGAACGTGTGAATCATGTTGATGAAATTAACCATCCAATGGTTAGAAATAGTATGAAGTTATTAAAGATGCATGAACTTCATATTGCTTACGATGCTGATTTACCAGCTAGAAGTGGTTTAGGAACTTCATCTACCTTCGCAGTTGGTTTATTAAATGCTTTTTATGGATTAAAAAATAAAACTGTCTCTAAAAAACAACTTGCTAATGATGCAATATATGTCGAAAGAGAAATGTGTCAAGAAGCAGGTGGTTGGCAAGATCAAATTGCTGCTAGTTTTGGAGGTTTTAATCGTATAGATTTTAAAAATAACGATTATGAAGTAACTCCAATTAAAATTTCTAATGAAAGAAAAGAACAATTGAATAATAATCTATTATTATTTTTTACAGGTTTTACTCGCTTTAGTGCTGATATTCAAAAAGATACTAAGAAAAATCTTGAATCAAAAGAAAAAGAACTTTTAACAATGTATTCTTTAGTTAATGAAGCCCAAGATATTTTAGAAAATAATAATCGTGATTTAGATGATTTTGGTCGTTTATTAGATAAGACATGGAAATTAAAAAGACAAACTGGTGATCAAATATCAACTAGTAATATTGATAAATTATATCAATTAGGAATGGATGCTGGTGCTTTAGGTGGTAAATTACTTGGAGCAGGCGGTGGAGGTTTCTTATTGTTTTATGTTGATAAAAATCATCAAGAAAATGTTCGTAAAGCTTTAAAAGATTTAATGGAAGTACCTTTTAAATTTGAAAATGAAGGTACCACCTTTATATATAAAGAACCTGAAGTGTATATTAAAAAAGGAAATTAATCATGATTGCTGTAATAATGGCTGGAGGTAAAGGTACTCGAATCCAATCAATTAACAAAGAAGTACCTAAACCAATGATTACAATTTTAAATAAACCAATTTTAGAATATGAAATTGAAGTTTTAAAAAATCAAGGAATTAAAGATATTATTTTAGTAGTAGGTTATTTAAAAGAAGTAATTACTGATTATTTTAAAAATGGAGAAAAATTTGGAGTAAATATTTCTTATATTGAAGAAAATGAACCTTTAGGTACCGCAGGAGCTTTATATTATCTTAAAAATAAGCTTAATGAAGATTTCTTATTATTAAATGGAGATATTTTATTTAATATAGATATTAATAAATTTTATTTAGCACATAAGAAAAATAATTGTTTAGTTACAATTTTAACTCATCCAAATAGTCATCCTTATGATAGTGGAGTAATAGAAGCTAATAAGAATAATCAAGTTACTAAATGGTTAACAAAAGAAGAACCTAGATTATATTATAAAAATCGTGTTAATGCTGGAATTCATTTTATATCTAATAAATTATTAGATGAATTTAAAGAATTAAAGAAATTAGATTTGGACCGAGATGTTTTAAAACCTTTAATTTTGAAACATCAATTATATGTTTATGACTCACCTGAATATATTTTAGATATGGGTACCCCAGAAAGATATTATCAAGCAATTGAAGATATTAAAAATAATAGAATTAATGAAAAATGTTTAATAAATAAACAAAAAGCTATTTTTTTAGATAGAGATGGAACAATTAATCAATATGTTGTTTTTTTAACTAATATTAATGATTTAACTTTAATTCCTGGAGCAAGTGAAGCGATTAAAATGATTAACAATTCTGGATATTTAGCAATTGTTATTACCAATCAACCAGTAATTGCTCGTGGAGAATTAACTTTTAGTGAACTTGATGAAATTCATAAAAAACTTGAAACCTTACTTGGTAATGATGGAGCATATTTAGATGCAATTTATTATTGTCCTCATCATCCTGATAAAGGTTTTAAAGGAGAAGTAAAAGAACTAAAAATTGAATGTGAATGTCGTAAACCTAAACCAGGTTTAATATATCAAGCTGCAAAAGATTTTAATATTGATTTATCTAAAAGTTATATGATTGGAGATAGTAAAATTGATATTGAATGCGGTAAAAATGCTAACTTAAAAGCAATTTTATTAAATAAAGATTTAGATGATTTAAATATGAATCCAACTGAAGTATGTTATAATTTATTAGATGCAGTTAAAAAGATATTAGGTTAAGTTATGATTGAAAATGAAATTTTAAATGAATTAATAAAACGTTATCCAATTTTAGAAGTATGTAAGGAGTCTATTTATACTGCTTACTTAATTTTAGAAGAATGTTTTAGTAGTAGCCATAAATTACTTGTCGCTGGAAATGGTGGAAGTGCTGCTGATAGTGAACATATTGTAGGAGAGTTAATGAAAAGTTTTTGTAAAAAAAGAGCGGTTTCTAAAGACTTTTTTGAAAAATTACAGACTTTTTCAATTTGTGATGATGATGCTTATAAAATTTATACAAAGTTAGAAGGAGCTCTTCCTGCCATAGCTTTAGTTAATCACGTTTCTTTAACAACAGCTTATGGAAATGATAAAGAAGATGGTTTTTCTTATGAATTTGCTCAACAAGTTTATGGATATGGAAATAAGGGAGATGTTTTTTTAGGAATTTCTACTAGTGGAAATAGTAAAAATGTTGTTAATGCTGCAATTGTTAGTAAAGCTAAAGGCTTAAAAGTAATTTCGTTAACTGGAAGTAAAGATAGTAAACTTAGTAAAATAAGTGATGTTACAATTAAAGCTCCTAGTGAAATTACGCATCATATTCAAGAGTTACATTTACCAATATATCATTGTTTATGTTTAATGTTAGAAAATAGGTTTTTTAAATGAGAGTATTATTAATTTCTTTTTCAAATTTACCAGTATATGCTAATTCTTTAGTTATTCAAAAAAAGTATTTAAGCGAAAGTGTTGAAACTTATGGTTTAGGTTCAAATAAATTTGATAATTTATACTTAAAAAATAAGGAAGATTTTACTTTTTTAACAGTGAATACATCTTTAACTCCACGTCCTTCATTTGAATCTTTTAAAATATGGAAAAAAGAAAAAAGTAAAATTATTAATTTTATTAAAGTTAACAAGATTACTCATATTTACTTTATTAATAAACATATATGGAATTTATTTTTAATTGCTTCCATTCAAAATTTAAATATTAAAGTTTATCATTGTTTACACGATCCAATCGGACATAATGGCGATAAAATTAGCAAAGGAGTTTTATATTATAATAAAGTTTTAATTCATTATTTAGATGGAATTGTCGTTTTAAGTGATAATTCTTATAATGACACTAAAAATTATTTAAAGCCAAAATGTAATATAGTTAAATTGCCTTTAATTCAAACCGAATGGTTACCTTTTACAAATTTAAGAAACTTTAATACAGTCTTATTTTTTGGACGTTTAAATAATTATAAAGGGTTAGATTATGTACCTTTACTTGCTGATGAAATGTTCAAATTAGATCCAACTATTCAAATTATTGTTGCAGGTAAAAAAAGTGATGATTTAGATGAAAGTGTTTTAACTAATTTATCAAATCGACCAAATATTAAGTTATATGAAGGATTTGTTGATGAAAGTAAACTTGGTGATTATTATTTTGAATCATCGATGGTTTTGATTCCTTATAAGTCAATAACGCAATCTGGAATTATTGTTGATAGTTATAATCATAGTAGAACAATAGCTTGTTTTAATATTAAAGGCATTGAAGAATTTATTACAAATGAAAATGCTATTATTATTGATAACTTTGATTATAAGTTAATGGCTAAAAAAATTGTTGAAACTCTCCATAATAAAGAAGAACTTGAGAAGTTATCAAAAGCTTCTTATGAGTTAGGAAAAGAATTATATTCTCCAGAAATTTGGAAAGAAAAATTTATCGAATTTTTAAAAAATTATTAAGTTTTGCAGGTTTTTTCTTAAAAAACACGATTTTAGACATAAAAAAAGGATTGAATTTAATCAATCCTATTTTTTTTAAAATTTTAGAGTTCTTTAACCCAAAGACCATGTAAGTTACAAAATTCGTAAACTTTTAATGGTTTAACTCCTTTGATGTTAAATGTAGCAACAGGAGCATCTCCAGGATTTAAATCAACTCTACGAACATCTTTATCAGTTACTAAAATAATAAACGGAATATAATGTTCGGCAGTCATTGGATGGATAACGCTACCAACTTGAACTTTCAATTCATCTCCTTCAACTTGGACAAATGGAACGTGTTTTTCAAGAGCTCCATCTGTAGTATTTGCTACTAATTCTTTCATAGGTTCACCACAACAAATAGTTGGGCATTGAGTTCCACAACCATGGACAATTTCGACAATCTTTCCACAATGTGAACAACGAAGTAATGTAATATCTTTCATGTAATTCCCTCTCTTTATAATAATATTATAATTCATTTAAAAAATTAATGAGAATATATGCACTATTTTAAAGAAAAGAAAATTATAAATAATTTATTAATAAATTATTTTTTGCTAATATATTCTCATGAAGAAATTTTCAAAGAAATTTATTTATATTACAAGCGGCTTAGTTTTAGGTGTAATTTTACTAGTTTCTATAATATTAACTGTTGTTTTTAACTTAAAACCTAAAGAAAATAAATATGAAGAAGTCATTGCTAATTTAAATATTAATTATCTTTATGAAAATTATAATAAGTTTAATATTAAAGTTTATGAAAGCGAAACTTTAACTAAAGAAATTAAAATAAAATATCAAGCTAACGATTGTTATTTTTACAAATATGAAAATAATGAAATTGAAGAAATTAGTTATCTTGATCAAGAATATGTTTTTAATAATCTTGAAAAAGTTGATGATGTTGAAAATTATCTTAATAATTTAAGAAAAGAATATTTAGATCAAATTTATTTAAAAAATATTTTTGAAGATTATGATATTTATTTAGCCTATTCATTTAATTTAATTAATGACAATTTAGTTTTAAATGATAATGAAACAAATTATATTTTTGATCTTCATGGATTTTTAAATAAATATAGTCAAAATAATTTGACTGTAGAAGTTTATACATATTTTTAAGTTAGTTTAAAGGGGAATTATGGAAGAAGGTCTTTTATCAATTATCATTCCAGGATATAACGCTGAAAAATATGTAGAAAGAAATATTCGTTCAGTTTTAAATCAAACATATAAAAATTTTGAACTAATATTTATTGATGATGGTTCAAAAGATAAAACTTATCAAATCGTTGAAAAATTAGCTAATGAAGATACACGTATTAAATTATCACGTCATGAAAATAAAGGAGTATGTGCTACTAGAAATGATGGACTTAAAATTGCTAGTGGTGAATATATAACATTTTTAGATGATGATGATTATATTGAACCTAATATGTATGAAGTTTTAATTAATTTATTAAAAACTACAAATACTGATGTTGCTTGTGGAAAATTAATTAAAGAATTTCAATATTTAAAAGAAGATTTTTATTATAATTACTCTAATGAAGATATTAAAAATGCCAAAATTAAAGTTTTTGATAATCCAAATGATATTATCAAGAACATAATTGAAGGTGATTATCATTTAGAAGGCTTTATTTGGAATAAAGTATATAAAGCAAGTGCTATTAAAGGAGTATTTTTTAATGAAAATATTTCTTTAATGGAAGATATTATGTTTTCTTTTGATGTAGGATTATTAAAAAACATTAAATATTCTTTTATTGATTTAACTTTTTATCATTACCGCATATTTAATGCAAGTACTACGAGAAATATTAATGTTAATAAATTTAATAATTCCTTTTTAATTATGCAAGATGTAATTAATTTAACAAAAAAATATTCAATTACTTCAGTCCCATCTTTAGTTTATCAATATTTAAATATTATCTTTTTATATTTTGAAAAAGTTTTTCAAAATAAGAAAAATTTATCAAAGATAGAATTTAAAAATCATTTAAAAAATATTAAAGAAAACATTAATATTTGCTTAAATTATCAAGTTAAACTAAACTTTTATCAAAAAGTGCGTATAATTTCTTTTAAAATAAGTAAAATATTTACTTATTTAATTTTTGTAAAACTAAAAAACTTTGTACGTAATCATTTAAGGACTAGATAAGATGTTATCAATTATTTGTGTTTTTAATAATGAAGAAATTTTAAATAAATATTTACTTTCTTCTTTAAGTAAACAATCTTTTCAAGATTATGAAATCATTTTAATTGATTCAGTTAAAATGAATTTTAAAAGCGCAGCTAAAGCTCTTAATTATGCAGTTAATCTTGCTAAAGGTGAAGTTTATATTTTTGTTCATCAAGATATTAAATTTTTAAGTGATGATGTTTTAAATAAAATTAATGAATACTCTTTAAAATATCAATTTGGAATTGGGGGAGTTGCTGGAAGAATTAATAATTCAAAAGGAACTATTTCCTCAATCAAAATGGGTAAAGATTTTGTTGATGGAGGAATTCAAGATATTAAAGAAGTAGTTGAAGTTGATACTTTAGATGAATGTTTATTTTTTATTAAAAAAGAAAATTTTTTAGGGTTTGATGAAGATTTAGGTGATACTTATCATTTATTTGCAACGGATTATTGTTATAAAGCAAAATTAAATAATCAAAAAATATATTTATTTCCTTTGAATGTATATCATCTTTCAAAAGGTGATTCAATGAATGAAAACTATTTTAAAACCTTATATAAAATTGGAAGAAAATATCATAAAAAAATTAAATATCTTCATACAACTTGTGTGACTTTAACAAATAATATTTTCTTAAAGTTTTTTTGCTTTATAAATATTATTAAATTGAAATTAAAAAGAAAATTAGTGAAAAATGGAAATTAAATCTAAAACAATTAAGGACATATTAAAAGTAACTTTCTCAAATGCTTGTATTTTACTTAGTGGGATACTTGTTGGTTTTTTACTTCCAAAAATTATTGATCAAGTTGATTATGGATATTATAAAACCTTTACTTTATATATCGCTTATATTGGTTTATTTCATTTTGGAATTATTGATGGAATTTATTTAAAATATGGTGATAAAGATTATAACGAATTAGATAAAGAAAAATTTAGATTTTATACGAGGTTTCTTTTAATTTTAGAAGGAGCAATTTCTTTATTATTTATCATTATTAGTTTATTTGCGATTCAAGAAAAAGAAATGAAATTTATTTTTGTAATGGTTAGTTTAACTTTATTTTCTACTAATATTACGAGTTATTTTCAATATATTAGTCAAATAACTCGTCGTTTTAAAGAACTGACTTTAAGAAATATTGTTCAATCAATTTTAATTAGTCTTGCGATTATTTCTTTATTTATTAGTTATAAATATTTTCGTTTAGTAATTAATTTTGAAATATATACTATCATTTATGTAATAATTTTATTTTTATTGATGGTTTGGTATATTTTTGCTTATCGAGATATTACTTTTGGTAAAGCTAGTAAAGGTTTATATAAAGATATTTTATATTTTTTAAAGATTGGTTTTCCTTTATTAATTGCTAACTTAGCAATTAATTTAATCTTTATGATTGATCGTCAATTTGTAAATATTTTATATGATAAAGTAACTTATGCGACATATGCTTTTAGTTATAACATGCTTTCATTAATTACTACTTTAATTAATTCAATAGCTCTTGTTATTTATCCAACAATTAAAAGAAGTAAAGAATTTAATGGATCAACTTATCAAAACTTAATTTCAATTATTTCAACATTAGTTTTTGTTTGTTTACTAGTTTATTATCCATTAGATTTATTTATTCATTGGTTTTTACCTAAATATAATGATTCTTTAGTTATTTTTAGAATTATTTTACCAGGGTTAATTACAAGTAGTTGTATAAGTATAGTTATGCAAAATTATTACAAGTTATTAAATAAAAACTTAAATTTCTTTATTAAATCATTAGTTATTATTGCTTTATCTATTGGTTTAAATTTCTTGGCTTATTATATATTTAAAACTCCAGAAGCAATTTCAGTAGCTTCCATAATAGTTACGTTTATTTGGTATATCACAATTGAGTCATATTTTGTTATTCATTACAAAGTTAAATTTAGTAAAAATTTATTATTTATAGTGTTAGCAACGATTTCATTTTATTTAATTACAATGAGTGAAAATTATATTAATGGATTCGTTTTCCAATTAGTTTTTACCTTAAATTTAGTTGGTGTTTTTTATGGTGGAAACATCATTCATTTTATTAAAAAATTTGTTGCAGAAAAGAAAATTAGTAAAAAATAATTGACTTTTAAAGCCTTTTTTATTTTTTTAAAGGGTTTAATGTTACGATATTGTTATCTAAATTTTTAAATTCATAATATTTTAAAATTGGAACTAAACTAAAAAATGCTCCATAAGCAATTCCTGGGAAATCGTTTTGGAAAAGTGGAAATGATTCATACATTCCATAAATAATCATTGTAATACTTAAACATATTAAGAAATAGAAGTAAGTGAAGTTAATTTTAATTACTTTAAAAGCTTTATAAAAACAAATTGCAACGAGAACACTAATAAAAATTAAATAGAAAATTCCTCCAGTAGATATATATTCAATAACTGTATTATGATAATAAAATATAAAATTATAACTTCTAGTAACTATAAAGCCATTTCCATATCCAATTCCAAAAATATAATCAATTACTTGCATATTTTTTAAAATTGGTCCTAAGAAATTAAATCGACTATCTTCCCAATTTGTAATCATATATTTAAGAAAGTCGCTAGGATAGTAAGTTTTATTATTTAAATTTATTTTTAAAAAGTAATAAGAAGTTCCATCTAAATAAAGAAGAACTGGAATAAATAACATAATAATTGTTGTAACTACGATCATTACTTTATTCTTTTTAAAAAGTTTATAAAAAACTATAAATAAATATAAATAATAAAAAATTAACGTTGCTAAAATTGCGGCTCGACTCATTGAAAAAGGGACAAAGAAAGCTAAAATTAAAGAAAATAATCCAATATAAAGTTTATCTAATAATAAACTTAAACAAATTATTGAAAATATTCCAATTACTAAGGCATGGCCATATACATTACCGATTTTAAAAAATGATAAAGGTTGTTTTAGACTAGATCCATCCCATTTATTAAATAAAAAATTAAAATTAAAAGATTTATAAACATCAAATTCATTAATTAAAGAATAAATAATAGAACTAAGAGCAAATAAGCTAATAGCCAAAAATAAAATAGCAAATACATATTTAGTTTGTTTATTATATTTTAATAAGAAAAAAACAATATATATATTTGTTAATGCCATCAAAAAATTAAAAAAAGCTTGAATCTTTTCATTTGTTGTTAAAGAAGTAACATCATCTTTACTTCCAAGTAAATAAGAATAATCTTTTAAAAATATTAAAATTCCAACATATGTTCCGAAAATAACAAAAGTAAAGACATATAACATAAAGGAACGTTTATTAAAAATAGGAAAGTTTTTATTAGCAATTAAACTAATAATGATAACTAAAGAAAAATATACAATTGGAATATAAATAAAAGATGCAAAAGACATCTTATTACCAAAAGGACTTAAAACTTCAAAATTTCCAACATTACTTACAAAAGTTTGTCCATAAAAAATACTAATAAGAACAACTACAATTAAAGAAACGCTATATAAAACATTTTTTAATTTAATCATAAGTTTTTTAATAATATTACTTATTAATATAGATGTCTAGTTTATTTCAATTTGACTTACGATTATAATATGAGTTATGGAAGAAAAAATTGATGTTTCAATAATATATTGTAATTACTTTACTTCGACTTTACTTAAAGATAGCTTAGAATCATTAGTTGCTAAGTCTACTAACTTTAAATATGAAATAATTGTTGTTGATAATTCTAATAATGAAGTAGAAACAAAAAAATTATTAAAATTAAAAATAAAATATCCAAATTTAATTTTAATTGATGCAAAAACTAATTTAGGTTTTGGAAAAGCAAATAACTTAGGAAGCAAATATGCAAGTGGAAAGTATTTATACTTTTTAAATACAGATACATTATTGGTAAATAATGCTATTTATGAATTATTTGCTTTTATGGAAAAAAATCAAAATGTTGGTATTTGTGGAAGTAATTTATTTAATTCAAATTTAAAACCATATCATTCATTTATTAAAATAAAGAAAAATTTATATTTTGAAAGAAGAAATGGATCATTAATTCGTGGGTTATTTTTTAAATTATTAAGAAGAGATGATTTTAATTATTCTTCTAAACCTTTAAAAATTAAAGGTTATGTTTGTGGAGCTAGTTTAATGATTTTAAAAGAAGATTTTGTTAAATTAAATGGTTTTGATCAAGATATTTTTATGTATAGTGAAGAAGCTTTACTTTGTTATCAACTAATTAAAAAATTAAGAAAAGAAATATATAACATTCCTTCATCAAAAATTATTCATTTAGAAGGAAGTAGTTTTAAAAGTGATTATAGTTTTTATGCTAAATCTTTTGTTGATGGAAATTATTTATATTATTTAAAAGCTTACAATGAAAAGACTGCTAATAAATATTTAAAAGTTTATTTAAAGATTGTTAAAAAGAAAGCTCTAATTTTTAAAATATTAAAAAAAGAAGCAAATTATCAAAAAAATCTTGCTTTAAAAAAATATTTAGAGTTAAAAATTATTCAAAAAGTTAAAAATATTAATATTAATTAATATTAGGTTTATTTTATAAAAAGATAAGTTTATAATGAAGACATGAGACATTTACTATATCTTTTTAATTTGAAACAAAAGGATATAACTAACTTATTCATAAGTTAAAAGATAAGCGCTTTTTAAGAGGCGCTTTTTTTAATGTAAATGTTTTGTATAAGAAGGGAGAGTTATGAAAAAAACTGGCAAAGTAGTATTTGGCGTAGTAAGTGCTGCAGCTCTTGTTGCAACCGGTTATGCCTCGTGGAGTATTAACAAAGGTTTTACTCAAGTATCATCTAATCCTATTAGTGGAACAGTTACTGAAATTTTAGACAACAGTTTTGGTAAAATTACTTTAAAGGAAAATGATACAACTTTAGTTTTTGATGCACCAAAAGAATATTATAATGGTACAGAAGATCTTGAAGTAAGTTATTTTGTTAAAGCTCATGCTAATGATGGAGATCACGTTAATGATTATGATCCTTATGACTTAACTCGTTATGATTTAGTAAGTCAAGATTATCGTCCTTATTTAAATATAAGTGCTGAAATAACTGATCAAAATGGTGATCCTTTAGCAGATGAAGAAAAATTAGCTAACATTGAAAAACTTATTGATTTACCAACTAAAGTCATCGATTATCATGAATGGCTTGGGGAAGAAGCAAAAAATAATGAAGATGGATATTTAGTTAATTATGCAATAGCATGGGACCAAGAAACTTTTGGTGGAGTTAATCCACAAATCGTTTATGATAATGATTTATCTTTAGATGTTGTTACTAAAAGAGAAAAATTCCAAGAAATTATTGATACCTTAAGTGGAGTTTATTTTAAACTTACATTTAAAGTAGGTTATTATGGTGAATTACCTCCAGAAGTACCAGAAGAAAAATATGGTGTAGTTACCTTTGAAGAAGTTACTAATTTAAGTTTAAAATTAACTGCTGATGGAAATGGTGTCAATAATGGAGATAAGTTAAAAGTTGGAACTACAGTCACAGTTGAAGCAACTCCTAGTGAAAATTATCATTTAGTAAGTTTAACTCATAATGGAGAATCAATTTTAGATACAAAGTCATTTAAAGTTGTTGAAAATGAAAATGTCATCGTTGCTACTGTTGAAAAAGATGAAGTACCTCCAGTTACAACTAATGAAAATACTTTTGATAAATTAGATTCTTTAAATGCTAATGACCCAGTTACCATTGAAGGAAGAATTATTGCTATTGGATATAATGGCGCTTTAATTTATGATGGAACTGAATTTGGATATATTACTCAAAATACAAGTACCAAAAATATTACTAGTACATATAAAGTTGGCGATGTAATTAAAGTAAATGGTTATGTAAGTGTATTTTATGGATTTAATATGGCTTCAGTTGATAAATTTGATCCTAGTGGAGCTGAACTTACAATAGAAGCTTCAAATTTAACTATCGAAGATCCTATGGCTAATTTAACTCCTACTGTATGGGGTGAAGAAGAATTATCAAACTATGCAAGTAGTGTTGATGCTGGCCCTTATTATGTTACTGTTAAAGGAGCAAAATATACAAAGAGTGGAAATAATAATAACTTCTCAATTGGTGATTTTACAAATGGATCAATCTTATTAGATGATGATAATAATCCATTAGTTGAAGGAAAAACTTATAACCTTACTGGATTTATGGTTTATTCTGTTAATAAAGGCTCTGCAACTGGTTATAAAAATATGGTTTTAACTTCATTTGAAGAAGTCGAAGTAAGTGCTACAAAAGTTGCTGAAGTTACTTTAAATCCAACTAAAATTAAAGTTGGTGAAACTGCTACAGTTACTGCTAAAGATGATTTAGGTAATGATTTAACAGATATTACGATTGTTCCAGCTGATGAAAATCAAAATATTGTTGAAATTTCTGGTACAACTTTAAAAGGATTAAATCTTGGTATTTTTGATTTTACCGTTACAAGTGGCAAACTTACACAAAGTGATGTAATTCACTTAGAAGTTAAAAACGTAGGTACAATTGATGAGTACATTTTAGCTGGTGAATATAATTGGGACTTAGGTCCAGATTTTGCTGCCACTGGTAATGTTGTTGGTGCAAGTTCTAGTAGTAATTTTAACAATGTATTATTAGAAAAAAATACTGTTGCAGGTCAAACAGAAGTCATCTCTTTTGAAATGATTGAAAAAACATACTATGACGAAGAGAATGGCGCAATTAAATTAGGAACAAAGGAAGTTGATGGCAGTTTTAAGATTAACACGACAAATCAGATAAAAAAGATTGAATTGACTGCCTATTTATGGAAAGATGAAAAATCTTCTGATATCGTTGCAAATAACGTTGTGGAAGGCTTAAGCGTTACTTCAAATCCTGAAGGAAAAACAACCGGAACTGTTGAAATTATTTTAAGCGAAGCTTCAAATGCAATTACAATTTCTTCATCAAAAAGAATAGTTATTACAAATATAAAACTTTATAAATAATAAGGGGTAAATATGAAACATACAGGAAAAATTTTATTCGGTGTACTTAGTACATCTGCCTTAGTTGGCACAGGTTTTGCTGCTTGGATTGTAAATAATGGATTTACTGATACCAAGACAGTAGTCGTTAATTCTTCAGTAGATACTGATGTTGAAAATAAATATAGTTCAGTTGTTGATTTAACAGTCGATGCTGAAAAAGATAATACTTTAAGATTTGCTAGTAAAGAAAATGGTGAAGATTTGTCTTTAACTTATTATTTAAAGGCTAATGAAGCTGCCTATACAACTGATTTTAGCTTAGTTACTAATGAATATATTCCTGATATTACAGTAACTTTAGAAGTTACTAGTAAAACTGAACAAGCAGACTTTACTACTGAAGTTAAGAAATATTTAGTTCTTCCAGAAGAACAAAGAATTGCTTATGATACTTGGTTAAAGGAAGAATATAAAACTGATGGTTATCCATTAAATATTAATTTCAAATGGAATACTGACGAAATAGGAACTAATCCTCAAGATTGGATTGAAACAAGTGAATATAATACTCCTGAACTTCAAAGAGAATATTTTACAAATTTAGCTTCCACTTTAAGTGATGCTAAATTTACCTTTACTTTTACAATTGGTAGAACAGTTGAAATGACTACATTTACTGTTGATGAAAATTTAGTTAATGGTAAATTAACATTTAAAGATAGTAGTGGAAATACTTTAAATCCAGGTACTAGTTATAGAGCTGGAACAGAAGTTGAAGTTGTTCCTGAAGCTGATCCTTATTATAAAGTAGATAAAGTATTAGTTGATGAAGCTGAAGTTATAGCAAATGAAGAAGGTAAATATGTATTTACTTTAGATAAAGCTACTACAGTTAGTGCAACTTTTGAAAATAAAGTAAATACAGTTACTTTAAATTATGAAAAAACTCAAGGTGAAGTTAAATTAACTAATGCTTCAGGTGAAGACTTAGTTGGAACAACTTTAAATGCTAGTGATACATTTAAAGTTGTAGCTACTCCTAATGAAAACTATGTTTTAAAAAGTGTAGTAGTAACTCAAGGAGAAGAAACTTTAACTGATGATAAAGGAGTTTATACTGTTTTAGATAATGAAGATGGTGTTAACGTAACAGTTACTTTTGAAATTAAAACTGCTACAGTAACTTATGAACCAGTTACTGGAATTAGTAATGTTAAATTAAATAATGTTGCTATTAATGAAGTAACAACATTAGATTATGGAACTGAAGCAACTATTACATTTGATGTTGAAGAAGGTTATGAACTTACAAATGTTCTTCTTGATGGAGAGACCTTAGTTGCTACTGAGGAAGCTTATAAATTTACAGTTTCTAAAGAAACTTATACATTAAGTTTTGAAGTTAGCGTAGTTGAAGTTACTTATGATAATATTCAAGGAATTCTTGATGGTACTATTACAGGCGCAGTAAATATCAAAGGAAAAGTAGTTGCTGTTACATCATTCGGCCCTATAGTAATGGATGAAAATCAAGGTTACATTTTAGTATATAATCCTTCAGATTCTTCAGATGCATATGAAGTTGGTAATTTAGTTACTGTTGCTGGAAATGCTGGTTCATATAACGAAAGAAGTCAAATTGTAGAAGGTTCTATTGTAAAAGTAGTTTCAACAGTTGCTGATGGTTATAATGATTTAGAAGCTGTTGAAGTTAATGTTGAAGAATTAAGTGACCTTTCTACTTACGCTGCATCAAATATGAAAATCACTTTTGATTGCAGAGTAGAGAAATCAGGTAAATTTGTAAATATGTATTTAGATAATACAGATGTTGCTTTTTCTGCATATGGTTTTGACACTTCTAAAATTGAAAACGGTTATTATACCATGGAAGGTTATTTAGTCGGACTTAGTGGCGGAAGATTTGTAAATGTTGCTATTTCTAATTTTAATGTTATAGAAGAAGTCAAAATAAACTCTTTTGAAATTAATCCACTTCCAGACAAAATGAAAGCAAATGATGTAGTTACGTTATCAGTAAAGGTAACTTCACCAACGTATTATACTGATGAAATAATCCCAACATATACTACAGATGATACAGAAGGTTATATTTCTATAGAAGGAAATACTTTACACTTATTAAAAGAAGGCTCTAATTTAAATATTAAAATTACAGCTGAATACAATGGCATTTATGCAGAAACTTTGATTACAACTATTAATCCTAATAGCACCTCCGTATTAACAAACATTTTAAGTGTTGACTTTTCTGTTAATCATGGTGTGAACAATTCTTATGGCAAAGCATCGTATAAAATTGATGGAAATGCTGACCAAACCTTGAAATTAAACTGTGGAATGTATAACAATTTGGCTGATACCACGCAAGTAAATCTTGGATATAACAACGCTAAATATGATGCAAACAAAATTGAAGCATTACCTGGAAATATGCAAGATATTGTAAAAGACCAAGATAATGATACTTATGCTTATTTTGCTATTTATTCTGAATTTTCTGTTGAAGGAGTTTCTAAGGTAGATTTTACATATAAAGATTCTAGTGACTCAAAAAACTATTTAAATTTACATTTAGTTACAAGTGTTGATAATGGTGTGACTTGGGTAGAGCAAAACGAAACAAGCATGAGTACGATCCAAGCAGGAACTGATGGTAACAAAGTATATTCAGTGGAATTAGAATCTCTTCTAACTGGAGACGAAGGAGTTCGCTTTGGGATAGTTTTTGAAGCAACTTCTTGGAAATCAAGGTTACCTTTATTAAAATTAGAAGTTTATAAATAATCTAGTGAACTGAACATTATGAAGAAACTATTATTAGCTATATTAATATTATCTTCATTTGTTGGAATTGGAATTGCTAGTTGGCAAGTAGTTGTACATTATAACTCTACTTCAGTTGAACCTGAAGTAGAGGTAAGTGATGAGTGGTTAACTACTAATGAACTTATTTCAGTTAATCAAATAAAGGTATTTAAATAATATATATTTAAATTAGATATATATTTATTTAAAATGTTAAAAAAGAGAAATTATGAATAAAGAGACATTAAATATTATCTTAACAATTATCTTTTTAACAATAGTTCTTGGAATTATTATCTTTTTGATTTACGATCATTTATCTAATTTTAAGAGAAAATTAGATAAAAACTTATATGACTCTCAGTTTAAAAAAGATTTAGATAAAAAAGTAGTTACATTAAAGGATAATCGTAATAGAGTATATCGTTATAATAAACTTAATGGTTTAAATGTTACGATTGATAGTACTTATTTTGGAAATAATGAGTATGATTCTCCAACTGTTAATGTTAAACAATACTCTTTAAAACCACCTAAACAAAAAAAGGAACATAAAGTACTTCGTAATATAATTGATGGTGTAATTATTGTTATCTTTATTGCTTTAATTGGTTTTAATGTTTATACAAAAATTAATGGAGATTTAATTTCAATTAATAATACAAGTTATATTACATTAGCTAGTGGATCAATGTCATATAAAAATGAAAGAAATACTTATTTAGAAGAAAATGACATTAATAACCAATTAAAGACATTTACTTTAATTGGTTTAAATAAAGTTAATGAGAATACAACTTTATCTTTATATGATATTTGTGCTTATAAAGATAAAGAAAGTAATCAATTAATTGTTCACCGTATTATTAATATTGAAGATAGAAACGGAACGATATATTACACTTTTAGAGGAGATGCTAATGAAAGTAGTGATTATTATTTAGTATCTCGAAATGAAATACTTTATATCTTTAATGGGTATGCTTCATATCCACTTGGACTTATTGTTTCCTTTATTAATAGTTATGTTGGATTAGCGGTTATTCTTTATATTGCTATTACAATTATTGTTTTAAATAGAGTTTACCTTGAAAAAGATAAACTCTATAATGAAAAAATAAAAGAAGCAGTAACTAGATTAAATAATGAAGAAATTACTAAACTAGGCAATACAAAGTATATTGATTTATCAACAAAGTAATTAAGATAATTATTAATTTAAAAAATAATTTAAAGGTAGTTTGAAAACTACCTTTTATTTTTATTAATTACCCCCAATATTTTAATTTAAAGACGTCTTGTATATAGAAGTATTTAAGGAGGTGGTTATTAAAATTTACTTCTTATTTATGATATAATCTTCTTAATGGAAATTAGACTTGCTCAATTTACTGATTTAGAGGATATTTTAAAAATTAAGGCTATTGCCTATAATTTTATGTTATCTAAAGGTAATAAAAATCAATGGATAGATGATTATCCTCAAAAAGAATTACTTCTTAATGATATTAAAAATAAACATTTATATTTAATAACAAAAAATAATTTACCACATGCTTTTTTTTATTTTAATATCGAAGAAGATCCTACATATATAAACATATATGAAGGAAAATGGTTAAATAATGAACCTTATGGAGTAATTCATCGTTTAGCAAGTGATTTAGTTATTAAAGATGTCTTTAAAATTGCTTTAGAGTTCGCTTTAAAAAATATTAATAATCTGCGCGTAGATACTTATAAAGATAATCATGTAATGTTATATCTTTTAAATAAATATCATTTTCATCGATGTGGAATAATTTATGTTAAAACATCTAATTTTCAAGATCGCATCGCTTTTCAATTTGTTAAGGAGTAAATTATGTTAGAAAAAATAAATAGTCCAAAAGATTTAAAAAAGTTAAATATTAACGAATTAAATGAGTTAGCAAATGAAATTAGAGAAGTTTTATTAAATAAAATTTTAAAAGTAGGAGGTCATTTAGGACCTAATTTAGGAGTTATTGAATTAACAATAGCTTTGCATTATGTCTTTAATAGTCCAACTGATAAAATAGTGTTTGATGTTTCACATCAAACATATACTCATAAAATATTAACTAACCGTAAACAATATTTTTTAAATGAAGATTTATTTACTAAAGTAAGTGGATTTTCTACTCCAAAAGAAAGTGAACATGATTTATTTAAAATTGGACACACTTCAACTTCAGTTAGTTTAGCTTTAGGCTTGGCAAAGGCTCGCGATTTAAAAAATGAAAAATATAATGTTATAAGTATTATTGGAGATGGAAGTTTAAGTGGAGGAGAAGCTTTTGAGGGCTTAGATAATGCTAGTTTATTAAAATCTAATTTCATTATCATCGTTAATGATAATGAAATGTCAATTTCAACTAATGTTGGTGGACTTTATGACAATTTAGCTAAATTAAGAGAAACTAATGGTAATTATCAAAATAATTTCTTTAAAAGTTTAGGATATGACTATTTATATTTAGAAGAAGGAAATAATATTAATAAGTTAGTAGAAGTTTTAAATAAAGTTAAAGATATTAATCATCCAATAGTTTTACATATTCATACTTTAAAAGGAAATGGATACCAGGAAGCTATTTTAAATAAGGAGAAGTATCATTTTATAAATGGAAAAAATACTCCTAGACAAGTTATGATTTCTGATGTTACTAAAAATTATTTAATTGATCGTTTTAATAAACAAAAAGATTTTGTAGTTGTTAATGCCGCTACTCCAGTTGCTTGTGGAATTGATCAAGAATTTAAAGATACTTTTAATGAACATTTCATTGATGTTGGAATTTGTGAACAACATGCAGTTAGTTTAATTAGTGGTCTTGCTAAAAATAATTTACATCCAATTTTTCTTGTAATGGCAAACTTCTTACAAAGAAGTTATGATCAATTAAATCAAGATTTAGCCTTAAACGATTTAAAAGCTACAATTGTTTTATTTAATGCTAGGATTAATGGAGGAGATGCAACTCATGTTGGGATGTTTGATATAGCAATGTTAAGTAATATTCCAAATTTAACTTTACTTGCACCAACTAATGTTAAAGAATATTTAGAAATGCTTGAATTTAGTTTTAACTTCAATCATCCTGTTATCATTCGTGCACCAATTGAAGTTAATTTAGAAGAAACAAATTATTCTTTTAATCAAGATAATTATTTAAAATATCAAATAAATCATCAAGGAAGTGAAGTTGCTTTAATTGCTTTAGGATCAATGATGTTAAAAGCTAAAGAAGTAGTTAAAGAATTAAATAAATATGATATTAATCCAACTTTAATTAATCCACGTATTTATTCAGCTTTAGATGAAGAAACATTAAGTAGTTTAATTAAAAATCATCAACTAGTAGTCACCTTTGAAGATGGTATTTTAGAAGGTGGATTTGGAGAAAAAATTGCTTCATTTTATGGAAATAAAAATATGAAAGTAATTTCTTTTGGAGCTAAAAAAGATTTTAACGATTTAAAATCTTTAGAGGAAATAAATAACCTTAATCATTTAAATGTTAAAGATATAGTTAATGACATTTTAAATAATTTAAAAAAGGCTTAAAATTTAAAAAAAGCCTTTAAAAATTTGGTAAAAATTAAAAATATGAAAGAAGTAGAAAGTAGATTAAATTCATATCAAGTTGATTTAAATAAGGGATTAAGTGATTTAGAAGTTAACGAAAAAATTTCTTTAAATCAAATTAATAAAAGAAAAAAAGTTAAATCTAAATCCCATCTTAAAATTATTTTTGAAAGCTTTTTTACTTTGTTTAATGTTATTTTATACATCCTTGCTTTAATCATAGCTTTATTTCAAATTTTTCATCCAGAAGGTTTAAAAGAACTTCCAATAACTAAATATGGTTTTTTAATTGTTATTTTATGTAATGCTTTAACTTCAATAATTTCTCAAGAAATTAGTAAAAAAACTATTTCTAAAATGAAATTAATTGTTAATCCAAAAGCATTAATATTAAGAAATTCTAAGGAAGTTGAAGTTAATATAGAAGATATTGTTCTTGATGATATCGTTTTATTAAAAGCAGGTAACGAAGTTCCTTGTGATTTAATAATTTTAGAAGGAGAAGTTTACGTTAATGAATCAATGCTAACTGGTGAAAGTAAAGCTATTTTCAAAAAAAGAGGAGATGTTCTACTTTCAGGAAGCTTTATTAATAGTGGTAATGTAAAAACTTTTGCTTATAAAGTTGGAAACGATACTTATATTTCTCAAGTTGAAAATAAAATTCAATCGATTAAAAAAAGAAAATCATATTTAACTACTAACATTAATAAAATCATTAAAATTTTATTATGTTTTGTTGCTCCACTTGTTTTATTAGTTGCTTTTAAAATGTTTTATATTGGAACAACTAATATTGATCCAATAAATGGAAAACATTTTGTATTTACGTTAGATATTATTAATAAATGTTCAACAACGATTGTTGGTATGATTCCAATTGGCATGATTTTATTAACAACAATTACTTTAGCTGAATCAATTGTTAAATTATATAAGCAAAAAACAATGGTTCAAGAGTTATATGCTATTGAAAATTTATCGCGTGTTGATACCTTATGTTTAGATAAAACTGGAACTTTAACAACTCAAAATTATTTAGTTAAAGAAGTTTATCCTTTTAAAGAAAATGTTAATTTTAATAATATTATCTCTAATATTGTTAATTCATTAAATGATGATAATTCTACATCGTTAGCTTTAAAAAAATATTTTAAAAGTGATATTAAATTTGAAATTATTGAAAAAGAAAATTTTTCTAGTGCAACAAAAGTGTCTTCTATTACCTTAAAAAATAAGGAGCAATATTTTTTAGGAGCTCCTGAATATTTATTAAAATCAAAAACGAATTTAGAAAAAGCTAATGAATATGCTTTAAAAGGATATCGTGTATTAGCCTTAGTTAATAAAACTGAAGATTTAGGAATTATTATTTTAAAAGATGAATTAAGAAAAGGAATTGAAAAGACTTTAAAATATTTTAACGATTTAAATGTTGAAATTAAAATTATTAGTGGAGATAATCCTTTAACGGTTAAAGAAGTTAGTAAAGAAGCTGGAGTTTTAAATAGTGATTTATATATTTCTATGGAAAATGTTTCTTTAGGTGAAATCAAAGATATTTGTGATAAATATGTAATTTTTGGACGAACTTCACCTGATCAAAAACAAGAAATTATTAAATGTTTAGAAGAAAAAGGAAAAGTAGTTGGATATGTCGGAGATGGAGTAAATGACACTCAATCTTTAAGACAAGCTGATTGTAGTATTGCTTTAAAAAATGGTGCTGATTCAACTAAAGCTGTTAGTGATGTCGTTTTACTTGATAATGATTTTTCACATTTACCTTATGTTTTAGAAGAAGGTCGAAGAGTTATTAGTAATGTTCAAAGATCTTTATTATTATTTTTAACTAAATCAATTTTTATTGGCTTATTTAGTTTTCTGTCAATCTTTTCAAAAAAAGGACTTCAAATTGAATTAGAAGCAATTTATATTTATGAGTTTATTTCCATTGCTTTATGTGGAGTTTTACTTTCATTACAAAATAATAAGATTGATCCAATTAAAGGAAGCTTTGTTAAAAATGTCATTTCAAGAGCATGTATTTATGGCTTTTTTATGGCAATAAGTGCCTTAATCCCAATTATTTTAAATATTTTTAATAATATTAATGGAACAATTTTATTCCCAGAACAAACCTTTGTTGCAATTATCACAATCTTTATAACAATTGCCGGACTAGTAGTTTTATTTGATATTTGTTCACCTTTAAAAAAATACACTGCATTTGTATTTGGTGTTGGTGTTAGTTTATCTTTATTATTAATGTTAGCTTTCCCAGATGTATTTTTAACAATCGGTTATTTAAAATATACTAGTGGATTTAAAGAACAAATTGCACGCATCTTTGCTGATTTCTTTAACTTTAGTTTATTTTATAAATTCAACTATATTGAAATTATCTTAATCTTTGTTTATTTAGTTTTGGCATACCCTTTATTTTATGTAATTAAGTTACTATTTAATTTTATATATAAAAACTTTTATAAGGTCGAAAAAGTCTTTTTAAATTTATTTAAAAAAGTATTTAAAAAATAAATTAGATACTTGAAATTGAATCAAGAATCATCATTAATACAAAACCTACAATGAAAGCCCAAATACCAAAGTGGCAATCTTTATGTTCGAATAATTCTGGAAATAAATCTTCAATAACCACATAAACCATACATCCTGCAGCAAAAGATAATCCCCAAGGCATAAATTGAGTTACTTGGAAAGATAACAAAATACCAATAGCAGCTGCAATTGGTTCAACTAAACCTGTTAAAGTTCCAAACCAAAAAGCTTTATTTTTTGAATAACCTTCTTCTAAAAGTGGTATAGAAACAGCAGCACCTTCAGGGAAATTTTGTATAGCCATACCAACTGAAAGCATTAAAGCACTTAAAAATAATGGAGATGACATATCTTTAGAAGCTAAAGCAACTCCAAAGGCTAAGCCAACATTTAAACCCTCAGGAATATTATGTAAAGTAACTGCTAAAAATAATTTATTACCTCTTGAGAAGTTATTTTTAATACCTTCTTCAATATCATCGCCTTTTGGATTTTTATGAATATGAGGAATTAATTTATCTAATAAATATATAAATAAACAACCAAGTAAAAATCCAATTACAGGAATTATCCAAATAAATTTTTCATCTATATAAGAAGTTGAAGTTTTATCATTAAAAGCAGGAACTAATAAGCCAAAGACTGCGGCTGAAAACATAATTCCACTCGAAAAACCATAAATAATTTGTTTTACTTTATTAGAAATTGACTTTTTAACAACAAAAACCATTGCGCTTCCTAAAGTTGTAGCTACAAAGATAATAATTGTTCCAATAATTGTATAAGTAAGTCCCATAAATCAACCTCCTATATATTTTAATTGAATGAATTTAAAATAAGTAATTATTTGATTAAAATAGCAAAAATTAAAAAAATAGTTGAGTTTTAAGAGGTTTTTTACTAAAAATGCAAGTATTTTATTTAATAATAATTAAAATAATAAAAATAATTATTGAAAATATAAATAATACTATGTATGATAAAACTAAAAGGAGGGCGTTATGATAGAATGGTTTTCTTCTAAATATCGAAATGATTATGTAACTATTGATGCTAAATCTTTAACTTTTAGTATCGGAACAAAAAAGATTTTAGAAACAGCTTATAAAGCAATGCTTGGCGTTGATAAGAATAATGGTATTATCCATCTTAAATTACTAAATAGTGATTTAGCAAATCGTGGAGATCTTGATCAAAGTATGCTTAATCACATTAGTATTGGAAAAAGTTATGCAAGAATAACTAACAAGTCGTTCATTGATTATTTAATACAAAATGGTTTAATTAATTTTAAGAATAACAAATGTTTAAAGTTTAAAATTTATTTCGATAAATCAACAAATGACCTTATAATAAATCTTAAGGAGGAGATTGCATGATTGAAAGCTATATGATTTATATTTGGCTAGGAATTACTGTTTTAAGTTTAGTAATTGAAGCCTTTACAACCGAATTAATTTCTATATGGGTTGCTGGAGGAGCCTTGGTGGCTTTAATTCTTAGCGCAATTAATGGAGTTCCATATTATGCAGAAATTATAGTTTTCGTTGTTTTATCAATCATCTTAATTTTATTTACGCGTCCTATGTGCAAAAAATATTTAATGCGTAATGAAAGAAAAACAAATGTTGACACAATTATTGGAATTAAATGTGCAGTTAGTGAAGAAATTACTCCATTAAAACATGGTAAAGTAAAAATATATGGTGTTGAATGGACTGCAGTCTCGAGTAATGGAACAACTATTGAAAAAGATAAAATAGTTGAAGTATTAGCTGTTGATGGTAATAAGCTTATTGTTAAGGAGGAAGAAAAATGAGCAGTGGTGCTATTATTGCAATTGTATTTGGCCTTTTAGGTTTCGTATTAATTATTATTCTTATTTGCTCAATTAGAGTTGTTAAACAAACTGATAAATATATTATTGAAAGATTAGGTGGATTTTATAAGGCTTGGGGTGTCGGTATTCATTTCTTATTGCCTTTCTTTGATAGAGTTGCTTGTGTAGTTTCGATGAAAGAACAAGTTAAAGACTTTGAGCCACAAGATGTTATTACAAAAGATAATGTTACAATGAAAATTGATACAATCGTTTTCTATACTGTAACTGACCCAAAATTATATGCTTATGGTGTTGCTGATCCAGTATTAGCTATTGAAAACTTGAGTGCTACTACTTTAAGAAATATTATTGGTGACTTAGATCTTGACCAAACTTTAACTAGCCGTGACATTATTAATGTTCGTATGAGAGAAATTCTTGATGAAGCTACTGATCCATGGGGAATTAAAGTTAATCGCGTTGAGTTAAAAAATATTTTACCTCCAGCTGATATTCGCGAATCTATGGAAAGACAAATGCGTGCTGAACGTGAAAGAAGAGAGAAAATTCTTCTTGCTGAAGGTGAAAAGAAAAGTAAAATCCTTTTAGCTGAAGGCGAGAAACAAAGTATGATTTTAAATGCTGAAGCTGAAAAAGAAGCTGCTATTAAAAAAGCAGAAGGTGAAGCAGAGTCTATTTTAAAAATTCAACGTGCTGAAGCAGAAGGTTATTTATATAAAAAGCAATCAGAAGTAAAAGCTTTAGAGTTAATTAAAAATTTAGGTTTAGACGATAAAACATTAACATTAGAAGCTTATAGAAGTATGGAAAAAGTTGCTAATGGAACAGCAACAAAACTTATTGTTCCAAGTTCACTTCAAGGATTAGTTGGGCAAGCTGAAATTTTGTCTGATGCTTTTAAAAATAATAAATAAATTAAAAGATTAAAAAAATAATCCGCTGAATCATGAACTGAACCCAATTTAGTTCACAGGAAAAGAAAAAGCCTTCTATCGTATACTT
>UQFN01000010.1 GCA_900540365.1 uncultured Mollicutes bacterium
AAGTGAAAGCGCAAGCTTCGAAAAAAGTATAAATTTAGGGTTTCACAGGGGTTTTAGACACTTTTTAATAAAAATAATCGAATTTTTTAAAATTTTATGTGCTTTTAAAATACGTAAAATTAATTTATAATTAATTTATGAATAAATTTATGAAAATAGCTCTTAATGAGGCTTACAAAGGTATTTTGAATGGACATGGTGGTCCATTTGGCGCAGTAATTGTTAAAGATAACAAAGTAATTGCAAAAGGACATAATGAAGTTGTTAAAAATAATGATCCAACTTGTCATGGAGAAATGATGGCAATTCATAAAGCATGTAAAAAATTAAAAACCTTTGACTTAAGTGGATGCGAAATTTATACAACTGGTGAACCTTGTCCAATGTGTCTTGCAGCAATTCTTTGGGCAAATATTTCTAAAGTTTATTATGGCTGTAACATAGTTGATACCGCTAAAATTGGTTTTAGAGATAGTGCTTTTTATGATTTTCAAAATAATGAAGAAGCAAAAAAAGCTTTTATTAAAGAATTAGACCGTGAAGAATGCTTAAAACTTTATGATAAATATTTAACTTTAGAAAGAACAAAATATTAAAAAACTCGATAGATACGCACTATTAAAAAATATTTAAATAATTTATAATTAAAATATGGTAAAAAATTATCATCTTTTTGATTATAAAAAATTTAATAATTTAAAATTTAATTTTGATATTTTAGATTTATATACAACTTTAAATAAAAATATCTTATTAGTTTCTTTAGAAATGAAAGATTTTCCATTAACTCTTTCAATTTTGGAAAATATTGCAAAAAGAGCTTCCGTAAGAACCTCTAATTTATTAGATGGAGTTGTAAATACATACGATACTTTTTCAAGTATTTGTTTTGATAAAAATTATCTTTTTAAGTACGATAATGAATTTGAAATCTTAGGATATAAAGAAGCTTATGAATATATTCTAGAAAATTTTCAAGAAATTAATTTAGATGTTAATTTTATTAAAAAACTTCATAGTCTAGTATTTGCTCATCTAAATATTAAAGGAATTGGTGAATTTAGAAAAACAAATAAATTAAAAGTTATTTTAAATAAAAATATGTATTCAAAAACTATTTATAAAAATAAGTTTTTAGATTATAAGTCAATAGAAGAAGCACTTAATAATTTATGTAAATCTTTTAACGATCCAAAAGTAAATTTAGATAAATTATTATTAATTCCTATTTTTATTAATGATTTTTTAAATATTTCGCCATTTAATGAAGGAAATGGACGAATTTCAAGATTATTAATTTTCTATTTACTACTTAAAAATAATTATGAAGTTGTAAAATATATTTCGTTTGATAAATCAGTCGAATTAAATCAAGAGATATTTTTTAACGGATTAAAAAGAAGCTCAATTAAATGGGATAAATCATTAAATAGTCCATATCCAGTTATATATTCTTTTTTATATGTTTTAAATGAATCTTATAAACAATTACTTAAAGAATTTAATATTAAAGAAAGTTTAAAATATACTAACAAAAATAAAGTTTTAGAATTAATTAAAAGAAATTATTATCCAATTAGTAAAAGTGAAATTCAATTTATGTTACCAAATGTTAACATATCAACGATTGAATCAAGTCTATATGAACTATGTAAAGAACATAAAATTATAAAATATGGTACAACAAAGGATGCAAAATATTTAAAAATAAATTAAAATACGTATATAAAGTACGTATTTTTTTATTTTTGAGGTTAAATTATGAATTCGATGTATTTTGTCCGAATTGAAGCAATTAGAATGGAAAATTTTAAAAGTGTTTCTAAAGGCGAAGTTTATTTTAATGAACAAAAATCATTAACTCGTGGAGAAATTAAAGATGATGAATTTAGTTCTATATTAGGAATTTATGGACAAAATGGTAGTGGAAAAACTACTATCATTGAATGTTTAAAAATAATTCAACAACTATTTTCAATGAAGTTTTTATCTAATAATTTAATTAATTGTTTTAGATATGATGAAGATAACATTAAATTAGAAACAGATTTTTATCTTTTTAATGATAATGAAAAATTTTATTTTACTTATCAAATAATTTTTAAAAAAGAAGACTCTAAGATTTTTATTGATGAAGAAAAATTATCTTATTTTGATTTATTAAAAAAGAAAAAAACTATTAACATTTATCAATATAAAAATAAACAAATTAATAAATCATTTTTAAATTTATTTACAAAAGAAGAACAAGCTATCATTAACTATTTAATTGCTGAAACTAATTATTTAGATTTAAATAATGATCGTTTATATTCAACTTTATTTAATCCTAAATTATTTAAAATATTTAAAAATAATCAAGGTTTTGCAGACTTTTTTAAATTTTTAGATACTTTTTATAATTTTGCAAATACTAAATTATTTATTTATCCTATTAGTTATTTTGCTAGTGATGAATTAGGAGGTATTCGTTATAAAATTAATGATAGTGAATATCAAACACTAAATTTTAACGAAACAAGTATTAGTAATAACTATTTTGATAGTTTAGAACATTCTATTAATCAAATTAATAAAGTTTTACCTCATATTATCCCTAATCTTGAAATTGTTATTTTAAAAACAAATAGTGAACAAGAATCAAAATATTTAAATACTACTAACTTTGTTTTAATGAGTAAAAAAGAAGACAAGCTAACTTTATTAAATAATGAATCAAATGGAATTAAAAAAATAATCTCAATATTAAATGGAATAATTGAAGTTTTTAATCATGAAGGATATTTCTTAGCAATTGATGAACTTGATAGTGGTTTATATGAATATTTACTTGGTGAATTAATATATTCGTTTGAAAACTTTTCTAGTGGACAGCTTTTATTTACTTCTCATAATTTAAGAGCTTTAGAAAAAATGAATTACAAAAATGTCTTTTTCACTACAGTATCTCCAAATAAACGTTTTACTAAATTAAGTAATATACGTGAAACTAATAATTTACGTGATGTTTACTATAAAAAAATATTAAATGCACCAAAAGAAGATATTAAACTTTACGATAATATTCGTAGTGATAAGTTAATTAAATCTTTGCTTCTTAATGAGGATAAAAATGAATAAATGTCTAATTTTAGTTGAAGGTCCTTTTGATAAATTAAGACTTGATTGCTTACTTGATTTATTTAAAGAAGATAAAATTGTTATCCTTCCTTTAGGAGGAGATTTATTAACCTCAAAAAATTATTATCGTAATCATAAAAAAGAAATTATTAGTTTATTAAATAAAGAAAAAGGATATGCTTATGAAGATTTTAACGAAATTATCGAAGTAATCGATACTGATGGATGTTTTATATCTTCAAAAAATATTTTAGAAAATCCTTCAATAAGTAAAATTAAATATTTTCCTACTCATATCGAAGCTTTAGAAAGAGAATCAATTATTAAAATGCATCAATATAAAGCACAAAATGTAAATAAATTTCTTAAGTTTAATAAGATGAAATTATATTACAACTCAGTAAATATTGATCATGCTTTTGATAATATAAGTAACTTAACAAATTCCACAAAAAGAAAATTAGCTTTGACTTTCTTAAATAAATATAGTGAAGACTTATTTAGTTTATTAGATTTACTATTTTCAATTAATTATGCAAAGATGAATGATTATTTAGAAACATGGAAATATATTAAATCTAGCTTAAATTCTTTAAAAAGATCTTCAAATATTTTTATTTTCATTCTTGAACATTTTGATGACTTAAAAGATGAATTTAAAGATTATTTAATTTCAAAACAATACATAATTTTATAAGTTAGATTCAATTATTTTTTAAATTGTACATTGTAAATGTAAGGGGTTTCATTTACAATAATTTTAGAGTTTTTTTAAAGGAGAATAATTCTATGCACTTACGTAAAGAAGCAGTGGATATTATTAAGAATATTTGTCAAAGATATAAAAACGAACCTAGTCCTTTGATGCTTGTCCTTAGTGATACACAAAAAGAATACGGATATATTCCATTAGAAGTTCAAGAAATAATTTCTGAAGAATTAAATATTCCAGTTAGTGAAATTTATGGAGTTGTTACATTTTATTCATTTTTTAGCTTAACACCAAAAGGTCGTTATGTTATCGGATGTTGTATTGGAACAGCTTGTTATGTTAAAGGTGGTCAAAATGTCTTAGATAAATTTGGAGAATTACTTCATATTAAACCAGGACAAACTACTGAAGATGGTTTATTTACTTTAGATGGACTTAGATGCATTGGAGCTTGTGGAATTGCTCCAGCAATTACAATTAATGGAAAAGTTTATCCTAAAGTTAAATTAGCTGATATCCCAAATATTATAAAAGAATATCGCGATAAGGAGATGGAATAATGGCTACTAAAGTAATTAAAACTGTTAAAGATTTAGAAAATAAAATTTCAAAATGCCAAGATTGTTTAGCTAAGAAATTTAGTGGTGAAGATAATAAACGTCATATTGTTGTTTGTGGCGGTACTGGATGTTTAAGTAGTGATTCAAAATTAATTATTGAAGAATTTGAACGCTTAATTAAAGAAAAACATTTAGAAAATAAAGTAACTGTTAATGTCGTTGGCTGTTTTGGATTTTGTTCTCAAGGACCATTTGTAAAAATTTATCCTGAAGATACTTTATATCACGCAGTTAAACCTAGTGATTGTATTAAGATTATTGAATCCGATATTATCAATAATAAAATTGTTGAAGAATTACTTTATGTTGATCCAAGTACTAATCAAAAAGTTACTCGTCAAGATGATATTAACTTTTATAAAAAACAACTTCGTATTGCTCTTCATGGATGTGGAACTATTAATCCTGAATTATTAGAAGAAGCTCTTGGATATGATGCTTTTAAAGCTTTCATTAAAGTCTTAACTATGAAACAAGAAGATGTTATTAAAGAAATTCTTGATAGTGGCTTAAGAGGTAGAGGTGGTGGAGGATTCCCTACTGGTAGAAAGTGGCAATTTGCTTATGCTCAACAAAACGAACAAAAATATGTTGTTTGTAATGGTGATGAAGGTGATCCAGGCGCTTTTATGGACCGTTCTATCTTAGAAGGAAATCCAGTAAGTGTAATCGAAGGTATGATGATTGCTGGGTATGCAATCGGTGCTAAAGATGGTTATTTTTATGTTCGTGCTGAATATCCTGTAGCAGTTAATAGATTAAAATTAGCAATCAAAGAATTAGAAGAAGTAGGTTTACTTGGTGAAAATATTTTAAATAGCGGATTTAGTTTTAATGTACATATTAGATTAGGAGCTGGTGCTTTTGTTTGTGGAGAAGAAACAGCTTTATTAAATAGTATTGAAGGAAAACGTGGTACTCCACGTCCTCGTCCTCCATTCCCTGCAGTTAAAGGCTTATGGGGAAAACCAACTATTATTAATAATGTCGAAACTTTAGCTAATGTTCCTTATATTATTCGCGTTGGTGCTAAAGAATTTGCAAAAATTGGAACAGAAAAAAGTAAAGGAACTAAAGTTTTTGCTCTTGGAGGGAAAGTTAAAAATGTTGGACTTGTTGAAGTTCCAATGGGTACTACTTTAAGGGAATTAGTTTTTGATATTGGTGGAGGAATTCCAAATGGCAAACGTTTCCAAGCAATTCAAACTGGTGGTCCTAGTGGAGGTTGTTTAACTCTTGCTGAACTTGATACTCCAATTGATTTTGATAACTTAATTGAAAAAGGTTCAATGATGGGAAGTGGTGGCGCTATAGTTATGGATGAAGATAACTGTATGGTGGATGTTGCTAAATTCTATCTTGAATTTATTTGTGATGAAAGTTGTGGTAAATGTTCACAATGTCGAATTGGAACTAAACGTTTACTTGAAATTTTAACTAAAGTTACTGACGGGAAAGCTACTTTAGAAGATTTAGAGAAACTTGAAACTTTAAGCGAATCAATTCGAGTTGGTAGTTTATGTGGTTTAGGTCAAACTGCTCCAAACCCAGTCTTATCAACTTTAACTAAATTTAAAGATGTCTATTTAAGACACGTCAATGATAAAAAGTGTGATGCTGGAGTTTGTAAATCATTAACTAACTTTGTTATTGATCCAAATAAATGTAAAAAATGTAGTTTATGTGCAAGAAATTGTCCAGTTAACTGTATTAGCGGAGTTGTTGGCAAAGAAGTATTTGTCATCGATCAAAGTAAATGTATTAAATGTGGAACATGTATTTCTTCCTGTAAATTTAATGCAATTTATAAGAATTAGAGGTAATAATTATGGCAAAAATACAAATATATATTGAAAATAAACCATATCTTGTTGAAGAAGGACTTACCATATTAGAAGCAGCAAAAATTTGTGGATATAATATTCCAAATTTATGTACTTGGAAAAATGGTCAATGTAGCGTTGCTAGTTGTCGAGTTTGCTTAGTTCATGTAGATGGTGAAAGAAGATTGGTCCCTAGCTGTGCGTATCCAATTAGAGATGGAATTAGAATTTCAATTAATGATCCAAAAGCTGTAATTGCTAGAAGAACTAGTGTTGAATTACTTCTTTCAAATCATTATTACAACTGTCAAGCTTGTAGAAAAAATGGTCAATGTGAGTTATTAGAAGTTTCTAAAAGAGTTGGTGCTCGTCCAGAACAATATATTGGAACCAAGACTAAAACAACTCTTGATGAACTTGCTCCAGGTTTAATTCGTGATACATCTAAATGTATTTTATGTGGAAGATGTGTTGAAGCTTGTAAAAATACTCAAGGAATTGGTATTTTAGGTTTTGAAAATCGTGGATTTAATACTTTCGTTGGACCAACAGAAAATAGAAGTTTTAAAGACGTTCCTTGTATTCAATGTGGACAATGTACTTTAGTTTGTCCAACTGGAGCTTTAATGGAACATAGTGAAATTGAAAAATTAGATAAAGCTTTCCAAGAAGGTAAATATGTAATCGTTCAAACAGCCCCAGCAGTTAGAGCAGCTATTGCTGAAGAATTTGGAGAAAAAATTGGTACAAGTGGAACTGGTAAAATGGTTGCTGCGCTTCATAGACTTGGATTTTATCGTGTATTTGATACTAATTTTGGTGCAGATTTAACTATTACTGAAGAAGCTAATGAATTTATACACCGTGTAATTTCACATCGTCCAGGACCAATGATTACATCATGTTCACCTGGTTGGATTAATTATATTGAATATTATTATCCAGAATTAATTCCTCATCTTTCAACTTGTAAATCACCTCATGAGATGGTTGGAGCAATTATTAAAAGTTATTTTGCAGAAGCTCATAACATTGATCGTAGTCAAATTTGTGTAGTTAGTGTTATGCCTTGTACTGCTAAAAAATATGAAAAAGAAAGACCTCAAAATAGTGTAGATGGAATTCAAGATGTTGATGTTGTTTTAACTACTCGTGAACTTGCTCAAATTATTAAAAGATCTGGTATGATGTGGAAAAAATTACCAGAAGAAGAATTTGATAATGATTTACTCGGAGAATATAGTGGCGCTGGAGTAATTTTTGGAGTTACAGGTGGAGTTATGGAAGCAGCTTTAAGAACGGCTTATCATATATTAACTAACCAAGAAATGGAACCAATTGAATTTACTCCTTGCCGTGGATTAGAAGGTATTAAAGAAGCATCATTAACTATTAACGGACAAACTTATAATGTAGCAATGTGTAGTGGAATGAAAAATGCTAAAGTCCTTTTAGAACAAATTAAAGCTGGTGAATCTAAGTATGATTTTATTGAAGTTATGGGATGTCCTGGAGGATGTATTAATGGTGGTGGACAACCTTATGTCTTCCCATTATTCTTACCTAATGAAGATGATAATATTCAAGAAACATATATCCAAAAAAGAGCAGAAGTTTTATATAACGAAGATCGCTCAAGAAAAATTAGAAGAAGTCATTTAAATCCAGATATCATTGCTTTATATAAAAATTATCTTGGTGAATATGGTTCTCCTAAAGCTCATAAGTTGTTACATACTTCTTATAATGCTCATCGAGAAAAATATCCTTCAAAGGAATAAAAAGTCTTTAAATTTTAAAAAAATCTTGCAAAACTCAAGATTTTTTTATTATTTTGTTAAACACTAGCTATTAAGTTTTAATATAAAAATAGTAAGTTAAGATTATTAATTTATAGAAAATATAATTATATTGTTATAAAATAACAATATGATTATTTTAATGAGTACTGAATTAATTACAATTATAATTGTTTGCGCTTTATGTGGGGTCTTAGTTATCGTAGGACTTTATCTTTTAATTGAGAAATTTTTCTTAACTAAAAGAAGATGTAAACGCACAATTTTAGCTTTAGAAAGAAAATATGAATATCTTCATTCTTTACTTTTAGGACAAGATGCTCAATATATTCAACGTCTTGAATTAATTAGTCGTACGAATTTATTATATGGAGATATTCATTCGCAGTATTTCCGTCGATTTAAAGAAATTAGAGATAATCAAGATGAACTTTTTGTTGAAATTTTAAATGAATTAAAAGAACTTTTAAGTGAAAAGAAATTTAAAGAATTTAAAAATTATTATCATGATAATGAAGAAATTTTAATTTCATTTGAAGATAGCATTAATGGATTAGATCGTGATTTATATCAATTAATTAAACCTGAAGAAGAAGCTCGCCAAAAAGTATTACAAGCTAAAGAAAGTTTTCGTGAAGTTAAATCTAAATTCAATCAAAAAGAAAGTGAATTAAGTTATGTTTATGATTCATTTATGAAAGTTTTTGAAACAATTGATGAAAGATTTACAACTTATGATAATTATGTTGAAACTGCTTTATACGAAGAAGCAAGTAACTTATTGCCTTCAATATATAAAGTCTTAGAAGTTTTAACTTCAATGATTAATGTCGTACCTAATTATATTAGTGAAGTTAATGAAATTTTGCCAAACGAGATAAAGGAAATTAAAACTGAATATAATCGTTTATTAAAAGAAAGTTATCCATTATCAAGTTTTAATGTTGAAGAATCAATTTCTAATATTGAATATCGAATTTCTTCAATTCGTGAAAAATTAAAATCCTTGCAAGTAAATACAATTGGAAACGAATTAAATGATATTCATAACGAAATAAATGATATTAAACAATCATTTTTAGATGAAATTGCTTCTAAAGAAGAGTTTGATCAAAAATATGCGATGGTTAATGAAGAGTTTTTAGAATTAGAAAAAGAATTTATTAAGATTTCTAATAATATGATTCGTTTTAAAAAAATATATATTCTTGATGAAGAGCATTTAAAAGACTTTGATAATTTAAAAACGACTTTAAATGATGTTAGTAAAGATAAAAGAAGATTAGAAATATATGTTCATTCAGTAAGTAAAACTCCATATAAAGTTTTACTTGAGAAAATGAAAGATTTAGATAATGGTAATCAAACTTTAAAAGCAAAAATTAATAGTTATCTGAATTATTTAAAGAGTTTAAAAAGCGATTGTGAAAATGTTCATACTTTAATTGAAACTCAATATTTCAAAGCTAAAGAATACACAAGATCGATTAAAAATCTTGATAATGAATATATTAATTCTGCATATTTAAAAAACTTTGATAAAATATTTGTTTTCTTAGATGATATAGACAACATTTTACAAACTATCCCAATAGATGTTAAAAAAATGAACCAAATTGTTACAGGCTTATCAACTTTTACAAATTCTTTTTATCAAAATTTAGAGGATTTATTAGCTAATGAGTTTAATGCTAGGAAACTTATTTTAATAGCTAATAAAGATCGTGCTAAATATAGTGATGTTAATGCTTTATTAACACAAGCTGAACAATTATATTTTGGTGGAGACTTTAAAAAATCAACTGAATTAGCTCTTGAAGCTATTAACAAAGTATCTTTGAAAGATGGAGTAAAATCTTAATGATATATTTTGATAATGCAAGTACAACTAAAGTTAATAAATTAGCTTTAGATGATTATTTTAATAAGGCTTTAAATTTTTATGCAAATCCGAATTCGATTCATCATTTAGGTATGGAAGTGAGCAATTTAATTTTTAAGGAAAAAGAAAAAGTTCTTAAAATCTTAAACTTAAATCCAAAAGAATATGATGTTATTTATACAAGTAGTGCTACGGAAAGTAATAATTTAGCATTAGTTGGTTATGCTTTAGCTAATATTAATAGAGGAAAACATATTATTACTTCAAAAGTAGAACATGCTAGTGTTTTAGAACCCCTAAAGGTTTTAGAAAAGAAGTATGGTTTCAAAATTAGCTATGTCAAAATAAACGAAGATGGTTCTATCGATTTAGAAGATTTTAATAAATTAATTACTAAAGATACAATTTTAGTATCTTTAATGAAAGTTAATAATGAAGTTGGTATTAATTTTGATTTAAACAAAATTAAAGAAATTGTTTCTAAATATCCTAAATGTGTTTTACATAGTGACTTAGCTCAGGCTTATGGTAAAGTAGATTTAAATTGTTCATTATTCGATATGATGACAATTTCATCTCATAAAATTAATGGTTTAAAAAGTATTGCAGTTTTAATCAAAAAGAAAAAAATTAAACTTGATCCGATAATATATGGTGGCGGACAACAATTTAATTTAAGAAGTGGGACAGAAGACTATCCTTTAATTAGTTCTTTCACAGTTGCTTTAAATGAATATCAAAGAAATTTTAAAGAAAACCTTGCAAAAGTCCATTTAATTTTTGATTTTTTAGTTAATGAACTTAGCAAAATTAATCAAATCAAATTACATCTTTATCCAAATCAATGTGAATATATATTAAATTTTTCTTTAGAAGATAAAAAAGCTAGTGTAATAGTTGAAGCTCTTTCTTTACATGAAATTTATGTTAGTAGTGTTAGTGCTTGTTCATCAAAAAAAGAAGAACCAAGTTATGTTTTACTTGCTTTAAATAAATCTTTAAAGGAAGCAAATAATTCGATAAGGTTATCATTTAGCAAAGATAATACTATTGAGGAATGTCAAATTTTTATAAATGTATTAAAAGATATATTAAATAATGTACGAGGTTGATTATGATTTATAACACAATTATTATTCGCTTTGGTGAATTAACAACTAAAGGTAAAAATCGTAAAGATTTTATTAACAAATTAGCTACTAGTATAGATAAAGCTTTATTTGAATATAAAGGAACATATTCTTTAGATGTTCGTCATGATCATATTTATATTAATATATTAGATTATGATAAATTTAGTTATGAACCTTTAAAAGAAGTTAGTGGCATTAATTCTTTTTCATTAGCTTTAAAAAGAGAAATTTTTGACTTAGATGAAATAATCGAAGAAGCTTATAACATTATATTAAATGAAGATGGCAAAACCTTTAAAATTACCACACGTCGAATCGATAAATCATTTCCTTATATTAGTGACGAAATTAATCGTGCAGTGGCAAGTAAAATTTTAAAAAATAGTACTTTAAGTGTAGATGTTCATCAACCTGATATTTTGCTTTCTATTGAAATTAGAAATGATGGAATTTATTTTTTCACTACAACCATAAAAGCTTTAGGAGGAATGCCTTCAAGAAGTGCTGGTAGAGTTTTAATGATGTTAAGCGGAGGAATTGACTCTCCTGTTGCAACATATTTATTGATGAAAAGAGGAATAGAAGTAACTTGTATTCATTTTGCTTCACCACCATATACTAATAGCGGAGTTATTATTAAACTTGAAGATTTATTAAAAAAATTAAATATATATCAATCGAAAATAAATTTATATATAGTCCCATTTACTAAAATACAAGAAAAAATATACGAAATATCTTTTGAAGGGTATCCAATCACAATAATGCGCCGAATGATGTACCGATTAGCAAATAAGTTGGCAAATAAGTTACATATTTTAGCATTAGCTAATGGTGAATCAATTGGACAAGTAGCTTCGCAAACTATTGAGTCATTAAACGTAATTAATGAGGTAACTAATTTACCAGTTTTAAGACCATTATGCACATATGATAAATTAGATATTATTGATCTTTCTAAAAAAATAGATTGTTATGATATCTCAATTCGTCCTTATGAAGACTGTTGTACAATTTTTGCTCCAGTAAAACCTAAGACTAAACCTAAATTAAAAGAATGTGAAATTATCGAATCTAAATTTGATTTTGAACCATTACTTGACGAAGCAATTGCTAATGTTGAATTAAAAGTAATTAAATAAAAAAATTCTTGCAAAACTGCAAGAATTTTTAAATTTAAGATTAATAGTTTATTTAGCTGTTTTAGCAATTTTAACTAAATCTTTAAAACCAGCCTCATCATGGATAGCGATTTCACTTAACATTTTTCTATTAATTTCAATCTTATTAGCTTTTAATCCATGCATGAATTTTGAATAGGATATATCGTTCATTCTGCAAGCAGCATTGATACGTTTAATCCATAATTTTCTATAATCTCTTTTAAGGTTTCTACGATCAACATAACTATAAGCATGAGAACGCATAACTTGTTCTTTAGCTGTTTTAAACAATAAATGTTTGCTGCCGAAGTAACCTTTAGCTTGTTTTAAAATTTTCTTTCTTCTTAAATGTGTTACATTTCCACCTTTTACTCTCATAGTTACTTCCTCCTATTGTTGAATGAGATACTTAACTCTCTTTAAATCTGACTTGCTAACACTAGCTTGTTTTCTTAAGTGTCTCTTTTGCTTTGTTGTTTTGTGTGGAGCTAAGTGTGAAACATATGCGTGATGTCTAACAACTTTGCCACTACCAGTTACTTTAATTCTTTTAGTTAAAGCTTTTTTACTTTTCATTTTTGGCATAAATTTTCCTCTCTTTCTACTTTTTAATTTTACTTGCAAGTACACAAGTTAACCATTTACCGTCTAAGCTTGGTGCTTTTTCGATAACGGAATATTCTTTTACGTAGTCTATAAATTTATTGAGGACATCTTCACCAACTTCAACGTGAGATAATTGACGTCCTCTAAATCTAACGCCAACCTTAATTTTATTTCCATCATTTAGGAAGCGAATAGCTGCCTTTACCTTTGTTTGAATATCATGTTCACCAATAGTAGGAGTTAGTTGAATTTCTTTTATTTCAATTATCTTTTGATTCTTTTTAGCTTCTTTAGCTTTCTTTTGAGATTCAAAACGATATTTTCCATAATTGATTATTTTACAAACTGGTGGATTTGCATTTGGAGCAACGCATAATAAGTCAAGTTCATATTCTTCAGCTTTATTTAAAGCGTTGAATCTAGACATTTTTCCAAGTGACTCACCATCTGGTCCAATAACTAATACCTCTTTAAAGTGAATCTTTTCATTAACGAGATCGCCACTAAATTTATCATTTTTTGGTCGATTTTGGTTTTTGCTATTCTGCATTTGATTTTGATAGTTTGCTATACTTTTTTCCTCCCTAAACTATATAAATAAAAAACAGACGTTAGATAGTTAACGCCTGTTAAAATACAAAGTATATTTTGTAGCAATTTACCAATTAACTTAGTTAATCTGGTGAGAAGCAGGCGCTCTTCTTTCTACGTACGCTATTAAAATATCATAACTAATAATAAAAAGCAAATTTATTTTAAGATTTATAAAAGAAAATTAATTTTTTGAAATCTAAAAACAAATCGTGATGTGGCTTTTATTAAAAATGAACTTAGAAATCTACTTAAAAAGAATATCGATAGAAGTAGATATTTTTATAAATATAATTAATTAATGTCTAAAAAAGCCTTTAATTTCTTAAAAAAACCTTTTAAAATCCAATGATTTTATTAAATTTTATTATTGGATCAAAACAAGTAAAACTTTAATATTGTCTAAAAAATCAAGGAAAATATTGTTTAGAGATCAATTTTTTATCTATTTTAGAATATTTTTGAATCATTTTTTGTAAAAAACTTAAGGATAAAAACTAACAAATTATTTAAAAAACATTGCAAAACTCAAATATTATTTATCATATACATTTACAAGTTAAATAAAGATTTTTATTTTTTATTGATTTATTGTATACTATGTGCAGGAAATTGAGTGATGGAGTTTTTAAATTTTTTTAAAAGTTTACTTTTTAATGAAGAAATGAAAAACATTCTTCCACTAGTTGTCAGCCTAGCTTGTTTTTGCGTTGTTAGAAACTTTTTCATTATTTTTATTGATAAAAAAAGAGTCAATGACATCTTAATTAACGCTCTTTCACTTACTATTACCGGATTAGCTTATTTTGCATTCATTAAAATTGTTGGTTTAGCAAGATTCACATATATCTTTGATTCTGTTCCATTTATTTTATATTGTTTTGGTGTCGTTTTATCTACTATAAGAGATTTGACATTTGTCTTATATCTTTTTGTGTCATCAAACTTCTTAAAAGTTTCTGTTTTTAACTTGCTTGATAATTGTGCATTAGTTATTTTCTACGATGCAATTAAAATGTTTATTGTTTGGTTTAAAATTAAAATTGAATTTTATATCAAACAAATTTTGTTTACCATTCAAGTAATAATTTATAGGAATACCGAGATTTATAAGTTAAATTGCAGTTTTTCCTGCTAAAAACTGCATATTTTTAATTCGATGAAATAGATTCATTCTTTTTTTGCGTCTTATAATATTGTGAAAATAATTTATCTATTTAATCATGGTGGAAGTATTTTTTATATTCCGCCAAAAATACTTAATAATTAATTTTTTAATAATAAGGGGGAAATTTGTTTATGAGAAAATTAATTTCGGCTAGTAAGAGAAAATGGGTATTAGGAGGAATTTTAGGATTTGCCGCTATTGCCTTAACAACTACTGGCTTTGCAACATGGATTGTTGGCGTTAACGCTATTACACAAAATGGCAATGTTAATGTATCTGTTGATACTGTTAAAAATAATGGTGTCGAGTTAACTTTAAAACTTGAAAGCGATGCTAGTATTGAATTAAAAGAAGCAAATACTAGTGAAGGTCCAGTAGTTACAGTGGAAGGAAATGATACTGCTCCAAATCCTTTACAAATTAGTGTTAGTGAATTTACATTAGAAGTTGGTAAACAATTTTTAGATAAAAATACAATTACTGGTGTTGAATTCTTTTTAAAAGAAACAACTGATAAAGAAACAGAAGATATACAAGATAATGCAAAAAATAAAGTAACAGATAATAAGTTAGGTGGTAAACGTAGTGGTACAAGTTGGCACTATTTAAATGCTCCAGCAAAAGTTAAATTTGATAATTCTAATATTATTGGTGGAGACGTAGACGGAGCTCAAACAAATTATACATATTCAATTAGTGCAACTACATTAGATTTTACTTGGGGAGATTTCTTTGGTGAAGAAAGTCCAGCAAGTTTTTATAACACGAAATTTGCTTCAGGAGCAACTAAAGAAGATGTTGACAATATTGTTGCTGAATTAGAAGCAATGAGAACTGCTTTAAATGAAAAAACTTTAGTTTTAACCGCTAAACTTGCTTTCACAGCTAATAGCGTAGGCGCTTAATATTTTAAGGAGTTACTTGTATGTTAAAAAAATATAAAAAAATTCCATTAATTCTTACTGGTTTAGCAGGTATAGCTTTACTTACAACAGGTTTTTCTGCCTGGGTTATTCAAGGCACAACACCTGCAACTAATAATGAAATGGTTAATATTACTGTTGGGGAAGTTGAAGATAACCGTATTAAAGCTGAAATTCTTAGTGATGGTACACTTGATAAGACAGTTAAATTTGATTCAAATAAACAAGGTGGTACTAAGATAGTTGGTGATGGAGCAAATGAAGATATGAAGTTTGGAGCTACTGTTAGTATTTCTTTAGCTAATCCTGGCGAAAAACCAACTACTGATCCAGATATTGAAACTATTTTAAAAAATGTAAAATTTGATTTAACAGTTAATACTGAATCTACTGATTATACTGATTATCAAAGTGTAATAACTAATGGTATAAGAGTTCCTGGTATTGATCCTAATAATGAAAATGCTAAAACTTATACATTAAGTCCTAGTGGTGCTAGTTGGGAAACAAATAGTGGTACCCCATCTTATTGGAAAAAAGATAATAGCGACCAAACTTCGTATTTAAGATGTTCATATGATGTTACTTTAGATAAGGATAACAACAAAATCACTATTGAATTTGAATATGGTTTTGGTTGGGGAAGTGCTTTTGAATATGTAAATCCTTGCGATGCAGAGTTTAGTAATGATGAAAATGGTACTAATTTAAATGCTGCATTATCAGAATTACAAAATTTATCTGAAATAAATGGAGCTACAGATTTATTTAAATTAACTGTTACCCCATCAACTGCATCAAGTAATTAGTTATTTATTCATAGTGCGCTAAAAATTAGCGCACTATCATAGTTATGTCAAGTTTTGAAATTTTATCACTAGTTGTTACCTTTGTTTGTTTATTTTCTTTTTGTGTTGTATTTACTGTTTTGTTTAGAAATTATAACTTAAATGCGATTAAAGATGTTAAAGAAGGAAAAGAAGATATTGAATTAATTGATGGAGTACTTCTAGAAGAAGAAAAAAAGAAAAATAAAAAATCAAGGACTTTAAAAATAATAGGAAGAATAGTTTATTATTCTTTATATAGTTTTGTATTTTTATTCTTTATCTTTAGCTTAACTAGTAGAATAATGGATAATTCCTTAATATTTGGAAATTCAGGATTTGTAGTTATTGCTAGTAGTAGTATGGAAACTATAAATAAAGATAATACTTATATTGAAAAAAATAACTTAGATGATCAAATAGATATTTATGACATAATTGGAATAAGTAAATATAACAATGTAAACGATGTTAAACTTTATGATATTATTGCCTTTAAGGCAAATGATGGAAGAACTATCGTTCATAGAATTATCGATATAGATTATATCGATAATGATATCCAAGTTGTTACTAGAGGTGATGCTAATGCTAATAGTGATAATAACTCTTTATATGATACATATTTAACTTATGAAGATATTATTGGATATTATAATCATTCTAAGGTTCCTTTAATTGGTAGTTTTGTTATATTTTTACAATCAAATAGCGGAATTATTACTATAGTTTCGATTGGATATTGTGTATTCATGTTTGATTTTTATCGAAATAAACTTGAAAAAGCAATTCTTGAAAGAACAAACCTTTTAATTGAATTAATTGGATATGATGGAAAAGATAATGAGATAAGTAATTACTTTTCTCAAGAGTTAGTATATAAAGGTTATAAATATGTTTTTAATGAAGGCAACTTCATTAAAAAAGAAGAACTTAATGACTTAGAAGTCATTAATGAATCTAATAATAAAATGTATACGAAAATATCTACTTCTAATAAAGAAGATGATAATAAAGTATATGTAAAAGATATTGAAATTGATGAAGTTAAAGATTTAAACACTTCAAAAGAAAATTCTAAAAGATCTTTAACTGAATTTATTAAAGAACTTTCAGATAATAAAAAGAATTAAATTATTTATTATGAAGATATTAAATAAAATCTTCATTAAATAAAAGAAATAGATTTTATCTATTATCTTCAATTAATAAAGGAGTATTTTATGAAAACACATTTTAGTAGAAAGAATTTAATTTTTCTAGCATTATGTTATTTTTATTTCTTAATTGTCGTATTTTGTGCAGTATGTGTTGATGCTAATTTCCCTGTTATGAAAGCAAATAATCCTATTTTTAGTTTAGGACTTGCAATGGGATTCCCTAAAATTCATGGAAGTGTACCTTGTTGGATATTATTTGCTTGTTTATCAATTTATTTTATTTTGTTAATTACATCAATTCTTTATGAAGCTAGACTTGCAATTTATTATGAAGAAAAGCCTACTTCTAAAAAATGGTTAACAATATATGGTATTACCTTTTTAATTTGTACTGTCTTAGGATTTGGGATTGGCCTTGTTGCTCAATATCCTTATGATTTAGAAATAATTAAAAATAGTTTCTTATTTGTCATTGAAGCTTTTGTTACTGGACTAGTTATATATGTAGTATTTTTAAGTTTAATTGGAGCTGCTTTAATCTTATATGTTAACTTTAAAAATATTGATAAACCATTTAGATTTTTTGATAATCGTGGAAGTCTTGAAAAAGAAGATGATCGTAAAAACGAATTATATGAACAAGAAAAAGAACAAGGTAAGCTTAGCGAAGCTTTTGGTGAAGAAAGACGTAAAGCTCAACCTAGTTTTGTAGGTGGAGGAAATACCGGTACAAACCAAGATAATGTTCCAACTTTAAGTGGAGGAGAAAATTTAGGTTTAATTAAAGAAAGTGTTTTTCCTGGTTTAAGTGAAATTGATACTATTAATGAAATTAGTGATGCAATTAATTTTGATGATAATGTACCTTTAAATGAACTTGCTAATAAATTTAGAAACTATTTAGCTAAAAAAGAAAATTTATATTTTGATTTACACACAATTAGATGTTTCTTAGCCGGTTTAGCAACTACTAGACTTATTATATTAGAAGGTTTAAGTGGAACTGGTAAATCTTCAATTGCTAGATATTTTAGTGATTTTATTGGTGAAGCAAGCTTTTTTGCTCCAGTTCAAACAACTTGGAGAGACCGTACATCGATTTTAGGTTTCTTTAATGATTTTAGTAAAACTTATACTGAAACTGAATTTTTAAAACGTTTATATGAATATTCTTATAAAGAAAGACAATTTAACATAATGGTCTTAGATGAAATGAATATTTCCCGTATTGAATATTATTTTGCTGATTTCTTAAGTGTTCTTGAATATCCTAAAGAAGAATGGAAGCTTAAAATTATGCAACTTCCATTTGGTTTTGTTCCACCAAAACATTTAGAAAATGGTATTTTAAGAATTCCTAATAATACATTCTTTATTGGAACAGCAAATAAAGATGATAGTACATATACTATTACTGATAAAGTTTATGATAGAGCTATTACTATTAACTTTGATACTTTAAATGAAAAATTTGAAGTTAAAGAAGAAGTTGAAGAACTTCATTTATCATTTGATTTTATAGAATCTTTATTTAATGAAGCTAAAAATAATATTAAATTTAATTTAAACGAAGAAGATCTTGAAAGATTTAAAGTTTTAACTGACTTTACTTATGAAGTGTTTGATTTAACATTTGGTAATAGAATTTATAATCAAATTTTAAATTTCACACCAGTTTATGTTGGACTTGGAGGAACTAAAGAAGAAGCTCTTGACTTTATGTTTAGTAGAAAAGTTGTTTCTAAACTTGAAGGACGTTATGAAGATTATGTTAAAAAAGGTTTAGAGAATTTATTAAGTTTAGTTAAAAAAACTTATGGAAATTCTTTTAAAGATACAGAACATATTATTAATAAGTTACTTAAGAGATTTTAAGTTTTAGTTTATGGAAAAGTTTAGTTTTTTAGTTGATTTTAATGAACAATTACTTAAAAAGTATAGAAAAAATAAATCTAAACCTCTTTTAGTGTCTAATTTATTAAGTTCTCCTAACGAACTTAAACTTTCTCCTACTAATTTTGATACTTTAAAAGATTTTATTAATCAACTTAATGAAATTTTAGATACTTTTAGCGCAATCTTTAATAAACCATTTGTTTTAACTACAACTAATGAAGTTATTTTAAGAAGCGAATTAGTGAGCGATTTATCACCTGATGATTTTAAAAAGACAACTTTAGATAGCAGTTTATGGAAACAAAAACGTAATGGAAAATTTGTTCCTGAGCTTGTTTATAATAAAGAATTTAACGATACAATTAACAATTATGAAAATAGATTTATAATTTATGTATTTAGTAAAATTATAGATTTATTAAATAATTTTAAAGAATTAAGTATTAATTATACTAATAGTTTACGTTCTTATTATGGAACTACTGAAGCAAGTTTATCAAAGTTATCTTTATATTCAAATTTAATTAAGTCGAAAGAAGAAGTAGCTAAATATATTTTTTTAAGCGGAGTAAATAATGAAAATTACGAAACTTTAACTTTAATTCATAATAAGGTTAAACATCTTAAACTTCATAAATTTTACCGTCTACTTAAAAATACTACATTTACTTTGCCTTTAAATTTAACTAATACTATTCTTCATGATATTAGATATAACCGTGTATATCGTTTTTATAAAGAAAACTTATTTTTAAATGAAGTTTCAGCTAATTATGATGATTTATTTTTTAATTACACTTTAATTCGCTTATTAAATTATTTATTAAATAATAAGAAAATAAGTGAATTAAATATTCCTTTAATTAAATTTAATAAGTTAAAATTAATTAAATTTGATGAAGATCAAAGTTTAACTTTTAAACTTAATAAATTTAGTTATAAATTAAGCTTAGATTTAAATAATTTAAGTTTTATACTTGAAACAACCTTTAATAAAATAGTTATGACTTCTTTAATTAAAGTTAGTTATAACTATAAAGATAGCGATTATGAGAATAATGCTAATTATTTTTCTAAATTTGATAATTATTTAGTAATTTCTAATTCTAATTTATCTTCTAATTTTAATAATATTTTTGAATTAAGCTATGAAAAAATGATATTTAGTGATTTAGGATTTGAAAATATTTTATTAAGTACAGAAATTATTTTACCTTTAAGTAGTAATACTTTAATTAAATGTCCTTATTGTGGAGAAACTAACTTAGTTAGTAATTTAAATAATTATCATTGTTTACATTGTAATAACGAATTTTTAACTTTAAATATTAATCATAAGATTCATGTTTGGTTAAAGAGTTTATATCGAGGTAAGTAAGATGGATAAGACTAATGAAACTAAAAAAATAGTACAAGAAAATGAACCTCAATATGCTCTTGAAGTAAATGAAGTTTATAAATCTTATGGAAAAAAAGAAGTTTTAAAAGGAATTTCTTTTAAAGTAAATAAAGGTGAGATTTATGGCTATATTGGTAAAAATGGTGTTGGTAAATCAACTTTAATTGATAGTATTGTTGGTTTAAAGGACTTTAATGACGGAGATATTTTAATTTTAGGTAAATCAATTAAAACTGAACCTAAAGAAGCTAAAAAATTATTTGGTTATGTTAGTAGTGAACCTAATGCCTATCCTTCAATGACTGGTTATGAATTTTTAGAATTTATTGCTAGTAGTTATGATATGGTTCAAGAATCTTATGATGCTAATTTAGAGTTTCTAATTGAAAAATTTAATTTACCTCCAGAAGATTTATCTCGTAGAATTAATGAATATTCACATGGTATGCAACAAAAATTATGTTTAATGGCTAGTTTAATTCATAATCCTAAAGTCTGGATTTTAGATGAACCAACTGTTGGACTTGATATTATGGTTTATGAAGTACTTGTTAAACTTTTACGTGAGTTTGCAAAAAACGGTAATACAGTTTTTGTTACATCTCATAATATCGATTTAGTTAGTGCAATTTGTGATAAAGTTGCAATTGTTAATGATGGAAAAATTGTAAGTGAAATCGATTTTAGAATCGAACCATTTAAACGTAAAGATCTTAAACGCATTTTCTTTAGAGTATATGGAGAAAATTTATGATAGTAGAGTTACTTCATAAAGAATATAAAGAAAATTTTATTAATAATATTAAGAAAGCTAGTAATCTTAAGACATTTTTTAGTCTTTTAATTAAGTTAATTTTTATTAGTTTGTTTATTGCTTTAGAAGTTTATATTTATTTTGCTTTAGATAAAAAATTAATCTTATTTAGTGAATATGGTTCGCTTGATTTTTTAATTTTATTTTTAGTTATTTTATTAATTGGAAGTGTCTTTACTAGTTTAAATAAAGTAAGAAATGTATTTTATAAAAGAACAGATAGTGAAGTTTTACTTCATTTACCAGTTAATAATGAAGAAATTATTTTTAGTAAAATAATTTTTACTTATTTATATAGTGTACTAATTAATTTTGTTATTAGTGTCCCATTACTTTTTAGTTATGGAGTTAGTAGAGGAATTGAAGATAATATATATCCAGCTTTTTATGTATTAAGTATTTTATATCCTTTATTAATTTCTATATTTAGTAGTGGACTTACTTTAATTTTATTACCTTTATATAATAAAATTTATAATTTCTTAAAAAATAAGGCACTTTTGCAAGTTATTTTAGGAAGTTTATTAGTTATTTGTTTATGTTTTATTTATCAATATGTATTAGATTTATTTATTAATTTAATTAATGATTCAAAAGTTGATTCGATTGTAAGTATGGATTTTATTAATAATCTTCATAATGTTACTCCATATTTATTTCCAGTTTCAGGACTAGTAAATGTAGCAATTAATAGAATAAATGCTTTTAATCATTTAGCTATAGCTTTAGGAATATCTTTAGGAATTATTTTAATTGGTTTTATAATTTCTAGTCTAAGTTATACTAAATTTTTAAAAAATGAAATTTCATCTAATAAAAAAATTGAACCTAAAAAAACTACTAAGTTAAATAGTTTAACAAAAACCTTACTTAAAAAAGAATTTATTTTAATTTTTAGAAATAGTAATTATGTATTTAGTTATACAAGTTTATTAATAATGCAGCCATTTTTAGCTTTTGTTGTAATTTCTAGTTTAAATGGAATTTTATATGAAAATATGGAGATGTTATTAATATACTTCCCTGAATTAATTAATGGTTTAAATATTTTACTTTTATTATTATTTAGTTCGATTATTTCAAGTGCTTCACTTGATAGTTATAGCCGAGAAGATAAAAATTTAATGATTGTTAAATATTTACCAATTAGTCCTTTAAAACAAAGCTATATTAAATTAATTATGCCTTTAATATTTTCAAGTGCCTCCTTATTAATTACTAATTTAATTTTAATTAGTTTTAAAGAAATTAGTTTAAATGCTTTTTTAGTAGCAACTATTTTAGGATTATTATTACAAGTTAGTTTAGTATTTAATGGACTTTATATTGATCTAATTAAATTAAATAGCGATTTAAAAGGTAATATTAGCTTTTTATCTACATTAATTAGTGTAGTTTTACCTTTAGTTATATTTTTAATTCATTTTATTATGAGTTATTTCCGTTTAAGTAGTACTTTAATTTATATAATTGAAGTTATTTTGATGTTAAGCATTACTATAATTTCAATTGTTCCGTTTAAAAAGATGGTTAATAAGTACTTTATTAAGATGAGGATTAATTAAATGAATAAGAAGACATTAATTATGATTTTAATAGTCCCATTTATTATTGCATTACTTGGGTTTACTAATGTAATTATTATTAAAAACTTCGTTGAAGTTGATATTTCTGGTATTGAATGGAATTATAATGATAACGAAGGTTTTAAAGTTCGAGATGAAGGCTATCTTCTTGAAGCTAAAGGAATTGTTCCTGAAGGCTTAACTTTAAGTGAAGGTAATGAATTAATTTGGTATATAAATGAAGAAAGTGATGTTGCAAGTATTAGTAAAGTTAATGATAATTACTATTTAAATGCTTTAAAAGAAGGAAATGTTAATGTTACTTGTAGTAACTTTAAAAAGACAACTTCAAGAACATTTAATGCAGTAATTTATGAAAATGGAGCAATTATTATTAATCCTCTTCCAAGTGGAAGTGGATTAAGTGTTACTTCTTCAAGATATTATGGGGAATATGATATAAGTTATGATGAAAAACTTTTAAATGAAGAAAGTTTAGTTAAATCTAGAAGTGAAATTAAATTTAATATAACTGAATATGGAGATAATGAACCGTCTTCATATCAACTAATTACTAATACTAGTAATATTGAAGTTAATTTAAATAATAATGAATTAGTAGTTAATACTTTAGGAAGTGGAGAAGCTAGTTTTTCAATTAGAAGTAATGCAAATCAAATATTAACTTCGACCTATAATTTAAATATTGTTAGTGAAGGAATTAATGTTTATAACTACCTTGATTTATTAATGTGTACTAATAAATCAACTAATGGAGAAATTGTTTGTTTACAAACTTCTTTAGATAGTTATGAAAATACATTTAATAGTGATGGAAGTTATAAGCAAAATAATGTTAGGTTATTTGGAAATGAAAATGGACTTAATTTTAAAGATGAAGTTTATACATTTAAATCAACTTATAATACTAATTATATTAAGCAACTTTATGGGGAAAATAGTGAATATTTAAATATAATTAGTGGAATTCATGTACAAAAAGATTTTTATGGGAACGGATTTAAAATAAACGGCAAAGAATTAACTTATCCAAATCATGGAAAAATTAATAATTATACAGGTAAACTCGAGCCTGGAGAAGAAGATTTATTTAAAGGTCCTTTAACTTTTGTTTCAATTGGTGAATTTAAAGCTCCAATTATAAAAGCTTTTGGTCAAGATAATTCTTTAATGTATGTAGAAGGAAATAATATTACTATTAATGATTTAGTAATAGAAAATACTGATAAATTTAATAATACTAGTGGAAGTGAAACTAGTAGTAATAATATGTATAACCTAGAATATACTGGAACAACAATTGATGTTTTAGGAAGTAATATTACTATTAAAAATAGTGAATTAAGAAATAGTAGAACTGCTTTAAGAGTTTATAGTAGTCCTAACTTTACACTTGATAATTCTTTACTTTCTACTTCAAGAGAATTTTTAATGAAAATTGGGAATAATGAATATAATGAAATAGATTTAAATAAAAGAGTATTATTTGAAGGATTAAATAAAGTTTATAATGGGTATTTAGGTGAATTTTTAACTAATCATTTAAATTCAAATCGACCAAGTTATGAATTAAGTGCAGATGAACTAGTCAGTAATATTTTAACTAGTGAAGTAGGAGTTAGTAATGAAGATTATAATACTTTAATTAAATTGCAAGATTCCCTTGATAATGATTTTATAGATGAATTAAATAATATAATTTATGGTCAAGAAATTAATGTTATTGATACTTATTTTTATCGAAGCGGAATATATAGTATAGCTTTTGATACTTATTTTAATGGATGTTTCTTATATAATGGTATACCTAGTTTTATTATTGATACATTTGATCAAATTATGCCAAATGTATTAACTGCACCTAATAATATAAGTGGAACTATGAAACCAAGTTTACTTAATTTAAAAGGTGATACCAGATTTTATGATTGGAAAGATATTGGAACAATCGATGCAAGTTGTTTAATTGAAGAACGTCTTGGTGAATTTATTGGTAGTATTCCTGATATTGGAGATTTAGTTGGTGATTTAACTTCTATTAGTATTGATAGTTATTTCCCAATGAAATCTTTACTTAAAAATGAAGCTAACGATCATAATTATATTTATGAAAGTAATGATAAATCATACTTAAATACTCCAATTGCTTATTATGGAGGAGGAAGTAATTTAAGTAAGGTTAATTTTGAAAGCGTTACTAATTTAGATTTAGGAGAAGTTTTAGAAGTCGATATTTTAAGTAATGCTTTATATAATGATAGTTTTGATAACATTTTTGCTAGTGTTCTAGCAAAATGTGTTCCATTAGCTGCTGGATTTAATAATTTTAAATTTTATACTAATGGAAGTTATACTGGTACTCCATACTTATTTAATGAGGTACCTTCTAAAGATGATTTTAAATTAAGAGCATAAGGAGAATAGTTATGAAAAAATTTAATCTATTAATGTTAATTGGAACTTTAACTTTTGGAGGATTAGCAAGTTCATGTTCATTTTTTGGAAATGATCCTTATAGTATTGAAGATGTTAATTCTATTTTAAATGAAGATGGAACAACTACTGTAACAATTAGTTTTACTGAAGGAGCTGGTATACCAGATTATGTATTTACTCTTCCTAAAGGACAAGATGGGAAAGGAATTAAAAATGTAGTTGCAACTCCTAATGAAGATAATACTTTAATGAACGTTGTAATTACGTTTACTGATGATACTACTTATAATTTTTCTTTACCAATTGTTAAAGGTGAAGATGGAGTAGGAATCGAAGCTATTACTGATAGAGTTAATGAAGAAACAGGAGAAAAAGAAATTGTAATTTCTTATACTGATCCAAGTAAAGAACCTACTATTATTACTCTTCCTAAAGGAGAAGAAGGTAGAGGTATTGTTTCAATTGTTTATAATCAAGATCCAGTTACCTTAGAATTAACTTTAACTATTACTTATAGTGATGAAACAACAACTATTATTCCTATACCTAGACCAAATGGAGTTAGTAGAGTTGAAGCTAGTGTTGATCCATTAAGCGGAAATACTATTTTAATTTTTTATTTAACTGATGGGACAATGCTTGATCCAGTAGTAATTGGAAGAAGTACATCTTGGTATCAAGGTAGTGAACCACCTTCAAGTGATTTAGGATATAATGGAGATTTTTATTTTAATACTGATGCTTTAATTATTTATACAAAAGAAAATAACATGTGGAAAATAGTTATTAACTTTAAAGATAGCATGGAACAAGAAACATATACGGTTAATTTTAGTTTAAATGCTGGAGATGACTTAACTGCTAGTTTTAATGGATATGAATCAAGTTATGAAATAGCAGCAGGGAAAAACTTTTATTATGAAAATATAAGTGTACCAACTCCTATTAGAAGTAATTATCGTTTTGGAGGATGGTATACAGAAGCTGTGTATAATATTAATTTAGGTAACTTTACTAATTTTACAAATGTATATCGTGATATGACTTTATTTGCTTATTGGATAAGCGAATAAAGTATTAATATATTAAATGTTAATATATTAATATATAATTAATAAGAAAGGTAAGTAGATGAAGAAAGTTAAACATTTAGGAGTATTAGTTATATTAGGTGCTTTATCTTTAAGTGGGATAGCTTTTTCATCATGGGTATCAACTGAAGGTAATAAGTTATCATTTAATGTAGAAACTAGTGTTGGTAATTTAAATAATTTAAGTAATATTTTTGAAGTAAGTAGTTTTAAAACCTTTGAATATAACTCTGAAGGATTTATTAATGAAGATAAACCTAACGAAGTTAGTTTATCAAGAGCTGTTATTAATACGGTTATTAAATATAATGTTAAAAATGCTAAGGCTACTTATAAAAACTTAAATGATTTAACTTTATATTTAAATTATTCTCATTTATATAATGAAAACGTTACTTCTAATGAAGTAAATAACAACCTTTATTTAAATGCAAATAATTCATTTACTTACTTAAATAAAGTAAATTTGTATTTTAGCGGAAATAATAATTTTGTTGGCTTAAGTCCAACTATTGTATTTAATCATACATATAAGTCAAATAGTAACAATGGTTGCAGTATTTTAATAAACGAATTAAATAATAGTTATTTAATTTATGATATATGTTATTTAAAAGTAGAACAAATATTCAATGTTCCTTTTAATTTTAATAGCGAACAAAATAGTATAATTAAAAACTTAAGTAATAGTAGTTTTACTTTATCTTTAGATTTAAAGGAGGACATTAATTAATGAAATTTAGAAAACATTTCTTATTTTATTTAATTTTATTATTAATTAGTGTACTTCCTTTAGGTTTTGCTAGTTTTAATGTTTCAAGCGGAGAAACTTATACTTCAAATCCTATAAATAATACTTCAATGACAGTTGTTGCGTATAATTCTAATACTTCTAAACAATATACAACAATTGAAATGGCTTTAAAAGAAGCTAGTAGTGGAGATACTATCTATGTTGTTCCTAATAAAAATGGAGTAAGTATTAATAATAACTGTGAAATTAAAGAAGGTGTTACTTTAAATTTGCCTTATCAAATAACTTATAGTAGTGGAGTTTATTCTAACCCAGTTTCATTTGCTTCAACTCATGGAAGCGCAACTAGTTTAGTTTATAATAATTTGCAAGCTAGAAAGTCTTTATTAATTATTGAAGAAGGAGTTACTTTAACTAATAATGGTTCACTTTATGTGGGCGGAATTCAAACTGGTGGTCAAGGAGGAGCTGATTATAGCGGTTCTACTCAAACTAGTTTTAGTGAAATTAAAGTTAGTAAAAATGCCTCGCTTATTTCTAATGGTGAAATTACTTGTTATGGATATATAAGTGGAGAAACTGAAGTTGATAGTTCTAATGGACAAATTAAATCTTTAAGTAATATTATTTTAAATTCTTCATCAAGTATAACTTTACCTTTTATTGTTGTTGAACATAGAGGCGGAAGTGTTTTTATGGGGATGGCTGCTTCAAGCAATAGCGAAATGTTTAGTATAATTATGAAATTAATCGCTAGCGGTAGTACTGAAGCGAATTTACAAACTTCACCTTTTAACCGTTTCTTTTTACATAATTTAATTGATATTAATTATACAATATATTCAGGAGCTAAAGTATATGCTCGAGCTGATTTATATGCTGATAATCAAAATAATGCTGCTACAGTAAATTTAGTAGGATTAAATGATAATTCATTTTTTATTTCTTTAACTGATACTAGGAGCGTTGTTAAAGGATGGTTAAATTCTGAAACTAATAAAAATTCTATTAATTTTTATGGTAATTTTAAACTTAATAATTTAACTTTATCTCTTTTTGTCAGTAAAGCTAACGGGCAAGTAGAAGGATATATTAATATGTCTACTTCTCAAGTGCATTTCCCAATTTCGCACTACTTTGATATTAGTTTAAATAATTTTCTTGATGGCAGTAGTTCAACTGTCGATTTAACTGCTCAAAAATTAAAATTTTTACCAGGTTCAAATATTATTATTAATAAAGGTGTAAATGTAAATGCAAATTCTATAGCCGTATATAAAAATGAGCTATTTTATCCTAATGGTAAATATTATGTAACAGGGTCAGTTGGAAATAGTTTAGCATATCCCAATACAACTGATGCTAATTTTATTTTAAATGGTACTTTAAATGTTGATAGCTTTGGCGGTTTAGTAAAAAGAACAAGCATTACTAATCAATCTTTTATAAATATTGCTGTTAATAATACAGTAACTATTAAAGAAATTTATTCGACTCACAAAGAAGTTTTGGACGTGATAATTACTAGTCAAGAGTACGATACAGCTGATTATCTCGATTGTTCATCGATGGCAAATGGACAAATAATTACTGTCTCAGATTCTAAAAATAGTACTTTATATACAAATTCAAATTATAAATGTGCTTTTATTAATAATGAATTTGTTTATTATTTATATACTATTAATTATCAAAATGTATCTAATAATAGTATTAATTTTGATGATTATCAAATACTTAATACTAATAATACATATTTTATTCCAGATGATGCTTCTAGTTTAAAATCATTAACATATCAAAAAATTAATAGTGGAGCTGAAGATATTAACTTCTTAGGATTTTATTTTGATGCAAATTGTACAATTAATGCATCTATTCTTTCTAGTAATATAGTGAATCAATATTTAGAAAATGATACCTTAACAATTTATTGCAAATGGGAAAAAGCAACTAATGGAATTACTGTACTCGTTGAAGATATTAATGGTACAGGAGCTCAATATTCGTTGGAAGAATTTGAAAATACAACTAAAGCCACTATATCTTTACCACCTAATTTTAATAAACCTAATTTAACTAGTGGTACATATGAAGTTGATAACTCGATTAATGTTACAACATATACTTTTAATGGATGGGATATTGAAGGCGGTACATTTAGCGATGGAAGTACCTTTGTTAGTGGAAATCCTTCAACTGTAAATGTAACTGGTAATATTGGTAGTATGATTACTTTAAAGCCTAATATTAGTTCAGTTTTAAAAACATTTAATAGAATAAATATCTCTTTTAAAGCTATATATGTTGGTAATTTTATTGCTAATGCTGAAACAAGTGCCGGAATCAACGCAAATAATATCATTAATGATTCTTCATTAACAGTTAAATCCAATGTTACAATAAATTATGGTGGATCTAATAAGAACGATATAATTTATGCAGAAAAAGGAACTACAATTAAAATAACTTATAGCGGCGAAACAGCTGGAATAGGCAATAGACACAAAGCAGCAGTAAGCATTACATTTAGCGGTTTTACAAACAATGAGGAAATCGAAGCAACTCTATTAAGCGATTCTACTGAAAGAATTACTAACGATACTCTTTGTTCAATAATAATAGATGGAAAGGATTTATCTTAAAATGAAAAAACTAAATTTTAAAAACTTCGGGGGGGGGTTCTTAAAAACTCTTAATTTTTTAAATTTTAGTTTAAAAAATTACTTTTTTAATAAATTTATAATGAAATTAGTAGGAGGTATTATTTAATGCCTTTTATTGATTTTTTTGTTTCACATTATATTTTAATGATTCTTTTATTAGCAGGTAGTCTAATTAATGGTATATGGTTATTTTTAAATCGAAAAGATTTAAAAATGAATATATTTGGAATTATATTATTTTCAATTTTTCATAGTTTGATTGGTGTTATTTTTGTAATGCTATTTGCTTATATTGAAAGTGGATTTGATAGATCAAAGTTTGGAAGTGTTTCAATTTATGGTGGAACATTTTTTATGCCGCTAGTTTATTTTTTATATGCGTTAATTATGAAAATAAAGTTTAGTAGAGCTTTTGATATATTTAGTGTTTCTTTAATTGAAACTTTATTTTTTGCTAGGATAAACTGTATTATTTCAGGATGTTGTGAAGGGATATTAATACCTAATACAAATATAAGAGTACCTACTAGAGAAATTGAACTTTTATATTATTTAATCTTTTTAATTTTAGTTATACCTTACATTTATAAGAATAAATCTAATGGGTATATTTATCCATTATATTTACTAAGCTATGGTGTAGTTAGATTTATTAGTGAATTTTTTAGAGTAGCTAATACTTCTAATATTTTACATAACGGACACATTTCTTCGATTGTAGCAATAATTTTAGGCGTTGCTTTTATTTTATATTTAAAGTTTTTAAGAGGTAAAAAATATGAGGAAGTTAAAAAAGAAGATAGTATCAAATAGATTTATTTTAATTATATTAGCTTTTTTTATGTTTGCTTTAACAGTTGGTGTAGGAGCAATTAATGTTGGATATAGTGCTGAAGTTACCGGTTTAAATGATGAATTAGCTAGTATTATAGAGTTAGATGCGGATAAACAAGGTGTTTGGAGTGCAAATAAAAATACAATAAGCGGAAGTGTTACTACAAAAAAAGAAGAAGGAGGTTGCTTTGACGATGCTACATATACGTCTGATTCTTCCACGTTAACATTAACTTATACTGGAACTGAGGAAGGCTATTTAAGTTTTAATTTCACATTAGTTGCTGGAAAACGTGTAACTCTTGATGAAAGAGAATATACAAGTGATGTCGGCGAGGAAACATCATTTAAAAAATCGATGAATGCAAATAACAATAAACTACTTATAAAACTCGAAAGTCCAGACGATACTGATACTTCATCCTCTATATATATAAATTCATTAGAATTTGAAAAAATTAATTTTAATTTAAATGTTACATTTTTATTAGCAAACGGTGGATCATATTATGTAAATGATGTTTTAATTGAAAATGAAACGAATTTAATTTTTGATGGTAATGAAACATTTAATTTAAGAGCTGTACCTTATGAAGGTTATAAATTTGTTGGGTGGTATTTTAATGATGTTTTATCTTATGAAAATATAGAAATTGATGTTAGCGTAAATTCTAATACACGTATCTATCCTTATTTTATTGACGAAGATTGTGCTGTATTTTCTAATAACGGAAAAGACTTTTATAATTTAAATGATGCTATTTCATCAGCTCAACAATCAACAGATAAAATTATATTATTAAAAGAATCAGGTAGTTTAATCGATAACGCGACATATATATTGACAAGCGGAATAACGCTTTATATCCCAAATGATAGTAGCATAAAAATTTATAATGACGACACATTTATTGAAAACGAAGCAAAAGTAACTCCTTCAATATATAAGGAATTAATTATTTTAGAAAATACTGAATTGATAATTGATTCTGGAGCTACTTTATATGTGGCAGCTAAAGCAAGTTCACAATCATGGGCAGCCATAAGCGGTCCTTATGGAAGAATTAATATTTTAAGTGGAGGAAAGATTACATTAAAAAATAATTCTAAATTATTCTCTTACGGATATATTATTGGAGACGGAATCGTGAATGCTGAAAATGGAAGTGAGGTTCACGAAATATTTCAATTTAGATCGTGGTTTGGAGCAGACGAAAGTTTAGAAATTATGAATGATACTACACATAAAGTTTTTCCAATAAATCAGTATTATGTACAAAATATCGAATGTTATTTACGTATTAATTATAATGTTCAATTAGTCGTTCACACAGGAGTATCAGTAATGAATTTTTGGTTTCACTCAGAAACATCAATGAATTTTTTAGGCAAAGAAGGTATTTTTACACTTCTTAATGAAAATAGTTATCTTTTAAGAAAATATGATTCGCAAAATGATAAAGTAAATTACGATATTTATGGAGAAGTAAACATTTCGCCAATTACTTTAGAATTAAAAGTAGCGGCTAGGCCATTTGTAGTTGAGTCTAAAAATTATGTACTGCCTGTAAACAATAATTTTGTTATAAATGTATTAAATGATTCAACAGTAACTATTTCTCAAGATTTATGTTTGCTTCCAGGTGTCGAATTAAATATAAAATTTGGAGGTACATTAACCTTCATTGAAAACGTCTCTCTTTATGTTTATGATACAGATGTTTGGATTAATAAAAAATATACATCAGCTGGTAACCTTGGTGTAATACAATACGTTTCTACCTTAGGAAAAGCACCAAGTCGAACTATGAATTCAAATTCACCAGATGCAACAATAAATATAAACGGTTTAATTAAAACTAATAATGGTGCTTCAATTTATACGACACTTTCATATGAAAGTGATGGAACAACTGTAAAAGGTGCAGCTAATATTTATTCATCTGAAGGCACTGGAAAAATTATGTATATAAGTGATATTGGTTCCATAACAGAAACTTTTCAATATACTAATAGGAACGGAAGTATGGAGCCAGAATCAATTCCTGTTGCACCTTCGTATTTAAAAAATGGAGACGGTACTTATTTTATTCCTACAGATGAATGTTCGGGTAAAACTGTGTTTTATAATAATGAACCTGGAGTTCAAAAACGGGAACTTCAAGAAAATGAACAAATTGAAAGAAATATTATCTTTAAAGATTCAAATTCAAGTATAGCAAAATCGGTTATCATTTCTTATACCGTAGGTGAAGAATTTACTTTCCCATATGCTTATGATTCGAGATTAAATTTTACTAATCCGAATGGATATTCTTTAAAAAGACGGTATATTTTCAACCTTGGATATTTTTCTCCAGGTGATAAAGTTGTGCTTGGTGATTATACAAATGATATTACAGCTATTGCTATTTGGGGCGGGCGGATTCAAGAAGAAAATAGTTACAAATATATTGATTATAATAGTGGTAATTATTTAAAAGGATTGAATAAAGTTCAAACTCGCAATACGAAAGAAATAAAGATTCATTTGTTTGATGAAAATGGTATTTTTTTAAGCGATTATAATGGTTTTTACGATGCTAACGACAATAAAAAATATTATTTAGAATTAGGCATTGTTCAGGAAAATGTAGGTTTAACTACAATTAGTTCTCCTAGTGGTGTATTTGGAGAATATGAATATATTTATATTGATGTAGATAATAGTGTATTAACTAATGGAACATATTATATAAGTAATACAAATAATTTACTTCCTAGTGGTAATTATACATTTGATAGTAGTGGATATATAGTTAAAGAAGATACTACTTCAAATCGATATGATGGAAAGCCTTATATTAAGGATGATGTAACTTACATTGATGGAATTAGAGTAAGTTTAGGTTTATTTATAAATAATAATCATTATTCATATTCAGATAATAATGGAAATTTAGTTAAATCTAAAACTTATTATGTTAGTAAAACAAATTCATTAGGTATTAATAAAGGGTTATATTACTTTGATGAAAATGGGTTTATGTATGATGAAAATTTTAATGTAATAGAGGTTAATAGCTTATGAAATTAAAAAATAAATTAAGATTAACAACAGTTTTCTTATTTTTAGTTATTTTTCTTCAAATTGGAGTAGCTTATGGAAGTTGGGTAAGTTTAAATCCAATTTTAAATAGTTCCTTAAATGAGATTCATATTAATACAGGAGATGTTATTTTAGGATTTAACGGAATTAGTTTAAATAACGTTACATCATTAAAAGTAGGGAAATACTTTTATTATCAAAATAATAAAAGTGAAAAAATAGGTAATTTAATTTATTCATTTAATGTAAATCCATCTTTACTTGATAATGATTTTAAAGTCAATAGTGGAAATGGATATAAGTTTAGTTTACAAGGTAAATTATCTTTAAATATTGATAATGATATATTTAAAGATAATACATATTTAATTTCAGCTAAATTAAATAATAATGATATAACTTTAGCTTATAAAGATAGTGAAGTTACTTTTTTAGTTAACTTTATTACTTCTTCAAAAAATAATGTTAACGAAGCTTTTAATTTAACTTTTAGTTTCTCTCAAAAGCTTATTTTAGATTATCGTGAAGCTTTATTTATTAATCAAATTAATTCAAATTATATATTTAATTTAATATTAACTAGGTAATAACAATGAAAAAAAGTATTAGATATTTATTAATAAGTTTAACCTCATTTATTTTAATAGGAGCTATTGGATATGCTAGTTTTTTAAGTAGCAAAATTGATAATAGTGATGGAGAAATTTTAAATAATACATATTCAATAAATCTTCATTATGATGATAATACAATAGAAGTATTATCATTATTAGAAGAAGATAGTGAATTTGATTTACCAATTTTAAATTATGTAGATAAAACTTTTTTAGGATGGAAAATTGATGTTAATAATAATGAAGTAATTCCAACTAATATAAGTTCAGTTAAAGATATAAAAAAATATGGTGGAACTTTTGATAATAATAATAAAATAGATTTATACGCTTATATATTAGACGAGATACCTGATAATAAAGTTTTATTAAATGTAACCGATAATACACCAAATAAGTTAAATCCATATTATATTTTAACTAATGCTTCTATATTTTCTTTATTTAATATACGTTATGGTTATCAAAATGATCAATTAATAATTATACAAATTAAAACTAGTAATGGAACTTATTTAACAAATCCTTTAAATAATAATGAATCTTATTTTAGTATAAACGATACTGTTAATTTAAGCACATATAAAAAACAAGTTTTAGATGTTGTAATTAGTTTATCTCAAGGCTAAAAGTCTTAAATTTTTCAAAAAAACCTTTAAAACCCCTGTGAACCCCAAAATTTTTACTTATATTCAAACAGCAAATGTTTGTTTTCTAAATTCTACAGGACTCATATTATTAAGTCCAGTTTTAATTCGAACGTTATTATAGAAATAAATATAATCACTAATTTTTAACATTAAATCATATAACGATGTAAATTCTTTTTCGTGCCCATAAAACATTTCATTTTTAAGTGTTCCAAAGAATCCTTCTATATTCCCATTGTCGTTACAGTTTCCTTTTCTTGACATACTTTGCTTAACACCTTTATTTAATAACTTTCGTTGGTAATCTGGTGATTGATACTGCCAACCCTGGTCAGAGTGCAATAATAATTCTTCGCTATTATCAACCTTTGAAAAAGCTTCATCAACCATCTTCAAAACTAAATCCATACTTGGAGATAATCCAATTGTAAAAGCAACAATTTCATCGTTGTATAAATCCATAGTTGGGCTTAAATAAACCTTACCAGCATTAATTTTAAATTCTGTTATGTCGGTCGCCCACTTGGTGTTAGGCTTATCAGCTTTAAAATTTCTATTCAAAATATTATCAGCTACTTTTCCAATATTGCCTTTATAAGAACTAAATTTTTTTTTCTTAATTTTTGGATGTATGTTAATAATATTCATTAATTTTAAAACTTTTTTATGATTAATATTTTTACCTCTATTTTTAAGAATTCCTGTTATTCTCCTATATCCATAGCACTCTCTATTTGTATAGAAAATATCTTGAATTTCATCGATTAAATCTTTATTTTTTTCTATATAGTTTGGCTTATTGACATAGTAATAGTACATGGTTTTTGAAACACCAGGTACCTCGAAGAGGACTTTTAATGGAAAGCGATCTTTGAGTTCATAAATAGCTTGTACTTTAAACGCTATTATAAGTCCTTCTTCATTTTTTGACTCAAAGATCTTAATTTTTTTAGGTATTCAACCTCTGCTTTTAATCTTAAATTTTCTTCCTTTAATTGATCATAACTTTTAGAGTTATTTTCGATATTGCTAACTTTCGTTTTGCTTTCAACTAATAATTTTTTATTTCTTCCTTTTTTCATGGTAATCATTATACCATTATTATCGTTATAACGTTTTATTCAATTTCCTAACGTTCCCTTGTCAATATTATTTTTAAGAGCAATTTGATCCAACGTTGATTTTCCTTCTAGATATTCTTTTACAAGCTTCGTTTTAAATTCATTAGTAAAATTTCTATAATGCTTTTCAAACACAACTTCACCATGAAGAAGATAACGAGCCTTTATATGATATAGCTCGTTTTGACTTATTCCATATTTTCTTGCCAAATAACACAAAGGAATGTGATATTCCAAGTGTTCAACCAAAATAATTTCCCTCTTTTTTTCTAAAGAAATCTTCATAAAATTAACCTCCAATAATTAAGTTTTAATTTTGGGGTTCACAGGGGATTTAGGTATTTTTGAATATTATAAAGATTAAAATTTTAAAATTATCTTTAAAATTATAAATGTCATAATAACTACATATAAATTTAAAAAAATTAATAAAATCCAATTAAAATATCTAAAAATTTAATTTTAATGTTAATTTTAATGTAAATTTATTAATAATATATATATTTTTAATGTTATTAATATTTTAAAATATTAATAACGAGGATTTAACTTATGGACAAATTAACTTCATTAGATAAAATTAAGCTTTTAGTGGGTAAAGATAATTGGAGTAGTAATGATTTAAATAATTATTTTACTTCTTTTAAAGTTAGTGATGCATCAATAGGATTAAGAAAAGTTTATGTAGACAATTATTTAAATATAGAAAAGGCTTATCCTGCTATTAGTTATCCTTCTTTAGGCGTATTAAGTCAAACTTTTAATAAAAATTTAGCATATAAATTAGGAGAAGCAATAGCTAGCGATTGTAAAGAAAATGATATTGATATCATTTTAGGACCTGGAATCAATATTAAAAGAAATCCTTTATGCGGAAGAAATTTTGAATATTTAAGTGAAGATCCTTATTTAGCTGGAATTCTTGCTAGAGAATATATTAAAGCAGTAGAAGAAAATCATATAGGAACTTGCTTAAAACATTATTTAGCTAATAATAGCGAATATTCTAGATTATGGAATTCAAGTGAAGTTGATGAAAGAACTTTAAGAGAAATTTATCTTAAACCTTTTGAAATTAGTTTAGAAGCTAATCCATTAAGTTTAATGACTTCTTATAATTTAGTTAACGGTGTTAAAATGTGTGAAAATAAACCTTTAATAGATTTATTAAGAAAAGAATTTAATTATAAAGGATTAATTTTTAGCGATTGGGATGCAGTATTTGATGCGACTAAATCAATTAATGCTGGATTAAATTTAATAATGCCTTATAGAGATAAGCATATTAAAAATTTAGAAGAATCTTTTAAAAATAAAACATTAGATTTAAATAAGGTAGAAGAATCTTTTAATATTTTTAAAGAAGTTAATAAGAAAATTTTAGAAAATAGAAAATATAAGAATATTACTTTATCAACTAGTAAAAAAGAAGAGATTTCTTTAAAAATAGCTGAGAATGGGGCAGTTTTACTTAAAAAAAATGGGATTTTACCTTTAAATAAAAATTTAAAAATTTTAGTTAGTGGAGCTCCTATTAAACATTATTTTAATGGTGGAGGAAGTAGTGAAGTTACTTTAAGAAATGAATTTATTTCCTTAGATGAAGCATTAAATAAATTAGGAGTAGAGACAATATTTAGTGAGTCATGGTGGGAAAATCCTAATGGTACAAGTAGTATGACGGATATTAGAACTACTATGAATTTAGCTATAAATAAAGATGCGACAATTTTAGGATTAGGAAATTATAAAGCTGTTGAATGTGAAGGACATGATAGAGAAAGCATAGTTTTAAGTAAAATGCAACTTGAAGCATTTAGACTTTTAAGAAAAGTTAGTAAGAAACTAATTGTAATTATTTATGCAGGAAGCGTAGTTGATTTAAAAGAAATTAGTGAAGGTTGCGATGCTTTAATTTATGCTGGATTTGGTGGAGAATTTGTTAATGTTGCTTTAAGTAATATCTTAGTTGGCATTAAAAATCCTTGTGGAAGACTTAGCGAAACCTTCCCTTTAAATGAAAATGATATTAATACAATTAAAACTTTTAGAAATGAAAGTTTAACTCGTTATGAAGAAGGACTTGATGTAGGATATCGATATTATTTAACAAAAAATATCGATGTTTTATATCCTTTTGGGTATGGTTTAAGTTATGGAGAGGTAAGCTATTCAGACTTTGATATTAATTTTAAAAATAATGAATTAAAGGTGAAGTTTAATTTAACTAATTTAAGTAATTTTGAAACTAATGAAGTCATTCAAATTTATATTGAACCAATTAATTCTTATGTATATCGTCCATTAAGGGAATTAAAAGAATTTGATTCTATTAACTTAAAAGAAAACGAAACAAAACAATTGGAATTTAATTTACCGCTTGATAGATTCAGCTATTTTTCAGTTAACGAACATAAATTTAAGATAGATAATGGTTTTTATAAAATTTTAGTTAATAAAAATGCTAAAGATGTTATCTTTGAAAAAATCGTGGAGATTAAATTATGAAAGAACTCTTAAAATATCCTAATCCCCAATTTATTAGAGAAAATTATATTTCACTTAATGGCGAATGGGAATTTGAAATAGATAATGCACCAACTATTTTTTATTGGCAAAAAAAGTATCAATTAGAAGAACATTTATCTAGTAAAATTATTGTTCCTTTTCCTGTTGAAAGTGAACTTAGTAAAGTTAATAATAAAGATTTTAATTTAAGATTGTGGTATAAAAAGAAAATAGAATTTAAAAAAGAATGGGAAAATAAAAATATTTTACTTTGTTTTGGAGCTATAGATTATGAAGCTTATATTTATGTTAATGGAATAGAAGTTTTTAATCATGTTGGTGGATATACTCCTTTTAAAATAGATATTACAAAATATTTAAATAAATCAATAAACGATGTAACTATTAAAGTTTTAGATGATGCTAGAAAATGGAATCAACCTAGTGGTAAACAATCTAATTTATACGAAAGTTATAGTGCTTTATATACTAGAGTAAGTGGTATATGGCAAGATGTTTATTTAGAAATTTATGATACATATAAGATAGAAGATTTTACTTTTAAAACTAAAAATAATGGCGAAATAAATATCGATATTACTTTTAATAAATCTTTATTTAAAGAAAATTTAGAAGTTTTAATTTATGATGAAAATGAAATTATTTATAAAAATAACTTAGTTTTAGAGGGTTTTTCTTTAAATTTTAATGTTTTTTTTAAAAATATTAAAATTTGGGAAATTAATAATTCTAAGTTATACAAAATAGTTTTTAAATTAAAAGATAATAAAAATATTAAAGTTTATGATGAAGTAATTAGTTATTTTGCTTTTAGAGATATCGCTTTTAATAAAACTATATTTATGTTAAATAATAAGCCTTTATTTCAACGACTTATTTTAGATCAAGGTTATTATAAAAAAGGAATTTATACTTATCAAAATTTTGAAGAGTTAGAACTTGATATAATAAATGTTAAAAAATTAGGATTTAATGGCGTAAGGATGCATCAAAAAGTCTTCGATCCACGATATTTATTTTTACTTGATTATCATGGTTTAATTGCTTGGGATGAATATCCTTCTTTTGGGTTAAATATATCTAATTTTGAAGCTTTAAGTTATATGCTTCCAGAATGGATAGATGTAATTAAAAGAGATAAAAATCATCCTTCAATTGTTGTATATGCTCCATTTAATGAAACAGAAACTAACGATTATGAAACTAAAACTTATCAAGATAATAAGATACTTGAAACTGTATATAAAATAACTAAAGTAATTGATCCAACTAGATTTGTTATTGATACTAGTGGAAGTTTACATTCTTCTTTAAGAGATATTTATGATGTTCATGATTATGAACAAAATATTGAAATATTTAAAACTCATTATCTAAAAGGATATTTTGAATTATATCCAACTCGTCAAAATATTAATGAAGGTGAACCTTATATGGTAACAGAATATGGCGGAATATTATTTGATGAAGAAAATAATAATAAGTTAGCTTGGGGATATGGAGAAGCTCCTAAAGATAAAGAAGAATTCTTAAATAGATTTAAAGAGTTAACTTTAACTTTATTAAAAAATCCTAATTGTAGTGGATTTTGCTATACACAGTTATACGATGTAGAGCAAGAAAAAAATGGATTATTAACTTATGAAAGAAAATTTAAGTTTGATCCAGATTATATTAAAAAAATTGTTTCTACTAAAGCTAAAATAGAAGAGTAGTTATGCGGATCTATTATATATTTTTAATAATTAGTGCAATATTATTTGGGATACAATTTTTTGTAACTAAAAAATATACACAATATCGAGGTGATACTTTAAAAAATACTTTATGGTTATCATTATTAGCTTATATAACGATTGCTATTTTCTTTTTTATAAAAAGTATTATTTCTAAGGGAGGAGAAGTAGTTATTAAATATACCAACTTTACTTTTTTAATGGCGTTAGGAGCAAGTATAGTTACGTTAGGTTGTATTATTATTGATTTAAAAGTATTGCTTGTAGGTAATATGAGTTTATTTTCTATATTTATGCAACTAGGAAGTATTATTTTACCTACTTTAGTAGGTTTAATATTTTTTAAAGAAGAGTTAAGTGTTTTAAGATGGATTGCTTTAATTTTAATGATATTATCACTATTTTTATCATTTAATAAAGATAAAACTAAAAGATCTAAAAAGGCAATTATTTATTATATAGCTATATTTTTTCTTAATGGTTTAATTGGAGTATTTTTTAGTATTCATCAACATTATCCAGAATTAACAGCTAATTATAGCTTAGTTAATGGAACTTATAATATAGATAGTGACTTATTTATGTTTTATTATGCTTTATGTATGATAAGTTTAAGTGCAGTTTTATATTTATTTATTATATTAAAAAATAGATATTTTAGTAAAAAAGAAGAAAGTATTAATAAGATAAATCTAGAAAAGGATACAAATAATGATTATCCTTTGTCAAATAATAATAAAATCATTTTAATATTAGCAATTTTAATAATTCCAATAATTTATGGAATTTGTAACGGCTTAGGAAATTATTTTATTGTTTATTCTACTAGTCCTGGAAGATTAATGAATGCATTAACCTATCCAATTGTAAATGGAGGGAGTATTTTAGTTTCAACTATTTTTGGAATACTTCTATTTAAAGAAAAAATTAAATGGAATAATATTGTACAAATTGTAGTGATTTTATCTAGTTTAATAATGTTTGTTTTTGGTTAAATTTTTAAAAAATATTTAACTTTTACAAGGTTTTTTAAATTAATATTAGATATTTTAATTAACTTTATTGCTTTTATTTAGGTGATGTTTTAATATTTTTTATATGAAAACTAAGACAACAGGACTTAAAAGTATTGCCTTTGAATTAGGGGTTAGTGTAAATACGGTAAGTAGAGCCTTAAGAGATTGCGACGATATTAGTAAAGAAACAAAAGAAAAAGTTAGAAATAAAGCAATAGAACTAGGATATTTACCTAGTTTAACATCACAATTTATAAAAAAAGATGAAAATTATTTAGTAGCAATTATTTTAGATAATTTTAATAATGGATTTTTTGTAACTGTTGCATCAAAAATAGTTAATATTGCTTCAAGTAATAACTTAGATTACACCTTTATTTATAGTCAAAATAAACTAGGATTAGATGTTATAAAACAATGTATTTCTCAAAGAGTAGATGCAATTATTAGTTTAATTGAAATTAATGAAGAAATTATTGATATATGTAAATTAAATAATATTCAAATAGTTTCCATATCAAAAAGTGTAGATTCAAATGAAATTTGTGAAATATCGACTAATAATGAAAAAGGTGCTATATTAGCTAGCGAGTTTTTATTTAATGAAGCTAAAACAAATAAATTTCTTTATTATGGATTTGATAATGTTATTAATAGTAAGTTAAGAGAAAATTCTTTTAAAAATAAATTAAAGGAACTAGATGAAAATAATTTAATAAAATCGTTTTATGCAAATAAAGAAGATATTGATAATATTTTTATTTATTTAAGTGAAGGATATAAAAATATCTTTTGTTATAATGATGAACTTGCATATCACTTATTAAAATATTTACATAAAGCAGACAATAACTTTTTAGTTAATAACAAAGATTTTAATATAGTTGGATATGACGCTTTAAGTTTAAGAAATGAAGGCTTAATTGATATAAATAGCATTGATTATGATTATGATGAAATGTGTTTAAAAGCTATTAATTATCTATTGTTAAAATTTAATAAAACCAATTTAAATTTACCAAGTAAAATAATAATCGATGTAAAACTTCATAAAGGAACATTATTTTTACATTAATTTATTCATTATTTAACATTAATTTTAAATTAGTTTTTAAATTTAACATTAAATATTAATAAATTTTATTTATTAATGATAATATTTTAAATTAAATATTTATATTTTTGTTAAAAAAAAGATAAAAATTGACGATGTAATCGAATTAAATTTGATTATATACTTATCATTAATTTTAAAGCACATTATTGATTTAGAATTTTTGTATTATAAAGTTAATAAAATATAAAAAGGAGAAGAAGATGAAAAAATTCAAACGATTTTTATCTAGCGTGTGCATAATTTCATGTCTAGGTATTGGAGGAGTTATTACTTCTTGTGGTGAAACTCCTGTCGTTCAAAATGAAATTACTTCGATTTCGATTGCTAATAAAAGCGAATTATCAAGTAAATGGGTAGTTGGTGAAGCTAATAGAACAATCTCTTTAACAATTAATCCTACTTCAATTGATGCAAATGATGCTTTAAAAGATAATAAAATTAGCATTACTTCAAGTGATTCAAGTGTAGTTAAAGTTGAAGGTTTAGTTTTAAGTGCTTTAAAAGAAGGTGAAGCTACAATTAGTGTAACTTGTGGAGATTTAAGCGACTCTGTTAAAATAACTGTTTCACCTGTTCCTGAATTAGAAATTACAAGTGTTGCAATTACTAATAAAGAAGATTTAAAAGCTAAATGGACACTTGGAGATGAAGCAAGAACTTTAGAAGTTGATTTTGAAACAATTAATGGAACAATTTCTCTTGAAGATGCTTTAGCTCAAAAATTAATTACAATTACTTCAAGCGATAGCGAAGTTATTAGTGTAAATAACTTAACTTTAACTGCTTTAAAAGTAGGAAATGCAACAATTACAGTTAGTGCTGGCGAACATGTAGATTCGGTTGAATTAGAAGTCTTATCAGTTCCTGAATTAGAAATTACTAGCGTAACTATTAATAATAAAGATGAATTAACTGCTAAATGGATTGAAGGAGAAGCTGACCGTACATTAGATATTAATTTAACAACAATTAATGGAACAATTACTGTTGAACAAGCATTGGCCGCAAATAAATTAACAATTACTTCAAGTGATAGTGAAGTAGTTAGCGTTAGCAGTTTAACTTTAAAAGCTTTAAAACATGGAGTTGCCACAATTAGTGTAAGTGCTGGAAGTATTAAAGATGAAGTTACTATCACTGTTGATGAAAGAGTATATCAAGTTCCATCTCTTGAAATAGCAAGTTATCAAAACGAAGTTTTAACTGATGTTCAAGTTACTTTACCTGAAGCAACTAGTATGGCTGATGGAGTAGATATTAGTGATAATGTAGAAATTTCAACCACAAGTCAAGATGTCACGTTAAATGATAATGTAGCAATATTTAATAAAGAAGGAAATTATGAATTTACTTATAAAGTAGTAAATCCAAATGATGAAACTAAATTTGCTACTAAAAATATTACTTATACAGTTTATAAAAATTGGATAACTGAATATGGTTTAACAGACAGTGCAACTTATGAAAATGCATTAAGTAACAATCCTTCTATTGTAAGTAAAAATACTGGAACAGGTGTTGTTGCTTTAAATGTCGAAGCTTCAAGATATTATTATGTTGAAACTACTGTTAATGCTTTCCAAGGTGATGCTTATTGGTTAATCGGATTTACTCATTTAGTTGGAAATCCAGGTGAAAATCAAAGATGGGTTGAAACTGCGATTGTTTTAAATGATTCAGGCGCAGCAACAACATTTAGAGTTAATGAACGTTATGCTTGGGATAAAATAACAACAGTTGCTGGAGTAGAAAATTTAGTTGATACAAGAAAAGTATTTAATGATTTTGATGTAACTAATTTTAAACTTGGAATGGCAAGAAATGGAGATCAATTATATTTATTCTTAAATGATAATTATGTTGGTTCATATTTTAGTAATGATTTAGATTGCGAAACTTTACCTGGAATCTTTACAACTGCTGATGGTGTAGCAACTGAAATGAGCGAAAAAGGCGTTACATTTACTAATTTTAAAGCTAGTGAAGGCGAAACTGCTGTTAATGGAAAATTAAATGAATTATTAGGTGAAGGACATAATAAGATTTATCAAAGTTATGTTCCAGCCACTTGGGCAACTGATAGTCCAGAAAAATATGATGTTTCTTATTCAAGTGAAAACGGCGTTAATATTAACTTTAATACAATAGACGCTGATAAAAACGCAAATATAATTAGTAATTACATTTACTTTAATTCTCCATTTAAAGTTAGCTTTGATTATAAAGTAGAAGAATATGGAGAAGATGGAGCTATGTTCTTAGAAGTTAGAAATATGATTGAAATCTGGCAAGATAATCCAATTGCAGCTATTGGTGCACATTATCAAAGACAAATGTATGTTGCTGATTACACTACGGATTATCCAGATGGTCAGTGGTGGGGATATTATGAAGGATTTGATTTTAATAATGAAAATGCCGATGATTCTTTAGGTGCTAGATATACGTTAGAATGCGTATATGATGAAGCTATTGGATATTATTTCAATATGAGTATTCAATCATTAGCTGATCCAAGTAAAGTTTTAACTAAAGAAGTAATTACTGGTAATGCATTTTTTGATGGAACAACATTTATCCTTCAATGGAATAATATTAATGTTAAAGGAACTTATTCAAATATAACTTACGAATTAATTAAATAATAAAAAGAGGATTAATTATGAAAAGAAAGTTACTTGTTACTTGTTTACTTAGTTTACCTTTATTATTAACAGGATGTAATAATAAAGGTGGAGATACTGTTACATTTACATATGATGTAAATTATGAAGGTGGAGAAAATAGAGTACAAACCTTAAAAAGAGGTGAAAAAGCTACTTACTGGGAAGCTAGGCGTAGTGAATATACCTTAGAAGGATGGTATACAAATAAGGATTTAAAAACTGAATTTGATTTTTCTACTCCAATTAATGAAGACACAACGATTTATGCTAAACGGGAAGAAGAACAAGTTGAAGTACCAGTAACAGTAACTTTCGATTATAGTTATAACGATAAAGTTTTAACTTCACAAATTGAATATTATAGTGGGCAAGTCCTTCCAGAGGACTTTGCCCCACAAGTTGAAAGACTTGGATTTGAAGTCGAAGGATGGTATCTTGAAAAAACTTATGATACTAAATTTAATTTTAATAGTGATATTTTAACTGAAGATATTACTTTATATGCAAAATATAATTCAATTTCTAATTTTACTTATAACGAAGATGGATCAATTAAGTTTGATAATGTAAGATTTAATTTTGCTATTAATGATATGGGCGGAATGGAAAGTACCATTCAAACATTAGTTAGAAACTTTAATATTGAATATAGAGATCAAATTTTAGTTACAGTAGTAGATAACCAAATTACTGCTAATAGTGAAATTACAGCCAAAATTCAACAGGCTGAATTAACTAATCAAAGTAGTGACTTCCATACAATGGAAGAAGTTTTAGAATTAGCAAACATTGAATTTGATGAAAGTGATTATTATTCTTTGCAAATTCAAGATTGTTATATGGATGGAAATTTACATACTTTACCAGTTGGTTCATGGGTTCCTCATATTGTTTATAATAAAAATGTAATGCAAACATATAATGGAAGTAATTCATTACCTTCAAATTATAATGAGTGGGTAGAACTTGCTAATAAAATTACAGAATCTAAAAGAGGAGATACCTCTTGGTATCATGCAATAACTGCTGATGCAGCTTGGAATTATACTGAAATTAGTGGAAATAACGCTTATATTCAAAATGATTCTCCTCATTATGAATTAGATGAATTAACTAATAAATATGTAAATAATTGGATAGATACAACTAACGGAGGAATGGAAAAAGCATTAAATGCTTTAAAAGCTCAATATACTTATTTTGGTGATAATGTAGATGGAATACAAATTGGAACTAGAAAAGGAGATTATGGAGCTACTGAAAACGGAGTTGTTATTAATATGCCAGGACTTACTGCTGTAGGAGAAGGCAATGCCTTAGTTGGCTTAGTAGGTAGATTTGATGCAAGAGATTATTATAAAACTGGAGCAGGAATTAGCGATGATAGTAAAATTAGTGAAAAATTAGGAATTTTACCTTTAAGTAATTTCTTTGCAATTGATGAAGATAATCCTAATGCTAATAAAATTTTTGTTAAAAATTTATCTTATGGTGTAACAGATAGTGGACCAGATGATTTATATAAAAAAGCTGCTGCAGCAGTATTTGGTGATTATTTAACTAAACATTTAGGAGAAGTTGCTGGAGATATTTGGTTATATCCAGCTAGTAAAACTGCTCAAAATGATGAAAAATTCTTAAATAGTAATGCTTATAAATATTATTTACAATATGCTGGAGATCCAAGTTTATTTTATACTCTTCCAGGTACAGCAAATGAATATAATATTTTTAATAAAACAATGGAAACTTTACTAGGTAGTTTATTTAATGAATTTAATTATGATGAAGATGTTTTTAAAGAAATATTAAATGCTGCTAGTAGTACAATTAATGCTTACTTATAAGGAAAAAGTTTATGAAATATAAAAAGCTATTTGTTTCGACTATATTTTGCTTATCATTATTAAGTTTAGTTAGTTGTAATAACGAAGAAAATGATAACAATAATAAAGAAAATACATGGACACTTACTTCTCCTAATAAGGAAGTAAGTGTAAGTGTTAATTTAAATGATAATGGAGAAGTTCATTATAATGTAACTAAAAATAATGAAGTTGTTTTAAATGATTCTTTACTTGGATTTGAAACAGATGTAGCAACTTTAAATAAAGGTTTAAGTTTTATAAAAAGAAATGATGATCATCTTGAATTTAGTTATCATGCAATTAGTGGTAAAGAAAGTGAAGTTTATAGTAATTCAAACGAAATGACTTTAACTTTTAGAGAACGGAATTATTATTTAGATGTAACTTTTAGAGCTTATGAAGATGGATATGCTTTTAGATATAAAATTTATAATGAAAAAAATAATGAAGAAGTAGTTATTATTGAAGATGAATCAACTGAATTTAATTTACCCTCAAAAGTAGCTACATATAGTATGCCTTATGTATCTTCAACTAGTAATGGAGATACTTTTAGTTATGAAGATTTTTATGCTTATAAAAGAAGTGATAAATTAAAAGATTTAAAATTATCAATGCCTATGTTATATAACGTTAAAGATGATATGTATAGTTTAATTAGCGAGGCAGATATTTATGGAAAAAATTATATAGGTTCATTTTTAGAAGACGTAAATGGCGAAGGTATTTTAAAAACAATTCCAGCTCCTGCAGGTGGGAAAGATACAACTTATGATGTAAATTTACCTTTTACTTCACCTTGGAGAGTAGGAATTACTGGAACTTATAAAGAAATTATAGAATCTAATTTAATTGAAGAAGTTTACGGGGATGTAGATTATTATAAACCTGATAACTTTAATGAATTATCAAAAGAAGAACAAGAAATTTATAATTATGAATGGGTAGATCCAGATGTTTCAGCTTGGAACTGGTTAGTTGAAACATCGATTGGTGGAAAAGGTCAAAATGATCTTGAATTGCAAAAACAATATGTCGATTTAGCTAGTGAAATGGGATGGGGTTGGACTGTTCTTGATGGAGGATGGGACACCGCTTTAAGTGATACGACTAATATAAAAGAATTTGTTAAATATGCTAATTCTAAAGGTGTTAAAGTTATGGTTTGGTGCCATGCTTTAAATCAATTTGATACTAAGGCTAAACGTATATCTAATTTAAATTTATATCAAGATATCGGAATTGAAGGTATTAAAATTGATTTCTTTGATGGTCAACAAAAAACAACTAATGCTACTTTTCAAATGGAAGATCAACAAACTTTAGAACTTTATGAAGATATTTATAAATTATGTGCAGAAAGAAAAATGGTTGTAAATTGTCATGGTTCAAATAAACCAACTGGCGAAAGAAGAATTTATCCTAATGTTATAAATCGTGAAGCAATTAGAGGTAATGAATTTATTACTGTTAATACTTCTCAAACTGTGATGCTACCTTTTATTAGAGGTGTTGTTGGTCCAAGTGATTTTACACCTGTAAGTAAACCTTTAAGAAGCGGAATAACTATCGGCCATCAAATGGCTTTAGCTGTTCTTTTTGAAAGTGGTAGTCCATCCATGGCAGATTATGATTTTAATTATTTAGATCAACCTACTAGTGAATTTTATAAAGCTTTAAGTGCAAGCTGGGATGAAACTAATTTTATTGACGGAGATATTTTAAGTCATTGTATAATTAGTAGACGTAAAGGTAATAATTATTTTGTAGGTGGAAATACAATCGATGAAATGAATATAACTTTAAGTTTAGATTTTATTAAAGAAGGAACTTATGAAGCTTATATTTATACAGATACTGATGATGCTACAATTATTAATAAAGAAATTAAAAATGTTACAAATACTGATTCATTATCGCTTTTAATGAAAGATAATGGTGGGTTTGCTATATATTTAAAAAAATTAAGTTAGGAGATTAAAAAAATGAAAAAAAGTATTTTATTTTTAACAGGAATTGCTATATGTTTATTAGTTTCTTGTAATGATAATCCTTATGAAGATGGCGGAGGAGGAAATAATCCTCCAATTGGCGAGATTAAAGATCCATGGTGGTCAACAACTGGTGAATTAACTTATGATGGTGATGAACTTGTTCTTGACGAAGTAGATTTACATATCACAACCGTAGTTAATGGTACTGATTATGCTAAATTTCAAGATATAGTAAGTGATTTTAATCGTGAATATTTAGGTAAAATTAATGTTACAACAGATTCAGTAAATCAAGTTGGATTTGAACAAAATGTTGCAAATAGAATAAATCAAAACACGAATGCACCAGACTTAATTATGTCCCATCAAAAAGGTCATAAAGGTTTTGTTAATTCAAAATTAATTCAACCATTTAATGAAATATTTACTGAATTAAAAATGGAATTTAATTACGATGATTATGCAACAAACATTGCAAAATATGGTGATTTAGGTTATGAAAATTATGTCTTTGATGTACCAATTGATGCTCAGAGCATGGTAGTTTATTATAATAAAACATTATTAAATAAATATAATACAGGGAAATTACCTACTTCAAGAAGTGAATTTTTTGAATTATGTAAAAGAGTTCAAACTGAAGAAAAGAAAACTGATTCAAAATTCCAAGCTGTCGCTCTTCAAACTGAAGAAGAATTTTATTCATGGTATTTATGGCCAACAGCTTTAGTTCAAAATGGAGCAACTTTTTATAATGAAGAAACTTATAAAGTTGAATGGACATCACCTGATAACTTAAATTCATTTAAAAATGCATTAAGTAGTATTAGAGAAATGTTTTATGGAGAAAATAAAATAAGTGAATATGGACAAAATTTAGAATCAACTAATAATTTATTCTTTAATGATCAATGTTTATTTATATTTAGCTTACCTTGGAGCGCTGATGATATTTTTAGTGGATATAGTGCAGCTCATGAAAATAAAATGACTCCACAACAAGTCCAAGATAATTATGTAGGTGCTTTTTCAACAAGTGGTTTATTTGCTTTAGATGAAGATAGTGAAGATGCAAATAAAATATATGGAGATAGTCATGCTTTTGCTTTAAGTAAAACGGTTAGTGATATAAATGTAAAAGCCGCTGCGGCAATTTTTGTTAATTGGTTTAATACAAATGTTGATGTAGCAATTGATTGGGCAAGAGCAGGTCATATTAGTGCTAATAATTTAGTTAGTAATGAAACGACTTATAAAAATGATAGTTTTGTAAGTAATTATATTAATAATTTTTATCCTGATATCAATGAGTTTGTAACTCCTGGAAATACCCCATATTTTTCAACTACATTTGAAGATGGTATATATAAATTAGGTAATACTTTAATTAGAGAAGAAAGTTCTTCAAAAGATGCAACAACCATTGCTCAAGTTCAAAAAGATGTAAATGATACAATTTCATTATTATAATTTATGGAAGAAATAGTATTTAAAAGTAGAAAAAAAGCTGAAACAAAAGAGTTTTTTAAACGCTATGGTATGGCTTTAGCCTTTATTAGCCCTTTTTGTCTACTTTTTATTGTTTTTACTTTAATTCCTTTATTATATGGATTAGTAATTTCTTTATGTACGTATAATCCTTATGATCCAAGTTATACAAGCTTTGTTGGTTTAAGCAATTATTTTATGATTTTTGGAGATAATGTGCTTGCTAGAAATTTTTGGAGTGCACTTGGAACAACAATTGTCTTTGATATATTTGCTGTTCCTTGTTTAATTTTAATTCCTTTAGGATTAGCATATTTAATTAATTTAAAACCTCCTGGTTATAAAATATTTAGAGCAATCATTTATTTACCAAGTGTTGTTTCGATTACAATTGTTGGTGTTGTTTTTGGAGCGATATTTAGTGGAAGTGAACTTGGATTAATTAATGCTTGGTTTAGTAAAGATTCGCCAATTCCATTTTTAAGTGATAAAGTTTTAAGATGGATTGTTATTTTATTAGCTTCTATTTGGTGGCAAAGCGGAACTAATTTTATTATATTTTCGGCTGCTTTAAGAGATGTACCAAAATCTTTATATGAAGCTTGTGAAATGGATGGTGGAAATAGATTTAAAACATTTATTCATGTTACTTTACCAAATATTAAAGGTAGTTTAGGAATTTGTTTATTTAATACTTTAATAGGTTATTTAAATTTATATGGTCAACCAACAGTATTAAATAGTGCTGTTAATCGAGATAACATTGATACCCCAATGATTTTAATTCAAAAACGGTTAAATGATTTTGAAAAGTCAAAGTTAACTGGATTAATTTGTGCAACAGCAATCTTTTTTGGATTAATAGTAATGTTAGTTACTATAATTCAAAACGCCTTAATGAAAGAACGAAGAGGAAGAAATAAATATGAACATCAATATGAAGCTTTCCAAAATGAGTAAGTCAGAAAGAACTAGATTAAAAGAAAAATCTATATCTTTTGTTATTTTACTAATTGTTTGTGCAATTTGGGTTTTCCCTTTTATCTATATGGTTGGCATGTCTTTAAAAACTGATGTTGATATTGGAACAAATCCTACTTCAATCTTTCCAAGTTTAGGAAATTGGACATTAGAACATTATAGTGGGTTTTTATCGATGAAGGGAGATAGAATCGATGATTTACCAATATGGATGATAAATTCAACTGTAGTGACTTTATTAAATGTTTTATTTACTTTAATTGTTGATACATTTGCTGCTTATGCTTTTGTCTTTTTCAAATTTAAAGCTAGAAAAACAATTTTTACCTTACTTATTTTGTCAATGACAATACCTTCAGTTATCATGATGACACCACAATTTACAATGTATGCTAGTATTGGTCAACTAATTGATGGCTTAGCAAATAGTAGAGCTTATGTTATGATGTGGTTAATTTTACCTAGTGTAGCAAATGTTTTTAATTTATACTTAATGAAAAATTTCTTTGATTCGATTCCTAAAGAAATAATTGAAAGCGCAAGAAGTGATGGAGCTAGTGATTTTAAAATTTTTAGATCAATTGTTTTACCTCTTGCTAAATCTACTTTAATGATAGTTGCATTATTTAGTTTTGTAGCTAGTTGGAACGATTTATTATGGCCTCAACTTATTCTTTCAGGGAGAGATTCAACTTTCCAAACAATAACAGTAGCCTTAACTGGATATGCTAGTGGAGATAGCTGGGAATATAAAGGTATAGCAATGGCAACAGCAGTCTTTGCTTTACTTCCTATATTAATTGTTTTTATCTTTACACAAAATAAAATGATAGATGGTTTAGCAACAACAGGAGTTAAAAAGTAATTATGAATTTAGATAATACAAATTTATATGATGAAATTGATAAAGTTAGAAGTGAAAATAATTTTATTTCTATTCAACATCTTGAAAAAATTTATCCTAATGGAATAAAAGCAGTTTATGATTTTGATTTAGATATAAAACAAAATGAATTTATAGTTATTGTTGGTCCTTCAGGATGTGGTAAATCTACGACATTAAGAATGATTGCTGGTCTTGAAGATATAAGTAAAGGAAATTTATTAGTTAACGATGAATTAATTAATTTTAAATCAAGTAAAGATAGACATATGGCTATGGTCTTCCAAAGTTATGCCCTTTATCCTCAAATGAGTGTTTTTGATAATATTGCCTTTCCTTTAAAAATAAATAAATATCCAAAAAATAAAATAAATCATATTTTAAAATTTAATAACGATTTATTAAATTTACTTAGTAAAGAAGAAAAGAAAGTTAAAGATGTATTAGATGAAACTAGCAATAAGCAATTATTAAAACTAGAACCTAGCGAACATCTTTCAAAAAGGTTAAATATAAGTTTTGAATTAGCTGAATTAATATATAAAAATAAGAATTTAATTTTAAATAATTTAAATGAATTTAAAATTAAATTAAACGAAGAAATTAATAAAGAAAATAATCGTTTATTAAATGAAAATATAAAATTAAATGATAATTATGAATATCTTGATGAAGATGGAAAAGTCGTTAAAATTTATGAAAAACTCTCTAAAAGTGAGATAAAACAAAAAGTTTTTAACGCAGCTAAAATTTTAGATCTAGGTCAATATTTAGATAGATTACCTAAAGAACTTAGCGGTGGACAAATGCAAAGAGTTGCTTTAGGTAGAGCCCTTGTAAAAGAAGTTCCAATCTTTTTAATGGATGAACCTTTAAGTAATCTTGATGCTAAACTTCGTTTAACAATGCGTAGCGAAATTGTTAAACTTCATAATAAAATAAAAGCTACAACTATTTATGTTACTCATGACCAAGTCGAAGCTATGACAATGGCAAATAGAATTGTTGTCATGTCAAAAGGTTTTATTCAACAAATCGGTTCGCCTCATGAAATTTATACAAATCCTAATAATATCTTTGTAGCTAAATTTATAGGAAGCCCTTCAATTAATATTTTTGAAGCAACTTATGAAAATGATAATTTAAAAGTAAGTGATGAAATTAATTTTAAAGTTAGCGAACAATTTAAAAAACTTCACGATAAATTTTATGAAGATAAAATTAATTTATTTAAATTAAAAGCTAATAATTTTAATAATGAATCCTTTGAATTTATTAAAAAGATTTTATCAATCAAAACTGAAGATAAAAAAGCACCTACTTTAAATAAAAAAGAATATAAAATTATTAAATTATTTAAAAACTTATTTAATAAAAATAAAAATGAAAATTTAATGTTAGAAGAAGAGCATATTTTAAACGAATTAATTATTGAATTAGAAGATGCTTTAAAAAATAAACATAAATTACTTTTAGGAATTAGACCTGAACATATTTTAGTTCGTTTTGATGATAATAACTTAAAAGAAAATGAAATTAGAATTAAACCTAGCATTTGTGAACTTTTAGGGGCAGATTATTTAATTTATTTTGAATATAATGGTAAAGATTATTGTTTAAAAACTGATCCTAAAAATAAATTTAATAAAGATAGTTCATTAATTATTAGTTTTCCTAAAGAAGATTTATTTATATTTGATCCAATTAGCGGAGATAAAATTAAATGAATAAAAAAATAGTAGGTTTAAAAGATATTGCCGAAAGTTTAAATCTTTCAATTAATACATGTAGTCATGCTTTAAGGGATTTAAATGATATTTCTTTAGAAACTAAAGAAAAAGTTTTAGCAAAAGCTAAAGAACTAGGCTATTTATATGTAAATAAAACTGAAAGATATATTAAAAAAAGAAAAGTAATTTTTTTAGTTAAAGATTTTTCTAACCTTTATTATCATATTTTAAGTAATAATTTATTTAATTTATTTAAAGAAGATAATAAAGTTAGTTTTTTAGTTTTATGTATTAATAAAAATAAAATAGATAAAATAAGCGTTAATGAAATTTTAGATAATAAACCAAATTTAGTATTATCGCATATTGAATTTGATGAAGAAGCAATTAAATCTTTAAATGATCATAAAATTAAATTAGTTTTAATAGGTAATAATTCATTAAAAGATATTGATTCTATATGTATTGATGAAAGTGCAGGATGTGAAATGGCAGCAAGATATTTAGCTAGATTTCATCAAACTAAGAAATTTTTATATGTAGGAATTAAAGATTATCCATTATCAATTAAAAGATATCAATATTTTTATAATTATTTAAAACAAGTTTGTGAAGATGGAATAATTGAAACATTTTATTTTGACGGACATAATGCGACAACTTTTTATAAATATATTAAAGAAGGTTATCGAAGTGTATTCTTTTTTAATGATGAACTTGCTTATAATGTTTTAAGTGAAACTAATCGAATTTATTTAAACATAAGAAGGCTTTTTCCAGATTTACATTTAATTGGTTTTGATTGTTTATATAGTAAAATTAATGGGCTTAATGATATAACTTCGATTCAAATTAATTATGAAGATTTTGCATTAAAAACTTTTAAAATAATTAAAGCTAAGTTATTTAATGATTTTAAAGATATTGATCATATAGTTTTACCAATAACATTACATCAAAGAAGAGTTTTAAAGGAGTAGTTATGAATTATTTAAAACATACTTTGTCATATCATAAAGGTCATCCTAATCCAATATTTTATAGAGATAACTATATTTTATTAAACGGATTATGGAAATTTTATTTTGATGATGAAGATGTTGGGTTAATTAATAAATTTTATCTTAATTTTCCTAAGGATCATTTATTAATTAATGTTCCTTTTACTTATCAAGCTAAAGATAGTAAATTAGATAATTTATATAAACATCATGAAATTGTTTGGTATCAAAAAGAAATAGATATTACTGATTTAAATAAACAGTATTTAATTAAGTTTTTAGGAGTAGATTATTTAACTAAAGTATTTATTAATGGAAAGTTTGTTTATGAACATGAAGGCGGATATGATTCGTTTGAAATTTTACTTAATGATTATTTAATAGTAGGTAAAAATAAAATAACTTTATATGTAAAAGATAGTTTTCATATTGATCAAATTAGAGGGAAACAACGTTGGAGAGAAAATAATTTTACATGTTTCTATAAAGAAACAACAGGAATCTATAAAGATGTTTATATAGAAACTTTAAATGATTTTTTTATAAAAAACTTCAGTTTTAAAGGGTTTTTTAATAAAAAACAACTAAAATTTAAATTAGAAGTTAATAAAATAGATAACTTAAAATTAAATATTTTTATTAAAGAATTAAATAAAAATATAACTCTCCAAGTAAATGATTTAAATAACGAATATTTAATTGATATCAATGAAGATATTAAACCTTATAATGAAGAATCTATTAATTTATATAATGTAAAATTAACTTTATATAACAAAGATCAAGTTTTTGATGAAGTATTAACATATTTTGGATTTATCGATTTAAATGTTTTTAAAGGAAGGATATATATCAATTCTAAAGATACATATTTAAAATTTGTTTTAAATCAAGGTTATTCTTTAGATAATGGACTAACTTTTTATGAAGATGAAATTATTAAAGACTTAATATTAGTTAAAAAAATGGGTTTTAACGGTTTAAGAATTCATGAAAAAGTTGAAACACCTCTATTTTATTATTACTTAGATGTATTAGGAATTTATGCTTGGCAAGAAGTACCTAGTGCTCATGCATACAGTTATGAGTTAAAACAAAAATATTTTAAGCAGGCTTTAAATCAAATTAAAGATCATTATTCTCATCCTTCTATAATAAGTTATGTATTATTTAATGAATCGTGGGGAATTAACGAAATAAAAGAAAGCGAAGAAATAACTAACTTTGTAAATAATATGTATAACTATTTTAAAAGAATTCTTGATGACCATTTTATAATATCAAATGATGGACGGGAACATGTTAAAAGTGATTTATTAACATTCCACAATTATGCTGGAAGTTATGAATTACTAGATGAAGAACTAAAAAATTTTTATAACGATTTGATTTTAAAAAAAAATCCAATAGTTGATAAAAGAGATAAAAGATTTTATGTAGATGGATATCGTTATAATAATGAGCCAATAGTTTTTAGTGAATTTTGTGGAATTGCTTTTAATAAGGACTGTAATAAATTAAATTGGGGATATGGAAAAAATGTAAATAATGTAAATGAATTTTTGGATAGATATAAATCTTTACTTAAGCGGATTAAAGAAAAAGAATATATTAGGGGATTTTGTTTTACTCAGTTAAGCGATGTTGAACAAGAAGTAAATGGTTTATTAACTAGTAATCGCTCTATTAAAATTGATTGTGATATATTAAAATCTTTACATGACGAATTTCAATAAGGTTATATATGAGTATTAAAATAATTAATAGTGATAAAAAAATAAAAGAAAATATAAATGAGCTTTTAAATGAATTTAATTATAATATTGTTTCTTTTAATTATGAAATTTCTTTTTTAAAAGGAGAAATAAATTCAATTAAATTTGATAAAAATAATGGACTTTTAGAGGTTTTTTATCAAAAAGAAAGCTTTATTTATTATGCTTTACATAAAATATTAGCTAGTTCATTTAATAAAGATTTTTATAAAATATATCAAAAAAGAATTAATAATTTAGCATTTCAAATTGATTGTTCAAGAAATAATGTATTTAAAATTTCTAGTTTAAAACGTCTTGTTAGATTTTTAGCGTTTATGGGCTATGACACCTTATATCTATATTTAGAAGACACTTATCAAATAGAAGAAGACGACTATTTTGGTAAATTTAAAGGAAGATATTCACTTGATGAATTAAAAGAAATAATAAGTTATGCTAAAAAATTTGATATTGAAGTTAGACCTGCAATTCAAACTTTAGCTCACCTTGATACAATGTTTAAGTGGCCTAAGTACGATAAAATTAATGATAATAGTGATATTCTTTTATGTGAAAATGAAGAAACATATAAATTAATTGATTTAATGTTTAAAAATTTAAGAAAATCATTTTTAAGTGATGTTATTAATGTAGGAATGGACGAAGCTCGTTTACTTGGAAGAGGTAAATATTTATTAAATAACTCTTATAAAGATAAAAAAGAAATTCTTTATAATCACTTATTAAAAGTAAACGAAATTGCAAAAAAATATAACTTTAAAATTGAGATGTGGAGTGATGTATTTTTCTCAACTGGTTTTGATTTATATAATTTAAAAGAAGGCATTAAAAAAGAAGTTCCAGACAATGTAAGTTTAGTTTATTGGGATTACTATTTAAAAAGTAATGATGAACTTGAAAGAATATTAAAGATGCATTTTAAGCAAACCAAAAATATAAAAATTGCAGGCGGAGCTTGGAATTGGATAGGATTTGCACCTAATAATTCTTATTCTATAAACCAAACAAATAAATTATTTAAAAAAGTAGTTAAATATAAAGTTCAAGATTTTATATTAACTTCTTGGAATGATGATGGCGGAGAAGCAAACGTATTTTTAATTTTACCTACACTAAATTATTTATCTAATTTAGTATATTCAAATAAAAACTTAAATAAAGATTTTAAAGTTATGACTAACTTAAATTTATCTAAATTTTTAATTTTAGATGAATTTAATATAGTAACTAAATCTAAAGATATAAATGAATATGCTAATAATTTTAATAAATTTATTTTTTATAATGATTTATTACTTGGAGCTTATGATCAATACGTTAAAGAATTTCATGTTGAACTATTTAAAAGTCTAAAAAATAAATTAAAAGTTTCTAAAAGCTCATTATTTTTTTCAATTTTTGATGAACTTAGGGAATTATCGAGCTTACTTTCTTTAAAATGTAAAATAACTTTGAATTTAAGAAAAGCATACAAAGAAAACAATTTAAATCAATTAAATGAATTAGTAAAAGAAATTTCAAGTTTAATTATCAAATATGAAAATTTTTATAATAAATTTAAGAAAATGTGGTATATCTTTTCTAAATCTCAAGGGTTTGATGTCACTGATTTAAGAATGGGTGCTGTAATTTTAAGATTGAAACATGTTAAAGAAATTTTAAATCAATATATAAATAAAGAAATTAATAAAATAGATGAACTAGAAGAAGAAAGATTAGATTATTTTGGAAATAACAAAAACTTTAAAGATGATTTAAATTTTATTGAATATAATTTTTCAAATAATACATCAAGAAATTTGAATAAATAAATTTCAACTATCATACAATTGAATGTGCCAAAGTGAAAAGCTCGTATCTCTTTTTAAATAAAATTAAATTAATATAAATGTAAAAAAGATCTTTTGAGAGGTACCCCAAATCCTAGACATTAGGAAAGGGGTACTTTTTTATGAAAT
>UQFN01000011.1 GCA_900540365.1 uncultured Mollicutes bacterium
TCAATTGGTTAAAATGAGTCTATAAAAATATATCCAGTAATTTGGGCACATACCATTACGAAGATTAAGTTTGATATTATTATCAAACTTTTTTTATTTTAATATTAAAAAATAATATTATTTAATTTAAAATATGTTTATGCAAAAAAAAGAAATTAGTGCAGGGGCAATTATTTATCAAATTAAAAATAATCAAATTCTTTTTTTAGTTGAGCATATGAGTTTGGGTCATTTTACTTTTGCAAAAGGACATTTAGAAAATGATGAAACTTTAGAAGAGGGTGCTCTTAGAGAAATTAAAGAAGAAACTTCTCTTGATGTAATTCTTGATACAAACTTTAAATATATGATTCAATATGCTCCTGATAAAAATAATTTAAATAATATTAAAGATGTTTATTATTTTGTAGCTAAAGTTAAAAATAATAAACAAATTGCTAAAGATGATCATGATAATGAAGTTTGTGAAATATTATTTTTAAATTTTCAAAATACATTAAAAATTTTAACATATCAAAATGATAAAGATGCTTTAGTATCAGCTAATCAATATATATTAAAAAAGGAGAATTTATATGATTTGGTCAAATAGTTTCGATAACGCTATTGCCATTTCCGCTTCAAAAACTTTTGAAGCTCTTCCAAGTGTTTTTAAAGAAATAATAATAAGTTTTTCAACATTTGGAGATAATGGAATATTTTTTATTTTAGTAGGAATTTTATTATTGTTTTTTGTTAAAACAAGAAAGCTTGGTTTGACTTTACTACTTGCTTGTGTTTTTACTTTATTAATTAATGACTTAATTTTAAAAAATATTTTTGACCGTGCTCGACCATTTGAAGATCCTGCTTTAGTTAAAGATTTAATTTCAATTCAAAATAATAATGATTTACCTTATGGTATTATTCCAACAAGTAATAGCTTCCCAAGTGGACATTCTTTTACGAGCTTTTTTGTAGCAGGTGGAGTTCTTTCTTTATATATTTTCGATAAAGAAGAAAGAAAAAACTATTTAGCTCCTTTAATTTATTTTTCAATTTTTGCTGTATTCATGGGTGCTTGCAGAATATTATTATCCCATCATTATTGTACAGATGTCATTGCTGGAGCCTTAATTGGATTTGCTTTTGGTTTATTAACTTATATTATTTTAAAATACTTATATATTTTATTTTTTAAAGTTAAAGATAAAATTCAAACAAGAACTAAAGGCGAATAGATTTTAAAGCAACACTTACAAGTGGAGAATTTATCGATAGTTCTTGTTTAGATAATAAATTATAAATTCGTTCTACTTCTTCAAGTCTTAAGGAAGATTCTTTAGCAATGATTAAAGCTAAAACTAAATATAAATCTTGAATAGATTCAACAAAATTTAATTCATCAAGGCGAATTAAATAATCATCAATAAAAAATTTTATATTATTAAACGTTAATAATTTATCACGATATCGATTAATAAATTTTTCAGCTTCTTTTAATTCATCTTCGGTGTAATAAGTTAATAAAGATGGATCATATCTAAAACGATGAACAAATAATTTTAAACGATCAATAAAAGTATTTAAGTTATATTGTTTTAGATTTTCTTTTAATTCAACATTAAAATTTACCATAAATAAACGTCCAGCAATATTATCCCAACAAGGAGCATCTAAAGAAATTAAACTAATTGCTGCACGTATTAAACAATGCATCTTTTCATTTTCAGACATTTTAAAAGTTAAATGTGTTTGATATTTAGCAAGTAATTTAGATAAATTATAAGCTTCTGAGTCATATTCTTTTTGAATATCTTTTAATACACGATATAAATTGTAACTAGGAACAAGATTACTTATTGTATAACGATATTGACGTTTTTTGCTTCTTTCTTCGCGGTAAATAATATAATGTCTAGCAACATCGTAATATCCATTTTTCATTAAAGTTTCTTCAACTAAATCTTGAATTTCTTCAACACTAGTTGATTCATTATTCGTAATTTCTACAACTTTGTTAGCAAGATCTCTAACTTCTTCATCCTTAAAAGTAATGTTTGTAGATTGAAAGGCTTTTTTTAAAGCTTTAAATATTTTTTCACTATTGAAATCTTCTAAAGATCCATCTCTTTTAACAATTTTTTTGATCATATTAAAATTATAACTTAACAAATTATTAAATTAAATCTAATATTTTTATAGAAAAAAGGTAAAAATATGAAAAAGGTTATCGATTTTATAAGTAAAACTAGTAGCGGAATGGCTATGGGTTTATTTGCAACGTTAATTGTTGGAACAATTATTAAACAACTTTGTAGTTTTGGAGATGGATGGCAAGTTGGAATTGACATTGCATCAATAATTACAAATTTAATGGGTGTTGGTATTGCTCTAGGAGTAGCTGTCTCAATGAAGAAGGACTTATCTGTTTTAGAAATTGCTTCTTTATTAGTAGTTGGTGCTATTACTAGTAGTTTAAATTTATTAGCTTATGATAATCCAATTCCTACAATTACAGTTAATGGCGGAAGTAAAAATCCCTTGCTAATATATGCTGTAATTATTTGTACAATATATCTGGCTAAATTAGTATTAATTAAGAAAACTCCCATTGATATTTTATTAATTCCATTTACTTATATAATTTTTGGTACAATCTTAGGTTTTGGTTTACTTTATCCTTGTTATTATGTTATTTTTGCTATTCAAAAACTCGTTGAAGTTTCAATGCCTCTAGTTCCTGAATTAATGTCAATTATTATTTCAGTAGTTATGGGTATGGTTTTAACTATGCCTATTAGTAGCGTTGCTATTTGTGTTGCTATCAATATTGGCCAAACACCTTTAGCTGCAGGAGCAGCTTTAATTGGATGTAGTGCTCAAATGATTGGTTTTGCTGCAATGTCTTTTATGGCTAAAAATAGCATTGGAAAATCAATTGGAGTTGGTATAGGAACTAGTATGTTATATTGGCCTAACATTATTAAAAAACCAGCTATTTGGTTACCAACAATTTTAGCTAGCTTTATTTTAGGTCCAATTGGAGTTTGTTTTTTAAATACTATGGGAACTAGTGCTGGAGCTGGAATGGGAACATGTGGATTAGTTGGTCAAATTTCTTCAATGGAAGTTATGGGATATACTAATTATCAAACTTATGTTTCAATTTTTGTAATTCAAATTTTGGGTAGTATAATTCTTACTTTATTATTTGATTTCTTATTTAAAAATGTCCTTCATTTATATTCAAATGAAGACTTAAAATTAGATTAAAAACTACTTATTTTAAGAAAAAACCTTGTAAAATTCAATTATTTTAAATTATTTTTAAAATGTTTAATACCTTTTTTAAATAACTTTAAACCTTTCAAAACATTAGCTTTACTAGTTGCAATATTCATTCTAATAAAGCCTTTAGCATTTTCACCATACTCAATTCCACTAGCTAATTTTAAGCCAGTAAAATTTAATATATCTTCAACTAATAAAGAAGCATCACTTGTAATTTTAGAAACATCAATCCAAAGTAAATATGTAGCTTCGCTATTTATTAATTTAACTTCTTGAATATTAGTTTCTAAATATTCTTTTACTAATAATTTATTTTGATAAAGATATTCATTTAATTGTTTTAAATATTCATCACCATTATTAAACGCACATTTATAAGCTTCAATTACAAAGAAATTAGGTTCAGCAATTTCATCATTATTAAAACCTCTTTCAATTCTATTTTTTAAAAATTGATTATCACAAACTATTGCTGCTCCTTGTAAACCTGCTAAATTAAAAGCTTTACTTGCTGATAAACATAATATTGAATTTTCTCTATTTAGTTCATTTTGATAAAAAGAATTATATTTTAATTTTGGATTTACAATATCACAATGAATTTCATCACTAATTACAATTACTCCATTTTTTCTTGCAAGTAATGCGATTTGATCAATTTCTTCTTTACTCCAAATTTTTCCAATTGGATTATGTGGATTACAAAAAATCATTAAAGTTACAAGTGGATCAGATAATTTTTCTTCTAAATCATTAAAATCAATGTGATATGAATAGTTTTGATAGCTTAAATTAGAAGTTACTACTTTTCTTCCATTATTTAAAATTGAATTATAAAAAATATTATAAACAGGTGATAAAACAAGAACTTTTTCTCCTGCTTTTGTTAATCTTCTAACCATACTTGAAATAGCAGGAACTACTCCTGTTGTAAAAATAATATTTTCTTTATTTAACTTTAATTGATGGTTTCTTAAAAAGAAATTAGCAACACTTTCATAAAATCCTTCATCTATAATCGAATAGCCATAAGCTTCAATATTAACTCTTTGTTTTAAAGTTTCTTTAACTAGAGGAAAAACTTTAAAGTCCATATCAGCAACCCACATTGGTAAAAAACAATTTGAATTATCCCGTTTTAAAGAATTAGTATTTTTTCTTTTTGCTAATTTATCAAAATTATATTTCATTAACTTTCTTCCTCAGTAATTTTAATTTTTTTATGATTTACAAATTTATCTTCTAAAATTAGTTCATCTACTTTCTTACAATGTAATTTAATCTTTTTTGGATTCTTAATTGAATCAATTGAAGTTAAAACATTTCCTTTAACTATTGAAAATTCAAAAGCTAAAGTGACATTTTTAAATTTACAGTTAATTAAGTTTAAGTTTTTCATATAGCAAAAGCCTTGATTTGACTCAACTTGACAATTAATTAATGTAACATTTTTACTATTCCATCCAATGTATTCACCAATAATAATAGAATTTTCAATTACAACATTTTTTGTATTCCAAAAAGCATCTTTTGAATTTAAAATTGAATTTTTTATATGAATATTTTTAGCACCATCAAAACAATAATTTCCATCAATAACAAGTTTATTAGCAACAATATTTTTGGAATTCATTCCAAAATAATCACCACTAACTTTAACATCTTCAATATCTATATTTTTACATTTCCATAAAGTTTCTTTTGCGTTAGAAAAAATAACTTTCTTCAAATTTATATTTGAGGATCTTCTTAAAGTTTTTTCTATCTCAATTAAACAATTTTCAAAAGTAATGTTGTGAGTATACCAAACTCCAGAACGAGCTAAGTCTTTTAATAAAGAATCTTTAACAACAACATTTTTGGAATACCATAAAGGATATTTATAAGTAAAAGTTACATTTTCAAGTGAAAGATTTTTTGATTCTTTTAATGGAGATTCACCAAAATTAAACTTAACATTTTTTAATTTTAAATTAGAACTATTAAACAATGGACGTTCGCCTTCAAATTCTTTGTTCTCAATAATTTTCATGTTTTCATTTTACCACACCTACTTAAGAGATTAAATAAAGATACATTTTAATTTCATTTATCATAGCAATTTAAAAAAGTAGTAAATTTAAGAAAAAACCTTGCAAAAACTCAATATTTTATAAAAATTTCAAAATAATAAAATATATATTATATTTTTTAAAATAGTTTTAATATATTAATGTATTTCAAATACGAAGGGATAGTTATGGAAAGAAAAACAGGAACAAAATCAATCGGAATTAGATGTCCAATTATCCGTGAAGGAGACGACTTAGTTGAAATTGCTACTACTTCAGTTTTAGAAGCATGTGAATATGAAAATATTTCACTTCACGACAAGGATGTAATTGCTTTAACTGAATCAATTGTTGCAAGAAGTCAAGGAAACTATGCACAAGTAAGTGATATTAAAGATGATCTTACCTTAAAGTTTGGACCTAATTATGAAGTTGGTGTTATTTTTCCAATTTTATCACGTAATAGATTTGCAATTATTTTAAAAGGAATTGCTTTAGGAGCTAAAAAAATATATTTAATGCTCAATTATCCTAGTGATGAGGTAGGTAATCATTTAATTAGTCTTGATCAACTTGATGAAGCAAATGTAAACCCTTATAGTGATGTTTTAGATTTAGCTACTTATCGTAAATTATTTGGTTATACTAAACATGAATTTACTGGCGTTGATTATGTTGAATATTATTCAAAAATAATTACTGATGCTGGCGCAGAGTGTGAAATTATTTTTGCAAATCAAGCTAAAGAAATTCTTAAATATACTAAAAATGTAATTAACTGTGATATTCATACACGTAAAAGAACAAAACGTATGTTATTTAAAGAAGGCGGCGCTAATAAAGTATTTAGTTTAGATGAAATCTTAGCTTCTCCTATTAATAATAGTGGATATAATGAACTTTATGGACTTCTTGGCTCAAATAAAGCTACTGAAGATAAAATTAAATTATTCCCTCGTGATGCTCAAAAATTAGTTGATGCTATTCAAGAAAGAATTCTTAAATTAACTAATAAACATGTTGAAGTTATGGTTTATGGAGATGGAGCTTTTAAAGATCCTCAAGGTAAGATTTGGGAATTAGCTGACCCGGTTGTTTCACCTTTCTATACTAAAAACTTAAAAGGAACTCCTAACGAATTAAAACTTAAATATTTAGCAGATAATGATTTTAAAAATTTAGCAGGTGACGAATTAAAAGAAGCTATAAAAGAAAAAATTAAAACTAAAGATAAAAACTTAATTGGTAATATGGCTTCTCAAGGGACTACTCCTCGTCAATTAACTGATTTATTAGGAAGTTTATGTGATTTAACTAGTGGATCAGGAGATAAAGGTACTCCTATTATATTAATTCAAGGTTACTTTGATAACTATACTGATAAATAATTAATATTTAAAAAAGAAAACCAAACATTAATTCAATGTTTGGTTTTTTATTGCTTGCTTTTCTTTGTGTCTTCTAATTAAATAATAGACTAAATAAGTTAAGGCACTAGCCACCAAGAATCCAGCACAGCCACACAAAGCATCATAAAGTTCACTTATTCCTCCAAACCTTCCTGGTTCTAACATTTGAATAACTTCTACTAAAGTAGGGAGGAAAACTGCTAATGAAACTGAAATAATAACTTTATATTTAAATTTTAAGTTTTTAAATTGAATTAAAGTAATCATTATTAATAATCCAGATAAGAAGAAACCACAGAAATGTCCACAAAACTTAGCGGCAATTAAATATGGATTATTAATTACATCAAGTGGAGCTTCTCTAACTTTAAAAGTTAATTCTTTAGTAAAAGTATTAATATCATCTTGATAATTAACTGTTAAAGTAACTTCACCATAATAAGGATAGCTAAATTGAATTTTGTATCTGTTAGTATCTCCAACATAACTTTGCGTTAAGTTTTCTACATCTTGATATTTAAAGTAAATTCCATCACTAACATCTTTACTAATTGCCATTGTAATATATTTTCCCATGTAAATAGTGTCAGTAATATCATTAATTCCATCTTTAATAATGATGTCAATATTATCAAATTCTTCTTTAGTTAATCGTTTCGTTACATTATTATTTGAAACAATAAATTTCTTTTCAAAACTCGTATTATCATAGTTAATAACAATAGTGGTTTCTCCAACTTCATGGAATTCTAAAATTTTATCACTAAAAACATTATTGTATTTTTTCGATGAAGTTAAACTAACATAAGGAAGAATTAATGGATCATCATCTAAATATGGAACTATTAAGATTTCATCGTGTAAATCAATTTCATTAGAAGTAATCTCTTGATAATTTAAACTCGAAGGAGTAAAAAATTTAACATCGGTAGGGTTAAATTTATGGAAATCTATTATATCAATTAAAAAAGTTTTAATTTCTCCGTTAAATAATTTTGCACTAATAGTTAGATTTTCTCCTTCTTTAATTGGAGTAATAAGATTTAATGAACTATTAATCTTAAAATAATCTTTATCATATTCTAATTCGATAAAAGATTTATTTAATGTTTCTTTTTTATAATTAACTTCCATTAAAGCATTTACACCAACATTTAAACCAAAAGTATATTTAGTTGTTTCATTATCATAAAGATAATTAGATAATAAACTTGTATTTAAACTAATTTGATTTTCTTGAGGTTTAATAACATTAAAAGTATATTCTTTTGAATATGAAGGAACTTGTTTACAGGTTATTTTTAAGTTAGCTTGATATGATTCTTCTTGATAGATGCTTTCAATTTTCCAATAGTTACTATATTGATGAATAATTAAATTTTCATCTGCTTCATAAATCATATCGTATTTTATTAAATTATTAATTTGATAACGAAAAACCTCACTTTTCCCCATTGTTATATTTTCTCTAAAATTAGTAAATTCAAAATAATTATCATCTAGTGAAATTGGTAATGAAACATTATCCCTAACATTATTTATAATATTTCCAACATAATTACTTATTTTACTACCAAATGGCATTGTTAATACCATGATAAAAAATATTGTATAAATTGATGATATCGATATTAAAACTATTTTTTTGATTAACCCTTTATCTAACTTCTTCATAAACCCTTATAAATATTTTAGCATTAATTAAAATATTATAAATAGTTAGTAAAAAGTGCTTTTTTATTAAAAACCTTTAAATCTTAAACTAAACTAAAAATTTTAACTGGGGTTTGTAATTATTTTACCTTAAATATGTATGTTAGATATTAATTAACTAATCAAATTTTAAATAATAAACTTACTCTTTTATTTCATCTTTTTTAACCATTAATTTAATACCTTTTATATAATGGTTATTACACATTTCTAAAAGTCCACAAGCGATATTATATTTTAAAGAACCACTTGAAGAAAAGCTTAAACTTCTTAAAGAATTTAAAGGCAAAAGTTTTTTAATGAAGACAGCACCTTTAATTTCACGATTTCTTGTTATAGGATCTTCAATTTTCATTGCTTCTTTTATTTTCTTTTCGCCTATATTAGTTGTTGCTTTATAAAAGATTTTTCCAATAAAACTATTTAAAGCATAAATTGGAGTTTCCATAGTATAAGGTTTTTGATATGGATCAATGACTTTATATTCAAAGTTAAAAAGTGTGCAAAATTCTTTTGTATCAAGTTGATTTAAATTTTCAATTCTATAAAAATAGTTGAGTTTTGCAAGGTTTTCGTTTAAAAGAGTAGGTTTTTCATTTATTTTAACGAAATTTGATAAATGGATATCTTTTAAATTAGAACCAACTAAAATTTCATATTCACCATCTTCTAAAACCCAATCTCTTAAAATTGGATCAAATATTTTTAAGTCATCTAAGTTAATTTTAATAGAAACTTTTTCTTTTTGACGAGCTTTAATAAAAGTTTTATCAAAACCTTTTAACTCTTTTAAAGGACGATAATATTTTGAATCTTTTTTAGAAATATAAACTTGAGAAATTTCTTTTCCATCATATTCACCATCATTAGATATATCAAAAGAAACTTCAATTTCTTTTACATCTAACTTAACTTCTAAATTTGAATATTCATATTTTGTATAAGATAATCCATATCCAAAAGGATAAGATACTTCTTTATTTATAGTTTCAAAATAACGATAACCAATAAATATAGATTCTTTATAATAATCATTAATAAACTTATCATAATCTTTTGCAGAAGGAACATCTAAATAAGAATTAACAAACGTTTCAGTTAATTTTCCACAAGGATTTGCTTTTCCAAATAACAAATCAAACGTTGCTTCTCCTAATGCTTCTCCAGCCATAAACATATTTAATATTGAATTGACTTTATTTTTAAAAGGCAATTCTACTGCTGATCCTGCAAATAAGATAAAGACTGTTTTACTTAAATATTTATCTAAATAATCAATTAATTTTAATTGAGATTTAGGTAAAGAAAGTGTCTCACGATCAAATCCTTCACTTTCGATAAAATCTGATTGTCCTCCAAAAAATAAAATTGCATCATATTCATCTAAATTTAATTTCCCTAATAAATTAATTTCATCTTTATTATCATCTTCATATGAATAATAACCTTGAACATAATTATATTCGATATGGTTTTTATTAAATTCATCTTCAAGTGAAACAAATTTAACTGGATTTAGTAAACTTGAACCACTTCCTTGATAACGGGGACTTTTAAAAAATTCTCCAATTACAAGATATTTTTTAGATTGTTTTAAAGGTAATAATCCATCATTTTTTAATAAAACCGCTCCTTCTAAAGCTGCTTCTAAAGCAACTTGATAATTTAAATCAAAAACATCTTTTGAAACTTCTTCTTCAGGTAAAGTTTTGTTATATAAATTTAACATTCTTCTAACGCTATTATTTAAAGTTTCTTCTTTAATTTCTTTATTTTTAACGGCGTTAATAATTTGATTAATATTATAAGCACATTCTCCAGGCATCTCTAAATCAAGACCAGCATTAATGGAGTCAACTCGATTATGAGTACCGCCCCAATCAGTCATAATTAAGCCATCATAATTATTTTCTTCTCTTAAAAACTTTCTAATTAAATAAGGATTTTCTGAGGCAAATACTCCATTAACCATGTTGTATGAAGTCATAAAAGCAAATGGAGAAGATTCTTTAATAATAATTTCATAAGGTTTTAAATAAATTTCTCTTAACGCTCTTTCATCAACGATTGAATTTCCAACGAAGCGAAATTGTTCGTTATTATTACAAGCAAAATGCTTGACACATGCACCAACATGATATTGTTGCATCCCGTTAACATAGCTTGCTGCAAGTTTCCCAGCAATAAAAGGATCTTCGCTATAATATTCGAAATTTCTACCGCACAAAGGATTTCTTTTAATATTAACACTAGGACCTAAAATAACTTCTGTACCATAATATAATGCTTCTTTTGCAATAGCCTCACCAATCTTATAAAAAACATCTTTATTCCAACTTGAAGCAAGCATTGCTCCACAAGGAAAAACAGTTGATTTTAAAGTATTAGTTAATCCGTTTAAAGAATCTCCGCCTTCTTTTAATCTTCTAATACCATTTGGTCCATCATTTAAATTTAAACTTGGAATATTTAATCTTTTAACTCCATAATTATTCATTGGAGATGAGCCAGTTAATAACATAGCTTTCTCTTTAAGAGATAATTGCTTAATAATTTCTTCGACATTTAATAGACTTTTCATAAAATTTACCAATTATTAATTTATTTTATTATAAATCAGTGAGAGTATAATTTCCTGCTAATAAAGTTGTTTTTTTATCTTTATAAATAAAGTTAGCTTTTGTATTTGCTGGAACATCGATTATAAATGTTACTTTATTATTATTCTTTTTCCAACTAACTTTAATTAAACCATAAATTGAATTATATTCTGCTTTTGCAAAATTAACATTTCCGCCAATAATAGGTTTAATATCGAATTCATTCTCACTTTTTAAATTTATACCACACATTCCTTTAAATAGCCATTCAACCATTGCACCTTTTGAATAATGATTTAACGAGGAAATACCTTGTTGAGAACGTGGTCCTTCCCATCCTTCCCAAATTGTTCCAGTATTATTTTTTGCCATAAATAACCATCCAGGCATTTCTTCATTTTCAAGTAATTTATAAGCATATTCTGGATTAATCTTACTTAAAACATCTAATATAAAAGGAGTTGATAAAAATCCTGTTCCTAATCTCCATTTATAAAAATCTAAAGCTTCAATTAATCTTTTTTTAGCATACTCTTCTTGAGATGAATTTAATAAATTTAAATATAATGGGCGCACTAATTTAGCTTGACGATTTGTATCTAAACTAAATTTAGGCTTTGTAACTAATTCTTGGTAAGCTTTTTTAACACCATTTGCATATTCTAAATACAAATTTTTATTTTCTTTTTTATTAAGAATATCACAAATTTCTGCCATAAGTTCCATCATCCAAACTGTGTAAGCCATAGATTCTTCAGGATGAGGTTGACAAAAATCTAACCAATTAAATGGTTTTACATCATTAGGTTCTGCCCATTCACCATAAGATTGACCATTATTAACTTGATATTTTCTATTTTCTTTTGATAAATGTAATGGGGAAGCATATACTGCATAAATTCCTTTAACTCTTCCACAACGCTTAATCATAAATTTAGCGTATTTTTCCATATTTTCAAAGTTATCTTCTAAAATACGCTTGTCATTATATTTTTTATAAAAACGATATGGTGTAAGAATTCCAACATCAGCCCAACCAACTGACCCATTCATTGTATCCATATACCAATCTTCTGCTGAATATGGAGCTATTTGAGGTAAACGACCATTTTTGTCTTGACGATCAAAAACATCATTAAGATGTTTTCTTGTAAAACTAGCATAATTAGTTAAAAAGGAAGCTGTTTCAAAAAATACTTGCGAATCTCCAGTCCATCCCATTCTTTCACGAGTTGGGCAATCAGTTGGAATATCAATTGAATTACTTTTTAAACTTCTTAAAGTATTTTCATAAAAAATATTTATTAAATTATTAGAACAAGTAAATTTTGCAGTTTCAATTAATTTAGTAGATAAAGCAATTTGTTTAAAATCGTCTTGATTAATTTGTGCTTTTGTTGAAACTGAAGCATATTTAAATCCTCCATAAAAGAATTTAGAATGGTATTCATTTAATCCTTCTTTACAAATTAAATGAATTTCTTGGAGTGGAGTCTTTTTATTTTTGCGAATACATTGAACATTGTTTAAACTTACTTCATTATTTTCATCAAGTATTTCTCCTAAAACAATATCTACAGTATCGTTTTTATTAGCTAAACACTTAAAATAGATATAACCTGCAACATTATTTTTAAATTCAAATATAGTTTTATTTGATTTACTTTTAAAAGAATTTATTGGAGTTGATACTTCATTTTCTTTTACAATTTCATTATTTGATTCTTTTAAATTTGCGTTAAATTTAACTACTTTAGCCTTTTTATTAAAAGAAGGTATTAAATTATTATCAACAATTTCACCATCTTTTAAGTCTGCAAATCTTAAAGGTCCATCACTTGAGTAATTCCAAGTTTCATCAGAAATAATGGACTTTAAGACGTTTTTTGTATCAAAAACTTCGATTTGCGAAATAAATTTTGTCTCTTTTCCAAAGACATTTGTAAAACCTTTAGCTCCAATTGATCCACGATACCAACCATCAGCAAGTAAAACAACAACTTCATTTTGTCCTTTAATTAAAAGGTTGGTAATATCATAAGTTTGATATTGAATTCGTTTATGATAATCTGTTGAACCTGGAGTTAAAATAGCATCTCCTACTCTTTTATTATTAATATGAACTTCATATAATCCACAAGCAGAAATATAAAGTCGAGCTTTTTTAATATCTTTTAATTCGAAAGTTTTTTTAAAATAGTCAACTGGATAACGTTTATTTTTCTTTGGATGATAATCCCCTTTTATCCATTTAGCTTTCCAATCTTCTTTATTTAATAATCCAAATTCAAAGTAGTTAACTAAAGATAATTCACTCCAAACTCCTTCTTCATTAGCTACTCTAATTTGATAAGTAATATAATCCCTACTTTTAAAAATATCTTTAAAAGTATAATTCATTGAGTCGCTTTTTATAATACCAGAAGAATGTTCTTCACCGTTTATTTTATAAACTACTTCATAAGCGGTTTGTTTGATTAGCCCCTCAAGATTCCAAGTTATTCGAGGATTTCTTATCCCAATTCCTAAAGGATTTTCTAAATATTCACATAAAATATTATTTATTTTCATATTTAAGAAGTTCTCCTTGGTAATATTCATAATCTTTTTCACCTTTAAGTTTTTCTACTTTCCAGATTTTCTCTATACTTTCATTCATTTTCTTTTCTTTTTTAGCAATTTTTTCACGCTTTTTAGGAGTTAATTTACTTTCGTATTTTTCTTTTTTAAGCTTAGCTTTTTCAGCTTGAACTTTTTGTTTTTCTTCTTGTTTTTCTTTTGCTAATTTAATTTTATCTAGATGAATTTGATATTCTTTATCAAAATCAAGATGTTTTTTAATGCATTTTTCCTTTAATTCTTGTTTAAAATATTCTTCGGCTTCTTGTTCTTGTTTTTGAATTTCAAGAGCATTTCTTTCATCAGCTGGTAACCATTTTTTACCTTCTTTAGCATATTGAGCTTTTTCTCTTTCAACAAGTACTTCATGTTTTTTATTAATTGTTTTTTCAATATTTACAAAGAATAAAATACCCGCACATGCTAAACCAGTAATTACTTCTAAGCCAACAAAAGCAAAAGTGATGAAATTATTCACACCTGAATTTTGTACAAAGGCTATTGAAGCATCTAATTTATTATTTGCAATCAAATCACTAATTTGATCAGGATTTAATTGCGTTATTAAATTAGTTATATCAGCTCCACCTTGTAATTCTCCGACTGTAATTGGAGCAACATAACCATAATTAGCTAAGAATAAGTTAAATAATCCTGTACAAATTCCAACTACTGCAACTGTAATGATGCTATAAATTGACATGGTCATTCCATCAGCTCTAAAACCTGTTCTCCATTCAATTCCATCTAGAGCATCAGCAAATAAAGCCATAAAAACATATGCACAAGGTAATCCACCAATATTTTTTATAAATTGACCAATTAAAACTAAAATTAAATTATTTGGTTGCATCCAACAAATTGCACTTCCAACTGCATAAATTAAAAATCCAATCATTGTAACATTTTTCTTACCAAACTTTTTAGCTAGTGGCCAAACAGCAAAAATACCAATTCCCATTGGAATTCCACCTAATACCGATACTAAAGTTTGTGTAATTCCATCATTATATGTTCCTAATACATAGTTACAATAATAAACTAAAGCAATGTTTTTAAAAGTAGTTCCAATTGTATAAATTAAAAAATAAATTATAAGAAGAACGACACATTTATCAGTAAAAATTGCTTTTAATTGTAATAAAAATGGTACTTTCTTTTCCTCTTCACCACTTTTTTCTTCAGTAATTCTTTCTTTTGTAAAATAATATTCAATCAAAGTTAATGGTAAAGCTAATCCAGAAATAATTCCCATTAAAATAATCCAAGAAGTTTTATCGACTCCTACAATAGGCATAATTGCCATTGGAAAAACAAGTGCGACAACTATTCCAGAAATCATAATAGTAGAAACTTGATTAAAAACAGATAATCCACCTCTTTGAATTGTATTTCTAGTTGATAATGGAACCATTAAACTATGTGCCATTGTATAAATAGTAAAAGCAAAAGAATAAAATAAGTTATAAGAAAAAATAACCCATATAACTTGTAAAGTAATATTTCCACTAGGTACAACAAATAATAAAATTCCTGTTATGGTTAAAAATGGAGCGCTAACTAATAACCATGGACGAGCTTTTCCTTGTTTAGTTTTAGTTCGATCAATAATATATCCCATTAAAACATTAGTTGCTGCATCAATTATTTTAGATACTAATGGAAAAATTGTTAAAAATAAACCACCCCATACTGTTGTTAATTTTAAAACATCAGTATAATAAACGTTTAAATATGTCCCTAAAACTGCATTAAGAAGCAATGCTCCAATTGGACCAACTAAATATCCAAGCCGTTTTTCTTTGTTAGAAACATTTTTACTTTTAACTTTAGAATTAAAGACTCGGTTACCAAGCATCCACTTTTCCATAAGTTTTCTCCTATAATTTATTATTCAACTATATTATATGGTAATGTAAGCGCTTTATCTTGCATTATAGTCCATAAAATTGTAATATATTCCAAAAATATGTTACAAGAAGATTTAAAATATTTAGTATCAAATTTAGCAAATTTATGTGGTATTCCAACTAGACTTTATCAAAATAATAATTTAATTTCTTTTGTATCTTTTGCTAAGTTTCCTGTTGATCCTTTTAAATTGTATGAAAAAACAATATTACCTTTAAAAGATAATGTTGGCTATTTTACTACAAAGGATTTCTTTTATTATGCTTATTTAAATTCTCATAAATATAAAATTGTAGTTGGTCCTTTTAGGCCAGTAAAACCTACTTTAGACATAATTTCAAAAGTAGCTCTAGATTTAGAAATTCCAAAAGATCAATTTTCAAATTTTATATATTCAATGAATTCCATAATTTCTATGCCTTTAGAAACTGTATTGCAGTCATTATCTATGTTTAATTTTATATTAAATAAAGAAAAGAAAACTATATCAGATATATTAATTAATCTTGATCATGATAAAGAAATAAATAAATTAATTCAAAAAGAAGTCTCTTCAAATCAATTAGATAATTTTAATGATAATTTTGAAAACACAGCTTATGCAATTGAACAAGATTTATATAAAATGGTGCAAAATGGAGAAATTGATAAATTAAAACAATGGATTAAAAACGCCCCGTCAACTCGATCAGGCTTACTTTCTTTTGATATGTTGCGCCAAGTTAAAGATACTTTTATTGCTGCTACGACTATTTTTAGTCGTGCGGCCATAAAGGGAAATATGGATATTAAAGAAGCTTTGTCTTTAAGTGATTTATATATTCAAAAAATGGAATTAATGCATAATATTGATGACATTGTTAGTTTACAAATGCAAATGTTAATCGATTATACTGAGCATGTAGCAAAAATTAAAGGTAATGATACATATTCTCCTTTTTTAATTAACTTAAATAAATATATAATTAATCACCTATCTGATGCTATTAAATCTGAAAACATATGCTCTTCATTATACATTAGTAAAAGTTCACTATTTTCTAAAATAAAAAAAGAAACTGGAATGACCTTAAGTGAATATATTTTAAAATTTAAAATTAATGAATCTAAAAATTTGCTTAAATACACTAACAAGCCAATTCCAGTTATAAGTACATACTTAGGATTTTCTTCCCAATCACATTTTAATAGGGTTTTTAAAAAATATTTAAATGTTACCCCATTAAAGTATCGCAACTCATAAATTTATTTTTGTGTTTATATAATTTATAAAAAAATAATTAATTTGAACTATTCAAGTGATAAGTCACCAATTACAGTTTTGTTAATATTATATATTCTCATGTATATTGTTTCATCATCAATCATATTAAACTTGAAATTATATTCATTATTAACTGCATCATAGTTTAATTCAACATTAGTAAAAGATAATCTTAATGTATAAGCGTCGGTCATATTAGCTACTTCTCCAATATAATCATTATCATCAATAACATATGTTGAATTATCTTTAACTCTTGCTTTAAAAGTATAATTCCATGTCGTAGATGCAAAACTATATACAGCATCTTCATATAAATCTTTTAAAGGATTTCCATATTGATCTTCAAGATAATTTTCACCAATAATTGTTTTACCTGTAACACCATCCACTAGTAAAGTAACAATACCATTTTCATCTTGATAATAACCTAAATCACCTTCACTAGGACGGCTACTTACACTATAATAAGCATTTTTCATATAATAACTAACAAGCGTATAGTTACTATAAGAATTTTTATAATCACTTCTAACTTCGCTAGTAAAATTTCTTAAATTTTTTAAATTAGCAAGATATTCAAATAAAACATCATCACTTTGAACACGTTCATAGCCCTTAATATTTGCATCAAGAAGTGCTTTAACAGATGTAGGCTGAGTTGTATCACCAATATTAGAAATAATACAATTAGCAGTTCCATAAGAACTAGTCTCACTATCAAAAATAACATTAAAATTTAAAATATCATTATTAAATTCAAAATACATTGATTCGACATCATTAATTGAATCACCATATGAAGAAGATGGGTCATATCCTAGTAAACAAAATAAGACTAATCCTTCTTCGCTAGTTACATCTTTTACATATAATCGATTAGTATTTTCATCAAAACTATAATCATTTTTATTTAAAGTCAAATCACTAAATGAATATGTGACATTTTCATATAAATTCTTTATATTTTCCCCGTATTCATTAACTTCATAATAATCTAACTTATAAGAGCTATCATTTTTTGAAATAGAAACTTGAAATATACCTGTTTCATCTTCAATATAAGAAACATATTTATAGCTATCATCAAAATCATATGTCCAACAATTTGCATTAAAATATTGTACAAAGTGAGTTGTTGAGTCACTAATATCTAAGGTATAATCAGGATTATTTTTTAAAGTAGTTAACGCTTTAAATAATTTATCTTCTTCAGTTAAAACTGGTGTAATACCGCCACCATCTCCATCTCCACCTTGTTCAGTTTCTTGATTATTATTGCAACTAAAAAGTCCTAAAGAAGAAATTAAGCTCAAAGTTAATAACAATGTTCTATTTTTCATAATTACCTCACATAAATTCAAAATAAATTGTAGATCCATATTCATCATCGCTTTCTACTTCATCAACAAATGAACCTTCTAATTTTTGATATTCTGGGTCATTAAATGCAACACTAAACTCAGATATATATCCGTTTGTATAAGTAATATCAGCCATAGATATATTTCCAGTTGCACTTACAACCCAAGTAAAATGCGCTTCATCAAATAAAGAACCATGTTGATTTAAAAGAGTGAAAACTCCACTATTATCATCATTAAATTTTAAACTGGCTTGTGAATTATAAAAATCACTTAAAGTTGCAACATAAGTCTTACTAAGTAAAATATCTCTTATTTCGCTAGCAGTTTTTACTTTAATTACTTTAATCTCTTTAGTAACACTTATTTGAGGACGACTTTCACTATATGCTTTTAATACAACAATACCTTCCTTATCAGTCATTTCTGGATTACCAGATAAATAATAGTATCCATAATCAGTCATACCAAGTGTTGCATATTCACTTCCACTTTCAATTTCAACAACAATATCATCTAATGCTCCGCTTGGATTTAATTCAACTAGGAATGTTACGTATTCATTAGAAGCTAATGTATCAGTTAAACCGCTACTAAAACTTAAACTTTCTAATTCTGGAACAACTACATTTAAAGTATATGTTTTAGTTGTATATTTACTTGCAATGGTAACATCACAACTTCCGCTTTTATGTGCAAACATTGCAAGCTTATTGGCACTTATTTCGATTACTTCTGGATTACTTACGCTAACAATTTCAATTCGATCAAAAATTGAACTAGCAGTGTCAGGTAAAGCACTTAAAACATCAAAAGTAATATTATCATTAACGTTAAAGGTTGTTCTATTAGTACCAATTTCCTCACTTGTTGTTCTAAAGGCAATATCAAAATCTTGGTAATAGAAATCCATTGGTTCAATTAGAGGATCATTTTCTTTAACTTTTTCTCCACTTGTTAAAGTAATATTAATTCGATCATAACTTATTGAAGTAGCTCCTTCTAATAAAACACCATTTTCTACATCGTAATATTCATCATAATATTCATCATATTTATATGAAACTGAAGCAAAATTATCATTTTCAAATACAAGTTGTAATGAATATATTTCTACGTAATCATACCCAACTTTAGTTAAATCAAATGTATAAGTATTTTCATTAGTATTTATAACAGTACTTGCAATATTTGTTGTACTCATAAAAATACTATCTAGAAGATATTCTTTTACAAAATTACCAACACCATAAACATATGAAGAAGAATATGAATAAGGTAACATTGCAGGAAGATTAATCATTGTATCAGCTTCTTTTTGAGTTATATCTCCACTAAAATATCCATCTTCGCTAACATTATATTTTGTTTGTTCAGTATATTCATTATCTTCCATTTTAACTTCATAAACTTGTGAATCCATAAATCCATAGTAAAGAAGATAATCACTTGAAGCAAAATCAACAATGTTATTATAAATAGCACCTTGATAACTTTGATAATCATTAGTAAATTTACTCTCAGTTGAAGAATTTCTACTTTTACGAGTAATGTTAATTTTTCCACTAATAATATCATTTTGTTCATTTTCAATTGCTGAATCTAATGAAGCACTTATTTTATCATTAGCAACTAAATTAACATCATCAGTACAACTTAAAGATAAGGTAATTGGAACAATATCAGGAGCATCTATTGAACTAATTGTAATTACTGCTTCGCCCTTTGCAACACCTTTAACAAGACCGCTACTTGATATTGAAATAGCACTAGGATTACTACTAATATATCTTAATTGTTTAGCAGTTGTATTAAGAGGATAAAACTCAACATTTAATTGAATTTCCTCGTTAATTCCAAGTATTTTTCTAGAAAATTGAGTTGAAATAGATGTTGGCAAAACAACTGTTTCTTTTTTTGTAACAACTACAGCAATACTTGTTTTAATAGTTGAATCACTTTTTAAAGTGATTGTAATTTCAGTATTTCCTTCTTTTAAAGCAGTGACTTTATAGCTATTTTCATTAGATGTTTCTACTTTAATTATAGTTTCATCATATGATAAGACTACTTCTTTGTTTGCAGCATCAGCAGGTGAAAAAATTAAACTAAAATTAGTAGTTTCTTCTTCCACTAAACTTATATTACTAACTGAAGTACTAATCGATTCGACATTTTTGTCGACTGTTATGGTATTATTGTTATTATTACAACTACTTAGAGATAAAACACCTCCAAGTAGTAAACAACAACTTAATACTAATATTCCTTTATTTTTCATATATTCCTCATACAATTGGTGTAATGACTAATTCAACTGTTAATGGTTCATTTATAGTTGTAAATGTCCAATAATCACCTGAATAACTAAATTTTTTAGGGAAATCCTTAATCATTCCTTCTTCTTTCCCAATATTAGTTTTATAGACGTAAAGTTCATATTTATAACTCTTAAAATCTAAGTCTTCACCTTTAATAGTTGCTTTTAAAGAAACGCCTTCTTTAAAACCACTAAAATCAGTAATTTCTGGTCCTGAATAACCTTCAGTAATTGTTAAATAACCATTTGGATCAATAACTGTTAAAGGATATTTCTCATATGCTTTTACTTCAACATGGAAGATTATATCTTCAGTTGGCATTGTAAAATTGACTTTAGTTGTATCTCCGCTAGCTGGGTAGTTAGTAATTTTAACATCTTGTCCACTAACAGTAGTAATTTTAATTGAACTTGCATCAATATAATAATCATCAGTTGAATCATCTAATGTAAATGTTGCAGTTAAATCCATTCCTTCATAACCCATTTCAAATCCATTACCATAACTGACACCTTGCTCTCTAACAACTACAGAAACTCTTGGATCAGTTCCTTCTTCTAAACTAAAGGCATGTTTAGCTTGTTCAGAAGTAACAGCAGTTAATGTAACATCACTATTAGGCATAATAAATGTATATTTAGTATCACTTACTTTAGTTAAACTTGTTCCATCTGATAAAGTTAAAGAATCAAGATTAAATCCAGTTTCAATTGAGGTAAATGAAATAGTAAGTGTTTCACCAGTATTTACCTTATCCCCGCTACTAATTGTATTTCCATAACTATCAGTAATTTTGAAACTTTTAATTTGTTCTGGAATTGTAAATGTTAAAGTATGTGTTTCAACTTCTTTATATTCAACAACAATATTAATATTTGCATCTGGCATTACAAAACTGTAATCTCCTTTACTATATGAACTTTCCTTTAAAGAACTATTAGCTTCTTCATTATCAGTTGTAACATTTGTTATAGTATAGCCAAGATTTGGTGTAACACTAAAGTCTACAGTTTCACCAGGTAAATAGCTTGTTTCATCTAATATTAAATTGTAAGCTTCACTACTTGTATAAGAGACTGTTTTTTTAGTAGCAGTTTCAAAAACAATATTAATTTCTCCTTCTTCAGGATATTTAAATGTCCAATATCCACCCCAAGTATTTTTACTACAAGTTTTTCCTGTTTGGTAATAAATATTTGTAATTTCATAACCATCTACTGGAGTTGCGTATACTTGAATAGTTTCTCCAGGATTTACACTTGTAACGTGAGTACTACTATATTGACGAGTAAAATAATAGTCGGCAATATTTTCGTTTGGTGTAACATTAATAGTTTTTGCTTGAGCAATATCAAAAGTTAAACTTACATTTGTTTTTGGCATTGTAAATGAAACAGTATCAGTATAGGAACTATAACTTACATAAAGATATGAATTATCTTCGGTTGTAGCACTAACTCCATTAATGAAATATCCTTCTTTAGCAACTACTTCAAAACTAACATCATCTCCAGGAGTATAGCTTTCTTGTAATCCGCTAATTTCAAGATTTTCTGGGTTAACTATCGTAACTGTATTAATGCCAACATATTCAGCATCAACTACGATTCTAACTTTTTCAGTAGGTTCTCCATCTCTATCATCTGGATAGAATGAGTAAAGTCCCTTTTCACTATAGTTTTCACTAGCATTAAAAGAATTATAATTATTATCGTCAATATAAAGTTTAACGCTATGGACGACAACACCTGCTTTAGAAATTAGATAAAAATATGTATTACTATAAGAACTAACATCTAAAACATAATTCTTACTAAAATCAAATCCATAAACATCAAATAAAGTTGTATCACCTTCAACTACATATTTAAATCCACCTTCCTCAACAGGATTATTCATAGGTGAAACAACTAAGTTAGCATCTGTATTAGGCATTATAAATTTAACTGTGAAAGTTTCTGAATAACCTTCATCTTCTGTAAAGAAATAAACTTTATCGTTAACATATAATCCTAACGAATCAAAATTACGACTTAAAGAGCCTTGAACTTGTAAAGTAACTTCGCTTCCTTCAATAAATTTACTACCGACTGAAAAATCTTTAGTTACAACAGTAAAGTCTTTATCAGTAAATTCGATAGAAGATATAGCATAATCCTTTTTAGCAAGTTCAACTTCTAAAGTGACAGTTACTGATTCTGCAGGCATTACAAATGTATAAGTTGCTCCTTCTTCAACAGTAGTTAAAGCAACTTCGCAGCTGAACTAGCGACGCTTAAATTTTTAAATAAATATCCTTCTAAAACTTCAACTGCAACTGTAACAACATCTCCTTCTTTAGCAGTAGTTACTTCACTACCAGCGACTTCAAAAGAAACATTAGCTCCATCAACTGCAGAATAGTTTATAGCATATGAAGGAATCTTTTCAGTAACAACTTTAACTTTTACATCGTTTTTTGGCATTGCAAATGTATAAGTTCCTTGATAAGTATCTTCTAAAGTAATTCCTTCCCAAGAAATGGATTTAAATAAATAACCATTTTTAATAGTTAATTCAAAAGTAACTTCTTGATCTTCTAAAGCACTAGTTGCAGGACTTCCTTCGACAAGGAAAGTTCCAGTAGCACCTTCATCAATATCAATTGATAAATTATGAGAAGGAATATTTTCGACTGCTAAATTAAGATATACTTCCTCATCTAACATAATAAATGTAAATATTAAATCATCACCATCAACTTTAGTTAAAGTTACATCTTCACTAGTTAAACTTACGAATCTAGTAGTTGTACTTGTTGTCGTAACCTCAACAGTAACAAGATCATTACGAGTTGCAGTAGTAACTTCTTGATTATTTACTAAATAAGTTAATGACCAATCTTCGACTTCATTCGATCTAATATTATGTGGCTCGAAGACTTTATCCTTTAAAGTTACATTAATAGTAACATTGTAATTAGGCATTAAAAATGAATATGTATCTCCATTTTTTGAAACTTCAACGCTTTTATCATCGCCTGTTACACTTACTTCGTTTAAAACTTTTTCTTCGTTTGTAACTTCTATAGTGAAAGTAACTTTTTCGCCTTCAGTAGCTGAAGTTTTACTAAGTTTAATTTCAACACCATCGACATTATTTGCAGAAATAGAATAACTTTCAGGAGTAGTAACTTGTTGATTATTACATGATACTAGAGTAGTTATTGGTAAAACTGCAAAAATAGAGAATACAAGTAAAGACTTTATAAATCTCTTTTTCATAACAACCTCCAAAAATAACACAAAAAAATTATATTGCGGTACTAAAAAATTGTAAATATATAGGATAATATTGATTACTGTCTTAAAATAAATATAATTGCAAATAAAAATTGTAAAAAAATCATTTTTTTATATAAAAAGTTAACAAGTATATACAAATTCGTTATTTTTTTATAAAAAATTTAATAAATTAAATAAATCATCTTGTATTTTACGTATTTAAAATTCAATTATAAAAAATCAACAAATTATAAAAAAGTGTCTATTTTACTTTTTATGTTTCTTAAAAGTAAAAAATATGACTATAACTCTATTAAAATAATCTTTATTAAACTTACTATGCTTGAATGAATGTAACCGGTATCATTTTTTGTTTTAAACTAAAAATATTTACATCTTAAAACAAATAAATATAATATTGTGCGGAAGTAAGTAATTATGAAATTAAATTTAAGTAATTCATTAAAAAATTTATTTAAACCCGTAGATTTAACAACAGGAAAACCATATAAACAAATTCTTATTTTCATGTTGCCAATTTTAATATCGTATGTTTTTCAACAAGTTTATACAATTAGTGATGCAGCAATTGTTGGTAAATATTTAAGTGCGCCAGAAGTTAGCGGAGTTAATGTTGTTTACTCCTTAATTTTTATTGTTTTACAATTTGCTTTTGGTTGTTCGAGTGGTTTTAGTGTCATTACAAGTAATTTTGCTGGAGAAAAAAATGAAGAAGGTATAAGAAAATCATTTGCTACGCAACTTCTTTTATCATTAATTATTTCAATAATTTTAACTATTATAGCAATTTTATTAATTCCTTCTTTACTATCTTATATTGATTTAAAACCTACTGATGCAGATTATCAATATGCAAAGACTTATTTATTTATTATTTATATTGGTTTATTTACTCAAGTTTTTTACAATTTAATGGTTAGTGTTTTAAGAAGTATCGGAGATTCTTTAACCCCCTTGCTTTTCTTAATTGGTTCAACAATCTTAAATATAATATTAGATTTTGTATGTATTTTATATTTTAAATGGGGTGTTGCTGGGGCAGCTTTAGCTACAATCTTTTCTCAATTTGTAGCTTTTATAGCTTGTTTAATTTATTCTTTAATAAAATATCCATTTTTTAGAATAAAATTTCAAGATTTTAAAATGTCTTTTAAATTCATATATGATCATTTAAAGTTAGGACTTCCACTTGCGTTTCAATTTTCTATTTTAGCTATTGGTTTAATAACTTTAGAGAAAGCTATGGTCAAATTTGATGTTGGTAATTCATTAATAAGCGGAAGAGAAATTTTTGATTGTAAATTAGCTTATGGAGCCGCTGTAAAATTTAATGATTTTTTAATGTGTCCATTAAGTGCACTTGGGACTGCTTGTTTATCTTATTCAGGACAAAATTATGGAGCAAAAGATGTTAAAAGACTTAAATTAGGATTAAAGCAAGCAATTATCTTAATGTTTATAATTTATATTATTTTAGTAGTTATTGGTGTTACTTGTTCAATTAATGGAGCTTATACAAGTTTATTTTTAAGTGATGAAAATAATAATGACCGAGTTAAATTTTATGCTTCAACTTATATGATAATAGATTCCTCATTATATTTTGCGCTTGGATTGTTATTTATTGGAAGAAATTATCTTCAAGGATTAGGGAAATCATTATATCCATTTTTAGCTGGAATTTTTGAATTAGTAGCAAGAATTGTAATTGCAGAATTTATGCCTTCAATTGTTGATAGTGCAAACATTTATAGTGATAAGGCTTATGTTGCAGTTTGCTTTTCTGATTCTTTAGCTTGGATATTTGCTTTTTTAATTTTAATGGTAGGAATTTATATTTATATCATTAAAGGTAAATCCTTTAAAGAAATAAAAAACCTAAATGATGTTATGTTAAATAATAAAATATAAATAAATTTATAATTTTATTTTTTAAATTTATAGCAAGAATTAGTATCTTATTTACTTAAATTAATTATTTATGTAATTTATTAGATTTAATATTCAACTAGTTTAATAATATAAGTAAATTATGGATTTAAAAACATTGCTAGTTAAAATTAATATGCCAAAAGAAGTTATTAATATTTTAAATAAAATAAATATTAATAACGAACAATATAAACTTTTAGTTAATAAAGATAAAGCATTTAAGGCTAATGAAGAATTGTTATTAAATTTAAAAGATGATAATTTAGGTTTTAAAATATTAAAAACTCATTTGTTAGCTGCTTTACTAACATATCAAAATTATCAAAAAGAACATATTAAAGATCAAATTTATTTTGAAACAATGTCATGTTTTACTCGCTTTGTTAATGAATATAAAGAAAGTTTTTCTAAATATGGATTTGATCGAGCTTTTTGGACATATCGTCAATTAGCAATGTTACTTTTTAAAGTAGGAATTCTTGAATATGAAATTGATGAAGAAAATAAAATTATTAGTCTTCATGTTCCTTCTAAAACTATTTTAACTTTAGACAATGCCAGAAATTCCTTATTAGAATTTAAAAAGTTGTTTCCTAAATATGCTAGTAAAGAATATAAATATTATATGAATTCATGGTTATTATCACCAACTTTAGATAATTTATTAAATAAAGATTCAAATATATTAAAATTTAAAAAATGTTTTAAACTTATTTCTTTTAATAAGTTTGATGATAGTTTTTTTATTTGGGTATATAAAAGAAAATATGAAAATTTAAATGATTTACCAACAAATACATCTTTAGAAAAAAATATCAAAGAATATTTATTAAATAATAATTATATTGGTTCAGCTTTAGGAGAATTAATTTCTTTTGATGAAAATTAATTTAATTAAATTATTTCTTTCTAACTTTAATTTGATCTTCTTTATTAAGTGTTCCAATTAATAAAGAAGAATTTTCATCGTGTAATTTTATATTTAAATTAACACTATTTTCATCAAAATTAGCATAACAATATTTACATTTAGATAAACAAGTATTATATGCTCCTATATCAACCATTTCGACACATTGACAATAATTATTTTTACGATTAGTTTGTTTTTTAAATTTTACTTCTTTATTTAAAGAATTCATTAAACTTAAAGCATAACTTTTTGATAAACATGCCCCATTAATAAATCCATATTCAATAAACTTATATTTTTCTCCACAAGTAAATATATTAAATTCATTATCTTTAGCAATTTCACTAAAACTTTTAGCTAGTAAATTTAATTCATCATCATTAAATTCTATTAGTTTTAAATATTTCATATTATTTAAAACATTTTTATATTTATCAATAAAAGATATAACTATGTTTGATGAATAACCTTTTAATAAAGATGTAACTTTATTAAAAGCTTTAAGATGATAATTAATATTATATTTATTATTTTTTAATATTGGATCATATCTAATAAAGATTTTATCTTTACCATAACGATTACTTAAATATTTAATATCTTCTATTACTCCTTCTTTTATTTTTCCAATTAAAGGTTCAATATCTTCTTTATATGGAGTTAAAGTAATATGAAATATTAAAGGAACATCAGGAAGTAATTTATCTATATCATCTAAATATTTTAAAAATGGATGTGGATTTTTACTACAAAACACAATAATATCAACATCTTTAAAATATATTCTAGATACAAGTAAAGGATTATATGGATTTCTTGTATCAACATATCCTTCTTTAATACGATTAATAAACCATTTAGAATAATAACTTAAAATATCTGTTCTTCCGCTAACAAATAAAACCATTATTTTATAATAACATTAAAAACATTTTATTATTGAATTTATTATCAGATATTCGTTTAAAAATTTTTAAAACCATCTTAATCCCAAATATTTTTTTAATTTTTAATTAAGTTATAAAAAATATGACGGCAATTTTAATTATATAAATTTTGGATTAATCAATATCTTTTTCTAATAATTTTTTGCCATTAGGAAATAAAAATACACTTTTAAAAATAAAAAGAGAAACTTCACTTAAATATGTATTAAAATTAAACATACAAGAAATATTGTTTGAAAAGAGATAAAAACTTTTAAGCATAATTTTTTGGACTTTAGCATATTTTACCTCCTATTTTTAGTCAACCAAAAGGAGGAAAAATTAATGCAAAGGTTACTAAATGAAATTATATTAAACTACATTCAAGTTAAAGAACCACTTTTAAAACCATCTACTATTGCAAGGTATTCTAATTTATATTTAAATCACATTCAGAAATATTTTTTTAATATTTATGCAATAGAGTTGTCTAATCGAATGCTTCAAGATTACGTTGATATTTTAATTAAAAAAAAGGTTTCTCCAATTGTAATAAAAGAGTCTATACTTTTAATTAAGCTTTCTTTAAAAAGAGAGACGAAGTTTAACGAATTTACAATGCCATTCATAGATTTAGATATACCATCACTTGAAAAAAAGAAAAAAATAGAAACTCTTACTAGAATTGAAGAAAAGCAAGTTATTAACTACATTTCAAATGGTAAAAAAAATAAGTATTGTGGAGTAGTTTTAGCCTTGCTTACTGGCATGAGAATTGGGGAAATATGTGCCTTAAAACGGAATGATATCGATCTTAAAAAGAGACAGATTAACGTGAATAAAACTCTTCAAAGAATTTGTATAAAGAATAAGAAATCAGAAATACAAATAGGAAAAACTAAAACTTCTTCTGGTTCACGAATAATTCCAATTAGCAATTTTCTCTATGACTTTTTATTATCAATTAGACCTTCAAATCGTGAAACATATTTTCTTACAAACTCTTTTAAGCCAAAAGAGCCAAGAAATTATCGCAAAATTTATAAAACTCTTTTAAAAAAATTAAAAATAAAAACTACTACTTTTCATGCTTTAAGACATACTTTTGCTACAAGACTTATCGAAAATAAAATTGATATCAAGACTATATCTGAATTGCTTGGACATTCTTCAACAAACATAACAATTTCTATATATGTTCATAGCGAATACAGTACAAAAAGGAAAGCCATCAAATCACTTGATAATTTAATCCTTAAATAAAGACTTTAAGGAACAAAAAATACTATTAAATAAAATTTGTGAAATTTATGATGGAACTCATCAAACACCACATTATATTCATGATGGCGTGCCCTTTGTTAGTGTCGAAAATATTCAAAATTTAAAAGAAACAGATAAATTTATTAGCAAGGCAGATTTTGAAAAATATTATCCAATCAAGCCAAGGAAAGATGACATATTAATGACTAGAATTGGGGACATTGGTACTCCTGCAATAGTAACCACTAATAATGAACTTGCTTTTTATGTTTCTTTAGCATTAATCAGAATTATTTCAAAAGAAATAAATGTCAAATATCTTTTTTACTATATACAATCTCCATTCTTTAAGAGAGAATTATATAAAAGAACTATTCATAATGCCTTTCCAACAAAAATAAACAAGAACGAAATTGGTAAATGTATTATAATTGCAAAAAGTCTTGATAGGCAAAAATTTATAAGCAGCTTTTTATCTCTTCTTGACAAAAAAATATCATTATTATTTTTAAAAATTCAAACCCTTAAAAAGTATAAAGAAGGTATTCTTAGAACAATAAGTAAACAAGGCAAAACGTTTGTTCTAAGAGATATTATTTGTGAAGAAAATGTAAGAACAAAAACTTCAAATGAATATCCAATATTATCATCGACAAGTGAAGGAATCTTCCTGCAAAATGATTATTTTAATCACCAAGTAGCCAGTAATAATAATGCAGGATATAAAATTGTTAAGAAGAATCAAGTAGTTTTTAGTCCACAAAATTTATGGCTTGGTAATATAAATTTAAATGATAAATTTGAAATAGGAGCCGTATCCCCTTCATATAAGGTTTATTCATTAAAGCGCGATTTAATTGACCCATATTATTTTATTGAATACATGAAATCTCCATATATGCTTTATCAATATAAACTTTGTTCGAAACAAGGTGCTTCAGTTGTTAGACGAAATCTCGACATTGACTCTTTTCTCAGAATAAAAATAAAATTGCCCACATTAGAAAACCAACAAACAATTAAAATTTTACAACACCATATTTCTAATTTAAAAAATCTTCTACAAAAGCTTATCAAAATTAAGAAATATTTATTGGTTAATATGTTTATCTAATAATCCTTTTCTAAAGACTTTAAGGTCCCGAAATTAAGATTTAGGAACTTTGATAGTAGTTGGCAAAAAGATAAATTAAATGCGATATCCAAATACTATAAAGGAGGGTATTTATCTAAAGAAGATATTGACAGCGATGGTACTATTCCTTGCATTTTATATGGGGAATTATATACAAGATATTTGAATAAAATTGAATTTATTTTCTCAAGAATTAAATATAGAACCAATTTAATATTGGCAAAAAAAGATGATGTTATTTTGCCACTTTCAGGCGAAACTCCTTTAGATATATCAAACTCTGCTGTTATACCATTCGATGGTATTGCTTTGGGTGGAGATTTAATTGCGCTTAGGACTAGTTTGAATCCTCTTTTCTTGAGCTATCAACTTTCTGGCAAAAGGAAACTACAAATTGCTAGGCTCGCGCAAGGAAAATCTGTTGTTCATTCAAATCCTAATCTTTTAATGAATCTATGGATATTTTATCCATCAAAAAATGAACAAAATAAAATAGCGCAAACCTTGCTTTTTATTTCTAAAAAAATCGAACTAATAAATCGTAAAGTCAAAGTCCTTAAAAAGTATAGAAAAGGTATTATAGATATTTGGTTTAAAAATGTTGGAAAAGCAGTGAAACTATGCGAGCTAGTAATTCAACAAACGTCTCAACTACTTACTCATCAAATTAAGGATAATTTTGGCAACTATCCTGTATATGATGCATCTGGTAATATATACAAATCCGTTGATTTTTATATGAATCCTAACAATTCAATAGCTATTATAAAGTATGGGTCTGGATGTGGTAGAACATTCATTGCCTATAATAGACACAGTGTTTTAGGAACTATGTCAGAATTAGTACCTTTAAATTCAGATGACTTAACCTATATTTTTGCTTTTACTGAAAGTACTATTTTTAAAAAAATATGTAAAAATTATATAGAAGTAGGAACCACTCCAAACCTTTATTATTCAGACTATTCAACAGTAATGGTTTATTATCCTGATAAAAGGAAAGATTTTTCATCCTTATTAGATTTAATTAACAAAAAATGTATTAAATTAGAAAAAGAAAAAGAAAATTTGAATAAACTTAAACAGCAATTATTGAAAGATATGTTTATATAAACATATTTTTAAGAAAATAACTTTTTGATGCTTTTAATTGTATTAATTCGTTTTCTAAGTTTTGAATTTTTTTATTCAATAATGTAAATAAAATTGAATTTTTTTTATTTGTAACGGTTACAGGAACCTTAAAATTTTGCAGATAGCTTCTATCAATATTTTTTAGGCTACTTCCTAAAAAACCAATATATGTAATTTTACTTTTTTGTGAATCTAAATACTCATATAAGTTTTGAGTTATCCATTCAGTTTCACAGCAAAAGCAAATACAGTGATCACTATAAGAAAAAGGACCATCTGTAAGTCTAAAACCAGCTTCTCCACCATCATTAGCAATAATATAGCAACCTTGATATATAAAGGAATTTATTGTTCCTGTTTTCTCTCCTGAAAGGTAAAATGGATATCTACCATTTTCAATTGAATTGCCTGCACTAAATTTGCTTTTTGGCATAAACGATACAAGCGAACAGAGCCTTACATAGGCTACATTAGATTTTTTTTCAAAAATTATTTCCTGAATACCTTTTTTATACTTTTTAAGGACCTTGATTTTTTCGTTTATCGTATTAATTTTTGATTCCAAAAATTCAAAAAAACATTCAATTTTATTTAGTTCATTATTTTCAGGTAAGTATACTTCAAATTTAGAATATTCCTCAGAATTAATACCAGGCTGACCAGAACGTTTTGAAAAAACATTTACCCATTTTTTATATCTCTTTGTCTGTGTTGAAAAAAAGACATATCTGGCAATAGAATTATTCTGGAAATGAAATTTTATAAGGTATCCGGCAAAATATTGCGGTCCATACATCGAACAATAAAGGTATGTTTTTCCAACTGAAGCACCAGTTCTAGCAAAAAGTAAATCCCCTTCAGAAAGTAGATATTTTGCATTAAATGATGAAGGCGAACATATATCATTAGATATTAAGTTATGAGTATCATCGTTTATATCTGTGATTCTTACATATCTGTTAACACCATCAAATTTTTTTGAGGAAACATTAAGGCCGTACATTGGGTTATTATCGAATTTTCCTAAAGCTATTTTTTCATATGGTTTGGAAAAATTACGAAACCTTAACTTAGGTACCTTAAAGTCTTTATTTAAGGGCTTGTCATTTTGTTTTTTTTCTTCCATAAATAACTCCTCCTTTTTAGAATTTTGGTAATCCTAGTTCTTCGAGGTATTTATTTAATTCTTCTGTTATTTTTTTATCTTCTTCATCGAGTTTTTTGTATTCTGCCATAACAGCGTTTATATCTATTTCCTCTTCTTCTTCAAATGTATCAACATACCTAGGAATATTAAGATTGAAATCGTTTTCTTTTAATTCTTCGATTGTGGCTAAATGTGCAAATTTATCAATCTCCTTTTTGCTAGAATATGCATCCATTATCCTTTCAATATCTTCATCTCTTAAAAGGTTTTGATTTTTGCCTTTTTCAAAATATTTTGAAGCGTCAATAAAATAGACACTACGATCATCTTTTTTATCTTTTCTAAAAACACAAATACAAGCAGCTATCGAGGTACCATAGAATAAATTTTCAGGTAATCCTATAACTGTATCGAGATAATTTCTTGTTTCAACTAAGTATTGTCTAATAACTTTTTCAGCATTACCTCTAAATAAAGGGCCATGTGGTAAGACTACTGCCATACGTCCTGTTGCGCTTAAACTATGAATCATGTGTTCAACAAAAGCATAATCTGCATAAGATTTAGGAGCTAACTTTCCTGCACCAGAAAAACGTTCATCATTTTCCATTGTTGAGTTTGGATCCCAATTCGCTGAAAATGGTGGATTTGCTACAACAATATCCATTTTTCCATATGTTTTTTGATCATCACTTGGATTTTTTAAGGTATCACCTTGATGAATTGTAAACTTATTAAAATTAACTCGATGAACAAGCATATTCATTCTTGCTAAATTACATGTTGTAGTATTTAACTCTTGCCCATATATATGAATAAATTTACCATCTTTCTCATTTAATCTATCAGCTACTTGTATAAGAAGGGATCCAGAACCACAAGCAGGATCGCTTATATATTTAACATCTTTTAAATCTTTAGTTACAAGCAAACTCAATAATTTTGAAACTTGTTGTGGCGAATAAAATTCTCCAGCTTTTTTTCCTGCGGATGCAGCAAATTGACCGATAAGATATTCATAAGCATCGCCTAATAAATCAATTTTGCTATCCATAAAATCAAAATTAATCTCATTGATTGCATTAATTAATTTTGCTATTAATTCGCCTTTGTCTTTATATGTAGAACCAAGTTTATCTGAAGTTAAATTTACATCATTGAAAAGTTTTGAAAGTTGATCTTCACTTTCTTGTCCTTTTGTAGAATCTGAATAATTTTTAAATGCGTTAGATAAATCCTCTAATTCAAAAGTACCTCTATTTATTTTTTCCACTAAATGTCTAAATAAATATTTAGGTTCAATAAAATAACCTAACCCTAAATTTATAATTGCTAATTCTCTACATTGATCAGGCACTTGATCATAAAATTTTTCAACAGTATCATGAAGTTTATCTTTAAATTCATATTCTTCATGTTCACTAATATATCGATAGAAAATTAAACCTAAAATATAATCTTTAAATTCGTTTGCGTCCATGTTTCCACGCAAAGAATTTGCCATTTTCCAAAGTTTTGTATGAAGCTCTCTTTTTTGATTAAGTTCTGTTTCTACAGTATTCATTTTATTTCTCCTTTTTATTTAATTAAGTCTGATAAACTATTGTTTATAAATTTATTTACTTTTTCAGCTTTAAGTCTTTTTATTCTTAGAAGTTTTCTTGACAAGTTATAGACTTGCCCGATATGTATTTGTTCTTTTATATTACAACATTGGATTTCAATATCTTTAAATGCTGTAATAGGTATAACAACTACTCGGCTTGTTTTTTGATATAACAACTGCAATTGCCTTTTTACTTCGTTATTTTTATTAAGTAACCAACACAAATAGTAAGGATCTAGTTTTTTCTTATTTTTAATTCTAATAACTGCAAAATTTGAAAGAACAAGTTTATTTGCTCTATCTGCTTCTATTACCATTGCATTACCAGAGCTTAAACCAACAAGTACATCACCTATTTGGCTATACAAACAATTTGCATTTCTATTTATATCGACCAATACATAATTTGCATTTGGTAATATATCTGATTCATTGCAATAAAAACTTAGCTCTTGCATAGTTAATGCTTCAGCCTTAATTCCACTGCTATCACTAGATTTTATTCTTGTTAAAATCGAACCTTGAGATATTTCAGCTAACTCACTAATTTTGTATCGCATTGCTCCTCCTTTTTGAAACTTACATAAATATCATAACATATCTATTTCATGAGTCAATAAGAAATTTACGCAAATATCAATATAATGTAACTTCATTGAAACGATCAAAATAACCTTTAACAGAGGCAGGCAGAGCATTTAATAACTTAATGCGTTCAATGGAAGGCATATTTAGGTTTTTACTTAGAAGATTTGTAACTTCTCTGTTGAGCTCAATATCATCTTGATAAAATGCATAATCGTCAATAATACTACGTAATTCGTCTTTATCCACATTATATTTTCCACTCATAGTGTCTAATGCTTCGTTCTTTTCTTTATTAATAAATTGTTCATATTCAATTATAGGGTCTTTGCTATAAAGCCCTTCAACATTTTGATCCATAAATTCACTAACAAATTTTAACAAGAGTTCTTTTTTTGACTTTTCATGAACTGTATTTATCAATCGAAGTATTTTATTTCTTGTTTTTGATTTGTCTTTTTCATCATCGTTTTGATATCTTCTTAATAATTCTACAAGATAATCGAAATCAACTTTAACTCTATCTAGCAATTCAATTTCAAAATCCACATCATTCAAAATTGAATCTCTATTTACGATTGGTTTTACTCTATTATAAATATCCTTATAAAGACCTTGAAGCTCATAATATGTTCTCATATCTACTTCAGTATTATTAATATCGAAATCAATATAATTTATGGCTTGATTATATGTATGCATTAATTTTCTAAAAGAATTAACAAATTCGACTTGGTCTGTTTCAGACGGAGAATCCGCAAGTCTCTTCTTATTTTTACATTCAGCAAAAAATTCATTTAATCTTTCAATAAGAATATCTAAAGGCAACAACGTAACCTCATTATAAACATCTATATCATTATTAAAATGTGCTAAAGCTTTGTCCATTGTTGCTCTCGAAGTTTGATAACAAACGATATTTCCACATATTTTAGCTTCATCATACGTTCGAATTGTTCTTGAAATTGCTTGAATTAATCCATGCATTTTCATGGATTTATCTAAATAAAGAGTGTTACAACAAACAAAATCCATTCCAGTTAGACATTTGTCTACAACCAAAAGAACATCAATAACTTTATTTCTAAAATTATTTATAACATCCCTTTCATATTGTGAATACGTAGCAATCGAAAAATTAGAATTATTTTCAGATCTTCTATTATATTCTTCGATTATTTTTTGTAGTTCATCCTTTGCTATTGATGGATTATCGCCTTCATTACATTCTTCATTTGGATTATATGAATAAATAGCTGCGATTTTTAAATTTAATCTATTATTAAGCAATACTTTATAATATTTAAGGAGTAAATTTATTGATTGGCATGCGAAAATAGCATTATATCTTCTATTTGCAGTCTTGTTTTCATAGTGATTAAGCAAATCATCAACAACTACTTTAATTCTTCTGTCATCTAATAATGCTCCAACATAATCAATTCCTTGAACTTGCTTATCAAGTTGTGCCATTGCTCCATCTTTTAATTTAATACTATTTACATAGTCAATGCATAAAGGCAAAACATTATGGTCTCCTATTGCTTCTTTTAAAGTATATGTGTGCACTGGATTTCCAAAATAAAGTGAAGTTAATTTGGCATTTTCAGTAATTTCATCTTCTTCTGTAAATATTGGCGTTCCTGTAAAGCCATAGTATAAAGCATTGTTAAAATATCTTTCTATCGCTCTTCTCATCTCGCCGGCTTGAGAACGGTGACATTCATCAAACATAAATACAAGTTTTTTGTTTTTAAAATCTTTTAACTTATCTATGTTTTTTCCTTTTAGAGCGTTGGACATTTTATTTATAGTGGAAACAATTGGTTTTCCTTTATGAGACTTAATGTCTTTAATTAATGAATCTGTCTTTTTAATATTAACAAATTCATCAATGGTTGAAGACATAAAAGAATTAAAATCCGAAACTGTTTTATCATCCAAATCCTTTCTATCAACTAAGAAAAAAACTCTATCAATCTCACTTCTTTTAGACATGGCATTAGCAAATTTAAAAGAAGTCAAAGTTTTGCCTGATCCTGTTGAATGAAAGCAATAACCATTCATATTGTCTTTTAAACATCTTTTTTTTAGTGCCTCATAAGCATAAACTTGATAAGGTCTCATGACATATAATTTCTTTTGAGAGGCACTATCAATCATGTACTCAAAAACCATTTTAAATAAAAAAGGACAAAACAAGAATTCTTCTTCAAAATCATAAAGTGTATTTACATTTTCATTGTTTATATCAGTCCAAACAAAGCAATTACTTTTTCTTATTTCACCATCATTATTTGCGAAATACCTTGTATGTTGTTCATTAGAAATAACAAATATTTGAATAAAGTTAAATAACCCTTTATAGTTTTGATCGCGTCTATATCTAATAACCTGGTTGAATGCTTGGTTAATTTCAACTCCAGGTTTTTTTAATTCAATTTGAACAAATGGGAGACCATTTATCAAAAGTGTTACATCAAAACGACCTGTATATTTTCCTATCATTGTAATTTGATGAGCAACTTCAAAATAATTACTTTCAATATTTTCTAGGTCAACCAATTTTAAATAGATTGGGTAACCATCTCTTTTGATTACATCAATTTTGCCTTGTCTAAGAATTTGGGATGACTCAAAGATACCTCTATTTTCTAGACTAATACAAATATTTTTAAATTCGTCATTTGTTAGCTCTTCGCCATTCAACTTATCTTTATTAAGTTCATTAAGACGTTTTCTAAAATTGTTCTTTAGTTCTTCATAATTAGAGATTGGACAATAATGATACCAATTTCTTTGAATTATTTCGATAAACTTTTGTTCAACATCGTATTCAGTCGTATAAATTTCATTATGCATATTTTACCCCTTATAAAGCAACTTATGTAAATTGTATCACGCAAGTCTAAAAATAGCAAATGTCTTAAAGATACATAAAATCAAATATTTATTAATCGCTTGTTATTATTTCGTTTTATATTTTAGACATTTTTGAAATTTATTTAAATGAATTAATTTCAACTTAGTCTTTAAAAATTGCTTATTTTACAAAAAACATTGCAAAACTTAGCTATTTTCTTAAATTTATAAAATTTTAATACAATAACTAATTTCTTAAACTTATATTTTTATCTATTATTTATATTAATTAAATATAATTAAAATATTTCAAAAATAATAAGAATAATTTAGTAGAAAAATCAGATTTAAAAAAGAAAATAGTGAAGTTGCTTATAAAATTACAAAAGAAGGTATTGCATTATTAAAAAATAATAATGGTTTACCTTTAAAAATAAAAATATTGCTTTATTTGATATAGAAACTCGTTATACAAGCAAAGGTGGAACTCTAAGCTGAAAAATTAATAACTAATATAGTATTTCAAGTTAAGAGAGTTTAGAAAACTAATGATTTAATATTACTAGTCAGTCCTGGCTAAATGATTTCATATTTAATATAGATATTTATTGCTAAAAACTCATTAATTTTCAAAAAAACTCTGCAAAACTAGCGTGAAACCCAAAATTTATACCTAGATTTTGGGAGGAAATAAATTAATGAAA
>UQFN01000012.1 GCA_900540365.1 uncultured Mollicutes bacterium
AAAAAAGTGAAAGCGCAAGCTTCGAAAAAAGTATAAATTTAGGGTTTCACAGGGGATGTACAAAAGAAGCTTGTGGGTATAATGAAAATTTATCATCGTTTAATGATAAAAATGTTGTTATTTTAGGCATAAGTAAAGATTCAGTTAGTTCTCATAAGAAATTTGAATCTAACTTTGGATTAGGATTTACTCTTCTAAGTGATGAAAATTTAGATGCTATTAAAAAATATGATGTTTGGAAAGAAAAGAAAAACTATGGAAAAACATATATGGGCATTTTAAGAACTACATATTTAATTAACGAAGAAGGTATTATTGTGTTTGCTAACGACAAAGTTAAAGCTGCTAGCGATGCATTAACAATGTTAGAAAAAATTTAATGAAAATTATAATTTCACCTGCTAAAAACATGATTTCTGATTTTACCTTTAATCATGCTTTAGGTAAGCCAAAATTTATTGATAAAGCTAATTTAATTTTAAACACATTACAAAAGTTAGATATAAATGAGCTTAATAAAATATGGAAGTGTAATGATAAAAAAATTAAAGAATTAAACAAAAATTTTCTTAAAGCTGATTTATCTAAAAATTTAACTCCTGCTATTTTTACTTATGATGGATTAGTTTATAAAAATATAAATCCTAAAACTTTTGACGATTTAGATATAACTTATTTAAATGAAAATTTAAGAATTATATCTGGATTTTACGGGGTTTTATCTCCATTTGATGGAATTATCAAATATCGATTAGAAATGCAATCAAAACTTAAAATTAATAATTTTAATAATCTTTATGATTTTTGGGGTGACTTAATTTATAAAGAAATTATTGATAGTTCACATACTATTATTAATTTAGCTTCAAAAGAATATTCTAAATGTATTGAACCTTATCTAGATAAAGATGATAAATTTATAACTATTTCATTTTTAGAAAAAATAAATAATAAATATGTAGCTAAAAATACTTATTCAAAAATTGCTAGAGGTTTAATGGTTAATTATTTAGTAAAAAATAAAATAACAAATATTAATGATATTAAAAATTTTAATTTAAAAGGATATAGATTTAATGATGAATTATCTACTTCTAGTCTATTTGTTTTTACTAGATAAATAACTTAAATCTAATTATACTTAATAATTTTTCTTTTTATAAATTTATAAAAAGAGAGAGCAATAATTAAAAATATTATTGCTATTACTACACAACTAGTAAAAATTGTTACTACTTCCATAGTTCTTGAATATCCACCATTAACTAAAATTAAAGTATTTTGTAATACAATTATTAACATTAATACTGAGATAGTATTAATTAATCTAATTATTTTTACTAATTCATTCTTACTTTGCTTTGATTTTTTAATATTAATTAAAGCCATTATTAAACTAAAAGTTGTATAAGCTGCCATAACTATTGAAGGAATTAAGCCTAAATTATAATCTCTTTTATTTTCAATTAGTAAAATAACTGGAGTAATCATAGCTAGTGCAATTATTGATAAAAATATATAAGAAAAGATTATTAATTTATTTTTATTAATTTTTGTTAATTTTTTTTCAAAAAATATAAGTAAAAATTTAAAAATTAATAAAAGTAAATAATATATACAAATACTTCCGTTCCACAATGAATTACAAATTACTCCTAATATTCCATTATACAAACTATATCCAAAACAAATAATGCTGGAAATTCCAGCTAAAATAAATGTTTAATAATCATAATCATTTTTAATTTTATAAATTAGATTTTGTATCATAACTAGAGATTAATTTTTTTATTAATAGAGATATTTCATTAACACTATACTTACAATCATCATACGTCCAATCTAAAATTAATGAAGAAATGCCATTAATATAAAAATCTATCGTATATTTATGCCATTTTTCATCAATACTAAATCTAGTCATAATAGGAGATAAAACATTAGTAAAGATTTTTTCATATGTTTTATTTGCCTTAAATAGATATGGATTATTCCTTAATGCTTTATAAATATTTTTATTTTCTTTAATAAATTCTAAATAAGGAATTAAATATTTATCGGATATAAAAAATAAATCACTTAATTTATCCTTATTAATATTTAATCTATTACTATCTGTATTTAAATGTTTATGAAAAGATAAATTAAGATTATCTATAATTTCGTCTAATAAATCATAAGTGTTTTGATAATGTAGATAAAAAGTGGATCTATTAACTTTTGCAAATTTACAAACATCCTTAACAGTTATATTTTCAAAATTTTTTATTTCTAAAAGACGAATAAGCGCATCATTCATTTTTTTAGCTGTATTGAAATATTTACTTTTATTTTTATTCATGATGCGCATATCCTTATTCTTCAATAATTTGTTTAGCTAATGTTTTTATTTCATAAGCATATTTTTGTTTTCTTTTATTTAATATTTTATTATAAAGTAAATAATTTATTCCACATAAACTAAAACCTAATATTCCTAAAATAATTCCTAATACTAGTGCTAATACTTTATTAGAAATAATATCTGTTAAAATCATGCTCATACCAATTCCTGCCATTAAAATAGAAATAATTCCAAATGTGAAAGCAAAAATTAAAGCAGGTCTTTTAACTTTCTCATCTAATTTTTTTAATTGTACAACTTTCCTTTCGCTTTTTTGAGTATACTCCTCTGCAATTTTATTTGCATAAATTTTGTCTAAATTTTCCATTTTTATTTCCTCCTTGTCTTTTGACTACTTCATTTTAATAGGAAGAAATAGTTGTTTGAACAACACAATTAAATAAAAATGTCGAAATAAAGAAATACTAATATTGCATATAAATTCATTTATGAAATAGTTTTAAATTTTTAATATAAATTAAGAATTATTATAAATTATGTAATTAAATACATACTTTATAAATATAAATAATAATTGTTATTATTAAAATATAAAAAAGATGTTATAAACAAACGATTTTAACTTAAAATTCATTATTATAGTTCTTTTAATATTTTTGAATATACTATACCATCCCAACCAACTGCTAAATCTTTTTTAGATATCATCAAAGATAATAACTCATTATTTTTGATATCATTCCATAATCTTTTAAGCATTAGAATATATGAATCGTAATCGTTTTCAACAATAGATGTTGTTTTTATTAGCCATTCTCGCTTAAATTTGTATCCACAATAAAAATCATTTAATTGTTTGCACATAAAATTAACTGCTCCACCAATGCCTTGTATTTCATTCATATTTGCGTCTTTATCCTTAGGTTCCTCAACAATTAAAATATGAAGCATAAAGTGTTCTAAAAAATTACAATAAACTAATCTAGATGCTTTCTGATAATCAAATGAATTTTGAATAGCATATTTATCGTTAGATAACATTATTGCCTTATTTTCGTCGATATGATGGCAAAATAAACCTTCATCAATTCTTAAGACTTTTTTATTTTTTGTTCTGCAATTTTGATTCACAAAATAATCATGTTTTGCTGGACCATATTTATTTATTAAGAATTGTACCAATTCATCATATGACATTTTCATAATCATATCATAATATTCTTTTCCAACTTTAGATATTACTATTGGATTATATAAATAGTCTTTTAATTGTATAGATTTTTGCTTCTCTATAGGGGCTTTAATGTCTTGAATTGTCTCTGAAGAAATTCCTCGTTTTTGATTAATACGTTCAATTTCTTCTTTAATAATATTTCCAAATGTCTTATCATCAATCTCATAGTTTTGTTGTGCTGCGACAGATTTATCTGCAAATGTATCGAAAATTTTTTGTTTTTCTTCAAGAACTTCGCTTAATTTTTCATCAACAGTATCCAAACACAATAATCTATACACTAAAACATTTCTTGATTGACCCATTCTATAAGCCCTAGAAATTGCTTGATTTTCGATTGATGGTTTAAATTGTGGCTCACAAATAACAACTACAGATGCTGATTGTATATTTACACCAGTACCACCAGTATTAATTTGCGCTAACAAAACAGTTCCTGGAGGCGCGCTATCAAACTCATCAATAATTTCCTGCCTTCTATTCACATTTATAGAACCATTAATAGGATTCAAACATCTCCCTTTTAAAAATTCATGAATTTTCGCAATTGTATCTAGAAAAAAAGAAAATACAAGAATTTTTCTTCCTTCTGACTCCGCTTCTTCAACAATTTCTTTAAGTCTTTTTGCCTTGCATGATTTGTTTAAATCATCAATATTCCAAGAAACTCTTCGAGCATCCTGATATCTTTTATCTAGTATTGCTTCTTCATAAATCGATTCTTCTTCAGCATTAAGAACGCACCATTCCTTACTTTCAATTTTATCAGGTAATTCTGTCAAAACGTCCTCGCGTTTACGTCGATAATATACTGGAGCTATTCTTTCTCTAAATTGAGGAGCGGTTGACATAAATGCTAAGTCTTTTATATTATTTGCGATAGATGGTCTTAATGCATCAACTAAAGAAATCATTTCGTCAACATTATTCTCTAAAGCTGTGCCGGTCATAAATAGTAATCTATCTGCATGTTGTGCAATTAATCTAGTATTTATACTCCTTATTGCAAATTCATTTTTTATATAATGGGCTTCATCAACAACTAATAATGAAAATTTGTAATTATCATCTAATTTAATATAGGAAGTTGATTCGAAATTAACAACTGCAACACCACCTGTTTTTAGCCAAGAATTAAATGCTAAAATCTTATTATTTCCATGAATCTTAGTTACCCTTAATCTACTATGTTTCATAATCTCTCTACACCAGTTTGTGACAACAGATGCAGGGCAAACAACTAAAAAATGGGTAGCGCCTGTATTTTTTAAAGAAACCATTGTGGCAATAGCCTGAATTGTCTTTCCAAGGCCCATTTCATCGCCAAGTAATACTTTTTCTTGATGCAAAATATATTTAACACCCCACTCTTGATATTTTCTTAGCGTACATAATAAACCATCTGGAAAAAAACACTCATCTTGGATTTGCCTTGCAAGTTCAGCTGGTAATCCGTAAATTGCATCATCAGTTCCTAGTACCCCTGGATATAATTTTTCAATTATGTTATAGAATTTAATAGAATTTGCTGCAAATTCGTTCCAAGAATAGTTATAATCAATTTTATTCATTCGAAATTCTTTTAATATATTATTAACAATCGGTTTATATTTAGACGATAACGTTAATTTAACATAATTGTACATTTCCTTAGTATTATTTATTTCTAATTCAGTCAAAAATGGCCATATGACTCCGTTACCAACTTTATTAAATACACTGAAAGCCTTTTTAAGATTATCTCCATATTGAGCGTTTAAATCTTCTATTTTTTCTACAAGCTCAATCCTTTTTAAATATATGCTTATTGACTTAACAACATCTGATGCTGCTTTTGTTTTATTATCAGTTGAAAGTTTTATCTTTAATTCTTTATAAAAATTCTTTGCAAAAGAATCGCACTTTCTTTTGATTGTATAAGCTTTATCCTGACTAATTCCATAAACAGATGAGATTTGCATTACTGAAGCCGCAAAAACATCAGCTAGGTTTTGATAACCTGCATCTTTTAAATATTTGGTCTTAATGCCAGATTTATCTCTTGCCAACTCATCAACAGAAATTCCTCTTAAAGAATCAACTAAATTCTCGGCTAATAATTTATCAATAGAATTCTTAACATCTTGAATACAATCTTGGATAGAATTTTTAACTTCTTCAAATTTTGCAATCGTTTTACTATAGTAATTTTCATATACATTAAAAATTTGGGCATTACCATTTTCATTAAAAACTGTTGGGTTAACATTTCTAACCGTTTCCTTGTACTCGTTAACGTTATTTTGATAATCTGCTTCTATAAATTCAAAACTAGTATTTTTCAATGAATTAATTTTATTTATTACTTCAATAGTAGATGAAACGAAAGATGATTCACGCATTTGAACAAGTTTGTTGTATGCTTCTTCAACTGATATTTTTTTATTTTTTGAAGAAAAAAACCAAAATACAATATTAGATCCAGAAGATAATTTATTTAAAAGTTTATCAATTTCGAAACCATAATTAGAATATAAGGAAGTACAAATATCAGCAAAGTTACATCCCTCCTTGAAATAATAGATATAAGTTAAAAAAATATTCAAATTATTGTCGCTAAAATCAATAGGAAATCCTTTTATGCCTCTTTCAACAAGATAAGAAAAGAATTTTTTAGAATGCAAAATTTGAATTTGTTGTTTTAACTCGTCTTGACAAATTGAAGAAAAATTTGTGCCTTTTTTTAATTCGTTTAAAAGCTTTTTGTAATATTTAATTTGTTCTTTTGCTTCTTTATATTCAAAAGTTTTTGGCATATTTTACCCTCAAAATAAACGTTTTAATTTTACAATATTTAACATTATTTTGCGATATTTTAACAATATTAACTTACAAATTTAATTTTTTTTAAAATATTATTAATTGGAAAAATACTAACTTAATTTATTTTCATAAACTTGGCTTACTTCTTCTAAAAGATTATCACTATTACCTTCAATAACAAATATTGGACAATTAAAAGATTTTGAATATTCTCTAACAATATGAGTCTTTCCTTCTCCTGGGCCACTATAAAATAAGATGCCTTTAGGAAGCATCTTTTGCTTTTCTCCTAAACTTTTAGCATTAAAATACCATTCTTGAATTATTTTTAGTTCTTTTTTTATATCTTTATAACCATACACTTTTTCTAAAAATTCTTTTTCCATTTGTTACTCCTTTTTATAAGAAAAATATAACAAAAAGTATGTCCTAAATTTTGGACAACTAGTAACAAATGTACGATTTTTAGAACTCTCTTCATAGCTTCATTGCAACTAAAGTATCATTAATTTTATTTTTTAATTCTTTAGCAAAAGCTTCTAAACCCATCATCGAAACTTCTACATAAGTCCAACCATATTCAATTAATATCTCAGGAACAATTGTTACTTTATTACGCTTATTTCCTAAATAATTTTTTAAACGTTTATAATTTTCTTGAAGAATAAAACCATCATCAAGCATCTTTTTATAAAGCACAATAGCTTCTTGAGGTGTTTGTGTTTTAATTAAATCAAAATTCTTTTTTAAATATAAAATATAATCATTTACACTAAAATTAGAATCAACATATGAACTTTGAATAATTTTTCCCCATCCAAAATAAATTAAATGAAATGATTGTTTAAAGTTAACTAAATGGTACTTAGAAACAGTAATACTATCTATTTTTTCTAACATCTTACGACCACTATTTTGTGTAGACCCAAAAGCAAGCGAAACTTTAATAATATCTTCGTCAAAAAATAAATTAATTTCTCTTAAATAATCATAATTTACATGAAGTCTAACACCGTTACAACTTCTTTTATCAATTTTTCCATCTCCAATTAATGAAAGAATTTTTTCACCAAATGGAATTGTTAATCTTCTTCTAATATACTGATCAGAAGAAAATGCTATTTTAAAATCCTCAACATCAAAGTAACCTAAAATCACAAGATATTCAATAAATTGATCAGTTACAAAAGTCTCTAATTTTTCAAAAATGTCTTTAATATCCCTATATTTTTTATAAATTACAGTTTTCTTAGATGATGAAACTAATAAACTTTTTTCGATATGATTATTAATTTGAAATGGGTCTAAATTATATCGTTTATTTTCAAGAGCAATAATATAATTTGGTTTGTCATCTACATAAACTAATATCCATCCATCTGGAATAGAATCTCCTCTTTGAGAGTCAATAATTTCATTTAAAGCTTTTTTAGTTTCATTAATAAGTATTTCTTCATCTTGATATGTTTCACTTAATTCTTTTTTAATTGCTTCAAATAAAAGTTTATCATTTTTAGTATCTTGTCCATTAAATCCCCGACATTTTCCAGTTGGACTAAAAGCAAACATTATTCTTTTATCTTCATCAAACTCTTCTATTTTAGAAACACTAGGTTTTCTTTGCAAATAAAATTCTAAATCTAGCTTATTACAATCTACTTTAATACCAAATAAAGAAAATAAAGCTTCTTTTTTCTTAGTATCATTTAGACTATCAATCGAATTAATAAAAGCTTTTGTAATATTATTTTCTAAATATGGTTTCCCATCATATTGCCAAAAAATATTTAAATGACAATCTCTAAGTCCTTTATAATTAATCATTTTTATACCTTTCAAGAGCGTTTTTTAGCCCTTCTTTAATTTTTAAAACTAATAGTATGCTACTTTTTTTATTAGGAATCATATTTTAATCCTTTCTTATAAAAATAAAGTTAATCCTTATAATTTAAATAAAAAAATCAATTTTAAGTTTTATTTTATTTAATTACTTCAACATAAAAGATTAATCTTACTAATATCTTTTCCAACAATTGTTACTTTATTGTAACAAATATTACGATTTTAAGACATATTAATAAATGTTGCACTTTAAAGTGCAATTAAAAATTTGTTTAAGTAATGTTGTTAATAAATCGCCATATCCAACAATTCGGCCATGTTCATTTTTTGTAACTTTACCATCAAATTCACCAAGTTTATGACCATGTTCATTTCGAATAATTTTCTTACCACAAATTTCTTCAATTTCGCCAATTTTACGACCATGTACATCTTTTAATATTTGAATCATATTTTATCCTCCTTAAAAGATTATATAGTTTTAGATGTCCGTTTTTTGGTATATATATTTATTTAAATTTAAAGGATATAACATATATTTTTTGTAATTAAATTAACTTAAAATATATTTTTTAGCTTCTTCATAAGAAGAAAAATACTCAATCCCATTGTCATTAGAACAACCAATGTATTCCCACCATACATTAACTTTATTAACTTCTTTTAATGAAGATACTGCAATTGGTACATTAAGTTGATATAGTGAAACAAAAAATTTTCCTTCTATTTCATTGATAACACCAATATTCTTTTTATCTTTAATAACTGCATTATTAGGATAAGAAATTATTTCATGATTACAATAATAATGTTTTATCATTAACTCTCGATCTTTTTCATAAGAGCTAGAAAAATACTTATCAAAATATTTATTTTTTATAATCATGACTTTTCTATCTTCATCAATTTTAACAAGTTTAAAAGAAATTTTTTTCTTTTTATAAACAAAAATATAATTTTCTTTGGTTAATGAATCTAATCCATATTTCTTATATTTATTGGTTTTTTTACTATTTTTTAAAGTCGCTTCTTTAATTATATTAACTCCATTAACTAGATAAAAATTATCATAAACAAATAGATAGTTTCTTGCGGATTTGCTAATTAATAAAAACAAGGCAAAAATAACTAAACAAATTCCACTTACAATAGCTAAAATCAAGTCAGTAATACCATGTTTGCTGGCAAATAAAACTACACTTATAATAAAATTCAATAAAAAAACAAATATCAAAAAAATGGATAAAAAATTTATAAAATTAATTCTTCTTTTCATTTTTTTAACACCTCTAATTAGTAATTGAGTCATTTTTATTTTAATATTTTCCAATACCCTGTTTTATTTGAACCAACGCGCTCTATTAATTTCAGTTCTTTTAATTTACTAATAGCTCTTTGAACAGTACGCAAAGGTACATTATTTATCTCTGATATTTCTCTGGCTGTAATTCCATTATTTAATTTTATTTGATTAAAAACAACAAGTGCTGTGGAAGATAATTCGTTTCTTACGCCATTTATTGTGCCGTTTATTACGCTATTACTATCTAAAACTTCTTTATTAAGTTTAATAGTGACTTTTATATAATTATCGTGAATGTCAAATGCTTCTTTACCATATTTTGAAACAATAAGCGGGATTCCATGACCTGTTCTTTCTACTAAACCTAATCTTAAAAAAATATTCATAAGTTCATTGTTTCTTGGCTTACTTATACCTATATAAAAATCTTCTTTTGATAATCCATTAGGTAATCCTCCATGTGATAAGATTTCTAATCTATCTTTAAACAACGAAATTTGAGGTGAACTGATTGAATAATCGTTATGTACAATTGCATTTAAAACCGCTTCTTTTACTGAGTCAGCATCAAATAAAAATGTTTCTGTCCTAGGTCTTACTGTAGTATTAACCAAACATCTATTTTCACCAGATAGCCTAATTTTTATTTTATCTACTGCAAGAAGAATCGATTCAAACCCATATTCACTTCTTTCCGATACACTCGTTTTATCTAAACCATTAAATTTAACAAATGCTAATGGTATAGAATTATAATCTGAAATTAGTTCAGCCAAAAGATTATATCTATTTGAAAAAGTTTTTAATTTAAAGATTCGTTCTAAAGAAGAATCATCAATATGATATCCTCTTTCAGTTAACATAATTTTAAAAATTTTAAAAGAAATATTACCAAAGTGAGTAGGTGTTTCAAGCATTATATCAGTAATTAACAAATCATTTCTTTGTCTAATTTTAATCATTTCTGTTGTTAATGATTTACAAGTACTACCAACTCTAATATGGCAACCATTAGATGAAAAACCATATTTTTTTATACAATATAAATTATGTTTTCCCTTAAATACATTTATCTTTATTAATACTTTGTTATTTTCATAAATAATTTCTGGTTTAACACAATCTATTGCTGATGGTTCAATTTGATCTGAAATAACATCTGAAATTTTCCTTAACGTTTCATCAACATCATCAACACCAATTGGTACACCGCTGTCGCTTACGCCTATAATTATTGATCCACCTTCAGTATTTAAAAAGCTTTCAATTTCTTTTACTACACTATCGTTAAACTTTTCCTTAAGTTCTAAGAATTCTGTTTCAATATATTTCATTTTAAATCACCAAATGTAGTATACATTTTAATATGCCAAACATCAATTTATTATGCCTTTTTTGGCGTAATAAATATTTAAACATCATAAATTTTTAAACCTATTGTTAAAATATATATTCAAAATAGAGGTTATATTTTGCGACTTTTTTTCAAATTTCAATTATTCATTTATTTCAAAAACTTGCTGTACAATTTGAATTTAATTTAAATAATATACATTAAATTACTCTTTCGTTTTCATTAGAAACCTTGCAAATCTCAACTTTTTTTATTTTTTCCATTCAACTGTAATCTTATATTGCTCGTTATATGTGAAATCCCAATTACTATCCCAACTAGCTGGTTTTTCACTTACCATACAATGCACTATTAAATTGGCTCGATTTTGATTGAAAACAAGTTCGCCCATCTCTAAAACACTTTCTGGAATTGTAATATCGCTTATCTTTGCTTGGCTAAAAGCTTGATCACCAATTAATGCTAAATTTGTACATTCATCTAAATTTACTTTTTCTAAACTAGAACATACAGCAAAAGCACCTTCTTTAATAAACTCCAAAGAACCCCCTAAAGAAATTTCTTTTATCAAAGTAAGTTGCTTGAAACTATTTTTACCAATATATCTTAAAGATGCAGGAAGAGTAAGCCTTGTTATTTTTCTAGCTCTTGATGGGATAAAGCTAACATCGCTACCATTAGAAACACCAATTGTCCCTTCTTTCACTTCAAATTCACTAATTTTTGTATTTTGAACATTAACTAACCAGCCATCAATATAAAGTCCATTATTGCTCCAATTTGTACTATTATTATAAATTCCAGTTGACGCAAAAACATTATAGCCAATTGTATCAACCGAAGAAGGAATATTAACTGACTCTAACTTATATAAACTAGAAAAAGCTTTGTCCCCAATTAGTTTTAAACCTTCAGGAAGAGTAATTTTAGTTAAATTTTTCGCATTATTTAAAAAAGCGTTAATAGCAATGGCAATTGTCCCTTCTTTAACTTCGTATTCGTTTAAATTCAAAAAGTCACTATTGATAGCTAAAAGATAATTGTCTACATATAAAACTCCATTTTCCCAATTACTTGTATCTTCATAATAAGCAGAACCATAAAAAGTATTATGATCAAGCGCAAGAGGTTTATTTGGTAAATCAATATCTTGAAGAGAGGAACAGCCACCAAAGACACTTGCACCAATTTCTTCAAGTGTTTCAGGGATAACAATAGATTCGAGTTTTTCGCAATTTTCAAAAACCATGTCTCCTATTTCAGTGACATTTTTAAGTTCAACATTTCTTAATTCTTTTGCATCTTTAAAAGCATAAAGCCATATTTCTTTTAAAGATTCAGGTGCAATAAACTCTTTTAAAGCAGTTTGAGAAAAAGCGTTTGCTCTTATTTGTACAAGTGAGGTAGGAATATTAATGTTTGTTAAAGAAGAACAGTTTTCAAATGCATAATCAGGAATTACAGTTATATTATTTGGCAAAACTACTTCTTCAAGATTTTTTGCGCCATAACACATTTTATTACCAAGACTTTTTACACTTTCTGGTATAACAAGTTTTTTGATAAATAAATTATCAGCAAAAACTTTATCGCCAATTTCTATCACATCAATATCATTTACTCTTAAAGGAATTACTACTTCATTATTAATTTCACTAATTCCTTCAACACTAGTTAAAACTCCTTCTTCATTAACGTTAAAGCTTATTGATGCAGGAATATTTTCTTCCCACTTAGCATATAAAGTTTGATCTTTTGTGACTTCAAAAGGAAAAGTAACCTTGTTTATAAAGTTTTCTTCTAAATACCAACCAAGGAAAGTGTAACCATCTCTTGTTGGGAGAGGCTCTTTTTCAATTTTATTAGTTTTTAAATCGGTGACTCCTTTCCCACCATTTAATTCAAAGTGAACATTATAAGTATTTTCTTCCCACTTAGCATATAAAGTTTGATTTTTTTTACTTCAAAAGGAAAAGTAACCTTGTTTATGAAGCTTTCTTCTAAATACCAACCAAGGAAAGTGTAGCCATCTCTTCTTGTATATGGTTCACTTTCAATAATTGAGGTAACAACATCTTCAACTTTTGAACCGCCATTGCTATCAAAAGAAACTTTAAATTCTTTTGGCTCTTCATTGACAAGTTCATAATAAGCATAAACATTAACATTGCTTTTTAAAGCAATATTTTCATAAAAATCTGCCGTTAACTCATCTTCAAAACTTTCATTATCAAAATACCAACCCTTAAAACTATAGTTTTCTTTTTGTGGAGCATTAGGTAAAGTTAAAATTTCATTTCCACTGGTTTCGATTGTTGAAAAAATTTTATTATCAACGTAAAAAGAAATGGTATATTTTTCAACAACAGGTTCACTTTTCTTTTCATAAAAAGCATAGCAATCAAGGTCTTCTAAAAGAGGCTTATTTAAGAAATAATCTCTTGTTAGTTCTTCACTCCAAATATTCTTATCTAAAAACCAACCCTTAAAATCATAATTTTCTTTATTTTGTGCTGAAGGTAGATCGATTGTCTCATATCCTTTAGTTTTAATCTTTTCAACCAAAGTTGATTCATCATAAAAAGAAATAGTATGTAATTCTCCATCTATTTCATTTGTCGTACAAGAAGATAAAAATGTAATAGGTACGCCGAGTAATAAAATACTTTTAAGTAAAATTGAAGTTTTCTTTTTCATAAATAATATCCTTGTTTTGCGTACTTTATATTATAAATTATTGGAATTTATTTCAAGTTAAATAAAACTTCAAAACATTATGGAATAAGTTCCAATTAATGTTTTTCGCCAATTTTAAAATTATTCGTATTTTTTAATAGCCTTGGAGAATTAACTTTCCTGCTATAGAAGTGTTCAATTTTTCGCCGTGATTTATGTACATTTTATATTCGTGATTAACAGTATTTCCTCTAATTTTTCTAACGACATAATCCATGCCTCCTCGTGTATATACATCACTCTAAGAGGTGGTTATCTCAAGTCAAATAGGCAGATTTAACCTTTTTTTATAGTAAAATCCATTCTGCCCTCTTCAAATATTTGCTCGTTAATATTGCATATAGTTCGCCCGATGTAGCAATTGCTTCTCTTAAATAAAAAATCTCTATAATACCAACATTTATTTATAAAAGAATATTTGTTTAATGATACACCATTTTTGACAAGTATATATTTCTTACCATTTAAATTAAGAATCAGTTGTTTAATGCCTAAATTTGTGAGTAACAATCTTTTTTTAAATAAGTTTAAAAGAGGAAGTTTATTTGATATTTCGGGAAATCTAATGTTCCTTATAATATAAGCAATAAACATTCCTTCTTTAAATATTTTAGTATTTGTCTCAAATTGTATTATTTTATTATTATAAGTTAATGAAAATACATCACCATCTCTATTTGCAAAGAACTCAACCTCTTTTTCTCCTCGTAAATTAAAAAAATGCTTAGTATTACAAGTAATTTTTCTGCTTGAAATATATTTAGCAAAGGTAAACATTAAAATAATAATTGAAAAAATATAAAGTATTAAAGAAGGAGCAAACAGATAAACTTCATTAGTTATACAGGTATGCGCAATTCCAATGCCGAATAAAATAAGCAATAAAATATTTATAATTAATATAATCAACAACTTCATTTAACTGATCGCTCCTCCTTTATTTATTTAGTTAAAATAGTCCAAATATAAATGATAGCCCATATCCAATACCGTGTTCAAGAGCCTCATATCCTTCTTCCTCATAAATAGTAGTGTAAATTGTTTCTAATCCATCTCTGCCAATTTTAAGGTATTTGTATCCTGCCTTGGCAAGTTGCTTATTTATCTTGTTATTGCTTGCGTTAAAATTAGGAATTATCTCTTTAAGCCTTTTTATTGCTCCTTTATTTGCAACATACTTACTAATTTTTGCACCAATAAACCCGGTAAACATTCCTCCTGCAAAAGCAATTACACCTTTAGAAAAAGAAGTAACCTCACCATTAAACAATCCTTCAACTAAATCTGCGACACCACTAGATACAATTCCTGATCCAAGACCACCAACAGCTAAACCAATTCTAGCACTAATAGCAGTACCTATACTTTGTGTGCACAACGTTACATTTTATTCTTACTACTATAAGAAAGTTTATGAAGGCAAACACAAAAGAGTTGCACAATTACATCTAATTAAGAAGTTAATTCGCATTATTTTCAAACTTGGGAGTGAAAATATTACTTTTAACCATGAATTAATTAAATAATTTTTATGTATCTCTATATAGATCTTTTTGTCGTTCTTAGAATTTTTTTGCTTATTTACTTAAAATTCTTGATTTGATTAACAGTTAATCTCCTTTTATAAAATAATTTTTACTATTGTTTGTATACTGAATATGATTAATAAAAATATACTTAAGTATATTTAACCATATTTTTCCAATTAATGATATTTTTTACAAGAAAGAGTGTAACTATATGTAAGATAGCTACACTCCTGCAAGTTTATGTTAATTCACGTTTATAAATATTTTTTCATAATAGAAATTACCAATCTCATAAAATCAAAATATATTACATTTTCATTGTTTTGAAAATTAATATCTTTACTTAATTGGTTTTTGAGGGATACTATTTTTAAAAATGAATCATTATCAATTTTAGAACTTTTTATAAATATAGTACATTTCCCTTTTAAAAATTCATCAAACAAAATCTTATCCGATGAATTCAATAATTCATTTGGTACACTTGTTTCTAAAAAAAGTTTTACAATATTTTTTTCAATTGAATTCATTTTATCCTCCTACCACATATAAAAATAATGAAATGTAATAATATTACCTGATGAAGTATATAAGCCATTAGCACCACTTCCAAAGTATCTACCAAGAGACCAAGAATTTTGTAAGCCATTTCTACTTAAATTCAACGTGAAATTCATACCATTATTATTAGCAAATTTAATTGCGTCACTAGTATACTTCACAATCGAATTCCCTTTTGCTAATCCTTTGTTAATAACTTCTTGAGTATAATGATATTTCATTGATTTATACCCTGAAGAAAAAGTTCCCTTATCCCAATAAGAAGCTGCTCTTGCTACTTGTAATCCACTACTGATGGCTCCTGTTATTCCGCCTATTACTGCTCCGGACATAAAACCATGAGCTGCGCCGTCAGCAAATCCTGACCAGAAACCTTCGCCATCAATCGCAGAAGAAATACCGCTTATTGTTCCATTAACTAATGCTCCGGAAACCGCTCCTACAACCGCGCCCTTCAAAGCTCCTGCAAGAATAAATCCTGCAACTCCTCCAGCAGCTCCTCCAGTGACAATTGTTGCAATGGCCAATCCTGCAATAACTACACCACCAATTAACCACATAGCCCATTGAGGTAAATTACCAGAAGGATCACTATAAGAAATAGGTTTATTGCAACAATAGCAATATAAGTTCAACCCATTAATTGATTCTGGGTCTAAATATTCAATTGAATCTGGTGAAATCCACCTACATAATTCAGGCGAATAATATCTAGAGTTGCAATAGAAGAGTCCAGACTCACCATCATAATAGTATCCTTTATATCTAAATGGATTTATGCTTCCAATGTTTGAAGATGAAGTATCTTGTGTATTAATTGTAGTTCCCCAAGCATTATACGAATATTTTACTACAATGTTGCCTAAAACATCAACGATTCCAAGAATATTTTGTAAAGCATCGCGAATATAAAAATATTTATCAGTATTATCTTTTATAAATCCATAAAGATTACCATTTTCATCATATAAAAAGTCTAATGTGGCATTATTTGAAGTTTCACGAATTAATCTATCTCCATCGTAAGTATAATTCCAAGTAACTCCTCTATAATCTTTCTTTTGAATTCTTAACCCTTGATCATTATATACATAATCATAATATCCGCCACCATAAGTCCATCTTACTAATCTTCTTCCTTCAAACTTATAGCTATTAGAACCATAAGACTTTGGATTTAAAGGATTAATAGAATCATATTCGATATCTTTACCATTAAATGAAACTATTCTATCTTTTATTGTAGTATCATAAGCGGCAGTTAAATTACCTTTCTTAGTTATATTACCATTATTATCATATTCATAAGTCTCATTATCTGCTTCAATTAAAAAACCTCTATAATCATATTTATATGTATGATTTCCAAATAAATTATCTGTTATTTTAGTTATATTTCCTAAAGCATCAGTTTCATATTTTCTAATACAAGAAGATGATCCAAATTTAATTGTTTCTTGACTTACTTGTTTAGAAATATATTTTGTATTACTACTTCTTTTTTTGTAATCGTATGTGTTAGATAAAATTGACTTACCACATTCATGAATTTCTACTTTTTTAAGCATTCCTAATTCATCAAATTCTGATACTTTAGTTACTCCTTTAAGTTCATTAATTAATGAATTTAAAGTAGAAAGTTCACAATATGCAGGTCTAGTTGCAATCATCTCAATTTGTCCCCATAAAGGATAATGTGTAGTATAACTACCAAAACTTGAATCTACTTCAGTTTCATAATGATTCTTGCCTATTAAAAACTTGATATTTCCATAACTAAAATTGGTACTTATTGTTGATGCCCAAGTATCATCATCAACCATTACTCTAAAATCAATATTTCTTGTACTTCCTTGTGATGAAGATGAAATTGTTTCTTTAAAAGATAAAGCAATTGTATGCCAACTATCATTACTAAATTTCAAGCCTGTATTTCTTAAAGATCCGCCAATTTTTAAATAAATATAGTCATTTGATCTTCTAAAAAGACCAATTGATCTATTATTTTCATCAATACCATCAATAAAATATTGAATGTCATTTGTGACATCAGTATATGCTCTCATAACAATTGTTCCACTATTAGAAATGTCAAAGTCATAAACTAAATCTTCACCATCTGCCACATATGCATAACGTTTAATATCTTTATTAAAATTAAATGTTCTATCCTTATCTAAATTTGATAATTTTCTCATGTCAAATTTGATAGGTCTCTTATCATTTAATGATACAACATTATTTTGAAGTGGATAAATATCAAACATGTTAAGAATATTTTGATTAATTGTAAATAAATTTGTTTGACTAAAATCAACTGTTTTTGCTGTTCCATCTATTAATTGATTATCAATAATATAATCTTTAGTAAGTCGGTAGAATTGTAAAATTGTTGAATTAAATAAATAACTTCCACGACCAAAAATCAAACAGGTAATTTTTCCATTAAAATCATCACTAGATAAATTTTCTCCGACAAATTTATGGCCAATATTCATTGGGGATTTAAAACCACAATCAACATAAAGACGAGGATTTTGTTTTTTATAAGTTTGTTGATGAGCATTTAAAAATAAATCGTACTCACAAATATCTGGAGAATTTTGACCATCACAACGACTAATATAATTTAAAACAAAGAAATTCCATTTATCTGTTTGAATTTTATAAGTTGACTTAATAAGATCATAAGTAGTTCCATTATAATCAACAACTTCAACATGAACATAATTATCTTGTAAATAAACTCCAATAAAGTTTTTATCATTAGCATTATAATCATGTGTACTAAATAAATATTGCTTATTAGAAGTTGTATTACTATTTGGTTTAAACCAAAATCCTATACAACCACAAGGACTATGAAAAGATGGTCTAAACTTGTCAGATAGTTGATATGATAACCTATTTTGCGAATTTACTTCTATATAAGGAATTATACCATCTAACTTAGTTTCTAAGTTTTCATTAACACTTGTATGATTAATAATTGGATAAAGTCCTTCATTTCTATTTTGACAAATGATAGTACCATCTTTTTCAAATGCTCCTATATATGCATCAATTTGACTAAATGGTAGATAGATCGAACCAGGATGAGAACCTTTAGATCTACTAACACTATCAAAAGATGAATAATATTTTTTGCTATCGATTGTAATAGCTTTAGTTGCCACATTTCCTAAATGATCATAAGTATTTTTGATTTCAGAGTTACTAGTTTTAATGCTTTTAACTCTATTATTATCATCATAAGTGTATTCATTTAAGACGTTTCCTTTACCATCTTCTACTTTTGATAATTGTTTATCTTCATTATAAATATACTTAAATTTTAATGTTTTATTAGTTGTTAAAGACTCATAATAAATATTAGAAACAAGATTATCTTCATTATATTCAAAAATATATGCTTCGCCATTTGAGCCATATTTTTGTTTAACTAAATTACCTGTAGTTAAATCATATTCATAGCTAAATACTAAAACTCCATTTAATTTGATTTCCTTAATATTATTTAAGGAATCATAAATAAAATTATAAATTGAATTATTTGATAATGTTATTTTAGATAATCTTTTCTTTGAATCGTAAGTATAGGCTGCGTTTATTGAACTAGTTCCGCTTTCTAAAATGATTTTATTTAAAGTTCCATCACCATTATATGTGAATTTAGATACAGCACCTAAGGCATTTGTAACCTTTTTAATTTTTCCTAAAGCATCATATTCATTATATGTAGTAACATTACCAAGTTCATCAGTTGAAGCGGCTACAAATCTACCATCACTTGTATATGTTTTCTTAGTTTCTAAAATTTTAGTTCCATCTTTATTAGTCACTTTATTTGAAATAAGATTAGATTTATAAGTAGAGTGATAGGTATTTTCAATGCTAGCTCCATATGAGGTTTCTGCTTTTATTAAGTTTCCATAATCATCGTATTCATAATTAAATAAAGTAGAATCAACACCAATAGACTGACTTGGAAGATTACTACTTCCATAAGTCAAATTAGTAAATTTATTTCCACTACCCATTTGAGTAGCATTTCCACTTCCATCATAGTTATAAAATGAAGCAAATTCTTTTTTGCTAACTTTAATTCCACCAATTTCGATTTCGGCATTGCCAACAAGTTTTATTGTTAAAGTTATTTTATCAAAACTAGATTCAGTCGATGTTCCTAAAGTCATCAGTTCAAATTGATTATCAACATTTTTCTTATTAAATTTATCAATGTCAGTGCCACCCGCTGATAAAGTTACTTCAACATAAGAATCAGCAGTCGCAGGTGTTAATTGTTTACCAAATAAAACCGCAAGAGTATTATCACTAGCAAGACCATTAATTGATATAGATTTTCTAAGTGTTCCGGTTCCAGATACTTTATATACGTTTTCATCTAATATACATTTAAATTTATCATCATTTTGACTTATTTTTGTAACTGTTAAACCTTCGTTTGTAAAATTTGATATATCAGTTAAATCAAATAAATTTTCTAAAGCATTAAAAGAAATAATTCCGCTATTAGATTTTAAAGATTTTGTTTCACTATCAAATTCAGTCTCAATAATATTTCCTTTTTCATCTAATTCGTAAGATGGTAAATTATCATTTTCAAAAAAAGTGTATACTTTTTCTCCTTTGTAATTAGTTAAAACGGAGTATCCGTTTTGATATTCTATTGAAGACTGATGACCATTAGTGAAATTACTATCAAAACCATCTATAAAAGATACTACAAAATTATTTGATAAATTATATTTAATTCTATATCCACTTAAGTCGTCGATAACAATTATATAATTATTAGTGAATGTTAATGATGTTGTAGCAACAATAGTTGATCCATTTTTATAAGTTAATTTTGAAATGTTTCCATTGATATCATATGTAATATCAACTGAATTAACTAAAGAATTATTATGGTAATATTCAACTTTTTCAATATTATCAGTTCCGTTTTTGGTAAATCTTACTTCATCGCCCTTATTATTTTTAATATATTTAGTTGATGCAACAAAATCTAACGTTAATTTATCACCGTTTTTAAAAGTGACCATTCTTGGATAATTTCGATTCTTCTCAAACTCAGAAACATTATCATATTTGTCTTTTATTTCATAATGATAAAAATCGTAGTCGCCATCACTTACCCTTTTTACTTCTAAACCTGTTTCTTTATTTTTATAATGATTGCTGGTTGTATATTCATCATTTGAACCATCATTATTTTTGACATTGATTACATTTTTAGCAGAAGTAATTTTTTTAAAAAAGTTTAACTTAAAACCTTTGCCGAATAAATCAACTTCGTTTTTATCTTGTAAATTAAAAGTTAAGCTTGTTTCAATAGGACATAAACCCACTGTTGTAATTAATGGTAATGAGATATGTAAATTAGCATCTTCCTTATTTACATTAATACTAGTTTCAGCAGCATTACCAACTGTTAAACTAATTTGTTTTGTATAATTTTTTAAACCTTTATTCATATAAAATCCTCCTATTTAAAATATTTTTTTGACGTAAGGTATTCTTTTAATAAATTCATCGTCTAGATATTCGCTTATTTCGCTAACATCAATAAATCGACTAAACTTGTTAAAATAATGATTTTTAAATTGCACTACTATTTCTTTTTTTTCGTTGCTTGTTAAATCTAATGAAAATGAAGCGAGTAGATCAATATCTGAATCAATCCTATTAATTTGTTTAGCAAATGAGCCAAAGACAGATAAATGTTTAATAGAATAATTCTTCTTAATAAACTCTTCATCTTCTTTTAAAGTTATATAAATATCTTGCAAAGTTAATTCCTTTAAATTTTGATAATACGATTTATCTTGTACTTTTGCTTTATCTATTAATTCAAAGAAAAATTGATATAAATATATTTTGTTACCTTTTTCATATTCTTTTTTCTTTTCTAAATAACTCTCTAAATCACTTACCATCATACGAATGGTTGGAATGTTATTTTTAATTAAAAAGTAATTAAAAAATATTAATGAAATAATTAATTTATCTTCTTCATTGATAAAATCAATTTCATTAAAGACACAAATATGAAAATCAGTAGCTGATTCAATTATTGGTTTATCTATAAAATCAAAAAACTTGCTAGCAATTCTTAAAGAAATATTTGTATCAATTTCTTTTCCAAAATAAATGTAGAAAAATGTATTTAATATTTGATTTGTTAAAGGATTTTTAGCATTAAAAACTAAATATATATAAGCATCATAAACTCTTTTAATTTTTTCTTCATCGATACTTTTAAAAGAATCTTCAGCATATAAAACTTTTTTTATTCTATCGTGTTCTAAATTATATCCCAAAAAATTAAATACATCTTCGATAAAACTAACTAGAACTTTTCTTACATAAAGTTCCTTATTTTCGAATTTTTTTATATTCACTTTTAAATTTTCTCCTTTTTAAGTTAAATTAAAACGTGTTTATAAAAACAATATTGATAATAATTAAATAGCTTTGATTTATTGTATTTATATTTTTAAAAATTAATTAATTATTAAAATTTGATAAATTCAATACATAAAAATATCACTAATAATTTATTAAAAATATTGTAAGTATAAAAAAGTTAATAATATGTACATTGAATTAAAATGTTTTTAGTTTTGAATAGGCGATATATTCTTTAAATTGTTGATGCTTGCTTCGATTTGCACATCAATCCAACTATCTATATCACCAAAATTGTCTTTAATATAACTTTTAATCTCTTCATTAAATTGTGATAATACAATCTCTTTAGCTTTGTTAAATGCAATCAACTGTGCATCCTTTGTAAATTTTCCTTCTTTTTTTAAATTATCAACATATGTTTGAAGCACATATTTTACTGCATCTAAAACAATATTTGTTGCTTTTATTAAATTTTTTTCTATATTTTCATCATCTATTTTTTTAGAAATCAACTTAATAAGTTTTGAACCTAGTAATGTAATAAGAGGCAAGATTATTACAGTTACTATACAACTTAAAATATTTATAAAAATATCATCCATAAATTATCCTCCTTTAATCTCGCTATATAACTCCGTAATTCTTTTATGTGCATTTTTAGTAGATTCTTCTACTTTTACTAATTTATTAGAAAGTTCACTATATCTTTCTTCGAGAACGTTTAGTGATTTTTCAATTCTATCTATTGAAGACTTGATATAAGAAATTTCACTAAGCACTACTCCTTCATTTTTGCCTTCATCTTTATGTTCTTGTTTATTACTTTTTTTAAAAGCTAAATAAGCAAATAAGATACTCGAGATTGTTCCAAGTATAGAGATTAACGTTAAAACAATTTCATTGCTATTCATTTAAATTCTCCTAATTAATTTCATTTATTAGCTTTTATAAAATCATTATCAGTTAAATAAATTAAGTACATATTATTGTCTAATAACAAAATTAAAGTATTAGTACTTAATATTTTAAAAGTAAAATAACTTTAAAAAATATTAAATAAATCTACTTACAATTTTAAAATTGTTTTCTAGTTGGACTTCTAATTGACATAATTTTCACCTCCATTAATGATTGAGCTAGGTTCTATACCTTCTCACTCTTTTAATGGCGGACTACTTTAAATTTTGCCGGTGCTTTTAAAAAAATATCAAAGAAAAAAAGCCATCATTAGAGTTTATAAAGGTGTAAAACCTTCCTCAATCCTTTGATGGCTAGTCGGTTAATTTTTTGACAATAAAAAACTCAACTTTGTAGCTTAGTTATTTAATTATTATTCTGGATTTTCTTCTACTTTATCCCGTTGTCTTCCAAACAAGGCTTTACCATTTTCACCTAGTTGAATACACTTGTTAGCAATAGCTATATTTACAATACTTCCATCCTCATTTTTTTCATTATATCGAGATGGTTTTTCAATACAAGCAAATATCTGCTTCGTAGTTTTTGTACTATAAATTTTAACAATATCTATGGCTGTTTGATCTTCAATGTTTGTAAACATAATAGAGTCATGTGCAATAGCAGGAAGTTTTGTACCATCCAATATAGCAAGATCCAATAAACATACACCTTTAAATCTAGCACCTGTACCAGTATCATTAGGTGTATAAAATGCATAACTATCTAATTTATTAAACTCAAAATGTGGCGCATACTTTTTTTCTTTTGCTCTTATTTGATCATTGTATTCATCCATTTTTTTGTTTAAAAATTTTTGAACTTTTTGAGTATTATTACCGACAGAACTTTCAAGCGCATTCTTAGAAGCAGAAAACTCGTCTAAAGCTGTCTTTTTCTTTTTATAATTATCGATTGCAGTTTCTAACAATTTTATTCTGTCTTCAACTAATTTTCTTTGCTTTATGTATTCTTCAGAAACTATTGGTACAGACTTATATTCTAGTAATTCTTTTTCAATAGTTGATAATTGTTCATCAATTAAAGTTAGCATCTGGTCAATATTGTTATTACTTTCAACAATATCTTCCTCTAAAAATTTAGCTACATCTTTATGGAATTTTTCTAAAGCTTTTATATCATTAATTTTAACTTTAGGAAAGTAACGAAGTAATCCTTCATATTGCTTTTGAAACTTTCTCTCATCATAACTATCTGATATTTTAATGTCATTTTTTTGTGACTCTAAATCAGATCTTTGTTTTCTTAACTTATCTCTTTGCTTACGCAAATCTTTTTTTCGTTCCATTTCGTATACAGAACTATCAGACGCACCAGTCTTATTTTCAGAGATTAAAATATTAAGTTGCTTTTTTAAACATTCCAATTCTTCCTCGAATTTCATGCGTTCAGAATCATTTTTACAAATGTTTGTTGGAGTAAATCTACTCATACTCTCAAAATAGTTTTTCTTACTTCTAGCAATTTCATATGCTTTCTTTTCATCGTCAAGATTTCCATAGACACCAAACATCTTAAGTAAGCACTCAATACCACTACCATCTGCCTCGTGAATATGAGCATTAATAGGTCTCATTTCATTATGTGTTTTTCTATTATATATTCTGAAGAATGGACTAACCCAATCTCTAAATGAAAGACCATGATTTTGTAAATTATAATGATGAAGTAAACCATTCTTAAATTGGTCTCTCGTAATTGTGTTTACAACATTAAAATTATCATCGCAAATATTGACATGAAGATAATCTTCTATTGAACGAGTAAAGTAAAAATTCTTTTTATCAAATTCAAAAATAAATTTAATGGTGTGCGGGCCTACATGACTTAAAGTATCTGTTTCTTTTAACTTATAATCGTCGCCGCCAAAACAGAAATCAATGATCATCATTAATGTAGATTTACCAATTGAATTAGAAGCTTTATCGTCACCTAAAACAGTATTTAATCCCATTTTGAAATTAATAGGTCCACGTGGTTTACCATCTTCTATAAATTTGTCACATTCAATCATTTTCAACATAATGAATCACCCCATTCTTAAGTTCAACCCTGCCAAGCATGTAAAGGCAGTCTAATATTTCAATAAAATCTTGTATATTTTTTGTGCTACTCTTCATCTTTTTATAAAGTTCATTTACAGAAAGATCACAAGGTTGGAGAGCATCTAAAAAAAGAGGAAATCTTGAAATACAGCTTTGCTTATAAGAAATAAATTTACTCGGAAACTTCATTGCTTAACACCTCACAATGTTGTATGAAATAAGCCACTAAAACCCTACATGAAAGTTTGTCTCTTATTTCATTTGGTAGCTCATTGTCTATTGCTTTAGTCAATTCTTCTATAACTCTATTATATGAATATCCTAAGGCCATCATCCTATCAGACAGACCTTTTATTTTTCTTCCTAATTCCGTAGATTTATCTGCGTATTTAGCTTCGTATTTAGATAGATGTTCATCTATATGCTTATAAAAAGATGCAACTAAGAACTTAATTTGTCCATATACAACTACGTCATCTTCAGGAATTTTATCAGCTATTCTTAAGGCTTTATTACTTAATTTAGCTAATGGCAATTTTGGATCTATTTTAAGAATGCTATCTAGAGTTCTTATTATTTTTGCTCTTAAATCTTGGTCATTAACAGCAGTCTGAATATCTTTTAATTCTTTAGCTTTTTGCTTCTTCATCAAGAGTTCATTATAAACTTCTGGAGTTGGATTGCTTGTATAAATATTATAATGTGCCAAGCACAAAGCAATTTTATTCTCAGAATGTTCGAGATCATGTGGCTTTCTCTTAATCAAATTAAAAGAGTGAATCAAATTTGCTGGTAATGAATCTGGATAAATTTTAGCTATTTTAAAATTTCTAACCTGTTTGCCTTCATAGTCAATAACAAGAGTTGTTTTTGAACTTTTGCATAAAGGACAACAATTAAGCATTTCAAGTATATAGGCTGTTTCTTCAGGAACGATATCTGAAATACAAGAAAAATGAGGATTATTGACAGCCTCATCGTAAAAATCTTGATAACTTTGAGTGATATCTTCTGCATCATTAACACAAAAAGCATTCAGAATTCTTGCACACATAAGACATAAGCTTTCTTTTTCTACATTAATCGGATTATTTAATGCGAAATTTTCAGCGATACTTTTAACGTTTTTTGTTGATATAACCTTAGCAAAAAAATCATATGCCCCAGCCATATTAAAAGTTTTAGGTACAGAATTCCTAAGGTTTTGAGTTATAGGTTTACTGCCTCTAAATAGTTTACCAGCATAATCATCACTGTCTTCACATTTAGCAAAATGAGTACTGTTTACAGACTTAAACATTCTAACTACTAGCGCAGATTCTGAAGGAGCATTATGCGATTTGTTATAAATTGCTCTGCAAAAATTTGAATAATTGATAGAAATCACTCCTTTTTGTTAGTCCGAAATTAGTCCGATTAGTCCGTTCTAGACACACTGAATTGTTAAAGATTATAAAGTAAAATGGTCCTGTACAGATAGATAATTCGAACTATTTCATTAGTGCTTACTACTAAGTATTTTAGCACATTTCTAATAGTTTTAAAATTAGCTTTCTGTTGATAAGAAATAGCTAATCTTATCGCATTGAATCCTAGGTGATTGTGGCAATGCAAATTATATAAAACTTCCCTAGTCACAATCTGGGCGAAGCAAACGAAATGGAAATCTAAACCGTCCGTGTCTTTTGCTGCGCTCTTTTTGCCTTGCTTCATTCAGATATTTACTCCATTTCGTTCAAGGACGGAATGTGAGGAGTAAATATAATGAAAAAGCATAGTAAATCAAGTTCTCTCGTCGTAGAGGTTAAATTCGACAACATTGTCTATAAAAGACTAAGAGATATCCCAGGATACTCTGATGAAGCATTAGGTAAAACCTTCTTCTATATAAAAATTGAGAATTATATGAATTCTGGTAATGATGCTTACATTAGATGCACAAAACAACAAGCTTATGATTATCGAAATCTTCAAAGAAACACTAAGCGATCTGAGCATTCATACAATAAGCATATTGGAAACTATATTGAACCACTTGATAGAATGATAATAGATGAAAAAGGCAATACTACAATTATAGAATATCCAAATAATAATTCTGATTCGTCAGAAGATTATGCGCTTGAAGAACATCTAAAAGCAGAGATTAGAAGGCTCGTATATACTAGAGATACTATAGACCAACAAATATATGAGTGTATTATCGATGGTAATGAATCAGACTCAATAATTGCTAAAAAAGTAGGTCGATCTAGAAGCGTTGTTCAAGAAAGGCGAACCAAACTTATATCATGGCTTGCTAATCAATTGAAAGATTATCAATAAAATATAGCGACTTAACTCTATTTGAGCCAAATACCTTTTATTTATCCTATATAGAATATTAAATCATCATTAGATAATTCATATTCAGCTAATACATATTTAATAAAACTGAAAACGTTATTCGAACTTAAGTTAGTTTCAATATCAATACCTAAATTTAATAACTCTATAAGATTCTTTTAAATGTCTTTTTCATAAGTAATATAAGTTCTAGTAGATACCTTTCGTTTTCTTATACTAGACTTTCGTTTTCTCGTTAATTATAAAATGAAAAATCATCCAAACAGTGATTAATTTCATCACTCAAGGGCTCTAATTTCTTAAAAGTTTTATCAATAAGGCTATTTTTGTCAATTTCTGCAAAAAAAGGTTTGACATAACAATTTCAATATATCAAACCACTACTTTCAATATGGACAAGAATACCTATTTTAATGCTGTTGCGACCCTTAGTTATAAAGTGCAACCCCCTTGCTAATTTTGCGACCCCTAAAGAAAGTTTATGTTATTTTTGCATCGGTAGTCTTGCTTTCACTGCTTTACTTTTAGTCTTGTATCTACCGTGATTAACACCTGTGGTTATGTATTGAATTATGGGTTTTGGGTAACAAAAAAAACACCATATTGCTATGATGTTTCTTGTTGTTCATATTCTATTTTTGATACTGATAAATTGGAAGTTGTAAATATCATTTTACATTTTTATATGAAATCACAATATGACTTGGTGCAAATAATACTGATGCAATAATCAATAGCACTGATCTACTCATAATCCCGCTAAATAAGAACAACATTGAAGGAATTATAGAAAGTGCTAATGCTCTGAAAACGCTGTTTTTCTTAAAACATATAATCCAAATAGCACAATAAAGCATTACCAATATGGTATCTACAATCAGATATAGTGCAAATGCTTCGTCAGACCACCACCCGAACCAAGTTCCCGGAATATTGATTATCATGAATACGAAACAACCCAATCTCCCTACTTGTTCTGTGATCTCAACATATTTATTGTTCCACTTATTATCAAATTCATCTTTGCACTTAATCGCAAGTACAACATTGGGTATCATAATGACTGCAATAAAAATCAGTCCAAAAACATTAAACCATTTCATATTATCTACCATCACAAACTTCGATTTGTCGCTCACAAGCAAAACATTAAACCACATCTTTACGAATTTTTCTACCACTTCAACTATACTCACAACTTAATGACTTCTTGAATACTTGCCGAAAAAGAAAAACTGCCATCTAATTTTTTTAGCATAATCAAACATATTGTCACCTCAAATGGTTATCAGTATCAGACATGTTGTTCTTTTATGTGTGCAATTTGCCGTTAATACACAATGTATATTATATGCACTAATACATTAAAGGGTTATTGTAACCGCATCGAATTCGACACGTTTAAATTTGCTAGACATTGTTTGGCTTTTTAAAATGAAACAATACACCTTCTCAGGAACATTTTAACTCGATCTATATCAGTGCTTTCATAATATCCAACAAGTTCTTTTTTAAACTGAGGTACTTTATCGAAAGGAATAATTAATAAGCCTTTGCCTCTTGAAATTAAATAAAAATTAGCAAAGATAACCGCTGTTCTTTTATTTCCATCATTATAAATTTGAGTCTTCATGACGTATAAGCATAGCTCAATTGCTTTATCCTCATCACATAAAGATGAATTTACAATATTTTCAATTTGTTCTTTAACAGCAAATTCCATTGGAAGAGGCGGAATATATGATGAACCACCAATTGTTATTGGTACTCCTCTAATACGTCCACCATCTTGATAGAATCCTTCATTAACTAATCTTGCAATATAGGAACACAGATAATAATCGCATTTAGATTGAATAACATTTTTATCTAGAATGAATTCCCATGAATGTTTTAAATTTAATATTTTATGAACGCCTTCAGCATCAACATTATGTATTTTTCCATTTTCAATAATGGTTTCAGTATCAGGAAAGGTTATTGCAATACCCTCTAGAATAGCTTGATCATAAATAATTTGTTTCATATTTGACCTAGCAAAATCTAAATTTAATTGAACTCTTGGGTTTAATTCATTGTCTATATATCCAAGTAAAGCTAGCTCTTTATCTAATTTTCTTATTTGCTTTCTAATCTCTCTAGCTTCTTTAGTGCTTTTTAACAAAGAAGTAAGCAAGACGTCATCGAAAGGTCCAACATATGTTGAGGTGACTCTTCCGTTTACTCTTTTCCTTATATAAATATATTTTTGATTATTTTTTTCTTTAACTTCAGGAGTTCCATCATATGGCAAAAGATTATAACGAGCTTGCAAATCTGCTTTTTGAGCTAATAATTTTTGTATTTCTTCAAAACTGTTCATTTAGTGAAACCTCCTAGTAGGGAACTTTTGCAATAAAATAATATCATATTGTTCCCTACCATACAAGCAATTTAAACCTATCGAAATCGAGGGGTTTAGCATGTGAAACATTTCTTCTATTTATGTAACACATACAGATTTTGCTCAGTAAACCGTTAATTCAATCAACATTTTATAGTTTTTAAGCAAATTCTATTCGCGCAAAGATTAAACTATTCTCGCATGTTAGTGGCATTATAAAAACTGCCAAATGGGAGTGCAGACAAAAACTTGGACTAAATAGAAAGGACAAGTATGTACAGAATAGAAGAAATTGAAAAAGCATTAAATTTATTAGATACCTATGATGGACAATTATCTAAGACTGCAAGAGCATTAGGGATTAATCGCTATACATTAAAATCTTGGAGAGATAAAAGAAAAAAAGTCTGCACACCCTTAGAAGTTCTAAGTGAACTGAACCCAATTTAGTTCACATGAAATGTATCAGTTTAATTAATAGGAGGCTTAGGCTTCCTATTTTTTAATCTTTTTGTGTTATAAAAAATAATCCAATCTTCTACAAGATGAATATACTCATCTAATGATTTGATTTGATTGTTATATAGTGTTTCTTTTTTAAGGATACCGTGCCAACTTTCCATAGGAGAATCATCTATTGGTGTTCCTTTTCTACTCATTGATATTTGTATCCCATTTGCTAAACATATTTCTTTATATTGATTAGAAGTATATTGACTACCTTGATCACTATGGAGAATTAAGCCTTTAATGTTTTCTTCTTTTTGAATAGCCTCATTTAAAGTTTCTATAACGAATTGCAAATTATTAAATCTAGAAATTTTATATGCAACAACTCTTCTATCATATAAATCAATAATGGTTGATAAATAGGCGCGTTTATTACCAAACGTTAGGTAGGTAACGTCCGTACACCATATCTGATTTTTCTTTTCAGTATTAAAATTCCTTTTAACTAAATTTGGTCTAACATTTTCTTGTATTTTCTTATAACCACCAGAATTCCTAATTCGTTTTATATATTCAGGTTTAAGACCATATTTTCGCATTATTCTTGCAATTTTTTTATGATTGAACTTTACACCATATTCAATCATTAAGCCTTCTTCGATCCTACGATAACCATATGTCCCTTTTGAACTATCAAATACCTGTTTAATAAGAATATAATCTCGATAATCTTTGTCTTCTCTATCTCGATATTTATAGTAAGTTCTTTTTGAAATAGAAAGGGCAGCACATAGATTAGAAAGTTTATATTCTTTTCGATGGAGATTGATAAATATTATTTTTTCTTTTGTCGTGCTTTTAAGAAGGCTTGGTATTTTTTTAAGATTTCATACCTTTCTTTATAGTCGTCAATTGTTGGTTCTTTCTTTAGTCTACCTGAACGAGTTTTTCTTTTGTCTTCTTTTAATTTTCCATTCTTATCTCTTGTATCTAGCCAATATTTAATAGTAGATGGTATTAACCCATATTTCTTAGCAAGGGCTCTTCTTCCTCCTTTCCCTTCAAAATATTCATTAATTACTTTTGCTTTAAATTCGTTAGTAAATCTTTTGGGTTTAGTCTTTTTCATAATAAAAAACCTCCTAAGTATATTTTAACTTAAGAGGTGTCTAATCTGATAATGGTGAACTAAATGGGGTTCAGTTCATAAGTTTGTATCAGCCATATCGTTCTAATATGCCAACATACTACGCTTTTGATACATTGCACACCCTTACAACGGCAACAACGGCAACTTTTAAATGCTACAAATTTACAATTGTGAATTTATTTCCAATAATCATCGATATCTTGTTTTTTTGATTGCTCATTTTCTATTAGAGGTTCAATAGGCTTATCTACATCATTTTTAAATTTCATACGGCCATATATCTCAATATATAAAACGATAGGAATAAAATAGATAAGTCCTATAACCATAGTAAGTATTGTCCATAAAAAGAACCAAGAAAAAACCGCTGATAAAGTAAATATAACAATATGAATTATCAAAAATATTGGCTCTCCAATTATTAGGCATTTCATAAAAATATTATTTGCCCATTTCCATTTTTTTACTGATGAAAGAGCAAATGATGTTCTATAACCAAAATCATAATTTAAATCGACGTCTTTTTTTATAAAAACGATAGCTAAAATAATCAAAAGTAAATAAATAACAATTCCAGCTATTCCAAAACAATAAATATATATTGGGTTTAAAACATCTAAATCTATTGAATCAACTAAAAACACCGTTATCTCCATATTAAAATTATGACTCGGATTGTTTGTTTTCGTCTACTATTTCCCAATGGCCGCCATTCTTTGGCCCAACATGATTAATAACTTTTGAGCGTTTCAATAATCTTTCAATAGTAGCCTTAGATTTTCCTGTTTTCGTAGCCATCTCAATTTTACTGATCGAGTTATTGTTTTTTATTAATTCAATAATCTCTTCTTCTAAAGTTTTTTGAGTTTCATTTTTAGCATCATTTTTAGCATCATTTTTAGCATCATTAGCATCAAAAGAATAACTATTTTTATTTAAATTAGGCAATGTTAAGAAGAAATATCTATCAATAACTTTAAATTCCGGTTTCAATTCTTCATTTTCATAAGCTTCTCTAATTCTTTGAAGACCTGTACCATAGTTTTCTATAAACCCTAATTTATAAAGAACGTTAACTAATGCCGGATTTCTAAACGTTTGTACTCCGCCAAGAACAGCCTCTAATGTCGAATTATAAACATTGCCAGGATTAATTATTCTTACTTTATCTCTAAAAAATTCAACTTTTATATTAGATGGTAAAGAATAATCAGCATGGCAGATAGCGTTAATTATTCCTTCTCTTAAACTTGCACCAGGATAGGATTTTGTTTCTACTCTTGATATTTGGCCAGGAATAATTTTTGCAGATGTATCATTAAATAGTTCTGAGTAATTCAAAATTTCATCTGCTATAGAAATAATGGAACCTTGAAATTCTTTCTTAATTTTAAAGTTCATATTTTTATCATAAACAGCAAATTTAACTTCGATAGGATTTTGATCGCTCAATAACAACCCAACATTGGTGAATTCACCTTTTTCATTCATCAATTTAAGAGTTTTATATTTAGATTGATTAAAAACCAAATTTTTCCTATTAGCAAATTTAGTTAATACATCAAAAGTCAAACCTTGTTCATTGGATATTTGATTTTCCCAAAGCCAACCACTACTATCTCGAATCATCGTTAATATTTCATCATCAGTAGCAGGTCTTTTGCTTCTTCCGACTCTTATGTATGTCCCGCTAGGTTTAGGACCTTTTTCAGTTAAATAATATGGTTTTGAATCTCCTTCTTGTGCGTGAATCGCAAGAACACCATCTTCATTAAAAGAAAAGTCAACGTTATTTCTACTATTAGGTTTAATGTTATTAGTAAGAATCGCAGAAATTTTTTCATCATATTCGTCTTTCAATTCTTGAGCTATGCCTACTACATTTCCATTATCATCAACGCCAATATAAATAGTTCCTCCATGAGTATTTAAAAAAGCGATAATTTCCTTATCTAAATCTTTTATCATTTCTCGCTTAAGTTCTACTCTATCGCTTTCTTCGTATTTCATTATAAAAACACCTGTTTTCTTAGCTATGCTAATTATACTTGAAAACAAGCTTATTTTCTAGATTCTAATATATAAAAAAGACCACCTAGCTCGATAAGGACCAGACGGTCAATCAATATTTTTAAAAAGGATAGGGTGTGCAGTTGCCGTTGTTAGGGGTGTGCAAAATAGTGGTCGTCGTGTAATAGTGTACACCTGCCGTTTCAAAGTGAGCCTTAAAAATGATGGTTTTTCATTGAATTTTAAAGATTTTTGTTCTCGCTATTACAACGGCGTAAATTTAAAAAGTGGTCATTTAAGCCTAAAATCAAAAAAAGTCTGCACACCCTTAGTGAACTGAACCCCGTTTAGTTCACATGAAATGTATCAGTTTAATTAATAGGAGGCTTAGGCTTCCTATTTTTTAATCTTTTTGTGTTATAAAAAATAATCCAATCTTCTACAAGATGAATATACTCATCTAATGATTTGATTTGATTGTTATATAGTGTTTCTTTTTTAAGGATACCGTGCCAACTTTCCATAGGAGAATCATCTATTGGTGTTCCTTTTCTACTCATTGATATTTGTATCCCATTTGCTAAACATATTTCTTTATATTGATTAGAAGTATATTGACTACCTTGATCACTATGGAGAATTAAGCCTTTAATGTTTTCTTCTTTTTGAATAGCCTCATTTAAAGTTTCTATAACGAATTGCAAATTATTAAATCTAGAAATTTTATATGCAACAACTCTTCTATCATATAAATCAATAATGGTTGATAAATAGGCGCGTTTATTACCAAACGTTAGGTAGGTAACGTCCGTACACCATATCTGATTTTTCTTTTCAGTATTAAAATTCCTTTTAACTAAATTTGGTCTAACATTTTCTTGTATTTTCTTATAACCACCAGAATTCCTAATTCGTTTTATATATTCAGGTTTAAGACCATATTTTCGCATTATTCTTGCAATTTTTTTATGATTGAACTTTACACCATATTCAATCATTAAGCCTTCTTCGATCCTACGATAACCATATGTCCCTTTTGAACTATCAAATACCTGTTTAATAAGAATATAATCTCGATAATCTTTGTCTTCTCTATCTCGATATTTATAGTAAGTTCTTTTTGAAATAGAAAGGGCAGCACATAGATTAGAAAGTTTATATTCTTTTCGATGGAGATTGATAAATATTATTTTTTCTTTTGTCGTGCTTTTAAGAAGGCTTGGTATTTTTTTAAGATTTCATACCTTTCTTTATAGTCGTCAATTGTTGGTTCTTTCTTTAGTCTACCTGAACGAGTTTTTCTTTTGTCTTCTTTTAATTTTCCATTCTTATCTCTTGTATCTAGCCAATATTTAATAGTAGATGGTATTAACCCATATTTCTTAGCAAGGGCTCTTCTTCCTCCTTTCCCTTCAAAATATTCATTAATTACTTTTGCTTTAAATTCGTTAGTAAATCTTTTGGGTTTAGTCTTTTTCATAATAAAAAACCTCCTAAGTATATTTTAACTTAAGAGGTGTCTAATCTGATAATGGTGAACTAAACGGGGTTCAGTTCATAGTCAGCGACTAAGAATGTATCAGACAAGTCGTTCTAAAATGGTATGTGCCCAAATTACTGGATATATTTTTATAGACTCATTTTAACCAATT
>UQFN01000013.1 GCA_900540365.1 uncultured Mollicutes bacterium
ATTTAAAAACCCCTTTCACTAAACTAAGTTTGTCCAGTAAAAGGGGTACATTTCAGAATGGTACTCTGTACGGGATTCGGACCCGTGAATGACGCCTTGAGAGGGCGTTGAGTTAAGCCACTTCTCCAACAGAGCATGTTAATATTATATTGTATTTAAATCTAAATTAAAAGCACATAAATTATGCGCTTTTTTTAATTAAATTTAATAAAAATAGTTTAGATTTAAAAGGTTTTTAATAAAATTAAAGACTTTTAATAAAGTTTAAAATTCTAAATGTAACTTCTTCTTTATCTAATATTTTCATAATCGAAAATAAATTAGGAGTAACATTTCTTAAAGTTAATGCTACACGTAAAATTTCACAGGCATCATTAACATTTCCTACATAATTAGAAGGATTTAATTTATATTCTTTATTATCTAAGCAAAAATTAAATTTACTAGCAACTTCTTTAACATTATTAAACCATTCATTTTCAGTTTCAAAATTAATAAAGTCTCTTTTAATATATTCATTTAAGAAGTTAACAATAACTTCTTTAGTTAAAGTTTCTTTAAATTTAAATTTAAAGTCTTTAGACATCTTTAAATATATATCATGATCAAAAAATTTAATTAAAGGATAAATATCACTATATTTAGCATAATCTTTACGAGGATTTTTCTTTTCTCTTTCAATATTTAATATTTCTTTAAATCTAGGATAATCTTTATCAATAAACTTTAAAAATTCTTCATCATATTTTAAAGCGTAGTTTCTTGCTTTAGCACTAATTTCTTCTTTAGTCATCTTAGCTAAAATTTCTTTAGAATAAAAATTTAATTTATCAATATCAAATAAAGCACCATCTAAACTCATCTTCTTTAAATTAAATTTAAAAGAATCTAAATCATAGTTTTTAGTTGCTACAATATAATCTTCATAATTAGAATTAGCAATTGTCATTAAATAAACTAATAAAGCATGAGGTTCATAACCTTCTTTTAAAAAGTAATCGACACTAGCTTCAGGATCTTTTCTTTTAGATAATTTTCTTTTATTTCCATTATCTAATTTCATAATTACTGGAAGATGAGCATATTTAGGAGCTTTAAAATTTAAAGCTCTAAATAATTCAATATGAATTGGTAAAGATGCTAACCATTCTTCGCCTCTAGTTACTAAATTAGTATGCATAAAATAATCATCTACGACATGAGCAAAATGATACGTAGGAAGTCCATCACTTTTCATAATGACAATATCTTGATCATTTTCACTAATTTCAAGATCTCCTCTAATTTCATCATGAACTTTAACTTTATTTAAATGATTACCACTACTTCTAAATCTAATAACATAAGGTTTGCCTTCTTTAATTAATTTAATAGCTTCATCAACACTTAAATTTCTATAAATTGCATATTTTCCATAATAGCCAGTATTTTCTTTTAGAGCAGTTTGTTTTTCTCTTAATAAAGCAAGTTCTTCTTCACTAGCAAAACAAGGATAAGCTAAACCTTTAATTAACATCTCTTTAATAACAATTTCATAAATATCTTTTCTTAAAGATTGTTTATAAGGACCATAATTTCCTTCTTCTTTATTACCTAAATATCCTTCATTAGGAACTATATTAAACTCTTTAAGTTGATTAATTAAATGTTCACCACTACCTTCTATTTCTCGTTTAGTATCAGTATCTTCTAGACGTGTATAAAATACACCTTTAGTGTCACGAGCAATCTTATAAGCAACTAAAGAAGTAAATAAACTTCCTGTATGAAGAAAACCAGTTGGTGAAGGAGCAAATCTAGTAACTTTTGCTCCTTCAATTAAGTTTCTTTCAGGATATTTATTTTTTAAATCTTCGATAGTTAAATTCACTTTTGGAAAGATTAAATTAGCAAGTTCAATATTTGATGACATTTTTTAAAACTCCTTCTTGAAATTATATTTAAGTTTATAATATAATAATTAAGCACGCAGGTGTAGTTCAGTGGTAGAACACTACCTTGCCAAGGTAGTTATGCGGGTTCGATTCCCGTCACCTGCTCCATTTAAATTAAATAGCCGATTTAAACGGCTTTTTTTATTTATTTAGACTTTAATAAAATATATTTTATTAATAATAAAGCCCAGCAAATACAATAGCATTATTTTTATTAATTTGCTAATAGATAATTTAATTATTTAATACTTATTAGTTTTAAGGATTATTCTTTTTTATCATTATCTTCTTTAGTATTAGAAGTGTCTTTATCTTCGCTAGGTTTTACTTCATCTTCTTTATTAACTTCTTTATTTTTATCTAGATACTCTTCAAATTTTTTTAAACTTTCTTCATTTTTTCTTAAAGCTTCTTGTTGAGCTGCGTTAAAGTTTTCATAATTAGTACGCATTGTATTAATTTCACTTTTAGCAAAGTTAACAAATGTTTCAATAAAAGTATTTGCATATTTTGGATAAATTTCTGCATATAAATTAAAACTAATTGGCATAAATGGTAAAAGGAAAATTAAAACAATTAATAAAGTTGTAATATTTAAAACATAAAGATCTTCATTTAACTTAGGTACTAAACCAAGTAAGAAATAACTTAAACAAAAAACTAAAACATACATTAAAGTTAAAGGGAATAAGTTTTTATAGTAATCTTTATAAAAGTTTTTACGACATCTTTTTAAACCGTTTTTAAAGATTAAACTAATTAAACGAGGATTGGCTCCATAAATCGCATTATTTAAATAATATTTAAATGTATATACATTAATTCGATTAACAAAATAATATAAAGAAAATAATAAAGCAGCAAAATTAATATAATACATTGGATAAGCTAGAATATCTATTTTCCCACTACTAGCAAATTCGTTAAGAGCTTCATTAGCTAAATCGATGTCTTCCATTGAAACTATATTAATTAATTCATTATAAATATCTTTCATTCCATTATAATTAACAGCAATTAAAGAATAATAAACAATTAAACCTAAAACAATTGCAGTAACTATATAAATTAAAAATGATTTTAAAATCGTATTATAAACTGATAAAGTCCCTTTAATTGGTTGACGATTACCAATTAAATAAGTTTTTAAAAAGTTTTTAACGTTAACATCATTTTTACGATTGGTTTCAAGTACACTATTACTTGCAAAATAACTATAAATTAAAGGTGAAATTAAGTTAAATAAAATTGAAATAATAAATACTGCAAATAAAAAAGAAAATATTCCTAAAAATGAATATAGTAAACTAGCAATAGAAAGTTGAATTAAAGAATTAAATAAATATAAAATTCCATATACTGCTAATAAACATAAAGAAATTACTCCACTAAATTGGAGCGTATAAGGAAATTTCTTAAAAAACTTTTTATAAATACTACTTATCATAACTTCACCTAACTTCGACTATAAATATCCTTTGCGATTTCTTTAACTTCACGATCAAGTTTTTCTAAATTAAACTTACTAACTTTTCTTTTTTCAATATTTTTAATTACCTTTAATAAATCTTTTTTCTTGCAAATAATTGTACTACTATCGCTTAAATTTTCCATATGATCAATTTTTGCTAAGTTATTAACTACTACAATTGAAATAATGTAATTTCGATTAATATTTTTTAAACTAGAAAATTTATCACAACGAATATTATTTAAATAAAGAGGATTATTAATAGTTTCTTTTTCACCTTTATAAGTAAAAGATTCCCAAACTGATTCCTCTTTATTTGGCTTAATTATATCACTATAAACTTTATCGCTAATGACATATATATATTTATCAGAAAATAAAATATGATCTAACTTAGCTACTAAATTATTATTACTAATTAAAGGAAAATTATTAATTAAATAAAAATCACGTTCCATTGCTAAGTTATATAAAATTTTATATATTTTTTTATTAAAATTTCTTTTATCAAAATAAGAAATAATAAATGGTAAAGCATATAAAAAAACTACTAATAAAGTTAAAATTATTATTAGAAAAATTAAAAATAAGTAGTTTTTAAATATCGATAAATAAATCATCTTATGCCAAAGTTAAAGCGAGTTTAAACATTTTATCAAGTTTACTTTGTCTTTCTTCTTGAGTTAAATCCTTTTCATCTTTATTAACGAATGTATCACTAACAGTTAAAATACATAAAGCTTTCTTTTTAAGTCTCATAGCATTAATAAATAAACCATATGATTCCATTTCAACACCTAAAAGACCTAAATTAGCCCATTTTTTATAATATTCTTTATCAGCATCATAAAAAATATCACTACTAAAAATTGGGCCTACATGAACATTTAATCCTAATGCTTTACTATTTTCATAAGCTTTTAACATTAAGTTAAAATCACTACAAGGAGCAAGTGTAGCACCTTTTAAATCAAATTGACTTGCATAATTAGAATTAGATGAAGCACTTGTTGCAATTATAACATCGCCAACATGAACTTCTTTTTGATATGAACCACATGTTCCAATTCGAATAATATTTTCTACGCCATATTCATTAAATAATTCATAGGAGTATATTCCAATTGAAGGAACACCCATTCCACTAGCCATGATACTAACTTCTCTTCCGTCAAAAGTTTTACCAGTAAAAGCTAAAATTCCTCTAACATTACTTACTTCTTTATATTCTTTTAAGTAATTTTCAGCAATGTATTTTGCTCTTAAAGGATCTCCTGGCATTAAGACAGTTTTAGCAAATACTGCATCATTTTTAATATGTGTTGACATAAATTTCCTCCTATTCAATTATAATTTTGTCATTATAAGCACAATCTATTATTTTTAACCATTCATCTTTAGTAATTTTATTACTAAATTTTTCTGGTAATTGATCTTTTTTAAAAAATCTAACGTCATCAGTTTCATATTCATGTTCATTAAATTTTCCATCAATTTCAGCTTTTAATAAAATTAAATATTCTGGAACAGTTGCTCTTTCAAATTTTTCTATCCCTTGTTTAAATGGGGTACGATTAAATATTCCACAAAAAGAAACGTTTTTAATTTTAATTCCAGCTTCTTGCATACATTCATTACGAGCTGTATCCATTGGAGAATCATATAAATCACACCATCCACCTGGTAAAGAATAACCATGGTCAATAACTTCTCTAACAAATAAAATTTCTTTTTCTTTATTAAAAACTGCTACTCTTAAACTTACATTTGGAGTAGGATAAATATTCCTTTGAAAATAATTATGGCGGTCAAACTTAACATGCTCAAAGTTTTCTAACATTTCAAGCGATAATTTTTCAATTTGAGTATAATTTGATAAAGCGTAAGGGTCTTTTGAAAAAACTAAACCAATCTTTGAAATCGAAAGAACTTTAATAATGTAATTATAAAATTCTTGATAACTATCTTTCATTTGGTTCCTCAACTAAATCAGTTTCATTCATAATATTTTCAAATGCTTTATAAAAATTATCAGGAGAATAGTTTTCAATATTTCCATTATAAGCAATGGAAATTCTTCCAGTTTCTTCACTAACAACTACTGTTACAGCATCACTAATTTCACTAATTCCAATAGCTGCTCTATGTCTTGAACCATATTTTCCAGTTAATGGTTTAGTAGTTGGAGTGTAATAAACACTAGCTGCTATAATTTTATCTCCTTTAATAACTACTGCTCCATCATGAAGTCTAGTTCCTGGATAAAAAATAGTAATTAATAATTCAAAAGTAACTGGAGCATCCAAATAACTTCCATTTTTAATAATATCTTTAAGTTTATCTTTTCTTTCAAAAGTTATTAATCCACCAATTTTATTTTTGCTTAAATACAAAACAGTTTCATTAATAGTTTTATATAAACTTTCATGGTCAAAGATTTTTTCAACTTCTGGAGCTTTTTTATTAAGTTTACGAATAGACATTTTATTTGCAAATAAATATCTGGTTTCAGCCATATTAACAAATAGAGCTAATAAAGAAATAATTGTAATTACTCCAAATAAAATGAAGCTAGTTGAATCTAATAAGAAAATGCTAGTAATGATATAAGCAATGCTAGTTAAAGAAATAATAATACGAATTAACTTTCTTTTAACAAACCAAAAAATAAAACAATTAATTAAAATGACTAAAATAACGCTAAAAGTAAAATCAAAAATTTTAATTTGATCTTGTTGCATTAATTCAAAAATATTAGTTAATACTAGCATACTAAAACCTCATTTAATTATTATAAAATATAATAATTATAAAATCATTAAATTAATTATTTTTTACTTTAAAAAAGTTTTTAAAATATATTATTTTTTCTAAAATTTTTAAATTTTAATTGAGTTTTGCAAGGTTTTTTAAAAAATAACTAAGTTTTTGGCAGGAAGTAAGCGAATCGAACGCTTAACTATAGCTTCGGAGACTATCGTTTTACCATTAAACTAACTTCCTAGTTTCTTGGTTTAATTTCATTATTTCTTAAAGCATTTAGCATTATTTCAGCACTAGCTTTATTAGTAGCTAAAGGGGTATTAGTAACATCACAAAGTCTAAGTAAAGCACTAACATCAGGCTCATGAGGTTGAGCAGTTAAAGGGTCACGTAAAAAGACAACTAAATCTAATTCTTTATTTGCAATCATTGAACCTATTTGTTGATCTCCTCCAAGAGGACCACTTTTCATTCTAGTAACTTCTAAACCAGTTGCTTCACTAATTAATTTACCAGTAGTTCCTGTAGCAACTAAATGATGTGGAGCTAAAACATCTTTATATTTAATACATAAAGCAATCATTGAAGGTTTTTCTTTATCGTGTGCGATTAATCCAATATTCATATCTTTTCCTCTTTTTTTCTACCTTAAATATTTTACAAAAATACTTACTAATTTTCATTAAAAATAAAAAATGGCTGACGTGGCTGGACTCGAACCAGCAATTCCTTGTTTCAGAGACAAGTGACTTTACCATTTGTCTACACGTCAATTAGTTATTTCAATAAATTCATCAAATAAAGCAATTACTTCTTTTGAAGGTTTCTTAAAATTTTTAAGTAAATCATTAAAAGCTGCTTCTGGAACTTGTTTTTCAATACGACGATTTTTATTTCTTTTTCTACAAGTTGCAAAACTAACATTAAAATATACTAAAACATATTTTTCAAATCCAACCATTTTTTTACGATATAATTCACGAAAATAATCATTAATACAAGTTGAATCTAAAATAACTGAACAATCTTTATGCTCACGAGCATATTTATTTCCTCTAGCAAAAAAAATCCTCCAAACACGTTCTTCTTCTTTAAAATATTGATAAGTTCCACCAAGTTCTTTTCTTATCTCATCACTTGAAACAATAAACGTATTTAAATGAGTTGCCTTAAAGTTTAAAGCCCAGGTAGTCTTTCCACTACCTGGTACACTAGATAAAATATAACAAACTCGCATAAATTAATTTAATTAACTTTTTCTATTTTTCTCAGCTAATTGAAATTTATAACCATCTAAACAAGCATCATAAACATTATACTTTGCTTTAAAGCCTAATTCTTTAAAAGCTTTATCACAATTAGCATAGTTTTCAGCTACATCTCCATCTCGACGAGGTTTAATTTCAATAGGAATATGAATTCCAGTAGCTTTTTGATAAGCATCTACCATCTCTAAAACTGAAGTTCCTTTACCTGTTCCTAAGTTATAAATAACATATCCTGGCTTAGTTTTTAATTTATTTAAAGCTAAAACATGTCCATTTGCTAAATCTAATACATGGATATAATCTCTAACACCTGTTCCATCAACAGTAGGATAATCATTTCCATAAACATTTAAATAAGGTAATTCTCCAACTGCTACTTTATTGATGTAAGGTAATAAATTATTAGGAATTCCATTAGGATCTTCACCAAGTAAAGTAGATTTATGAGCACCAATTGGATTAAAATATCTTAAAATTGCTACATTATATTCTTTATTAGCTTTACAAACATCTTCTAATATTCTTTCAATCATAACTTTAGTTTCGCCATATGGAGAAGTTGCTTCTTTACGTAAGTCAGTTTCTGAAAGAGGTACATGATCTGGAACACCATAAATGGTAGCACTACTACTAAAAACAAAATTTAAACAATGAAATTTCTTCATCATTTTTAATAAAGCTAATGTTGAAGATAAGTTGTTGTCATAATATTCAAGAGGTTTAGAAACACTTTCTCCAACTGCTTTATATCCAGCAAAATGAATAATAGCTTCAGGAGACTCTTCTTTAAATATTTTTTCTAATAAAGTTAAATCTTGAACATCTCCTCGATAAAATTTAACCTCTTTAGAAGTAATTTTTTTAATACGGTCTAATACATCAAGTTTACTATTATAAAGATTATCAATAATAATGACTTGATAATCTTTTTCTAATAATTCGCATACAGTATGGCTACCAATGAAGCCAAGTCCACCAGTTACTAATACTTTCATAGTTATCTCCTATTTTTTCTTGTTTCTATCAGCAAGTTTCTTAGCTTCAAGTAAAGTTTTACGTTTATCAATTTTCATAATGTCGTTTTCATTTAATACTTTTTCAGGCATCATTTCATTTGATAATTGACTCATAATTTTATCAGCAATTAATTTATTACATTCGCTTTCAGTATATAATCTTAAAGCAATGTAAGCTAAATTAGTTTGTTCATAAAGATCTTCAGAAAAGTTTTCTTTTTTATTTTTTTTAGAATTATTTGCCTTTTTAAAAACTTCAGTACGAGTTTTTACTTTATGAATAACATTTTTTAAAGATTCATTTTCAATGCTTTTAAAAAAGCTATATAAATTTTGCTTATCAGTATATAAATCAGATTTTCGATCTAAATCAATAAAAACAGCAATATCTCGCATTGAAACAACTGATTTAAGCATTGAAATTGCAATTAAATATCCGATATGATCACGATTATATTTTTTATCCTTTGGTGGATTAATAATTTTGGCTTTAACATAATTATTAACCATAAAAGGAGTAATAATTGAATCATCTTTATTAGAAAATTGTTCTAAGCATTCTTTAATATAGCCAACTACTTGCTCCATATATAAAGCAATGTCAGGTAATTCCTTATATTCAGGCAAATTAAAATCTTCAAGCTCTTTGATTGTTTTTTCGAAATTGTCTAAAGTTTTTCCCATAATTAATCAGCTAAGACGTAGATTTTATTATCTAAAATAGTTGTAACTAAATCAACAATACTTACAAAAAATCCAACTACAGGGATAATGCAAAGTACACCAACAAGTAAAGTTACAACATTTCCTTTTTTAGCATATTTAAAAATACGATATAATCCACTCGTAATCCATCCCCATATTGGAATTAATAAAATTATACGAATAACTTTGTCTAATGAATCAAATTTCATAATTTCTCTCCTTTTTTTATATTATAAATTATTTAATTTATTTTTTGAAAAGATAATGCCTTTTTTGGAATATATACTTTAAATATTCTTGAAGAATCATATTTATTATAAATATATTCTTCAAATTGATCTTTAAAACTATCTTTAATAATAGCTAAAACAGTTCCTTTAAATCCACCACCATGAATTCTAATAGCTCCATTTTCTTTAATAAATGGAGTTAAATCATCAATTATATTTTGTGGAGAATCATTATATTCTCCTTCTACAAAAGTGTTTTTAATATTATTTTTACTTGTTTCTTGTGATTTTCTTAAAGCATCAAAAAATAAATCTAAATCATTATTTAAAATAGCTTCTTTTGCTTGAAGAACATTATTATTTTCTATAAAGAAATGTTTAGCACAATTTTTAACTTCTAAAGAACAATCTAATGCATCAATATCTTTAAAAATATCCTTTGATTCGACATCTCTTAAAAACATTTTTCCTCCAAGTTTATTAGCAACAATTCGCATATTATCAGTAATTGCTTTATATAATGGAGTTAAATTTGAATGGTTTCCTTCGCTTTTAATTAAATAAATTGCTACTGGTAAATTAAATTCCATTGTTTTAATTAAAGGATTGTCAATATTTTTAAAATCAATAAAATTACTACTATTAAAACTTGTACCAACTTGATCAAGTAAGCCACATGGCTTATGGAAATAAGTATTTTCACTATATTGACCAGTTTTAGCAATTACTAATTCACTAATTTTTCCATCATTATATAAATAAGAAATAATATAACCAAATAATGATTCAATAGCAGCGCTACTACTAACTCCGCTTCCATCAGGAATCTCACTTTCAATATAAGCATCAAATCCACCAATCTTATAACCATCATTTGCTAACTTAAATAAAATACCTTTACATAAAGCTAAAGTTGTAGAATATTCGCTTTCTTTTAAACTTAAATCATTAATATCAAATTCAATATATTTATATCCTTTAGACTGAATTCTAACTTTAGATAAATTCTTTTTAATAGCGGCATAGACTCTTAATGAACAATTAGCAACAATACATAAACCATGATTGTGATCAGTATGATTTCCACATATTTCAAGTCGGCCTCCTGTATTAATTAAAAAGTCTGCATTTTCGTTGAAAACCTTTTTAAACTCAACTAAAATTTCATTATTCATCTTTTACCTCCAACTTTTTAAAAGCATATTTAATATAAAAATAATATTTTTTGTTTTTATCAAAAGTAATGTTTTCTTGATTTAAAACTAGTAATTGAGGTTCTAAAGCAATTGCTTTTCTTGAAGTTTTTATTGGACTATTTTCAAAAACTAAATCATTTAAAGTATTATCAACATATATATTCATTGCAGGATATGAAGTTGTTAAAGTAAGCTGAGTTTTGTTATTTCTTAAAATAACTTTCCCTTCACCATTAGATGTTTCGTCAAAAATAAAGGTATTATCAATTGTTTTTAAAAACGATTCTTCTTCGACTTGTTCCAACTTAATTTTTAAATTTTCACCGTTAGTAAAATTTAAATATTCAGGAACTTCAGCAACGTCTTTAATTAAAATGGTTTCATCAACTACAGCATATTTACTAGCATTCATTTTTAAATAATATTTATTTAAATTTAAATCATTATTAAAAATAAAATACATATGATTAGATAAATTAATTAAAGTTTTTCGATTTGGTATAGCTTCTTGAATTAATTTAATTTCATCGTTTTTTAAACCTACTTCATAAGTAATTTTAATTTTACATTTTCCAGGAAATCCATTTTCAAGATCTTTATCAATATAACTAAATATAACTTTAATTTTATTAGATAAAGTTTTTACATCGACTTCAAAATTTTTATATGAAAGCGAAGTATCACTTCCACCATGAAGTGCATATTGAAAACCTTTTTCAAGTTTAAGATTATAACTAATATTATCAATTAAAATCGGTGAAAGTAATCTTCCTGCAACTCTTCCTAAAGTTTTTCCATGAAATCCTTTACTATATAAAAAATCTTCTTTAGAAGCAAATTTTAAAATAACTGGTTCATTATAAAAATCTAAACTATAAACTGATGCTCCAAATGAACAAAAACATATACTTAAGTTAGCATCATTTTTTACATATACCCATTTAGCATTAAATTCTTCTTTAATAAAAAATTCCATATTATTTATTTAATTCCTCTAAGATGATTTTATTAGCAACGCTAGGATTAACCTTCCCCTTTAATTGTTTCATAATTTGACCCATAATGAAACCTTGAACACGAGTTTTACCAGCTCTAAAGTCATCTTTTAATGATGAATTAGAATTTAAAGTATCAATTACAATTTTTCTAATTAAATCATCATCATTAATTAAACTAAATCCAAGTTCTTCTTTTATTTTATAAGGAGATTTATTTTCTTTAACTAAAACCATAAAGATTTCTTTACCTTGAGAGGAATTAATTTCATTACTTTTTAATAAATCTACCATCTCAGCAATGTTTTTATAGTCAACTTTAAATTCATCAATTGTTAGTTGATTCTTATTTAAATAACCCATTATATCACTAATTATAAACTTAGAAATGTTAATATAATTATTACTAAAAGTGCATATTTTTTCAAAAAAGTCTGCAAAACCTTGATTATTTATTAATATTTTTGCATCAACTTCATCTAGTTTATAATCATTAATGAATCGATTTAATTTTGCATCATAAAGCTCAGGACAAGTATCAATAGCATCTTTAATAAATTCATCACTAATATGAATTGGTAAAATATTTGGCTCAGTAAAGTATTTATAATCAACTGCATCAGTCTTAACTCTCATTAAAACTGTTTCTTTTTTTGCTTCATCAAATCTTCTAGTTTCTTGAGCAATTTCTTTACCAAGCAAAATTAATTCAGATTGTCTTTTAATTTCATAGTCGATAGCTTTTTCAATATTAGCAATACTATTTAAGTTTTTAATTTCTACTTTTGTACCAAACTTATCTATTCCATAAGGTCTTAAAGAAATATTAACATCACATCTAAGACTTCCTTCTTCCATCTTTCCATCACTAACATTACTAAATGTTACTAATTCACGAATTTTATCGACATATTTTCGAGCTTCTTCACCACTTCTTAAAACTGGTTTAGAAACAATTTCAATTAAAGGGATTCCTGCACGATTATAATCAAGTAAAGTAAAATCTAAAAAATGAAGTTGTTTACAAGTATCTTCTTCCATATGTAAACGCTCTATTTCAATTTTCTTTTTTTGATTATTAATTTCAATTTCTAAATAACCTTCTTTACCGATAGGACGGAATTGTTGGGTAATTTGATAGCCTTTTGGTAAATCACTATAAAAGTAATTTTTACGATCAAACCATAGTTCATGATCTATTTCCATATGTAAAGCATTACAAATTCTAATTGCATTTCTAACTGCTTCTTTATTTACAATTGGCATAGTTCCAGGAAAAGCCATGTCAAGTAAAGCAACATCTGTATTTGGTTCATCATTAAAATTAATTGGAGCAGATGAAAACATTTTACTTTTTGTTTTCATCTCAACATGAATTTCAAGTCCAATAATAGCTTCAAAATTCATTTTAATTTCCTCCTTTATTATTGACACTAAGATTTTTTAAATTTGTTAATTTTTCAAATTCTTTAGCAATGTATAATAATTCTTCATCATTAAATATTTTAGAAGTTAAATTAATACCAAATGGTAAATGATTTTTAAAACCAAGTGGTAAAGTAATTGAAGGTTGTCCTCCAAAATTAGCAAACGCTAAATAATTATCAGCAATTAAATAAGTTGCTGATAATTTATCACTACTACTTTCAAAAGTAGGTGCAACTGAAGGACTTGCTAAACCAATTAAACAATCATATTCTTCAAGTTTCTTATTAAATGTTTCAACAATAATTCTTCTAACTTTTTGAGCACGGTCAAAAAGTTCTTCACGATTTTCACTCATTAGAGCATAACTTCCAATAATAAAACGTCTTTTAATTAAAGGTGAAAATCCCTTATCACGATTATTAAACATTACTTCTTGATAAGTTTTACCTCCATAATTAGGTCCGAATTTAATTCCATCTAAATTTGCATTATTACTTGTAGCTTCTGCACAACTAATAACATTATAAGTTGGATAAATAGCTTCTAATAAATTTTTAGGAATTGAAACAAATTCAACATTACTAATTTTCTTTAATTTAGTAATAAATTCTTCAAATTGATTTTTGACCTCTAAGTCTGTAATTGAATCAAAAACCTCTTTAATTACACCTATTTTTTTAGATTTTAAAGAAATTTCTTTATTAAAATCATAGTTGGTATGAGGCTCTTTTAAACATGTTGAATCACGTTTATCGCTTCCGCTAAGAGTATTTAAAATAACTCCAGCATCATCAACGCTTCTTGTAAAATAAGCAACATGATCTAAACTTGGTGCAAAAGGAAATAAACCAAAACGAGAAATTCTTCCCCAGGTTGGTTTAAAACCAACTAAACCAGCAAAACTAGCAGGTTTACGAACACTATCTCCAGTATCGCTGCCTAAAGCAAAAGGAACAATTCCAGCACTAACAGAAACAGCGCTTCCTGCACTTGATCCTCCAACTAAATGAGCATGAGACTTATCATAAGGATTATAAGTAATGCCTTTATGACCAGTTGTTCCAGTACCTCCCATTGCAAGTTCATCAAGAGTAGTTTTTCCGATTAAAACCATATTTTTGTTATTTAATCTTTCAATAACTGTTGCGTTAAATAAAGGAATATAGCCATTTAAAATATTACTACTAGCAGTAGTTTCTATTCCTTTTGTACTAAAATTATCTTTAGCTACATAAGGTATTCCAAACAAAATATCTTCACTAGGAACTTCTAATTTATCTAATTCATAAGCTTTTTTTAAAGCTTCTTCTTCTAAAATAATTTCAAAAACATTGTCATTATTTTCTTTAGCACGTTTAAGAGCTTCTTTAACTAAATCACTAACTTTAATTTTTTTATCTACTAAAGCTTTATGAATTTCAATAAGAGTTAAATCTAAATAATCCATACTTACACCACCTTTGGAAGCTTAATTTGTCCATCTTTAACATTTTTCGCATTTTTTAAAGCCTCTTCTTTAGTTAAAACATCACTTGGAACATCTTCTCTTAAATAATCATTAAAAATTTCATAAGGAAAAGTCATTGGAGCAACCTCATTAACATTTTCAATATCTTTTAATAATTCAAATTGCTTAATTAAGACATCAAATTCAGTTAATAACAATTTCATTTCTTCATCGCTTATATCAAATAACAAACGATGACTAGCATCTTTTAAGACTTCTTCATTAATTTGTTTCATCTTCTACTCCTTTTAATATATCTAAAAATTCATCTTCATTCATTACTCTAACATTTAATTTATTAGCCTTATCTAATTTAGAACCAGCTTCTTCTCCATAAATTACTAAATCTGTAACTTTACTTACACTAGAAGAAACATGAGCTCCTAAATTTTCTAAAATCTCAGTAGCTTCTTTTCTTCCATATTTACTTAAAGTACCTGTTAAAACTATTTTTTTATTATAAAAATAATTATTTTCATTAATAGTTTCACTTCCAAGATAATTCATATTTAATCCTAATTGTTTTAATTCATCAATTAATTTAATATTTTCTTCATCATGGAAGTATTTATAAATAGAAGCTGCACAAACTTCACCGATATCACTTATTTTTAATAAATTTTCTTCACTTTCAGACATTAATCGATCAATATTTTTATAAAAACGTGCTAAAACCTTAGCCATTTTTTCCCCTACTTCTTTAATTCCAAGTCCAAAAAGTAATTTTTCTAAAGATTTTTTCTTAGAATTTTCAATTGCATCTAATAACGATTCAGTTGATTTATAACTCCGCCCTTCAATTTGAATAATATTTTCCTTAAAGTTAGCTAGTCTATAAATATCAGGAATACTTTGAATAAACTTTTCAGCAAAAAATTGTTCACAAACTTTATCTCCCATTCCTTCAATATCCATTGCATCTTTACTAGCAAAATGAATTAAACTTTCAATTTTTCTACTAGGACAATTTTTATTTAAACAAAAGTGCATTGCCTCAATTTTTACTAGTTCTGATCCACAATCTGGACAATGAGTAATCATTTTAAATGGAACTTGAGTGCCATCTCGACGAGCATAAACTGGAGTTACTACTTCTGGAATAATATCTCCAGCTTTCCTTAAAATGACATAATCTCCAATCATTAAATCTTTTTCTTTAATAAAATCTTCATTATGTAAAGTGGCTCTTTGAACAGTACTTCCAGCAACCTTAACAGGTTCTAAAACAGCATTTGGTGTAATTTTTCCAGTTCTTCCAACTGTATAAATAATATCTTTTAATTTAGTAATAACTTCTTCAGGAGGAAATTTATACGCAATTGCCCATTTAGGGGTTTTTGCAGTATAACCAATTTCTTCATGTAAAGAAAGATCATTAACTTTTAAAACTATTCCATCAATATCATAAGGTAAAGAATTTCTTTTTTTATTATATTCTTCAACATATTTATTGATTTCTTCAAAATTAGATAAAACTTTTCTTTCAGGATTAACTTTAAAACCAAGTGATTCAATAAAGTCTAAAGCTTCAGCTTGAGTTTTAACATTAAACTTTTCAGGTTCTTCAAGATAATACCACCAAGCATCAAGTTTACGACTTTTTGCAACATTACTATCTAAATTTCTTATACTTCCAGCGGCAGCATTTCTAGCATTAGCAAATAAAGGCTCACCTGCTTCTTTTCTAGCTTCATTTAATGCCATAAATGAAGCTTTTGGCATATAAACTTCACCACGAATTTCAACGCGTTCTTTAATTTTAATATGAGTAGGAATTGAAGGAATTGTTAAGACATTAGTTGTAACATCTTCCCCAGTAGTTCCATCTCCTCTAGTTGCACAATATAAAAGTTCACCATTTTCATAAACTAAACTCATTGCTAAGCCATCAATTTTCATTTCAGCATTATAAGCAACATTTTTAACATTTAAATTTTCACAAAGCTTACGGTCCCAAATTTTTAACTCTTCAAGATTAAAAACATCTCCTAAAGATAACATTTGATATTTATGATGAATTTTATTAAAACCTGTTAAAACTTGACCAATAATACGTTGAGTTGGGGAATTTCTTGTAATTAGTTCAGGAAAAAGTTTTTCAAGATTTTCAAGTTCACTTAATTTATCATCATATTCAGCATCACTAACACTTGGATTATCTAAAACGTAATATTCATAAGAATATTTTTCTAAAATTTCTACTAATTCTTGATGTCTTTTTTTAGCTTCTAAAAAATCCATAACTACTCCTTTTTAGATAATGTTGGATGGGAGGCAAGTAAAGTTTTTTTTCCATAATCAATAAAATCAATTACAACAAAGTCTTCTTCAACTTTTATAACTTTTCCTTCACCAAATACTTTATGAATTGCTATATCTCCAACGTTCCATTTAATTTTATTTTTCTCATTTAAATTAATGATATTACTTGATAAATTCTTTGATTCACTAGATTTAGTTTTATCAAAATCATATTTATAAAGACGCTCGTTATTATTATATAAATTTTTAATAGAAAATGTTTCTAAATCAATTCCAGCTTCTTTAATAAATTGAGAAGGGGAATTATATGATTGAGTATAATATGAATAATCTCGATTTAAAGTTAAATAAAGTTCTTTTTTTGCTCTAGTAAAAGCTACGTAAGCTAAACGTCTTTCTTCTTCTAATTTACTTTTACTAGAAGCTAAAAGTGCTCTATTATTAGGGAAAACATTTTGAATTAAACCAACTACAAAAACATAATCAAATTCAAGACCTTTAGCAGTATGAATGGTCATTAAACTAACTGTATCAGTATCATCTATTTCATCTTGATAACTAAGTAAACTTACGTTTTGTAAATAATCTTCAAATTTAGATTCAGGATTTTGTTTTAAAAATGAACGAATATCATCAATTAAAGCACGTACGTTTTCAATTTTATCTTTTGTATCATCATTTTCTTCTAAATAATCTTTATAACCAATTTTTGTAATAAAATCATCTAAAACCTCACTATAAGCTTCTAAATTTTGAGTTATTTTAGCTCTAGTTTCATCCATTAAGATAAATAAATCATCAAGTTTAGAAACAATTGAAGCATTTAAAGAAGTTTCATAATGATGAATATTTTTTAAAAATTTAATCATTGAAACATTATTTAAATTAGCTTCTGCAACAATTTTTTTAGTAGTTAATTCACCAATTTTTCTTCGAGGAACATTAATAATTCTTTCAAAACTAACATCATCATCTTCATTAATTAAAAGTTTAAAATAAGCTAAACAATCTTTAACTTCTTTTCGACTATAAAACTTCATTCCACCATAAACTTTATAAGGGATATTTCTAGCAGTTAAAGCATTTTCAATTCGAAGTGATAAATAACTACTGCGATATAAAATAGCAAAATCGCTATATTTTACTTCTGGATTTTTATATTTAATTTCAAAAATCTTATTTGCAACATAATTTCCTTCTAAAATCGCATTATTAAGAGCTTTAGTTTCAATTTTTTTACCACCATTATTTTTAGTATATAAATCTTTTTTAACTCGGTCAATATTATTATCAATTAAACGATTAGCGGCATTTAAAATTTCACTAGTTGAACGATAATTTCGGTCTAGAATAATAGTTTTTATAGTAGGGAAATATCGATTCATTTTTAAAATAATATCTTGATTAGCTCCTCGCCAAGTGTAAATAGTTTGATCAGGGTCACCAACAACATATAAATTAGTATTATTTCCTAAAAGTAAAGTTAATAACTGAAATTGTAAATCATTAGTATCTTGAAATTCATCGATTAAGATATGACGAAATTTTTCGTTATAACGAGCTTTTATTTCACTAAAATTAGATAAAATTGTAATTGTATATATTAATAAATCATCAAAATCTAAAGCTTTACATTCACTTTTCTTTTTTTCATATTCAACATAAAAATTAAAGTATTTCTTTTCTTTTTCATTTAATTCATCAATATTAATTTTACTAGGTAAAAGACCTTTAGTTTTATTTTTGCCGATAAAATCTAAAACTTCTTTAATAATATCATCAGTTTTCTTATAACCTTTATTTTCTCCAATTAACTTTAATAATCTAAGTTGATCTTCTTCATCAAAAATAACAAAACTTGGATTAATTTGTAAAACATCTATTTCTTTTCTTAAAAATTTAGCACAAAAACTATGGAAAGTAGAAATTTGTAAACCAAATAAATTAACATCTGGTAATAAGTTTTCAGTTCTTTCTTTCATTTCACGAGCAACTTTATTTGTAAAAGTAATTGCTAAAATATTTGATGGATAGACATGGAATTTTTCAATTAAATAAGCAATTCGATAAGTTAAAACTCGAGTTTTACCACTTCCAGCTCCTGCAATAATTCGCACATATTGTTCAGAAGTTGAAACAGCTTCATATTGTTTTTCATTTAATTCAGTTTGATAATCCATGTTTATGATTTTACCATTTTTTCTATTGTTTTTATATAAAAACAATATTGAAAGTATTTTCATAAATTTTAATTTGATTTAATATAAAAACATGGATAAAATTTTTTCAATAAAAGAAAACTTAAAAGAAAGTATTCCTTTAATGAGTTTATTAAGTGCTGTTAACCTCATTATGATGATTTTAATAACATATTTACCTATTACAGGGGTTGTTGTAGTTTTTTTATTACCATTACCAAGTATAATTTGTACTTTATTTATTAAAAGTCGTTATTATGTTATATATGCCTTAACATCTTTAATAATTTCAATAATATTTTGTATTGGAGATTTTACTTCAGTCCTTTTTACTTTAATTCCAGTATTAATTTCTTCTTTTGTATATGCGTTTTTAATAAAATGTAACTTAGGAGTTCTTAATAGTCTAGCTTTAACAGCAATCGTATTAACTTTTATAAATTTATTAGAGCTTTTTATATTTAATTACTTTTTTAATATTAATTTTATTGAAATTATTTATAATTTATTAAATATTCAAAACGTTGAATATTTGAATAATTCTATCCCAACATTTGTTTATTTATATAGTTTACTGCAAGGATTGATGATGTTAATAACAACTTACGATCAAGTTAAAAAATTTTACATAGAAGATTTTTATTATAAAACTTGTTCTATTGTTCAAATTAGTTTCTTATCAGTAACAATACTTCTTACTGTTATTCTTTATTTTTTTAATTTATCTTATTTTTATTTATTTTTATTAGTTTCAGGTACTAGTTCGTTATTTTTTTATATAACAAAAAGAATTAATCGATGGAAAATATTACTTTTTACTATTTTTGTAGTTATAACTTGGATTATATACGTCTTATTTATAAAACTATTTCCTATGGAACGTTCGTTTATTTTACTTTTAGTTTTACCAATTTTAATTTTGGCATATAAATCGATTGATTTAGCATGTAAAATAAAGCAAAAGAAAGTATAATTAGATTTATGATGAGTTTTTTGAAAACTTTTGGTAAAGGGATTTTATATTTTATTGGATTACCTTTTTTAATTGTCTTTTTAGTTTTATATGGAATTTATTTATTTGGAATCTTTTTATATTATTTTTTAAAAATGATTATTTACTTCTTTAAAGGAAAGAAATTTAACTTAAAAGATGAAATGGATGATAAAGCTTTATATATTTTAAAACAAAGAAAAGCTGAAGCAATTAATAAGGAGTTAAATCCTACTCCTACTAATATTACAAATAATTTTACTAATATTAATGTAGATCCTAATATGTTAAATACTTTAAAAAATAACCAAATAGATAAAGAATTAATTGAGGAAAAAGAAACTCCTTTAATTGATGTAACTAAAGATAATGAGGATTTAAAATCATGATGTTTTTATTAAATGTTAAAGATTTTGGTCAAATTACTTGGAAAACTATAATTGCTATTTTATTTGTCGTAGTAGCATTTTTTGCTATTTTTGGCTTAATTGGACGCGCAATTGAAATAATAATGGAACGTCAATCAAAAAAAGTTGATAAATTTATGAGTCCGTTAATTGTTAGTGGTTTAATTGATGATGATAAAAAATTTGTTGAAATAGCTTATAAAAAAATTCGCATATACTTTTTTAAAACAAGTATTGCTCCAATTTTATTATTAATTGCAAGTTTTTTAATTTATGTTATATATCATGGAATTGATGGAAATTGGACTGAATCAATATTTAATGATCAAACTGGAATTGGAACGTTGTTTTATACTTGGAATTTTACAAATGCAACATATTACTTTCCATTAGGAATTGGTGGAGTTGAATTACAAAATATTCCTCATTTTTTAACTAATATTAGTTGTTTAAATTATTTTATTTTCCTTTTTGGATTTGTTGGATTAGTTTGGTATTTAATTAATGTCCAAGGTTATATTGCTAGATCTTTTAGAATAAAAAAATTAGCCGACAAGATGTTCTCTCAAAATTTAGATAACATCGATTTATCGACTATTTTTAGTAATGATTTTAATAAAAAATAATTAAATTCCTTTAAAGGCATCAATAAATATATTGACTAATAAATAAATAATCCAAACAAGCAAACCTAAATCGATAAAAATAAAAAGCCAAAAAAGTCGAAAAGTACTTTTCTTTTTTTCAAGTTCTTTTCTTTCGATTTCTTTAGCCTCGAAAGTCTCGTTATTAGTTAGATTGTTAATGTTATTTTCTTCCATAATTAAAATCTCAAACTTCCAGGTGTACGTGGATATGGTTCAACATCTCTAATATTAGCCATGCCAGTAATATACATTAATAAACGATCAAATCCTAAACCGAAACCACTATGGACACAACCACCATATTTTCTTAAATCAAGATACCATTCAAGACCTTTGGCATTGCCAATTTCTTCCATTTTAGCTTTTAATAAATCATAATTTTCTTCTCTTTGACTTCCACCAACTAATTCTCCAACACTAGGAACTAATAGGTCGCAAGCTGCAACGGTTTTATTATCTTTATTAAGTTTCATATAAAATGCTTTAATTTCTTTTGGATAATCAATTAAAAACATTGGTCCTTTTATAACTTGTTCAGTTAAATATCTTTCATGCTCACTTTGAAGATCCATTCCCCAGAAAATATTATCATTTTCAAATTTATGACCTTCTGCTTTTGCTTTTAATAAAAGTTCAATTCCTTCAGTATAAGTCATTCTCTTAAATTCACTATTAAGAACATGATGTAATTTATCTAATAAGCCTTTTTCAATCATTGAATCAAAGAAATTCATCTCATCTTTACAATTTTCTAAAACATAATTAATGATATATTTTAAAAATGATTCGATAGTATTCATATCATCATTTAAATCAGCAAAAGCCATTTCAGGTTCAATCATCCGAAATTCACTTGCATGACGTACAGTATTTGAATTTTCTGCTCTAAATGTAGGGCCAAAAGTGTAAACATCTCTAAAAGCTAATGCAAAAGCTTCAACATGAAGTTGACCACTAACAGTTAAACTTGCACTTGCTTTAAAGAAATCTTCAGGTTTTTTTAAATCAGTAACAACTTTAAAAACTTGTCCAGCACCTTCTGCGTCGTTAGCAGTAATAATTGGAGTGTGAACGTACATAAATCCATGTTCTTGAAAATATTTATGAATTGCAAAAGCTAAAGCATTACGTACTCTAAAGACTGCATTAAAAGTATTTGCTCTAGGACGAAGATGAGCAATATCACGTAAAAATTCAAAACTATGACGTTTCTTTTGAAGTGGATAATCTTCTTGACAATCACCTTCTAATTTAAAAGATTCGCCATGAATTTCAAAAGGTTGTTTATTTGATGGAGTTAATACAACTTTACCAGTAATAGAAATTGCACTTCCATATTTTATTTTTGCAAATTCATCATAAAAATTATTACTACTTTCATAAACAATTTGAATATTTTTAAAATAAGTTCCATCATTAAATTCAATAAAACCAATTGAACCATTATTACGATTACTACGAACCCATCCTTTTAAAGTAACTTCTTTATTGTTAATGTCTTTTTTATCATAAAATTCATTAAATAATTTTCTATTTGTCATATCTACTGCGCTCATTATATTTCCTCGTTTCTTTTATATTATATATAAATTTGTATAAATTTTTATTAAAAATTTAAATAATCTTGTATTTTCCAACTTGGATTAACGGATAAATCTAAGGATGCAAATATCTTACGATCATATAAGTAACTTGCAACTTTAGCAATCATTGCGGCATTATCAGTTGTGCACCAAATTGGTGGAATAATAACTTCTATATTAGTATCCTTAAACATTGCAGTTATTTCGCTTCTTAAATATGAATTTGCACTTACGCCACCTGCTAAAACAATTTGCTTAACATCATATTTTTTAATTGCTAAATTTACTTTATCTAAAAGTTCCTTAATAGCAACATCTTGGAAGGACTTTGCCATATTAGCAATATTAACTTGTTGATTATTTTGTTCTAATTTATGAACTAAATTAATTACAGCAGTTTTAAGTCCGCTATAGCTAAAATTTAAAGTATCTTCGTGTTTCATATTTGGTAAATTATATTCGTGAACTCCTTCTTTTGATAATTTATCAATTGAAACTCCTCCAGGATAAGGAAGTCCTAAAACTCGAGCAACTTTATCAAAACTTTCTCCAACTGCATCATCTAAAGTTTCTCCAATGACTTCAAAAGAAAGATGTTCTTTCATATAAACAAGTTCGGTATTTCCTCCACTAACAACTAAAGCCAAAGTAGGAAATTTTAAAGGACTAACAAACTCGTTTGCATATATATGACCAGCTAAATGATGTATTGGAATGATTGGTTTATTATAAATTAAAGCTAAAGTTTTTATTGCTTGTAAACCAACATGAAGCGCACCTATTAGACCAGGACCTCTAGTAACTGCAAAAGCTGTTACATCTTCTAATTTGATATGAGCTTTTTCAATAGCTTCATTAATAACTACTAAAATATTTTCAAGATGTAATCTTGAAGCAATTTCAGGCATAACTCCACCATATTTTTGATGTACTTCAATTTGTGAAGATATTACATTAGCAATAAGTTCATCATTTTTTAATATAGCACAGGCTGTTTCATCACAACTTGATTCTAAAGCTAAAATAATTTTATCCATATTAATATCCTTTCATCATATATAAAGCATTTTCACCATTAGCATAATAATGCTCTTTCATAAAGATTTTTATAAAACCATGTTTTTTATAAAAATTTATTGCACTCAAATTAGATTCTCTAACTTCTAAACTCATACTTTCAACTTTATTTTTTATTAATATTTTTTCTGCATTTTCAAGCAAAAAACTTCCTAAACCCTGATATTTTTTTAAATTTTCAACACAAATCCTACATAAAGTAGAAGTTTCAAAAGTTATCCAAAAGATAATATAACCATAAATTTTATTATCAACTTTAACTACATAAAAATTAGAAAAAGGATTTTCTTTAAGTTCATATAAAAAGTCTTTTTTTCTATATGGATCAAGAAAATTTTCTTCTTCTATTTTAATGATTTGATCTAAATCTATTTCTTGAGCTTTAACAAATTCCATTTTAGTCCTTTAAATAAACTGCTTTTAAAGTAAAAATATCTTTAACTAAATGTTCTTTAGACTTTAAAAGGAGCATTGTTTCAAATAAGTTACCTTTATAACCTTTTAGATTTAAATATTCTAAATCCCCACAAACTTTATATTCTGGATGTTCTTTTATAAAATTTAAAACTTCATGATTAGGTTTAACTTCATCTTGAATTAAACATTTATTTTTATCATAAACTGCAAAATAACTTCGATTACTTCTTGCATTTATTAAACATATCGAAGGTTTATTAACGTTCATTAATACTTCTAAACTACTAAAAACATAGCATGGTATTTTTAAAGCATAACAATAAACTTTAGCTATAGTTAAAGCAATACGAACTCCAGTATAACTTCCAGGTCCATTAGTTACTAAGACTTCATTAATATCTTTAGGAGATAAATTATGTTCCTTAAGTAATTTATCAATTTCTGGAATCATTTTTTCTGATTGTTGTTGCCAGCAAGGATAAGAAACAAAATATAAATGTCCATTTATGCATAAACCAACATTTAAATCGATATTTGTACTATCAAGAATTAACGTATTCATTTTTTAAAACCTCGAAAACATTTTTAAATTTTTCATTTTTACTTTCGATATGAAATTGACGAGAAGTATCTTCTTTATTAATTAAAATTTCAATATTTAAAGCTTTATTTTCATCAAATAACTCACTTATAAACATTGGCCATTCAATAACAGTAATTCCTAAAGGATCTTCTATTACTTCTTCTAAACCAATATTTTTATTTTCACTAGGTACATCTTCTAAGCGATACGCATCAATATGATATAAATTCATTGGACTATGAAAGTAACATTTTAAAATATTAAAAGTAGGTGAATTTATTTCTTCTTTTATTCCTAAAGCTTCACCAATTCCCTTAGTAAAAGTTGTTTTACCAGCACCTAAATCACCTTTTAAAGTAATTAATGCTCCTTTAAAAATATTACTAACAATTAAGGTAGCAATTAGTTTAGTATCATTTTCATTTTTACTTATTAAATTTATATCCATTTTATTTACCTTTTGATGTTAATTTTAAAAATTCATCGTAATATTTTTTAATAATTTCTTCATTAAATGGAAATTCTTTATTTTGCATAGCTTTTTTTATGTCATTAATGTTATAACGTAATATTTTATCAATACTTTCACTATATCCATATTTTTTACGATGATAACCATATTCTCTTACATCAATTACTTTAATATCTTGATTAGGATATAACTTAATATCTAAATCATAATCAATATATTTAACTCGACTATTATCGATAATGTAAGGCGAAGCTAAATTAACATAATAAGTTAATCCAACTTCTTTAAGCATTGCAATAACATTCCACCAATGATTTTTAAAAAAGATCATAATTGCTGGTTCTTTGGTATACCACACACGAAAATCATGTTCAACTACTTTCGTTTTTGTTGAAGCAACTACAATATATTTTTCATTTTCGTCTAGAACGTAAACACTATCCCATATGCGATGCATACGACCATCATGTTTATATCCCTGGACTTCAATCCATTTTCCTTTGAGATTAAACATAATGGCACCTGTTATTTATTTAATAAATCAAAAATCTTCTTAACTCTTTCAAAATCTTTTTTAACTCTCAAAGTATTTTTAACGTTATATTCACTTTCAACAGGAATATTCATAAATTCATCACTATAATCAATACCTAATATAACAACACCTTTTTTAATTGAAACAATAACATCAATTAATTGATCATCTATTTTAAAACTATTTAATAAGGATAAAATACGATCAGTTAATATTTTTTTATAATTATCATCGTTTGAATATACATTATATTTTTTATTACCATCAACTAATTTTAAATCATCAATGTCATCAAGAGGTCTAGATAATTCTCCTCCTTTTAATTGATATAAAATAATTGAATTTTCTTTACTATATGAACAAGGAAATTTATAAAATTTTCCAAGAAACATTGGACTAGTTTTTCCTTTAATTAAAATACTAGCGGCTAAATCACAAGTTAATAGTTCTTTAGATTTATAAAGCATCTTAACAAAATTTCTATTTCTAGTTGCTTTAATATTTTTATAAAAATGTCCATCTATAAATTCTTGAGTTGGAAGTTGTTCGCTACCTAAATCATCTAAATTGCTAATATCTTTATCATCAAAAACATAAGCATTAGTAATTTCATAAAGACTTTTTACATATTCTTGAGCTCTAGCAGTTAATTTATTTTTCATAGCTCTACTAGTAAAGAAGCTAACAACAATTGCTACAATAAATAAACCAATCGCGACATAAATTCCTACTCCACCCATTTGATCATTAAAAATAACCATCAAAAAGGCACCAAGAACTACAACTAAAATAGCAACCGTAACAATAGTATTTACTTTTCTTTGTTTTTTATAAAAATCTTTGTAATTAGTTCTTTCTTCGTTAATAGTTTTAGTCATTTCGTTTTCACGATACGAAAGTGGTTCTTCAACTATTTCTTCACTAGTTTCTTCAGCTATTTCGTCTGCATTTACTTCTTCAACAATTTCTTCTTCAACTTGAACATCCTTTTCTTCAGTTTCATTTTCTACTGTAGTTGGATTTTCAACATACTTTTTTAATCCCATAAATAAAAATACTCCTTATACTTGTCTATATTATAGACAAAAAGAGTATTTTGTGTTAAAAAATTTACTATTTAACTGGGAAAAAATTATTTATTCGATAAATTGGATAAGCTAATAAGCATACACTAACAAAACATATCGCTGCACTTGGTCCAACATATAAAACGTTATAAAGTAAAGCAGCTTCTAAAGTGTAATTATAAAAATACATTGAAGAAATTGATGATCCAATCATTCTTGTAATAAAAACACCAATTGCTCCACATAATGATGAAATAATAATTGTTGTAATTGCACTTTTAGAATCTTTAGCATAATAATTTTTTAAAGCTCTAAAAACTATTCCACAAAGAGCATAACCACTAAAAGCAATTAAATAATCAAATGGGTAAGTTTGTAGTCCATATCCATCAATTAAACATGTAATTAAACCAAATATAATTGAAGACGAAATTAAGCCTTTTAATGGTCCATGTCTTAAACAAATAATTAATAATGGGATACCGGAAAAATTAAAACTTCCTCCGGTTGCACCAATATCAATTGAAGCAAATTTATCTAAAACAATTGCTAAACTAACTAACATTGCTATTTCAACTATTTCACTAGTTTTATATTTAACATTACCAAAGAAATTTCTTAAATTTACTAAGCATAAAACTGCAATAGTAAAAAGTAATAAAATAATTCCAATATCATTAAATTCAACTTCGGTTTCTAATTCAATAAGCTCGGCTGGTAAATTTTGATTTTGGATGATAGAACTTAAAGATAACAAAATAAAACTTAAGGCATTAATAACTAAAGAAGTTGAATTTAAAACCTTAGAAATGTCATTATTTTGTTTAAAAAGCCTGCAAAACGCGTATAAAATAAAAGAAATTGATACAGAAGCAGCAACTAAAATTAATACTAAATTGCTACTAAAATATATCTCACCAATATATCCTCCACCAATTAAAAAATATAAATTTAATTGATAAGCAACTTCATTTATTTCGACTTGAAATAAGCCTATTAATCCAAAAATAAAAAATAACGCAAAGAACAATAAATAAATAATTTCTTGTCCAAAATTCACAACAAAGTTTTTTAATTTTTCCATAATTCCCTCCTAGAAATAAAAAACTCCATCGCTAGGATAGAGAATTAATAAAAATTCCTACGCTAGCATTACCTAGATCAGGTTCGGTCAAGCAAGTATCATGCTTTTCTCAGCCAATTCTTTAGCTCCCACAAAAATAATACTCTTATTTATTTTGCCAATCAATAGGATTAATATTGTTATTTTTTAAAAAATTATTTGTTTTTATAAATATATTGGAATTAAAAAATCCGCCAACATTGGCACTTAGTGGAGAAGGATGATTTGCTTCAACAATAAAATGATTTGGATTAGTAATATATTTTTTATATTGTTGCGATTTTCTACCTAATAAAATATAAACAATTGGATTATTATTTTGTTCAATATAATAAATCAAATCTTTAAATAAGAGCCTATATAACTCATTATCATGAGATAAAGGAGCTTTTTCTCGTACAGTTAAAATTGCATTTAAAAGCAATACTCCTTGTGTAGCTAAATAAGTTAAATCTCCACTTTGATAATTCATTTTTACATTAAATTCATTTTCGATTTCTTTATAAATATTTCTTAATGAAGGTGGTAAACCCACTCCTTTATTAACTCCAAAAGCAAGTCCCATTGCTTGTCCTTTATTTGGATAAGGATCTTGTCCAAAAATAACTACTTTAATTGATTCAAACGGAGTTAATCTAAAAGCACTAAAAATATCATGTTTAGGTGGAAAAACAACATGGTGGCGATTTTCATTATTAATAAATTGTATTAAATCTTGAAAATATTCTTTCTTATTTATCTCAGTAAAAATTGTTTTCCAAGTTTCCATATTTTTAAAAAATAATTGAGTTTTAAAGGGTTTTTTCTATAATTTCATGAAAAACTTCATATAAAGTTTTTAAAGCTAACCAACTTGTGATGTTATTAATGTCAAGAGGTGGAGCAACTTCTACAATATCTAAAGTATCAACATTAAACTCTTTAACTAAGGAAGTTATAATATTCATTGTTTCAAAATTAGTTAATCCAAAAGCTTCTGGAGTTCCTGTCCCAGGAGCATATGCAGGATCATTAGCATCTATATCATAACTTATATAAAGTAAATACTTATCATCATCATATTTAGTTTTTAAATAATCGATAAGTCTTTCTACTCCTAAAAGTTTTATATCTTGAGCTTTAAAAACATCGATTAAAGGATGTTTTTTAAAAGTTTCTATTTCTTGAAGTTCAAAACCTCTTATTCCTAGTAAAGTAATATTTTTGTCTTCATAGCCATATTCTAAACTACGATAAATTGGGCAGGCATGAGAAAATTTACTATTATTATAAACATCACAAATATCAGGATGAGCATCAATATGAATAATAACAGGAATTTTATTTTTGCTTTTTGCATAATTAAAAAATGCTCTTTCAGAAGCTATTGCAATTGAATGATCGCCTCCAAAAATTAAATGAAAACCTTGTTTAGTATATAATTCATTAGCAAATCTATTTTCTAAAATAGAAAAGTCTTCATCTTTAAAATCACCTATATCAAATAATTTAATTTTTCTTAAGTCGTTTCCCATTCGATCAAGTGGAGGCAAGTCAAAACTTAGTTCACGTAAAACTTTTGGAGCAAAACTAGCTCCTTTACCAACACTAGCATTTTTATCAAAAGGAACTCCAACTAAAAATACATTTGCTTCTTCTTCTTTTAAAGTAAGTAAGTCTCTAAATTCTTTCATATTATTTTCTTCTTCTTAAAACATGAGCTGATTGGACAGATTCAACAATTGATTGTGTATCAGCACTTCCTTTAAATTTATCTGCCATAATTTTATCACGTACTTCGTGAGTTAAATTACATGGACCACCAATACAACCACCACTACAAGCCATACCTTCTAAAAAGTTAAATTCATCAGTTCCAGCTTTTAATTTATTTAAAGCAGCTTTAATATTATCAATTCCATCACAAACTATACCTTTTGCAATAAAATCAGAGTTAGATTCTTTTAAGGCTTGATTTACAGCATCACTTAAACCACCACATTTAGCAAATCCTCTTCCAAATCCACTACCCTTTTCAAAACTTGACTCTTCTAATTTAGACATATCAATTTCACGAGCATCAATTAAAGCTTGTAATTCTTCAAAGGTTAAAACTGAATCTACATATGGTCTAACATTTTCAAGACGTACTTCTTGTTTCTTAGCTGTACATGGACCAATAAATACAATTTTCGAATTTGGATATTGGAATTTTAAATTCTTACAAATTGTAGCCATTGGAGAAAGATTATGTGATACTTTATCGCTTAATTCAGGGAAATACTTTTTAATATAAGTAACAAATGCAGGACAGCATGAAGAAGTAAGAATTCCTTTTTCTGCTAATTCTTTGGCTTCATTTAAAGCAACTAAATCAGCTCCAAGAGCGGCCTCAATAACTTTGTCAAATCCTAAAGATTTAATTGCACTTACAACTTGACCAGTTTTATATCCATAAAAATTAGTACCAATTGAAGGAGCAACAACTGCAAACATACGATAATTAGTATTATTGTTACTATTTTTTAATAAAGAAATAACATCTTTAATATAAGATTCATCAACAATAGCACCAAAAGGACATGTATAAACACAAGCTCCACATTGAATACATTTATCTTGATTAATTTGAGCACTTCCATCAGCTGAAGCACTAATTGCTTTTTGCTTACAAGCCCTTTCACAAGGTCTAATTCTATTTTCAATGGCTTGATATGGACAATTTTTAGCACATAATCCACAGTTAATACATAATTCCTTATTAATATGAGCTCTTAGTTTTTCATCAAAAGTAATACATTTTTTAGGACATGCATTAATACATCTATGAGCAATACATCCTCGACATTCATCAGTAACATGATATCCTCCAAGTGGACATTCATCACAAGCAATTGGAATAACATTAATGACATTGGTATTATCATAAGTTGAATGTAATGTTAATTTAATTCTTTCTTCAACAATAGCTCTTTCTTTATAAATACAGCATCTCATAGAAGGTTTTGGTCCAGGTATAATTGTTTTTGGAATATCTAATATTTTTTCTTCTAAATCATCATTATATAAATGTTTTGCTACTTCTTTTAAAACATCATGTCTAAGTTCTTGAACTCTGGTATCAAATTTTGCCATACTAAAACCTCACTTTTAATATTTTATAATATTTAAAATATTATTAAAATATTTCAAATAAAAAATTCCCTAAATTTTGAGAGGTACCCCAAATCCTAGACATTAGGAAAGGGGTACTTTTTTATGAAA
>UQFN01000014.1 GCA_900540365.1 uncultured Mollicutes bacterium
ATTAATTTATTTCCTCCCAAAATCTAGGTATAAATTTTGGGTTTCACGCTAAACTAAACTATTTTTTAAAATTAATGCAAATTTTTAATGATATTTTGTTTATTAAAATAATAGGCAATAAATATAAAAGAGATGAAACTAATTATTAATGTTAAGATTACAATTCCTCCAATTGAAAGTAAAGGAAGACTATAAGGAACATTTAATCCTAAGCTTGAATTTAAAATATCTTTTAATAAAAAAGAAATTGCAATAATTGAAAAAATTGAAGAACACATTCCAGGAATTGTATATCCAAAATTCTTTGCTAACTCCAATTTATTTATTTCTTTATTTTGAAAACCTAAAGCAATCAAAATCGAAATGTCTCTTTTTCCTTCTTCAAAGTTTATTGTATTTATAACAAATAGCAAAACAATCGATGAAATTGAAGCAAAAATAGTAAAGATTACTAATGCTAAATTAATATATGAAAAGACTTCGCTTACACTATTATTAATTTGATCATATGGATCAATTAAAACATATTGATGAAAGGAATTATTGATCTTTTCAATTATTTCTTTACTTGGTTTTTTATCAAATTCATAAACTATTGAGTTAGGAATTAAATAAAACGAGGAAGTTTCTAGTAAATCTCTAAAAAAGGAAATTGAAAAAGAAGCTTTTTGATATATAGATACTTTATTACTATCAACAATTCCAACAATTTTTAATTTAACCTTTTTAAATTTATTAAAATAATCTTTTCCATCAAATGTCTGTTCATAATTTTGTAAGCAAAATAAGTCTTTATTTATAATATTTTTTTCATTTAATAATGAAGCCATCTTAGTAGATATAACAATTTCGTTTGAATTTAATTCTTCCTTTCCTTGATAACTTCCATCATATTTTGTATTAAATTTCACATTATTAGCACTATTATCAAGCAACGATCCTTTTAAAATTTTGCTCTCAAAAGATAGATTTTCAAAATTTTCTTTCTTAATTTTTTGTAAATTATTTTCTAATGAATCTATTTCGTTTTCATTTGTTGAAAAATATAAATCATAACTAAAACCATTTAACATTGATTCTCCATAATTATAATAACCAAGAGGCGTTGAGTAATAATAAGTATTAAAATCACTATTAAATTTCTCTAATTCATCAATTATTGAATAATCAAATAAATTATTAATCACTTTATAAACAAAAACACGATTTGAATAACAAAGTTCTCCTACTTTGCATTGACTTGAACTATAAAAAGAAGAATCTCCTTCTAAAATATATTCTTTAAAACGTTTATCTAAAAGAAATTTATCAATGAAAGTAGTTTGAAAAGTTTTAGTCTTTATATAATAAAGTTTTTTTAGCACCCAAGGAGTTTCATAGTTTGCATCAATATTTGTTGTCGAAGGAAAACGCATCATTGTTTCTAAAATATATTCATTAAATAATTCATTTGTGTGAAGAACTTTTAAATATGGACTTTGAATTATCTTTTTAACATTAAAAATTTGTTCATCCTCATATTGCCGATAATAATTTGCAGTTTTTAATACTAACTTTAATCCGTTTTCTTTTATATATTCGTTAATAGATTCATAACTACGAACAATTTCCAATGCAAAACATAAATCTTCCATTGCTGAATAGTCCATCGTTATTACGATTTCATCATTTAATAATTGATTTTCTAAATCATATTCTAAAAGATTATCAATATATACAAAATTGTTAATGTTTTGGAAATTCAAAAAAGAAATTTCTTTTAAAAGATTATTTTTTAAAACATAAAATTGATTTTTATCAATAAAAAAATCACTGAAATTATTTAAATAACGCACCCCATAATAATCAATATATTCATTATATTCATTACATATTAATGATAAATCATCATTACTAGCACCATAGCGAATAATTTCATTATCTTCTTTTTTCTTTTTAAGAATTAAAGATTTATCATCAATAATACTTGAAAAAGCTTTATTAATACCACTACTAACATTGCTACTAATTAATAAAGATATTCCTAAACATATTAAAGATATAGAAAGTATTGATGATGATAATAAATATCTAAGTTTTTGTGTTTTAAACGTATTTTTTATAAATTCATATATTGATTTGAGTTTTAATTTAGGAGCTAAAAAATTTACTTCTTTTGATATAAATAAAGATGAAGATGTTTCATCGTTTAATGAATTACTAACCAATTTATTATCTTTAAAATAATAAATATAATCACTAAATTTACTAACTAATTCGAAATCATGTGAAACGCATATAATTAAATGATCTTTTGATAATTGTTTTAAAAACTTAAAAATCTCAAGACTACTTTTTTCATCTAAACTTCCAGTCGGTTCGTCACAAAATATTATTTTTGAATCATTAATTAATGCTCGCGCAATAGCAACTCTTTGTTTTTCACCACCACTTAAGTTTTTTACATATTCATCTTTAAGTTCATAAATACCAAGAAATTTTAAAATTTCATCAATTTTGATTAATAAATCATCTTTTCTTAAATGGTCACTATTTGCAACAAGAAACAAATTATTTATAACTGTTAAATTTTCAAATAGATTAAAAGATTGAAAGACGAAGCCAAAATTTTTAATGCGGAAGTCTCTTCTTTCCTTTTCAATTAAATTTTTTAAATTGATTCCATCAATTATAATTTCTCCTTCATAATCATTATCTAAACTTGATAAACAGTTCAAAATTGTTGATTTTCCACAACCTGATTTTCCAAAAATCGAATAAAAACCTTTATCTTTAAAAATGAGATTTACATTTTCAAAAATTAGATTGCCATTATATTTTTTTCTTAAATTATTAATTAAAATCATTTATTCTTCCTTTAACTCGTTGCCAATTTCCTTTTTAAAAAATTCTTTAATTGATATTCTTATTATTAAAAATGAAATAAATAATAAAAAGATAAGTATTATTAAATAAATCAAAATAGATAGCTCATTTATCGAATTAATATTTAAAAAGAAAATATTACTTAGATATATTTTCTTATCAATATATTTATTTAAGTTGATAGCAATTAAATAAAATATACTTAAAGAACTAATTAGGGATAAACACATAATCTTTGAAATGTTATATGCAAAAATTTTATATATTTCTTCTTTTTTTATTCCAAGAACTTTTAAGATAGCTATAATTTTTCTTTCAGACACGCAAAATGAAGTAATTATAAAAAATAACAAAGACAAGGTAGAAAATATTGAAATTATTGTGAAAGCTATCAAGCCAATAACTAATAGATTAGTAATTTCTAAAAATGATTTTGCAATTGTATAACTAAAAGAATTAATCTCAAGTTGTGAATTTTCATTTACCAACTTATCAATAATTTTATGCATTTGAACAATTTCATTTTTTGAAAAAAGTATTAAATTTAAACAATAACCCCCTAGATCTTCATTATTTTTTGCGTTTTCTACTAGATTTAACCAGTTTAAATTTGTAATAAATTCTCGATTTATTTTCTCACAACTTTGATTTTTTAAATAATTTTCAAAGAATTCAATATTAATAAATATCGTTGGACTATTTAAATAATTAAATTCACGATAAATGTTTTTCACAAGAAAATTTTCTTCAAAAATAAAATCCTCATTAACTTCTTTATATTCATTGTTAAGATATTTTGCAAATGTATATGTTTGATTTAAGTTAATTGTTAAATTTCTATAATCTTCATTATTGTTAAAATATCTTTCATAAAAAATATCATTTACGACAACTGGATCATCAATAAAAGAAACATAATAAAATCTTAATTTATAATCACTAATTTTATTTTCATTAATATAAACTTCATTTTCGCCATTTAAAAAATAATTAAATGAATAAGTTATTAAATAATCATTAAAATAATCATCGAAATTCTTTTTAATATTTTCAAATGTTGGGCGTTCTTTTTTAACAATTTGTAATATCGAATCACTATTATTTGAAGAAATAACATTTGATATCTCAAAAATATTAGCATTTAAAAATTTAAATTCTAAATTTCCGCTTTGATTTTTTATTCCGAAATACAAACTTATGCTTATAAATGTAAACAATAATGAAAAGGTTAAAGAAATAAAAAATAAAATATTTTTAAGCTTATTAACATTAAACAGTCTTTTTTGTAAAACTTTTATATGTTTATTAGAAAAAGTAGATTTTATGTTTCGCTTGATAATTTCTTCATTTTTTATATTAATTTTTCCAGTAATTTTCCCATCTTTAATAAATAATGTTGGATTGCTTCCAATTAATTCTAAATTATGTGTAACCACTACTACTAAATGTTCTTTGCTATAATCTTTTAAAAACTCCATTATCAATAAAGAATTTTCTTCATCAATTGCCCCTGTTGGTTCATCGCAAAGTAAAACGCGAGGTTCATTTATAATTGCTCTTAAAAAAGCTATGCGCTGTTTTTCTCCACCACTTAAAACATCAATACTTCTATTTTTTAAATTAATTAAATTAAATTTTATTAAAAGATCATCAATATATTTAGGAGTAACGTTTTTAATTGAACATGCAACTAATAAATTTTCGTAAACAGTCAAATTATCAATTAAATTGTAACTTTGAAACAAAATTCCAATCTCATGTTTTCGATAATTTACCATCTCTTTTTGAGAAAAAGCAGTCATTTTTTTATTTTGATAAAAAATTTCACCATCGGTAGGTTTTTGATTTCCTTCTAAAATATTCAATAAGGTTGTTTTGCCACAACCACTTTTGCCAATTACAAAAACTATTCCTTTATTTGGAAATTGAAGAGAAATTTTATTTAATACTACATAATTGCTATCAGCATTTATTTTATAAGAAACTGTAATATCTTTTAAAGTATACATTTACCCCCCTACATACAAGACGTCATTAAACATCATTGTTGGGGGTATTTTTTTATTTACATTAAAACAGCTTGTGGAATTTTTGGTAAACCTGGCATTGTTAAAATATTTCCACAAAGTACGACAATAAATCCAGCACCATTTGATATCTTTACTTCTTTAACAGTAATATTAAAATCTTTTGGTACATTTAATAAATTAGGATTGTCACTGAAACTCATAGGAGTTTTTGCCATACAAACAGGTAATTTATCTCGACCTAAATTTTCTATTTCTTTAATGTTTTCTAGAGCTTTTTCTTCAAAAATTACACCTTTTGCATGATAAATTTCTTTTGAGATAATTTCGATTTTCTCTTTGATTGATAAATTAACATCATAAAGTGGTTTATAATTTGCTTTTTTAGTTTGTAATGTTTCTAAAACTTTTTGAGCTAATTTAACTGAACCTTTGCCACCATTTAAAAAACCATCTAAGAAACATACAGGGAAATAATTTTTCTCACATAAATTTGTTAATAAATTAATTTCATTTTCAGTATCACTACTAAAATGATTTATAGCGACAACAACTGGTACCCCAAATTTCTTTAAATTGTAAAAATGTTGCTCTAAATTTTTAAATCCTTCTTCTAATGCCTTTAAATTTTCTTGATTAAGTTCTTCAAATTTTTGTCCACCATGTAATTTTAAAGCACGAATTGTTGCAACAAGAACCGCACATTTTGGATTTAAATTGCCAATTCTACATTTAATGTCAAAGAATTTTTCAGCACCTAAATCAGCAGCAAATCCAGCTTCAGTTATAACAATTGGTGATAATTTAAGAGCTAATTTTGTAGCAATTAAACTTGAACATCCATGAGCTATATTAGCAAAAGGTCCGCCATGAATTATACAAGGATTATTTTCTTGAGTTTGCACTAAATTAGGTTTAAGTGCATTTTTCATTAATTTCATGATGGCATTTTGAATTTTTAAATCTTTAAGATAAATTGGTTTATTATCATAACTATAAGCAACTATTATTTCTCCAATTCGATATTTGAAATCTTCAACTGAATTAGAAATGCATAAAATTGCCATTAACTCACTAGCAACAGTTATTTGGAAATGATCAATACGTTTGACACCGTTTTTGTCTCCACCTAATCCGATTTCAATTGTTCTTAACTCTCTTTCATTGATATCTAATGATCTTTGCCATAATACACGATTAGGATCAATATTTAGTTCATTTCCTTGATAAATATGATTATCAATAATTGAAGAAATTAAATTAATCGAACTAGTTAAAGCATGCATATCACCAGTAAAGTGTAAATTGATATCTTCACTTGGCTCTACAGTTACTTTTCCTCCGCCTGTTGCTCCACCTTTTAAACCAAAAACAGGTCCTAAAGATGGTTCTCTTAAACAAAGTAAGGCTTTTTGATTGATTTTGGCTAATCCATCTAAAAGAGCAATTGAGGTTGTTGTTTTACCTTCTCCAGCTTTAGTTGGGGTGATTGCTGTAACTAAAACTAAATCACCATCAGGGTTATCTTTAATTGTATCAAGAATATCAAGGTCGATTTTTGCTTTCAAATTCCCATATTTTTCAAGAAAAACCTCCTTAATCCCAACTTTTTTTGCAATTTTTTCAATTTCCATTAATGCCATAATTATTTCTCCTTTATTATTTCTCTAATTACAAAACTAGCAAGTGCCAATCCAGCTGCATTTGGAACAAATGCCATTGAACCAATCTCTTTTCCTTTAATTATAATAGGTTCCGAAGAAAATGCAGTTGTTATTTTTGAAATATCAATATTTTCTTTTTTTAAAAGATATCTAAATTTCTTTGCAAGTGGATCAGTAGTTGTTTTATTTAATGAAATAATTTCTACATTCGTAGGATCAAGTTTATAACCCATTCCTAAACTATTTACAATTTTTATATTATGAAAATAGCAATATTTTGTAAGTAAAACTTTTCCTTCTAAATCATCAATACAATCAATAACATAGTTAACATCTTTTAAGATATTAAAATCGAAGTTTGCATCAATTTTTTTATGATATATTTCTATTTCTAAATCATCTCTTATATTAAATAATTTTTCTTTCAAAGCTTCTACTTTTGGTTTTCCTAAATCATTTTGATCATAAGCAATTTGACGATTAAGGTTTGAAACATTAACAAAGTCATTATCAATTAAAATGATTTTTCTAATATTTGATCTAACTAGAACTAGGGGAATAATTGAACCAACTCCGCCTAAACCAATAACAGCTATTTTTTTTAAAGATAAATATTCTATATTTTCTTTACCTAAAATGATTTCGCTTCTAGAATTAATAGATTCCTTTTGCATATAAAAAGGCCTCCTCTAAATCATCAAACCATATTATATTATCAAATTGATTCTTAAAAAAAGTTAATTGTCTTTTAGCATAATTGCGGGTATTTTTTTTAATTAAATCGATGGTATCTTCATCATTTAAACCTAAGAAAAATTCCTTATAACCAATTGCTTGTAAAGCTTGATTAACTTTTGGAAAGTCTTTACTAATTTTAGTAACTTCTTCTTTTAGACCATTAGCAATCATCTCATCGACACGTTTATTAATGCGTTCATATAAAATTTCACGAGGATAATTTAAACCAATAAAGGTAACATTTTTATAGAGTAATTCATTTTTTCCTTCATTATTTAAATCGGTTTTGTTTTTGTTATGAGTATTATAAATATAAATTGCTCTTAAAAGTCTTTTACGATTATTTTTTCCTATTTTTAAAGCATCTTGATAGTCGATTTGTTTAAGACAATTATAAAGTTCTTCATTAGTTAATTCATTTAAATAATCTTCTGGCATCGCTTCTTCTTCTTGAAATTTATAATCATAAAGTAAAGCTTTTAAATATAAACCAGTTCCACCAACAACAACAATATTTTCATTAGCATATTTATCTAATAATTTTCTTGCATCTTTTTGATATAAATAAACATTATAAGGCTCATCAATATGACGAAAATTATATAAAAAATAATTAGGATGATCTTTTAAAAATTCTAAAGATGGTTTTGCAGTTCCTTTATTCATTTCAATATAAACTTGATAAGCGTCACAATTTATAACAATTGCATGATGAAAATTAGCAATTTTTTCTGCAAGTAAACTTTTATTAGAAGCCGTTGGACCAACAATACAATAAATCATAATAAATATTTTTTAACCTCTAAAAGTAATAAATTTACTTCTTCATTTAAATTAATAAAATTATGAATAACTGGATTTTCATTTATTTTCTTATAAATTTTTTGAGCTTCAAAATTATCAAGACTATCAACATTACAATTTTTATAAAAATTCATTTTATTAAATTCTTTTAATAAAGTTTCATCATTATAAATATTCTTTTTTAAATTAAGATACCTTTTAACGCTTTCTTCTTCTAATAAAAGATTATTTACTTCAATTGATAAATTTTTAATTGTCTCATTCATTAACTAATTCTCCAAATAAAGAATATAAATGGCTGTCATTAATTTTTACTTTAACAATTTGACCAATTAAATTTTTGTCACCTTTAAAATGAACAATTTTGTTGTTTTCAGTATATCCACTTAATAATTCTTTATTTTTCTTACTTACTTCTTCAACTAATACTTCGTAAGTATTTCCAATCATTTTTTTAGCAAAATAATCAAAATCTTTTTCTAAAGCAGATACAAGTTCTTTAAAACGTTTTACTTTTTCTTCATAAGTTACATTATCATTAAGTCTAGCTGCAGGAGTTCCTTCACGAGGAGAGTATATAAAAGTAAAAGCACTTGTATAATGTACTTTTTGAACTAAATCAATTGTTTCTTTAAATTGATCATAAGTTTCGTTTGGAAACCCAACAATTATATCGGTTGAAAATTCAATGTTTGGTATTTTACTTCTAATACGATCAATTAAATCTAAATATTCTTTTGAATTATAACGACGATTCATCAAGCGCAAAATTTCATCACTGCCACTTTGAACTGGTAAATGAATAAACTTCATTATATTGTCATGTTTTGCCATTACATCGATGACATCATCTTTAAAATCACTAGGATAACTTGTTAAAAAGCGTAAACGAGGAATGTTTAAAGAAGCAACTTCATCTAATAATTTTGCAAATGTATCGCCATTATTTAAGTCTTTTCCATATGAATCAACATTTTGGCCAAGTAAAGTTATTTCTTTATATCCTTTTTCTACTAATTCTTTACATTCAGCAATAATTTCTTTACTAAGTCTACTTCTTTCTCTTCCGCGAGTATAAGGAACTATACAATAAGTGCAAAAATTGTTACAACCATAAGAAATATTTACAAAAGCTTTATAAGTTTCGTTTCGACTACTAGGAAGATTTTCAAAAACATCACCTTCTCTACTACTTACAAAAACATATCTTTTCTTTTCTTCAAAATATTTATTTAATAATGTAACTAAATCAACAATATTATGTGTACCAAACATTATATCGACATAAGGGAATTTTTCTAAAATCAAATCAATAATATGTTTTTGTTCAATCATGCAACCACATATCATAAATATAAGATCTTTATTTTTTGACTTTATATTTTTAAAATCACCGATTTGGCCATAAACTTTATCTTCAGCGTTTTCTCTAACCGCACAAGTATTTAAAATTGCTAAGTCACATTCTTCTTCATTATTTGTCTTTATCATTCCTAAACGATTTAAAATGCCACTAATAATTTCTTCATCGCGTATATTAGCTTGACAGCCATAAGTACGAATAAAATATTTCTTGTTTTTTAAAGCATCTAAAGTTTTTAAAGTAGGATTAAAATTATAATCATAATATTTAGATTTAATCTTGCGTGATTTTGCTTTTTCAATTGAAGGTACATCGATAAATTCAATATTTTTCATAGTTTATTCCTTATCTATTATATTAATAGTAATTATATTTTTTCCTTTAAAAGTAATATCATCAAAATTTAAAATAACAGCGTTAAATATTGTTTCGCCTTCATCGAGCTGTTTAAATCTTGCTTTATCATTTTTAAAAATAACTCTTTCAATTACACTATTTGCCTCAGTTCCTAAAACACCATTATTATATCCACACATTCCCACATCACTTATATATAAAACACCTGTTGTTAAAATTTGAGCGTCATTAGTTTGAACGTGGGTATGAGTTCCAATAAAAGCACTTATCGAGTTTTTTAAACTTAAAGCAAGAGCTTTTTTCTCTCCAGTATATTCAGCATGAAAATCAATAATATGAATATCGCTTTGATCATCGACAATAACATTTGTAATAGCATTATATGGATCATCAATTTTCATTTCTGTAGTAGCTGTACCTAACAAATTTGAAACTCTAATTTTGACTCCATGAACATCAAATATTCGACTTCCACTACCATTTTTCTCATCTAATAAATTTAATGGCCTAATCATTTCTTTATTATCGATAAAATTATAAATTTCTTTTTGATGAGCATAATGATTTCCTAATGTAATCGCATCAACTCCAGTTTCAATTAAAAAATTATAATGAGTTAAAGATATTCCTTTGCCATTAGTTATGTTTTCACCATTAGCAATTACAAAATCAATATTATATTTTTGTTTAATTAAAGAAAGGTTCTTAGCAAGAGCCTTTCTTCCTAATTTTCCAACAATATCACCTATAAAGAGTATATTCATTATTTAGCCGTTTCTATAGCTCGATATTCACGAATGACATTAACTTTAATTTGACCTGGATAAGTCATTTCTTTTTCAATTCTTTCACGAATATCATGAGCTAATTTAAATGCACCTAAGTCATCAATCTTTTCAGGTATAACCATTACGCGAACTTCACGACCAGATTGCATTGCGTAGCATTGCATGACTCCATCATAAGACTTACAAATTGTTTCAAGTTGTTCAATTCTTTTAATGTAAGTTTCTAAAGTTTCACTTCTTGCACCAGGGCGAGCAGCACTTAATGTATCAGCAGCTGCAACTAAAAGTGAAATGATATATTTAGCAGGAACATCACCATGATGAGATTCAATTGCGTTGACTACAATATCTGATTCACCATATTTTCTTGCAAGACGAGCACCAATTTCAACGTGACTTCCTTCAATTTCAAAATCACAAGATTTACCAATATCATGAAGGAGACCAGCACGTTTAGCTTGTACTTGATCAAGACCTAATTCGGCTGCCATTGCTCCAGCTAATCTAGCTGTCTCAATTGAATGTTCAAGTTGATTTTGTCCATAACTTGTACGATATTTTAGTCGACCAACATAATTAACTAATTCTTTATGCATATTGCCAAGTCCCAACTTAAAGATAGCTTCTTGACCGGCTTTTTTAATCATTTCATTACATTCATTTTGACATTTAGCAACGACTTCTTCGATTCTTCCTGGTTGAATACGACCATCTTTAATTAAAACATTTAATGCTCTTGAAGCAACTTCTCTTCTAATTGGGTTAAAACAACTAACAGTTAAAGCTTCAGGAGTATCATCAATGATAATATCAACACCTAATAATTGTTCTAAAGATTTAATATTACGTCCATCACGACCGATAATTCTTCCTTTCATTTCATCGTTTGGTAAAGCTATTACTGAAATAGTTTTTTCGGTAGTGATTTCTTGAGCTTGTTTAAACATTGCATTAGCTAAAATATTTTTAGCTTTTTCTTCACAAGTTGATTCAGCTTCTTCTTCTTTATTTTTAATATATAAAGCTATCTCACGAGAACATTTCTCTTCAACACGCTTAAATATTTCATCTTTAGCTTCTTTAATGGACATTTGTGAAACTTTTTGTAATTCCTCAATAATTCCATCAAGTCTTTCTTGTAATACTTCTTTTCTTTTTTTATTTTCTTCAATTTGTTTATCTAAATAATTTTCTTTTTCTTCCAAATTACTTTCCTTTTTTGTTAATGCATTATCACGTGCATTAATTGATTGTTCTCTTTGAAGTAATTTGTTTTCTTGTTGAATAACTTCTTGTTTTCTTTCTTTAATATCCTTTTCGGCTTCTTGTTTTAATTCATAAACTGTTTGTTTACCATCTAATTGCGCATTTTTAACAATGCGATCAGCTTTAGTTTCGGCTTGTTGAATAATTTTTTTAGCATTATGTTCTGCTCTTCTTTTTTTATAAGTTGGAAGATAATAAGCAAATATTAAGCCAGCAATTATTCCAATAACGATTGCAATGACAAATAACAACCATCCTAATTCTGACATCGAAGTATCAAATAAAAACATATATAAACCTCCTAAAATTAATGCAAATTAGGAATATTAATTTAATTTTAGGTATATTAAGTTGGAAAATTGATATATTAATTATTTTCTGAATTTAAATGTATTTCACCATTTAAAATTTCGTTTTTAATTTTGTCAAAAATTTCCTTATTTTCTAATAAAAATTGTTTAGCAGTATCGCGTCCTTGGCCAATTCGTTCTCCATAAACTTCATACCATGAACCACTTTTTTTAATAATTCCATTTTCGATAGCTAAATCTAACAATTCTCCCTCTTTAGATATTCCTTTCCCATAAATAATATCTAATCTACATGATTTAAATGGTGGAGCAACTTTATTTTTTACAACTTTAACTACAACTGTATTTCCAATTACTGCTCCATCATTTTTAATAGCTTCGCTTCTTCTTATATCAATACGTACTGTGGCAAAAAATTTTAAAGCTCTTCCACCGGTAGTTGTTTCATTATTTCCATAAATTACTCCAACTTTTTCACGTAATTGATTAATAAAAATCACACTACATCCACTTTTTCCTAATACAGGTGTAATTTTTCGCATTGCTTTAGACATCATTCTAGCTTGTAATCCAACACTTGAATCATTCATTTGGCCTTCTAATTCTTGTTGAGGTACTAATGCAGCTACACTATCAACAACAATTAAGTCAAAACATTCTTTACGCGCAAGCATTTCTACAATTTGTAGTGCTTCTTCTCCAGAATCTGGTTGCGATAAAATTAATTCATCAATTTTAACGCCTAAAGCTTTTGCATAAACAGGATCAATAGATTGCTCAGCATCAATAAAAGCACAAAGTCCACCATTTTTTTGACACTCAGCAATTGCGGTTAAAGCTAAGGTTGTTTTCCCACTACTTTCAGGACCATATATTTCAATAATCCTTCCTTTTGGATAACCATTAACTCCTAAACAATTGTCAAGTAAAATTGATCCACTCGAAATAACATCAACATCAACACTAGGTTTATCACCTAAGCGCATTATCGAACCGTTACCAAAATTTTTTCGAACATCTTTAAAAACTTGTTCGAGAATACTATTAATTTGTTCTTTTTTCTCGTCCATAAATTTCCCCTTTAATTACAAGTCGCGTCCAAACGAACTTGTTGGGGGTAAATTATTTACCTAAAATAGAAATTAAAGTAGGAATGATAGCATTTACAGCTGCTTCTCTTACTTTTTCTCTTTCAAGTTCGAGTTTTAATGGAATTGCCCAAATTCGTTTATTGTAGACAATTGCCATATATGTTTCACCAACACCAGCTTCACCTGGAAGGACATCTGGTCCAGCATTGCCCGTGAAAGATACACAAACATCAACACCTAAAACTTTTTGTCCTTGTAATGCCATTTGTTGAGCAACACCCCAAGATACTAAGCCATTATCATCAATAAATTCTTCATCCATTCCTAATAATTTAACTTTTAAATCTTTTGAATAAGTGACTAATGCTCCCTTAAAAACTTTACTAGCTCCACTGACATCAGTAATTGTTTTAGCAAATAATCCACCAGTAAAGGATTCAACACTTCCTAGTGTCAAACCTTTCTTAGCTAAAACATCAATTAATTGTTCGACATTATTCATTATTATTACCTCCAAAAACTTTTTTATTTTGAATAAGATATAATACACAACTAATAATTGAAACAATAGTTGCTGCATAACATATAAAATCGCTTATATGTAAATACATTGGCCATTGAAAATCAAAAAACGAAAATGGGAAACCATTTAAAAAGATAATTGAGATGGCGACCATTTGTAAAACAGTCTTTAATTTACCAATTTTATTAGCACTAATTACAACGTTTTTAACTGCACCTAATTGTCTTAAACCATCAATAATTAAATCTCTAATTGTCATTATTGCCACACAGAAAAAAGGAAAAGTTAATGAGTTATTTAAAGATGGAAAACCTAATATCAAGAAAATCGATATTCCATTAACTAACATTTTATCTGCGATAGGATCTAAAAATTTTCCCAAATCAGTTACTAAATTATACTTTCTTGCTAAATGTCCATCAAAATAATCGGTTATACTTCCGACTAAAAAGACTACAAAAAGAATTATCATGATGTAATTAATATAAGCACCATTAGAAGATATTTGAATATTTGCTTTATAAACAAATGGAACAAATTCATCAATGATATAAATCACGATAATTGATAAAAGTAAAAGAGTTGCGAAAATGATTCTAGATATAGTTATTTTTGTTGGCAAATTAATTTTTTCTTTCATAACTACCCCTTAATGAGTATTCAGCCCATAAGCCATGTTCTGTTTTATGCAACCATTTATCTAAGTTAAACTTGTTAAATCAGATTCGTTTCTCTTATTAACTTCCTCTACCAAAATTTGAGTTTCTCGCTTGTGGGGTTTACCGCGTTTCATCGTCTACTTTCGTAAGACGCTCGTCTCTGTGGCACTTTAACAATCTTTTTCATTTGACAGAAATTGATTAGGCCGTTACTTGCTCCCAAGTACCTAAGATTATTTTTTCTCTTAGCACAATCACTACTACCATCACAGATAGTGCGAGCATGGACTTTCCTCTAGTTAAAAAACCAGCGGTTGCATGAGCTGAAAATTATTTAATTTTGCTTGGATCTACGCCCATTTGATATAGCTTTTTTTCATATTTGCTAATTTTGCGCAATAAATCCAAATTATCTAAACGATTAACACCAGTGGATACTTGCAAATTATTATAATTCTCACTAATTTCAGCTTCTTTAGAATTTAATGATTTTCTAAGTTTTTCATTTTCTTTTTTTAACTGATTAATTTGAGAATTTAAAGCTTTTACTACGCTATCAATCATTCGATAATCATTAAGTACTTTATCTAAAAAAGTATCAACTTCAGTAGCATCATAACCTTTGGCGGTTATACTAAATTCTTTATTTAAAATTTCTTTGCTAGTTAAAACTAATTTCATATCGTACTTATAAAATATTATATTTTATAAATCGAATATTTTCAATTTTTTTATGTATAAATTCAAAAGATTATTTTTAAAATATTGTAATAAAAAATAAAACTTTCTATAATCAGTTCATGCAAGAAATTAATAAAATTTTAAATTGTCGTAAGGAAGTTATTTTTTTAGATTTTGAAGGGACTCAATTTAGCCAAGAAATTTTTGCAATTGGAGCAATTAAAGTTCTTTTAGATAACAAAAATCGTGTTAATAAAAAATCATCTCCTTTTAAAGTTTATGTAAAAACTCAAAATAAAATTGGTTCAATTATTGAAAAATTAACTGGGATTAGCGATGATTTTATTAAAAATAATGGGATTTTGTTTTCAGAAGCAATAGCAAATTTTAAAAAATATTGTGGTAGTGATTATAAAAAATATTTGTTCATTACATATGGTAATTTTGATAAAAAACTTTTAAGTACTACTCAACATCTTAACAATTTAGATGATGATGACTTTATAAATACCATACTTAAAAATTCTTGGGATATAAGTTTATTTTTTAATCATTACCTTAAAGGTAAAAATGGACAACAACTATCTTTAAAAGAAAGTTTAGAAACTTTTCATATAACATTTTCAGGAACCGAACATGATCCTAGTGATGACGCAATAAATTTAATGCTTTTATACGATGCTTTTCTTGATAAAAAAGGAATTGTCTTTGAACAATATAAGAAAACATTAGATAAATATAATAGAATGCCTCGTCCATTTATTCTTTTAATTCAAAAATTAAATGAAAAAGGAAGTGTCACTTTAGAAGACTATGAAAAGTTCATTTTAGAGGATCTTAAATGACATTAATTTTTCATTCTAATACTACTTCGTATAGTAATCGTGGATTATCTTTAGAAAATCGTATTAACTTAACTCTTGATGAATATAAAAAAGAAAATATTGCTTTAATTTATAAAAAACCTACTCCAATAAAAATAATTAATTTTGATGAAAAAACAAATTATATAACTAAAGCTGTATTTTTAAAAAAATCAACAACCGATTATAACGGTGTTTTTAAGGGCAAGTATCTTGATTTTGAGGCAAAATCTACAAAATCGAAAACTTCTTTTCCTTTACATAATATTGAAGATCATCAAATTTCACATTTATCCCTCGTTGATTTACATGGTGGAATTTCTTTTTTTATTGTGGAATTTTCGTTGTTAAACGAAATTTATTTACTTCCATTTAGTGAATTTAAAAATTTTATTAATCAAAATAATTCTTCTTCGATACCACTAAGTTATTTTAAAACAAACGGATATTTAATTAAGCAAACTTTAAAATATCCAGTTCATTTTATTGAAAATTTCGAAAAAATAGTTAACTTTTAGAGGCTTTTTTACAAAAGGAAGCTAATTTACAGTCTTTGCAATCAGGAGAAATTGCTTTACATTTATATCTTCCAAAGTGAATGAATTGGTGATGTAATTTTATCCGTTCCGTTTTAGGGAATGCTTCATTAAGTTTCTTTTCAACAACTTTAACTGAGTCATTTTCATTAGCAATATTTAACCTTTTAGCAATTCTTTCGACATGAGTATCAACTGGAAATTGTGGAATTTTAAATAATTCTACTTGAACAACGTTGGCAGTTTTATTTCCTACACCAGGTAAAGTAGTAAGTTCAAATTTATTTATTGGTACTTGACCATGATATTTATTTAATAATTCTTTTGCTATATTAATGACATTACTGGCTTTTGTTTTTGCTAGTCCTAATGGAAGAACAATTTTATAAATGTCTTCATAATTAGCATTAGCTAAATCCTCTAAGGTTTTATATTTTTCAAATAATACTTTAGTTACTTTATTAACTTTTTTATCAGTGCATTGTGCACTTAACATTACTGCAATTAAAAAAGAATAATCATTAAAATAATTTAACTCACATTGAGCATTTGGAAATATTTCATCTAAATAAGTTGTTAATATCTTTTTATTTTTTAAGTCGATTGCCATCTCTATCTTCTTCTTTTAATTTATTTACAATTAATCGATCGATATACATTACACTTAATTTTTCGCGATTGGAAGCATCTTTTAAAGCATCTAAAATTATAGTTTGATCAACATCTTGTTCAATCCATGAATCAATTCTTGATATTTCAATTGGTGAAAGATTGCGATTAAAAGAAGTCATAAAAGCATCAAAAATAATTTTTCTTTTTTCTTCAATAATTTCGTTTTTAGAAATTTCTTCTTCGGTGAAAATTGTTTTTTCAAAAGTTTTAAAAAGACTCTTTTTTAAACTATCTAAGCTTGTATGAAGTTCATTATTAACTTCCTTATATTCTAAATAACCTTTAGTAAATAAAATTGACAAGGAAGCATCAATTTCTTTAATATCATATTTCATTTTTAAAGCAAGTAAGTCACTAGTAATAAAATCATTACCTTGTTTTAAAAGATGTTCAATCATTAAAATAATGACAACTTCTCTTTCTTGAATATTTAATGTTTTATAAAATTCCAATAATAAATATTCAAAATCTAATGCTTTCGAACTTTCAAATTTCATTTTTTAATCTTCTCCAATTTCAATTCTTCTAAATGTATCTTATCTTTATTAAGTTTATTTAATAAAAATAAGTTATTTTCAAGAGCTTGCTTAGTTTCTTCTTCAACATTTAAATTATATTCCAAAATGAATCGTTTCGCTCTTAAAATTCTTAAGGGATCTTCTTTAATTCTTTCATCTTTATTGCCAATTAATCTTAAAATACGATTATTTAAATCACTTACTCCTAAATTTGAAGGATCTAAAACATTATAATTTTCATCAATATATATTGCGTTAATTGTAAAATCTCGTCTTTGATAATCACTATTTATATCTTTAATGAAAGTAATTTTAGAAGGATGACGATAATCTTGATAATTAGCTTCTTTTCTTAAAGTCACAATATCGATATTAAAGTTATTATATTTATATTTTAAAGTACCAAATTTTTTAAAGGTTTTATCACATTCTAAAAACTTTAAAATTTCATCAGGAGTAGCATCGCTTACAAAGTCATAATCTTTAATTTCTCTTTTTAACAAATAATCACGTGAAGTACTTCCTATCATATATAAGCGATAGCCATTTTGATTAAAAATTTGTTTTAAATAATCAAATACAACATCCATAGAAAAATTATAAACAATTATGTTTTTATTAAAAAGATTTATTCGAATAAAAAAAGAACTGTTTTACAGTTCCTCTTTTAGTTGTTTAATTATTATTTAACAACTTCTTTTAAACTTTTTGAAGGTTTAAAACCAACAGTTTTTGTTGCTGGAATAGTAATTTTTTCTCCGCTTACTGGGCTTGTACCAACTCTTTCTTTTCTTTCCTTAACAGCAAAAACACCAAATCCAGAAAGTTTGACACTATCGCCACTTACTAATGCGCTTTGAACTTTTTCTAACAAGACATCAATAGCTTTTTCAGCATCTTTTTTTGTAATTCCGACTTCTTCGGCTACAGCAACTACTAAATCAGTTTTGTTCATTATATTTCCTCCAACATTGATTTATATATTAAAATTAACACATATTTTAATTTTTAACAACTAAAAAAATTAATTTTACTTGACCAGTTCAAGTCTTTTTGAATTTTCATATTATTAATTATTTATTAAATAATGTTCTATTATATTAGTTTTAATTTTTATATAAATATTTATATTTAAATTTTTGAAAAAAAGTTAAGAATAAGACACTTTTTTAAAAAAATTAACGTCTTTTTCTACAAATTAAATTAATTGGAGAACCTATTAATTCAAATGATTCTCGAATGTTATTTTCAATATATCTTAAATATGAAAAATGCATCCAATTAGGATCATTACAAAATAATGCAATTGAAACTGGTTTAGTTCCTACTTGTTGAGCGTAATAAATTTTACATCTTCCACCATTAAAATTAGGTGTCTCATTCATTAATTGAGCAGTTTGAATAATTTCATTTAGAACACTAGTTTTAATTTCAAAAGTATATGAATCGTAAACTTTTTCAATTAATGGGATAATTTCATTAATGCGTTTTCCAGTTAAACTACTTACATAAAGAATTGGCACATAGTCTAAAAATTTAAAATTTTTTCTAATATTATTGCTAAATTCATTCATGGTATTATTGTCTTTATCAACTAAATCCCATTTATTAACAACAATAATAATAGCTTTTTTAGCATCCATAGCATATCCAACGACGTGTTTATCTTGTTCAATAATACCTTTTTTAGCATCAATAACTAATAAACAAACATCGCTTTCATCAATAGCTTTTAAAGCTCTTAAAGCAGCATATTTATCGATAGATTCAAAAATTTTACCTTTCTTTTTTAAACCAGCTGTATCAATAATAGTAAAATCACGTCCATCTTTACTAAATTTTGTATCTATTGCATCTCTAGTTGTTCCTTCAATGTTAGAAACAATAACACGCTCTTTTTTTAAAATTGCATTAACTAAACTTGATTTACCAACATTTGGTCTACCAATAACTGAAAACTTAATGGAATTATCAATTGTTTCTTCAACTTCATCAGGTAATTTTTTAATTATTTCATCTAAAACATCACCAATTCCAATACCATGAGCACCACTAACTGCAATTGGATCTCCTACTCCTAAACGATAAAAATCATAAATATTAGCTATTAAATTTGAATCATCTATTTTGTTAACTGCTAAAACAACTGGTTTATTTGATTTATGTAACATCGAAGCGACAAGTAAATCATCTTCATTTAAACCAAGTTTACCATCTACAACAAATAAAATAACATTAGCTTCTTTTATTGCGATTTCAGCTTGCATTCTTATTTGTTCTTGAAATGGACGATTTTCTAATTCGATTCCACCTGTATCAATTAAAATAAAATCTCTAGTTAACCAAATAGCTTTAGCATAAATTCTATCACGAGTTACCCCTCTTCTTTCCTCAATGATAGATTTTCTTTCTCCAATTATACGATTAAAAATAGTTGATTTTCCAACTGATGGACTACCAACAATCGCAACAGTTCCAATACTCATTACATTATTCCTTTATCTTTTATAATTGTTAAAATAGTATTTTTTACCTCTGGAATACTCATATAAGTCGTATCAATTCGAATACTATCTTTAGCTTCTTTTAAAGGAGAAAAATCACGATGAGAATCGATATAATCTCTTTTTTTAACATTTTCTAAAATTTCATCAAAAGTACAATCAATACCCTTCTCTAAATTTTCTTTATATCTTCTTCTTGCTCTTTCATCAGCGTTTGCAACTTGGAAAATTTTTACAACTGCATTAGGCAAAACATAACTTCCAATATCTCTTCCATCCATTACAACATTGCGATTTTTAGCAATTTCTCGTTGTAAGCGAATTAACTCTATTCTTATTTTAGAATAACTTGCAATATAACTTACATTATTAGCAACATCATTTTCACGAATTTCTTTTGAAACATCTACTCCATTTAATGTAATCTTGTTTTCATCATTAAAAGCTATTTTAATTTTGCCTATTAACGAACACGCTGCTTCTTCATCTTTTGGATCAATATTATTAATTAAACATGCATATGTAAAAGCTCGATACATAGCACCTGTATCAACATAAAGAAAATTTAATTCTTCAGCAATTAACTTAGCAATTGTGGATTTCCCACTTGCACTTGGTCCATCTATAGCAATAGCAACATTTTTCATAAATATCTAATTCCTAAAAATAATAGCACAAAAAGAGCTAAAGCAAAAATAGTAACTGCTAAATAATATATCGAATATTTTTTTGTACGGCTTTTTCTATAAGAAACAACAAAAGAATTCATATCAACTTTAGAATTATCTAAGATTTTATTAGATTCTTCTTTATTTTTAATAGAATCATCTGCTGGTCTATATTTAGCAAATTTAGCTTTTCTAGTATTATTTTTTTCTTTCATAAAAGTATTTTAACATGTAAAGACTTTAAAAGATATTATTCATTTTACAAAAAAAACTAATTCTTTTATAATTAACTACGTGGAGGAAATATATTATGGCAGTTAAAGTTGTTATTGATGCTGAAGCTTGCATTGGATGTGGATTATGTGTCTCTACCGCACCAGATGCTATTGCTTTTGATGATAATGGAAAAGCTACTGTAACTGGCGAAGTTGATGAAGCTGTTGCTGAAGAATTAGTTGCATCATGCCCAGTTGGTGCTATTTCTAAATAATTAGTTTATAAATTAAAAAAGTCTCCTTGATGGGTACCCAGTTTCCTAGACATTAAATGTTTGTTAACTGGATTATATCAT
>UQFN01000015.1 GCA_900540365.1 uncultured Mollicutes bacterium
CATTAATTTATTTCCTCCCAAAATCTAGGTATAAATTTTGGGTTTCACGCTAAACCTCACTATTTTTTAAAAATCATTTTCTTCTTTATGATCTAAAGGATTAACATGAACTAAAATATGTTTTACTTCTTCATGATTTTTTAAGACCTCTAAACGAATGTTATCAGCAATTTCATGAGCTTGAAATAATGACATATTTCCATCTAAGCTAATTTCAACTTCAATAAAAATACGATTACCAACCATTCTTGCTCTAAAAGCATCAATATGAACAACTTCTTTAAAAGAATTAATATCTTTTTTAATTTTTTCTACAACTTCATTATCAGGAGCTTTATCTAATAATAAAGAACTGTTTTCAATTAAAATTTTTATTGCACCAAAAATAATTAATAAGCCAATAATTAATGAACAAATTGGATCAATCATATTTAAGTTATCATTATTAGTAAACATGATAACTAAAATAGAAATTAAAGAAATAAATGTAGAGACACTATCACTTAAATGATCTAAACTTTGAGTTTTTAATAATACTGATTTAGTCTTTTTGTAATTAATAAATGTATAAACAAATAATAATCCTTTAACTACTAAAGCTACTACTGCAAAAGCTAAAGCATAAATAATATTACTAGTATCAGCATCTAAATATTCTTTATTAATTAAAGAATTAATTGAATCATACATTAAAAAGATTGTTAAACAAATTAATACTGTTGAAAAAATTAAGCAAAATAAAGATTCAATTTTAGCATGTCCAAAATGATGATTATTATCTGCTTTTTTACTACTTGCTTTACTAGCAAAAAAACTTACTTGAGAAGTAACTACATCTCCTAAGCTATTAATCCCATCATTAATTAAACTTGAAGAATGTCCAATAAATCCTCCAATAAATTTAATTATTGTTAATAAATAATTAAAAACTACTTGAATTAAACAAACTTTTTGTATGCGTTTAAAATACTGCTCATCTAAAACATTATTCATAATAGATAATATAATAATACTTATTTAATTTCTTTGGTAGTAATAATATCAACTCCAGTATTTAGAATATTTTTAATTACTACTTGATGGAGTTTAATTGGTAAATTAACACTAATTTTATTAATTTCTTCCATAGAAGCAAATAACTTATCTTTAGGTAAAGTATCACTGCTTTTAACAGGACAAACACGAATATTTTCATCATTAACTTTAACCGTTGTAGTTAAAATTCTTCGTGGATCAATTGATTCTTGTTTAACATAATTTAATCCACGTAAGCATGTATATCCACTAATATTTTCGCCATCAACTACTATATGACATCCTTTAGGACAAACTATACAAATATATTCTTTTTTCATTAGTTCACCTCTTCAATTAATAAATCAATTTCGTTATATTCTAAGAAATTAATATCTTTTAAAGTTATATTGACCATTTCACTAGGAATTAAATCAACTTTAATCATTGTTTTAATAATATTATGTTCATCTTTAAAAATTAATTTACCTTTCTTAATAGGTTTTCTAACTCTAAAAGAGAAATTAACTTCTTTTAAATTACTATCTATGTCAATTTTATTTGGCAATAAATAACCTAAATTATCTAAAGCATTCGTATAAATTGATTTAATAATCTTTTTAGGTTTTTCAATTAAAGATAAAGCAGCATTTCGTCCAGTTTTTATTGATTCACTAGAAACAAAATCAACTAAATCATGAACATGAAGAACATTTCCACAACTATATATTCCTTTAATTGAAGTTTCGTTATTTTGGTTTACAAAGGCTCCTTTAGTTTTTTCATACACGGCACAACCAGCATCATTTAATAAAACATTATAAGGATATAACCCTACACTTAATAACAAAGTATCGCATTTAATAATTTGTGCCGTTGAATAAATTGGTTTTAAATTATCATCAACATCACAAATTTCAATAGCTTCTAGTTGGTTTTTACCTATTATTTTTGTAACTGTATTATGAAGTTTTAATGGAATATTAAAATCATTTAAACATTGAACGATATTACGGTTTAAACCATTTGAATATGGCATTAATTCACTAACTCCAATTACATGAGCTCCTTCAAGTGTCATTCTTCTTGCCATAATTAAGCCAATATCACCACTACCTAAAATATAAACATTTCTACCAACTAGATATCCCTCTAAATTTAGATATTTTTGTGCTAATCCAGCAGTAAATACACCATTTGGTCGATCTCCTGGAATTGAAATTTGGCCATAGGTTCTTTCATTACATCCGGCAGCAAAAATAATTCTTTTAGCTTTTAAAGATTGAATTCCTTCTGTATTACAATAAGTTAAAACTAAATTAGGAGTGACACTTAAAACTAAAGTATTTAGTATTGCTTTAATATCACGCTTTTTAAATTCTTCGATAAATCTAAAAGCATATTCAGGTCCAGTTAATTCTTCTTTAAAAGTGTGAAGTCCAAAACCACTATGAATACATTGATTTAAAATTCCACCAAGTTCATTACTTTTTTCAAATAATACAATATCTTTAATGCCAGTATCATAAGCACTAATTGCAGCAGCTAAGCCTGCACTTCCTCCGCCAATGATTGCAATATCAACTTCTTTCATCTTATTTTTCTCCTTTGGCTTCGTATTTAAGAATATTAGTGCCTAATTCGCTATAACAAACTTCTTGTTGAGAGATATTTAATTCACGAGCTAAAATTTTAACAACTTCAGCTTGGCAGAAAGTTCCTTGACATTTTCCAAAGCCAGATCTAGTTCTTTTTTTAACTCCCTTAACAGTTCTTGCACCACAATTTCTTCTAATAGCATCAACAATTTGTCCTTCGCTAACTTTTTCACAACGACAAACAATTTTTCCAAAAGAAGGATCTTCTTTAATTTTAGAATTAATTTGTTCCATATTACTTAATTTATAATGAGGACGGACATAAGGATTAAATTTTTCATTTACATCTAAATGTAAAATATCTTTAACTAAATTAGACACATATTCTCCAATAGCTGGACTAGATGCTAGTCCTGGAGACATGATTCCTCCAACAATAATAAATCCTTTATTTACATCACTTTCTTTAATAATAAAATCATCAATATCATTATTGGCTCTAATTCCAGCAAATTCACGAATAGTATTTAAATAAGGAATGTTAGGAATTAACTTCTTTGCTGTATCTTTTAAATAATTAAAAGTTTCTACATCGGTAGCAGTATCATCTAATTCACACGATGTATTACTAGGCCCAACAATATAATTAAATGAGGTTGTTGGAGAAATTAAAACGCCTTTACCAACTTTAGTTGGACACATAAATAAAGTATGTTTTACCCATGTAGTACTAAAATGATCTAGTAAGATATATTGACCTTTACGAGGAATAATTCTAAATGTTGGTTTTTCTAACATTTCAACGATTTTATCGCTATAAGTTCCAGCACAATTAATAAGAACTTTACAAGTAAAAATCTCATTATTTTTAGTAAAAACCTTGTAAAACTCGTTTATTTTTTCAATTTTTACAACTTCATGATTTAATAAAAGTTCAGCTCCATTATCCATTGCGTTTTCCATTAAATTTACACATAAATTAAATGGAGAAACAATTCCACAATCTGCGCATAATAAAGCTGAGGTAGCATTTTCGTTTAAATTAGGTTCAAGTTCTAATAATTCTTTATGATCAACAATTCTTGCATTAACATTATTTTCTTTAGCACGGTTTAATAATTCAACTAAGATATCATCTTCTTCTTTTGAAAAAGCAACAGTTAATGAACCATTTTTCTTAAAATTAACATCTAATTCTTCACATAGCTTAGGCATCATTTTATTACCTAAAACATTAAATTTAGCTTTTAAAGTATTAGGTAATGGATCATATCCACTATGAACAATAGCACTATTAGCATTAGTTGTTTCATCTCCAACATCATTATGTTTTTCTAATACTAATGTTTTTACTTTATATCTTGATAGATAGCGGGCACAGCTAGCACCAATTACACCACCACCAATAATAATGACATCATAATTATTCATAAAAATCTCCGTGTTTTTATCTTATTTTACACTTTGTAAAATAAGTTTTAAAGAATAGAATATAATTGTAAATGATGCTAGATGAAAAAGTAAAGACTTTATATGAATTAATAAAAAATGCTAAACACATTGTCTTTTTTGGTGGGGCTGGAGTCTCTACTGCTAGTGGTATAAAAGATTTTAGAAGTAAAGATGGTTTATATAGCTTACGTTCTAAATATGGTGTCCCTTACGAAATAATTTTATCTCATAGTTATTATGAAAATAATCCTGAAACTTTTTTTCAATTTTATAAAGAATTCATGATAAATAAAGAAGCTAAACCTAATATTGTTCATAAATTTTTAGCTAAATTAGAGAAAACCAAAGATTTAACAATCATCACTCAAAACATTGATAATTTACATCAGCTAGCTGGAAGTAAAAACGTCATTGAACTTCATGGTTCAATTAATCGAAATTATTGTGAAAAATGTGCTACTTTTTATAATCTAGATGAGCTATTAAGTATTAAATCAACGATTCCTATTTGTCCTAAATGTGGAGGAATTATTAAACCAGATGTTGTTTTATATGAAGAGCCTCTTAATCAAAATATAATTGCTAAAGCAATAATTTCTATTGAAAAAGCTGATTTATTGATTGTTGCAGGAACTAGCTTACAAGTTTATCCAGCTGCTGGATTAATTAATTATTTTTATGGTGATAAAATCGTTTTAATTAATAAAGAACATTTAAATGTAAATAAAAAGACTATTTTAACAATCGAAGATGATATGAAAATAGTCTTTGAAAAATTAAATTATTTATTTGGATAATTCTTTACGCCACCATAATGGCAACAAATCAACGATTTTAACCACTTTTAGTGGATTTAATGAAACAAGTAACTCAGTATCTTCTGTTAAGTCACCAAGTTGGAGCATAAATTCTCGACAAGCTCCGCAAGGAAGCATGATTTTTCCTGACTTATGAACAACAACAATCTTTTTTATTTTTTTAACTTCATTAGTAAGCATATTAGAAATTGCGTTTCTTTCAGCACACATTCCTAAAGAACAAGACATATCAATGTTTTTACCTAAATATACTTTCCCAGTTTCACTTTCTAAAGCGCAACCAACACTTCCAATCTCACAATCTTTAGTTTTTAAACTTTCATTAGAGACACTAAAGGCTTTTTTGTATAACTCGCTAAATTCCATATATATACTCCGTGTATAAAGATTATAGTAGATATTTAGTATAATTTCTACTATTTTAAAATACAATGATTTTCTAAAATTTTGTCATTTTAAGAAAAAACCCTTTAAAAGTCAATTAAAAATAAAAAAGGCTTTTTCAAGCCTTTTTTAAAGAAGGGTTTATTATTAAGCAATTCTTTCGTAAGTTATTGTTCCATCTTCTAAAGTAACTTTTTTAAAGGCAACTAAGAAGAGGTCTTCATCTTTATGATCATCTTCATAATATATACGATATACAACTTCATTATTGATTAATTTTCTAACTAATTCATATTCTTGACCATTAAGTTCATATTCAATTTCATCTTTATTTCCTTCATGTTCAACTTCAATTGAATATTCTAACTTTTTAATTCCATTTTCTACTAATAAATATTCAAACTCAGTACTATTTTCATTTCTTTCTTGTTCAGTTTCTTGTGAAACTTTTACATATGAATTATTTCCTAAAATGATTCTAAATTCTCTTTCTACTTCTTGTTCATCACTTTCTTCTTCTGAAGTAATTAAACTAACAAATTCATATTTGGTATTTTCATCAAATAATGCATAACCTTCGAGTTTTTCAAATGTTTCAATTTCATCCTTATCTTCGTTTTCTACTCTTGAAGTCTTATTATAAACTAATGTATAGCTTTCATCTTGCAATAAATGATTTTTAAAATTAATAACTTCTTTAAATTGATAAGTAACCTCGTTTATAACTGTTTCTTCTTCAACTACTGTCGAGGTGAAAGTACTTCCATTATCTAAAATTAAATCGATAGTTGGTAACATTTCTTTAATTTTATCAGCATCAGTATCACTGATTGCGTTTGTTTTCATTAATTTTAAATTTGTTTTTGTTGTATTTAAATTAGCAACTAAATTCATTGAAGTTGCTGCTTCTAATCTAAAAGTTTCTTCTTTTGTTAATTCTTGATTTGAACTAATAGAATTTTTAATATCACTAAAATCGCAACTAGCTAGCACACCAACTCCTAATCCAAGCATCCCAGCTACTAATAATAAATTTGTTTTTTTCATATTTTTGTCTCCTTTTTTTAAATTCACTATAAAAACGAATATAAAAAATAAATTATTGGAATTTTTTAAAAAAATAAAAAAATTATTTAGTTTCCTAAATAATTTTCCTTATATCTATTAATTTTTAACTTATAAAGTTAAAGTAATATCATTACAAATATATGTTCTTGTATTATTATCATTATAAATTACTTTTATAATATAATTTCCTTCAAATAAATTGGATTCATATTCAGCTTCAAATTGATAAATATTATTATCTATTGGTCTTATGTTATTAAACTCACAACTTATATCATTATATTTTGCTTCATAAGAAAATTCCATTTCATTATTTTCAAATTCATATTCAATTTTTTCAATAAAATTATCCTCATCTCTTAAATAATCTTGATATGATTCATAAATTGTATAAGAAAAGGAATTTTCTGAAGAATGATTTTCAAATTCGCTTTCTTTTTCAACGATATAAGTATATGAATTAATATCTTCTAAATTTGTAAAGATAGCAGTAACTTCAATTTCTTGTTCGTTAATTTCGGTTTCTTTTTCTTCAATAAATTGAGCTTTAAAGTAATTATTATTAAAAGTATATATTCCTTCAAATGAAGTTATCTCTTCATCATCATCTTTTGAATTGTTAATTTCGTTATGATATAAAGTAGCAAAAATTTCTGTACTATCTTTATATTTAAATTCATCAGCAAATTTATAAATTACATTATCATATTCAAAATTAACTTCTCTTGTAAAAACTTCTATTTCATCAAATTTAAATATTTCATTAACACCAAGTTGAATCTTTTCATAAATATTAGCAATTTCATTTAATTCATTTTCATTAATTTGATTAGTCTTTGATTTACTTAAATTCATTAAATTTGTAATGTTTTGAGCATTATTAACATTTGTTAAAGAAGAAAATGTTAATAATTGTTTTTTTAAATTTGAATTAGTAACTGGCGAAAATATTTGATCATTAGAAGGTAAATCGTTATATGATTCATTATTATTAATTATTATAAGAGTAGCTGCTATAGCTCCAGATAAAACTAAAGCACTTAACCCGCCAAATAAATATGGATGTTTAACTTTTTTAGCTTTTTCAGGTTTAGGGGATAATTGATAAGCCTTTAAAATATCTTGACTAGTTGTTTTAATTTCATATTTAGTATTATTTTTAACTAATTCAACAACTTCTTTATCATTAATTTTCATACATTTACCTCCTTTCTAATTTTTTTAATTGAATTTTTATAGCTCCAGAGTACTGTTCCAAGCGGACGTTTTATTAATTTAGATATTTCTTCAAAAGTTAGTTCATCTAAGACATGTAATGTAAATATTTCAAATTCCTTATCTTTTAAAATTGTTTTTATCTTTTCAATTAAGATATTTTTATCAATCTCTTTTTGGTCTTGACTCGATAAATCATCATTAATTTCATCAATTTCTCTTACTCGATTATTCTTTTTAAAATAATCTAAAGTAAGATTTCTACTTAGCAACATTAAATACCCTAAAACAGAATCATCAGAATTAATATTTTGAAGATTTTGCAAAAATTTAACAAAAGTCTCTTGTAAAAGATCTTCACTTAAAGGATATGATTTTGTTAAAGAAAAAACATTGTAAAAAATCTTTTGTTTTAAAAGGTTATAAAACTCATCAAAATATTCCATTTGGTTATTTTTCAAACACCTAAATAATACTTTTATTCTTTCTTCACTTGTATGCATACACTATTAAAACGAACAATTGTTATATTTTATTTGATTTTTTTAAAAAAATTCAACTTCCATATAAAATTTTAGTTCATCATTATTATAACCAAACAAATACTTAATATTATTTTCTATTTTTGTAAATAACGAGATTTTATCATTTAAAAATGATTGTGAAACATATTCAATTTGAAAAGATTTAATCTTTTCATCTTTTTTTAAATTAAAAACATCTAAAAATATATCGGCACACCTAGTATTATTCATATGTCCATTATGATCAAGCATTGAAAAAGTAACTTCTATATCTTTATAAAAAGTTAAATCTTCTTTTTTAATTACTGGTAATTTACGGATTCTATCAAAGTATCCTTCATCTTCTACAAATAAACTTTTAATATCATTAGGAATAACAACTTTTTTTAGATTCAAATCATAAATTGCCCAAATTGAGCGTGATTTAATAATAAGATCCTCACCTTGATAAAACAAATAATCTCTAGGAAATTCGAAAAATCTAGGCTTAGCTAAATTTGTCACACATCTAACACTTTTTAAATCAGTTACATTTTTAATAACTTCAACCTTATTTCTTAATATGACCCAAATATAATTACGTTTTATAAATTCATCAAAACCAACGTGCAAAAGATTTGCATGATCTCCAGCAATTTCTTGAGATATATCTAAAATTGAAGACATCCTTAAATTATCAAAGGCATCTAGCATATTATTAGTAACTGTAAAAGCTTTACTATATGTTTCCATTTTTAATAAAATTCCTTATTTCTGCAGGGTTTTTTCAAAAAAACCTATTCTTCTAATGCTCCTGGGCCATCATAAGTTTTATCATAAATCATAATAATAAATTCAGGATGGTCAATGAAAGGATTACGATTATGTTGATATTTTTGATCAATTAAATTATTACGATTAACTTCAAAATCACTTACAGGATCAATATCAGTTGTAGCCCACTTATATAAATCATTGAAATTACCATGATATCCAGCAGCACCCGTAAAAACATAATACTTAGAAGAATCAATTCCTGAATAGCTTCTATTTACACCAACTTCTAAATCACAATATCCATCATTTCCTTCATAACGAGTAGCCATATAGAAAATCATTCTAGCAACATCGCCTTTAAATTCATCTTTAGGTTCAAATAAATTATTTCCTACTTTATTTCCACGCATTGATTCAGTGCCCCAACTATATGAATCAGCAACATCTTTACCGCTACTATTTTCAGCAAAATCAAAATTACTTCTTGTAGTATTTAAATTTGAATTAGAAGGTCTAAGATGGTGCATATCACTGCCAGGACCTCTAGAGGTTCCAAAACTTCCAATTGATTTTGCCCGTGTATGTTCTTTATTAAATGAAGTATTTTTTGGCTTACTTCCTTCATAGGTTAAAATAATATTACTACTATTAAATGGATCAATATCAGTAACTTTCATTGTTTCATTTAAACTATTATAAGAATATGTTGTATGTCCTTTAATGATTTTATTTAAACCTTCTTTTAATTCAGGTCCTTTTAATCCACGAACTGATTCATAATAACTATCAATATCAGTTCCGTTTCCTCTTGAAGGTTTAATTATATCATTAGCATACAAATAACTATAATCACTAGTACTTCCATTAAGTGATTTAAAATAAACATTTAACTTATTTTCTCCAGCTTTTAAAGTTAAATAATAATCAGTTGTAGTTGTATCGGTGATATTTTGATTGTTAAAAGTAACACTTGAAGTATAATAATTTTCTCTTGGAGTAATACTAGCATGGATTGTATCACCTACTTTTCCTTCTTTTTTATCAAGTACTACATCACCATATCCATAACTATTAACTGTAACATATGCACTACCAGGATCAGGAGTTACAATACTTCCTTCACCAATATATAGATTAATTTCTTGAAGTATAAATCTATTTTTAGAACCTGAACTTATTCTTAATGTATTTGATTCAACTTTCCCGTTTAAATTAATTACATTATTTGTATCAAAAGTGAAACTATTCTCAAAAGTTCCAAGTTCAACTTTAACAGTACTTGTATCGTTATTATATTTAAGACCGTTAAGTTCTATAGTTGAAAACTCATAATAATTATCGAAAGTCAATTCTAAATATGATGCATTTCCACTAGATGAGAATCTTACTCCACCAGATGGATTAGTAAATAATGTTTGAGAAGAAACATCTCTTATTTTAATATTTGATGTTTTAATGTTATCTGCAGATGGATTATATGGAGTTCCATCATTTCCTGTTACATTTGTAAAATCAATATTTGCAATAATAGTTTCAGTATTTATCTTTTTAAATGTAGCATCAACAACATATTTTTTAGCTTCACTAACTTGATATTTAAGTGTTTGAGTAATATCTACTCCATTAATTTTTAAAGAAGATAATTGGTAATCTTTATCAGGAGTTACTTCAAATTCAACAATTGTATCAAGAGGAATTTTATTTAAATTAAGACTAGTATCAGTTACTTTAACAGTGCCATTAATTGAACTGTTAATAATTAAACTAGCATGTTCTTCTTCATTATTAATTAAATTAAAAGTTGCAGTAACAACATAATTTTTTGCTTCGTTTAATGTATATTTTAAGGAATTTGTAATATCAACATTATCAATTAACAATTGATTTAACTCATAGTTTGCACTTGGCGAAACATTAAATTCTATTTCAGTTCCAAGAGTTATTTTATTAAGATCAATATTTTCATTTTTTAAAGAAATAGTGCCGTTTTGAGGGGTTTTTATTTCTAAAGAGGCAAATTCATCAGTAGTTTCACTTGTTTTAAAAGTGGCAACAACATCATATTCAATCTTTTCAGATATAACAAATTTTCTACTATCCTTAATATCTTCATTATTAACAGTTAAGGTATCTAGAACATATCCGGTTTCTGGAGTAACACCAACTAAAATAGTAACGCCTATCTCTAAATCATCTATATCACAATAATTATTTTCGACACTTAATGAAATGCTTCCATGAAGTGTTTCTTCTACTTTTAAAGTAGGTTTATTTACGATTGGTTTTTCATCTTCATCAGGTAAAATATCACCACATGAAACAGTTCCAAATAAAACTAGATTTAAACTTAATAGACTCAATATCAATGGTAATTTTTTCATAATTATAAAGTCCCAAAAATCCTATCTCCGGCATCGCCTAATCCAGGTAATATGTATCCTTTTTCATTTAATTTCTCATCAAGAGAAGCTAAATAAATCTCAACATCAGGATGAGCTTTTAAAACAGCATCAACACCTTGAGGAGCACCAACAAGAGCAAGCATCCTAACATTGTTATAACCTTTATTTTTTAAAATGGTTATTGCATCAATTGCACTTCCACCTGTTGCTAACATTGGATCACAAATCAAAACTAGTGAATTTTTTACTTTAGGAAGTTTGCAAAAATATTCAACAGGTTGTAATGTTTTTTCATCACGATAAAGACCAATATGCCCAATTCGAGCTGTTGGTAACATATTAATTACCCCATTACTCATGCCTATTCCTGCTCTTAAGATTGGAACAACAATAATGTCGTAATTTAAATGCAAGTTATCAATTTCACATCCAGTAGGAGTTTCTATTTTTCCAGCTTTAACAACATCTAAATCTTCAAAAACAGCATATGTCATCAAAGAAGAGATTTCATCTAATAAAGTTCTAAAGTCCTTACTCGATGTTTCCTTATCACGCATTTTATTTAGTTTAAGTGTAATTAGTGGGTGGTTAATTATATGTAGCATACCTATACCTTCATTTGTTTTTAATTATACATCTTTTAATTATAATTTTCTTCCTTATTTAATTTTTATTTATCTTTTACTAAAATAGGTATATGAGAAAAAATAATTCATCAAATTTATATTTATCTGGAATAGTCATATTGCTATTAGCAATTATTATTTTTTTATTAGGAATTACTCTTCCTTTAATAAATCAAAACATCCCAGCTTTAGGATGGATTGGAGTAATTCTTGCTGTTGTAGGTTTTGTTTTAGCTTTCTTTGCTATTTTTTTATTAAAAAAAGCAAATTATGTTAAATTAAATGAAAAATTAAAAGATAAAAATGATGATAAAAAATAAGACTTTTTATAAAATAAGTTCATGTCAATTATTACTTTTACAAATGTAAGTAAATATTTTGGAAGTGATTTAATATTAGATCACGTTTCTTTTAACATTAATTTAAAAGAAAGAGTTGCTTTAATTGGTAATAACGGTACTGGAAAAACAACAATTTTTAAACTTATCTTAAAAGAGTTAGAACCTTCCTTACTTCCAAAAGAAGATAAACCTGGAGAAATATCTATTTTATCTAATTTAAAAATCGGTTATTTAGATCAAAATGCAATCACTAATGTTGAAAATAAAGTTTATGATGAACTTTTATTAGCTTTTAAAGAAACTTTAGAAATTGAAAATAAGATTAATCAATTTAAAAATATAGAAGATAATCTTGAAGAATATAATAAGTTAATTGAATTATTTGAAAAGAAACATGGTTATACTTATCAAAATGAAATTAAAGATATGATTTCAAGATTCTCGTTTCCTACTAGCGTTTTAGAAAAACAAGTCAAAGAATTAAGCGGTGGTGAAAGAATGAAAATTGCTTTCATTAAAATTCTTTTATTTAATTATGATGTTCTTCTCCTTGATGAACCTACAAATCACTTAGATATCTCAACAATTGAATGGTTAGAAGCATTTTTATCTTCTTTTAAAGGCACTTTATTTTTTATTTCTCATGACTCTTATTTTATCGATAAACTTGCAACTAAAATAATTGAACTCGAAAATAAAAAAGTTACTGTTTATAACGTTGATTATAAACATTATCAAGAATTAAAACGTGAAAAATATGAAAGTTTATTAAAACAAGTTAAAAAGGAAGAAGCTTTAATTGCACGTTATAAACGCTTTATTGAGTTTTATAAACCAAAACCAAGATTTGTTTCTAGAGCAAAGGACCGCGAGAAAAAACTCGCAAAATTAGAAAAAAACCGTGCAGAACTCCCACCAAATTCAAAAAAACAAATAAAATTTACCCTTGAAGGAGGCAATATTGCTTCTCGTCAATTACTTGAATTTGAAAATGTGGAAGTTGGATATGAATATCCTTTAAATAAACCATTTTCCTTTTTACTTTATGGTCAAGATCATTTAGCTGTTTTAGGAGATAATGGAGTTGGTAAAACAACTTTAATAAAATCTATTATTAAAGAAATACCTTTACTAAAAGGAAAAATTAAAGAACTTCGTCCTATTAAATATGGTTACATTAAACAAAATGATTTTATTTTTGAAGATAATCTAACTGCTTTAGATTTTTTAAAGAAAAATCATCCTTTAAAAACTGAAAAAGAATTAAGGAACATTCTTGGAAACTTTTTATTTTCAGGTGATGATGTTTATAAAAATGTTTTAAATATGTCAAATGGTGAAAAGATGCGATTAATATTATCTTCTTTATCTTTAAATGAATATGATATTTTGCTTCTTGATGAACCTACTAACCATCTAGATTTAATGACTAAAGATTCTTTAATTGATTCTTTACTTAAATTTAAAGGTTGTTTAATTTTTATATCTCATGATCGTTATTTTATTAATCGTCTTGCTAATAAAGTTTTATATATTTCACACGATATGACTGCTTTTATTGATGGAGATTATGATGATTTAAAAAAATATCTTGAAAGACTTAAATCAATTAAACCTTTAACAATTAAAGAAATTGAAGAAAATTTAAAAAGAGAAATTCCTATAAAAGAAAAATTATCAAATAATAAAATTAATGAATTAAAAAAAGAACTTAGCGAAATCGAACAAGAACTTGAAACATTAGATGAAAAAATTAATGACGATTTTACATCATATACTGAGTTTGATGAATTAAACGAAAGAAAAGATACCTTAGAATCAAGGTATCTTGAGATACTAGAATTATTAGATTTAAATTAAATTTAAAAGTTCAATTATTTTTGAAGTTAAAACTTCACTTACTTCTTTTACTTTTTGGTCGCTATATTCATTAATAGAACAATAATCACTTGCGCCTTTAATTGATATTAATTGAACATCATTTCGATAACAAGTTAAAGCAATACCAGCAAGTTCCATTTCACAAATATCTGCTTTAAAATTTTTAATTAAATTATTTTTATCATTTTCACTAGCAATGAATTTATCTCCAGAAGCGCAAATAACTTCGACTAAATTTAAAGTTTTTGCTAATTGTTTAGTAGAATAATAATTTACCGGAATATAAACATCATCAAATTCATAATATCTACCAACTTCAATCTTATCAATTAAAGAAGTATCAATGTCATAATGAGTTACTTTATTTACAATAAAAAGATTATTTGGGTTAAGATTTAAATTTATTAATCCAACTACACCATAGTTAATAATTATTTTTACATCATATTGATCAATTAAAAATTGTGTTGAAATTGCAGCATCAATTTCTCCTACATTAGTTCGCATAATATAAATTTCATGTTTAGAAGTTAAAGCTTGATAGATGTGAAATTTCTTATTTAAATTTAATTTTTCAGCATTTAAAAAAGATACTAAGGAGTCAACTTCTTTTTGCATTGCTACGACAATTCCTATTTTCATAACATAATTAGAATAAATTAAATAGATAATTAATTCAATAATTAGAGTTTTAAGTTTCAAAAAAAACTATCTTAAAAATTTCTTGATTTTATTAGTTATATTATATAGAATAAATAAGCACATTGCATATGGGTCTTTAGCTCAGTTGGTTAGAGCGCACCCCTGATAAGGGTGAGGTCGATGGTTCAAGTCCATTAAGACCCACCACTAATGTGTAGTAAGTTGGGCGCTTAGCTCAGCGGGAGAGCGCTTCCTTCACACGGAATAGGTCGTTAGTTCGATTCTAATAGCGCCCACCAAAAAGTAATGCCGACTTAGCTCAACTGGCAGAGCAACTGATTTGTAATCAGTAGGTTGGCGGTTCGATTCCGTTAGTCGGCACCATTATTGTAAAACCTCGATTTAATCGAGTTTTTTTATTTTTTAGACAATTTTTAAAATATTTAAGTTATATAAGTAATAAAAATATATTTACAAAATAATAAATATTTGATTTAGTAAAGCACTGAGGCGTCCCGTGATAGCTAATGACTACCGCCCAGTTGGCGCCTCTTTTTTATTTATAAAAATTATATTAAAAATAACTTTAAAGTCTTTATTTTTTGAAAAAAGTCTGCAGAACTAAAATATTTTATAAAATCTAATTAATTCCTTTAAGTAAATTTATATTTCTCCAACCACCTTTTTTCCAGCGGATTAAAAAACCAATTCCTCTTACTCCTTCATCTAGACAAGCTCCAATAAAGGCTCCATAAATTCCTAAATCAAATACTAAACATAATAATGCAGATACTCCAACCGTAAATACCCATGAAGTTAAAATAGAACTAATTACTGGAAAAGCAATATCTCCAGCAGTTTCTAGTCCTTTTACATATATTAAGTTTGTAGCTCGACCTTGTTCTAAAACAACATTTATTAATAAACAAAATACGGCAGTTAATCCACAATAAGCAACAGTTACATTATTAACATTAATTGTTGGATCATTAACTGCTGGTTGCATTAATAAAGAAAATAAAGGATAACTAATTGCTAAAACTATAATAGACATAATAAAAGAAACAAATTGTGCCATCTTTCCTGAATCACTTACCAGCTTATTAACTTTATCTTTATCTTGTTCACCAAGTAAATTTCCTTCAATAACTTGCATAGCAATACCACTTCCATTAGCAAATAAATAAATAATGGAAGTAAATGTCATGATATAACTTCTTAAATTTTGATCTAAAACACTACAAGAAGCATTAACAATAATTGTTAATACAAATTGTGATAAGTTATAAGACAATGTTTCTCCGGCTGTTGGTAAACCTATTCTTAATTGCTTTTTTAAAAAAGCCATTGGGAAAGGTTTTAATAACTTTAAAGATAGACTTTGTTTAACATTTATTTTAAAGAATATATAAGAAACTACTAACGAAATAAATCTTGAAATTAATGTTGCTAATCCTACTCCTATTAATTTACTTCTAATATCTAATCCATTAATACCCCATAAAACTATTGCACAAATAACAACATTAATAACATTAGTTAATAAGGAAATAATTGTTGGTTGAATCATACGTTTATTTGCTCTTAAAAAACTTGAAAAAGCCTGATTCAATGAATAAAAAATTAATGATGGAGCAGTAATATATAAATATAATTTTGCATATGGAATAATGTTAGAAGCAACCTTCATCCAATCAAAAATAAAACCAGCAATTAAAACTAAAATTAAACAAACAATAATTCCAATTATTAAATTTAAAAAGATTGTTAAAGGATAGATTTTTCTAACTCCTTCTTCATTATTAGATCCTTTTAACTGCGTTATTAAAATTAATGAGGAAGTTGCTAAAACACTAAAACTAACAGTAAAAATATTCACAATTTGATTTACTTGTCCAATAGCATTTGTTGCTTCTGGAACTCCAGCAAACATAAATTGGTTTATATAGTTAATACCAACCCCTAAAATTAATTCAATAAAGACTGGAATAGCTAAACGGATTACTTCTTTATTCCTATAAAATAGATTAAAAACTGGTAGCTCTCTAATTCTCATAATCGCTTAAATTATAATCTTTATATATCTAATAGCAAGTAAATTAAAAGAAGAAAAAATTTTATAAAAATATTTTAGTTTTAAAGGTTTTTTTAAAATAAAAAGAAGTATTTAATCTTCTTAAGAATTTTAAATACTTCTTTAAAATAGACAATCTTTTGATTAACGTTTTGAGAATTGTGGTGCTCTACGAGCTTTCTTAAGACCGTATTTCTTTCTTTCTTTACTACGTGGGTTACGAGTGAGCATTCCGTTAACTTTAAGAGCTGCTCTATCTTCACCTGCAACAAGTAAGGCTCTTGCAATACCTAAACGCATTGCACCAGCTTGTCCAGTAAATCCACCACCAGAAACGAAACATCTAATGTCGTATTTACCTTCAACACCTAAAATTGTTAAAGGTTGTTTTAAATCTAAGACTAATGTTGCGTGTGGGAAATATTCATTTACATCTCTATCGTTTACAACAATTTTACCTTTTCCTGGAGTGACATATACTCTTGCAACAGATGATTTACGTCTTCCAGTTGCATAACTAACTTTCTTAGTTGCCATAATTATTTACCTCCTAAATATTTAAGTGTTAATGGAGTTGGATTTTGTGCTGCTTGTTTGTGGTTAGCATCAGCATAAACAAATAATTTCTTATAAATTTGTCTTCCAAGTCTGCCTTTTGGAATCATTCCCCAGACAACTCTTTCCATTAATTCACATGGATAACTTTCAAGCATTTCTTTTAATGTTCTTGTTCTTAATCCACCATTGTAACCAGAAACATTGTAATACTTTTTGTTAAGTAATTTGTTGTTTCCACTTACACTTACTTTAGAAGCATTAATGACGATAACGTAATCTCCACAATCTTGATTTGGAGTATAAGATGGTTTGTCTTTTCCCATCAAAACAACTGCTATTTCACTAGCAAGTCTACCTAATGGTTTATCAGTTGCATCTACGATATACCATTTACGGGTAATTTCTTCTTTCTTTAAATTTGTAGTTTGTCTATTCATAATACACATTCCTCCTTAAACTATAAATCTTACCGGGACTTTAATTTAAGATTAGTGTCTTAAAAATTATATTCTAATAAGAATATACTTGTAAAGAAAAAAATAAATATTTATTTAAAATTATATTGCTAATTCAATGTTATAAATGCTATGATATTAAAGCATTAGATGGCGAAATTGGAGAAGAGGCCTAACTCACCTGGCTGTGAACCAGGCATTCACCGGTTCGAATCCGGTATTTCGCCCCATTATGAAATGTACCCCTTTTACTGGACAAACTTAGTTTAGTGAAAGGGGTTTTTAAAT
>UQFN01000016.1 GCA_900540365.1 uncultured Mollicutes bacterium
CCCAAAATCTAGGTATAAATTTTGGGTTTCACGCTAAACTTAACTATTTTTTAAAATTTCATTAATTCCTTTTGATAATTCATTTGGACAGGAGGTACCGCGATTACCACACATTGTCCCATTTAAAATTTCATAAACATCTTCAAGTTTACGACCAACACATAATTTAGATACACCCTTTGTATTTCCAGGGCAACCACCTAAAAATTTTACTTCATTAATTAAATGTGTCTCATCATCGTAAGTAATTGTAACTAATCTTGAACAAGTACCTACACAATTATGAGTATATTCTTTAATCATTATTTAATTAATTCTCCATAAACTTCACCAAAGCAATTTCCGGCGTTTGATTCATCAGTATCAATATGCATTGCTAAGGCAAATCTTGATTTAACTCTTACAACTGTATCACCAAAAACAATTTCTCTTCCAGTTCCAGTTACTTTAACACTAACAACATCACCATTCTTGACACCAAATTCTTTAGCGTCTTCTTCATTCATATGAATATGACGTTTTGCAATAATTAATCCTTCAGCTAGATCAATTGATTTACCATTAACTGGATTAACTAAGGTAATAGGTGCACTACCTTTAATATCTCCAGATTCTCTAATTGGAGCTTTAACTCCTAATGTTCTTGCATCAGTTGCACTTACTTCAACTTGGCATTCAGTTCTTACTGGTCCTAAAATTGAAACACCTTTAATAGTATTTTTTGGACCAACTATATCTAATTTAGTATCAGAAGCAAATTGTCCAGGTTGTGATAACATTTTCTTTGGATTTAAAGTTGCTCCCTCTCCTAATAAATATTCTAAAGCTTCTTGTGTAACATGAATATGTCTAGCACTTGTTTCAACTAAAATTTTCTTCATAAAATACCTCCTTTGATATTTTATCACTCTCAATTGTTATATTAAATTAAAAAAATGAATGCTCGTTCAAAAATGTTAAAAATAAATATATTTTTCTTCAAAACTCTTTTAATGTGTGTTAATATATTTTCACGCGAGAATGGCGGAACTGGTAGACGCGTACGTTTGAGGGGCGTATAGGGCAACCTGTGTGAGTTCAAGTCTCATTTCTCGCACCATTTGTAAAAAGTGTCGATTCAATCGACTTTTTTATTATTTATAGAATTTTTTTCTTATTTTATAATTTCTTAAAAGAAAGTAATATAACTTTCTTTGTAATTTTAATATTTAATTATTTTTAACTTATTTTATTAGTTTCAATAAAAAAGTTAAAACATATCAATAATTATTTTATTAATTTTCTCATTTTTAAAATCAGATATCAGTTATATATTCTCTCAGACCTGCTTGAGAGAACTTCATTGGATCCCTCAGGAAGTCTTCTATGTCTTCCTCTCTGAATTTGTCTCTCCCTGATAGAGTTTTCTCCTTGACTAACTTTATTACTGCTATTGTCGCTGGAGTATAATTCAATTTCTTCGCTATTTCTATTGCTTTGTCGAACTTTTCAGCAACTGATAATTTTGCTAATTCTTCTTGTGTTAAACCAACTATCATTTCTATTTCCTTTTTTATTCTAATAAACTATTACAATGATACTTAATAGTTGTCGTCCAGAATTTCTCCCACTGGATATTTCATTTTTAAGTATTTCTGATAATTCTCTGGATTCTTTTCCATATCTTCCAATATCGAAACTACGAACGGATAACGTTCCTGCTTTTTCTTGAGTTCCTTCTTTAATTCTTCTAGCGTCATTTTTTTCTCCTATTTTTAAATTAACATTTTAATTTCCTAATTCAATATTTGTTTTAAAAATTAATACTCATTAAATAATAAAATTCACAAAAATAGTTTAGTTTTAGACGGTTTTTTTCTAAATTAAGGCTTTTCAAAAATAAAAGAGGAGCGAGCTCCTCTTTACATTTCTTGATCATTAAATGTTTTTAATACTTTAATTTGTGGTTTAATAACTTTCTTTACATTTCCGTCTTCGAATGGATTTCTTAATTTAGCTTTTTCTAATAATTCAATAAATGGATGCTTACCACCAAGTTTTAATAACTTAAGATATTTTTTCCATGCTTTTTCGCGATTCTTATCCATTTCACACTTGAATTGTAAAGCTAAGACTTGAGCTAAAGTATAGTCTATATAATAAAATGGTGTACTAAAAATGTGTGTTTGTCTTACCCAATATCCACCATTTTCTAAATAATCAAATCCATCATAATTTAACCAAGGACGATACTTATGATCAATTTCTTTCCATTTTAAACATCTTTCTTTATGAGTAGCTTCTGGATTTTCATAAACAAAGTGTTGGAACTCATCAACTGCTACTCCATAAGGTAAAAATGAAATAGCATTACTTAAATGAGAATATAAATATTTGTCTTTATCTTCTTTAAAGAATAATTCCATCCAAGGCCAAGCAAAAAATTCCATCGACATACTATGTATTTCACAAGCTTCTAATGTTGGACTTCTTAAAGCTGGATTATTAATTTTACTGCTAAGATATCCTTGGAAAGCATGTCCTACTTCATGAGTTAAAGTATCAACATCTTGGCTTGAACCATTACTATTAGAGAATATAAATGGTGCTTTGTATTTTGGAAGATAAGTCATATAACCTCCACCCATCTTTCCTTTTTTTGCTTCTAAATCCATTAATTCTGAATCAACCATGAAATCAAAGAATTTACCTGTTTCATCTGACATTTCATGATACATTTTAGAAGCATTTCTTACTAACTCATCAATTTTCCCTTTTGGTGTAGCGTTTCCTGATAAGAATTCTAGATTTAAATCAATAAATAATGGATTCTTAATTTTAATTCTTTTAATTTGTCTTTGAACTAATTTTTCGACTTCAGGAACTACAACTTCTTTAATTTGATTACGATAGTTAGCAACCATTTCAGCATTATAATCAAGTCTTCCAAGTCTTCTATAACCAAATTCTACATAGTTTTTATAACCTAATTTTTGTGCCATTTTAGTTCTTAATTTAACTAATTTATCGTAAATATTGCCGATTTCATCATCATTTTCTTTTAAGAAACCATAATAAGCTTTAGCAGCATTAATTCTAGTGTCGCGATCTTTTGAAGTCATAAATTTACCAAGTTGTGATAAATTTCTTTTTTCACCTTCAAACTCTATTTGAGCACTAGCTAAAAGGGCTTCATATTTGTTAACTAATTTATTTTCTTCAATTAAATCTTCAATAATTACTTCATTAAATACTTTTTGATTATTCTCTAAAATATCAAAATAATGTTTTCCTAATTTTTCCTCTAGTTCTTTTCTAAATTTTGATTCTAATACTGCTTTATCAAATTTAGTTGAGAAATTATTTATTTGTGGTGAAATCTCATTAGCAATTTCATTTGCTCTAATATTTTTCTTATCTAAAGTATCAATTGAAAAGCGAATTGAAATGATCGTAAATTCAGTTGCAAGTTCGTCACTTAATTTAAAATATTTTTTAATAACGTCGTAAGCTTCTTTACTAGTAGCAGCATTATTAAATTCTTCTATCAAATTTTCAAACTGAGTTTTAACCTTTTCAAGATTTGGTACTTTTAATGGTAATTTTGTAAATTTCATTTTTATTTCCTCCAAAAATATATTATATCAGCATTTAATATTCTTAAAAGTGAAACGATTTTTGAAAAAATAGTTAACTTTTAGACACTTTTTAATTAAAAATGAGTGATTTACTATCAAAATTAAATGAAATATGATATTTTATTTATAATAAAATATTAAACGAGGATTTTTATGGATAAACCAATTGTTGCAATTATGTACGACTTTGATAAAACTTTAGCTATCACAGACATGCAAAATTTTAATTTCATACCAAATATGGGATATACAGTCGAAGAGTTCTGGAATGAGACTTCAGAATTTTGTGATAAAGAACAAATTGATAAAATACTTGGCTATATGTACATGATGATTCATACTGCAAAGAAAAATGGTATTAAATTAACAAGAAAATTTTTAAATGAACAAAGTAAGGATATTAAATATTTCCGTGGTGTTGAAAATTGGTTTAATCGAATTAGAGAATATGGTAAAGAACGTGGTTTAATTATTGAGCACTATTTAATTACAAGCGGAAATAAAGAAATTGTTGAAGCTACTTCTATTGCTAAAGAATTTAAAGCTATCTTTGGTTGTGAATATATTTATGATGAAACAGGTGAAGCTATTTGGCCAAAATTAATGATTAACTATACACAAAAGACTCAATTTATTTTTAGAATTTCAAAAGGATTAATTTCTGATAACGATGATAAAAAAATTAATGAAAAAACAATGACCAGAAGAATTCCATACAATCGAATGATTTATTTAGGTGATGGATTAACTGATGTTCCAAGTATGATTGTTGTTAAGGAAAATGGTGGAAACTCAATTGCGGTCTATAAAAAAGGTGAAAGAGATAAAGTTGTTCATTTGTTTGAAGATCAAAGAGTTAATTTTATTTGTAAAGCTGATTATAGTGAAAATAGTGAACTCGATAAAGTTATTAAGTTAATTTTAGATAGTATTGTAATTGATGAATCTTTAACAAGAAGAAAATTAGAAATTAAGAAGGAATTATAATGAATATTGCGATAATTTTACTTGGTGGAAGTTCAAAAAGATTAAATTTAAACACTCCTAAACAATTTATTAAATTAAATGATAAGGAATTATTTGAATATTCTTTAGAAACCTTTGCAAAACTAGATGAAATTGATCAAATTATTTTAGTTACAGGTAAGAACTATTATGAACATGTTTATGATATCGTAAACAATAAATATTCCTATAAAAATATTAATATTGTGATCGGCGGAGAAACTCGTCAAGAATCTGTATTTAATGCTTTAAGCTACTTAAAAGATAAGGTTTTAGATAACGATGTTGTTTTAATTCATGATTCTTCTAGACCTTTAGTTACTTCAAGAATTATTATTGATCATTTAAATGCCTTGCAAAAAGAAGAAGGAACTTCTACTTATGTTGATATTTTTGATTCAATTATCATGAAAGAAAATGGATATATAAAAACGTATGTTCCTCGCGAAGATTATTTTTTAGTACAAACTCCTCAAGGATTTAAATTTAAAGATATTTATGACGTTCATGAAGAAATGAAAAATAAGAATCAGTTACTTTTTACTGATGATGCTTCTTTACTTGTAAAAAAAGGTAAAAAGATTAAACTAATTTACGGTGATAGATTTAATTTTAAAATTACTACACTAGATGACTTAATGTTATTGCGAAGCATTTTAGAGGCAAATTAATGAAAGCAAGTAACTATTTTGAAAAAGATCAAATTGTTGAAGGCATCGTTACTAGAATTAAAAAGTATGGTGTTTTTTTATCTTTTGATAATGGTTATGTTGGCTTGCTACATATTTCAGAGATTTCTACAAACTTTGTAAATAATATTAATTCTTATTTTTCATTAGGAGATAAAATTAAAGTTTTAATTAAAAAAATTGATCAAGGTAATAAATTTTTATTTGTTTCAATTAAAGATTTACCTGATGAATTAAATCCATATAAGGAAATTTTACCTTCAAAAAAAATTGTGTCTTACTTAAAAGATATTAATTTTTCAAAATTAGAAAAAGCATTACCTAAAATGATTGAAGAAGAATTAGAAAGAGAGGATAAAAATGATTAAAGTTGATTTTAATTATGTTCAAAAAGAAAATTTAGTTGATTTTGAAAAGTATCAAGACGTTATTAAAGAAATTGATGCTTCTATTAAAAACAAAACTGGTCTTGGAAGCGATTTTTTAGGCTGGAATGATTGGCCTTTAGATTACGATAAAGATGAAGTTAAACGTATTAAAGCAAAAGCAAATGAATTTATTAAAAAATATGATGTTTTGGTTGTTTGTGGAATTGGTGGAAGTTATTTAGGAAGTAATGCTGCAATTGATGCTTTAAATGGATTATTTCCTACTAACAAAATGCGAATTGTCTATTTAGGTAATACTCTTGATCCGAATTATGTTTATCAAACTGTTGAATATCTTAAAAAAGTAAATTTTGCAATTTGTTGTATTTCTAAAAGCGGAACAACTACCGAAACTTCTATTTCTTTTAGAATTTTAAAGAAATTATTAGAAGAAAAAGTTGGAAAAGCAAAAGCTAAAGAAGCTATTGTTTGTGTAACTGATAAAGAAAAGGGTGCCTTAAAAACTTTAGCTAATAAAGAAGGTTATGAAACATATATTCTTCCTGATTCAATTGGTGGAAGATTTAGTGTAATTACTGCTGTCGGCTTATTCCCAATTGCTTGTGCTGGAATTGATATTGAAGAATTACTTGCTGGATGCCTTCATGCTAAAAAAGAATATGATAATCCAAACATTTTAGAAAATAATGCTTACAAATATGCTCTTGAAAGACATTTCTTGTATAAAGAAAGAAATTATCATTCTGAAATGCTTTGCACTTATCAATTAAATCTAAGAATGTTTAATGAATGGTGGAAACAACTTTTTGGTGAAAGCGAAGGAAAAGCAAACTCTGGTTTATTACCTACTAGTGCTGTTTTTACAACTGATTTACATAGTCTAGGTCAATTTATTCAAAGTGGAAGCAAAGTATTATTTGAAAGTGTACTTTATATTGAACAACCAAATTATGACTTAGAAATTCCTTATGATAATGAAAATTTAGATGGTTTAAATTTTGTTGCTAATAAATCAATTTCATTTGTTAATAATAAAGCCCATGAAGGAACTTTATTAGCCCATTATAAAGATGGTAATGTTCCTGTTATTCAAATTACTCTTGATAAATTAACTCCTTTTACCTTAGGTGAACTTTTCTTCTTCTTTATGAAAGGTTGTGCAATGAGTGCTTATTTAAATAAAATAAATCCATTTGATCAACCTGGAGTTGAAATATATAAAAAGAACATGTTCCATCTTTTAGGAAAACCTGGATATTAAGATTAACGACTTCCGCTTTTTTTGAAAAAATAGTTATTATTTTATTGACTATTATTAATGTTTTTTTATATAATAATTTAGCACGCGGAAGTCGTGTAAGAAATGGATGCTTAGCTCAGTTGGGAGAGCATCGCCTTTACACGGCGGAGGTCATGGGTTCGAGCCCCTTAGCATCCACCAAGTGTAAAACCGTATGGAGGGGTAGCGAAGAGGCTAAACGCGGTTGACTGTAAATCAATTCCTTCGGGTTCGGCAGTTCGAATCTGCCCCCCTCCACCACAAGCTATTGGGATGTAGCCAAGTGGTAAGGCAACAGACTTTGACTCTGTCATCTCGCTGGTTCGATCCCAGCCATCCCAGCCAATTGATCCACTAGCTCAGTCGGTAGAGCACTTGACTTTTAATCAAGGGGTCTGGAGTTCGAATCTCCAGTGGATCACCATCGAATTAATGCCCGAGTGGCGGAATAGGTAGACGCGCAGGACTTAAAATCCTGTGAGGGTTGACCTCATACCGGTTCGATTCCGGTCTCGGGCACCAATTTAAAGAATACATCGTGAGAGCGATGTTTTTTATTAGCATATTATTTGAAACTAAACTTAAAACAATTTATTATAAGCACTATGGAAGAAAAAGACCTTAACGAATCAACTATTCAATTAATCAAAGAAACTTTAAACAAAATCCGTCCTTTTATTCAAAGAGATGGTGGGGATGTTATTTTTGATTCATTTGAAGATGGTATTGTTTATGTTTCAATGCTTGGTGCTTGTGCTGGTTGTACTTTAATTGAAGATACTTTATATAATGGCGTTGAAACAATTTTGATGGAGGAAGTTCCAGGAATTGTTGCTGTTAGACTTGCTGAAAATAAAAAAGAGATTCAAGAAGCTTTAAAAAATAACGCAAAATTACAAAATAAAAAGTAACTGAAAAGTTACTTTTTTTGTTAAAAACCTTGTAAAACTAAGGTGTTTTTTTAAATTAAGAAGTTTTCAATTCTGTTTATAATAATATATCCTTCACGGTTATAAACATCTTCACGATTATAGCACATTTTAGTTTTATCAAGTTTTAAAACTAAGCCTCCAGCTTCTTCAACAATGATTTGAAAAGCAGCTGTATCCCACTCTTTCGTACCACTACTTAATCGATAAGATATTTCAGCTTTCCCTTCACTAATTAAACAAGCTTTAATTGAGCTTCCAGCTTTTAAAACATTTGTAATTTTATCTTGATATTTAGCAATTGTATCTTCTTCTGCTTTAGAAAAATGGAAAATTGATCTTAAACAAGTTAAATTATTAAGTTTATCATTAACATGAATTTTACTAGCTTTATTATCTTTATCAATTTTAAAAGCCCCCATTCCTTTTACAGCATAATATGTAACATTTAATGCTGGGGCACATACTACTCCTAAAACAGCTTCGTGTTTATAAGCTAAAGCAATATTTATTGTAAACTCATCATCTTTTTTTACAAAATCTTTAGTTCCATCAAGCGGATCTATAATCCAAACGTAATCGTTTTTAAGTCTTTCTTTATCATCATTACTTTCTTCAGTTAAAAAAGCATAACTAGGAAATTCTTTTGCTAAAATACTTCTTATAATTTGGTCAGAATTTTTATCAGCTTCCGTTACTGGACTGTTATCTTCTTTAATTTCAACATGAAATCCTTCTTTATAAAACTTTAAAATAATTTCTTTTGCCGCAGAAGCTGCTTTTAAAGCATATTCAAGTTCTTTTTCAAACATTTTCTTCTCCTATTAAATTAAAAGGCTTCATATGAAGCCTTATTTTTTAAAAAGCTTTATCGTTTGATCCAAATAAATGAATCATGTTAATAACTTTTTCTTTAATTGCATCGCAACCAGGTTTAAGTAATTTTCTAGGATCAAATCCTTTTCCTTCTAAATCTTTACCTTCTTCAATATATTTTCTTGTTGCTGCAGCAAACTCTAATTGTAATTCAGTATTAACATTAATTTTTGAAACACCAAGAGAAATTGCTTTTCTAATTTGATCGCTTGGAATTCCACTTCCACCATGTAAAACAAGTGGTTTACCATTAGTTGCACGTTGAATTTCATCGAGTCTATCAAAATTTAAACCTTTCCAGTTAGCAGGATATTTTCCATGAATATTTCCAATACCAGCAGCTAAGAAATCAACACCTAAATCAGCAATTGTTTTACATTGTTTTGGATCAGCGAGTTCACCCATAGAAATAGTTCCATCTTCTTCTCCGCCGATTCCACCAACTTCACATTCTATAGAAATACCTAAACTATGTGCTAAGGCAATTAATTCTTTTGATTTTGCTAAATTATCTTCAAAGCTTAAGCTTGAACCATCAAACATTACTGAAGTAAAACCAGCTTCAATACATTCTTTTGCAGCTTCATATGAACCATGATCTAAATGTAAGGCAACAGGAACAGTAATTCCTAAATTGTCGTGAACATTTTTAACCATTGCCACAACGTTTTTAAATCCACACATATACTTTCCAGCTCCGGAACTAACACCTAACATAACTGGGGCATTAGCTTCTTGAGCAGCGAGTAAAATGGATTTAATCCATTCTAAATTGTTGATATTGAAAGCTCCAACAGCATAATGTCCTTCATGAGCTTTCTTGATCATTTCAGTAGCAGATACTAACATTTTAAAATCTCCTTTTTATTATATATCTTCTTTATTAGAATCAAATTCATCTTTATCTTCGTCACTATCTTCTAATCCAGCAGCGGCTTTTTCTTCTTCGTCGTATTCTTCTATATCGGTATTAGCAATAGATTCTTCTTCCATTTCTGTATAAACATCATTCATATCAATATGAACTTTATCATAAGTTTGGTTACTTCTTAAATCCCATTCATTGTCACCTAAGTTAACAAAACGGCCATCAAGAGTTAAATTTGTATAAAAATTGCTTATTCTATCACAAGCTTGTTCATCATTAAATTCTAATCTCTTGCAAACTTCTTTAAAAAGTTCAAGAAAATTCATCATTCTTTTATTTTCGGTTAATACATCAAATGCAACATTAACCATTGATTCATTTTTTACATTTCCCATAATATTTCTCCGTTCTCTAATTATACTTTAATGAGTTTTAAAATTAAATATTAATTATATTTAATTCTAGTTTTAACTTCTTCTTTGCCTAAAATGTCAATTATATTAAACATCTCAATGCCATGTTCACTTCCAGTTAACTTCATTCTAATTGGCATATAAAGTTCTTTTCCTTTAATACCAGTTTTAAGTTGAATGTCTTTAAAAAGTTTTTTAACATTTTCTGGAGTTAAAGTAATTTCATCAATTAAATTCAAAAATTCATTTAAGACAATTTTTGATTTTTCACTATTTATAAAAGATTTTTGTTCTTTAGTAAAATTAAATGAAGGGGCAAAAATGTTTTGAAGTTGTTCTTCGATTTCTTTTCCAGTTGATATTTCGTTTTGGAAAATCTTAGCAATTTCAAATTGTTTTTCTTCACTTAAAGATTTAAGTTCAGGAACATTTTTAATAAATGGTGAAATAAATTCTTTATATTTTTCTTCATCAAGATGACGAATATAATATGCATTCATCCATTTTAATTTAGATGGATCAAACATTGATGGAGAGCATGATAATCTTTCAGTACTAAATTCTTTAATTGCTTCATCCAAAGAGAAAATTTCTTTATCAGAACTTGGTGTCCATCCTAATAGTAATAAAAAGTTATCAATGGCTTCAGGTAAATAACCATTTTCGCGATATTGTGAAACAAATTGTATGATATTGTGATCGCGTTTTGATAATTTCTTACCATTTTCATTAATAATGATGGTCATATGACCAAATTGAGGTGGTTCCCAATTAAAATATTTATAAATTTGAAGTTGTTTTGGAGTGTTCGAAAGATGTTCTTCTCCTCTAAAAACATGACTAATTTCCATTAAATGGTCATCGATAACAACTGCAAAGTTATAAGTAGGAATGCCATTACTTTTCATAATGACAAAATCACCAATATCGTTTGAAGAAAATTTAACATCACCTCTAACTAAATCATGAAATTTAAATTCAACATTAGCTTCCATTTTTAGTCTAATAGATGGTTTTCTTCCTTCTTTAATTAATTTTTCTTTTTCTTCTTTTGTTAAATTTAAACAACGACGGTCATATTTAAAAGATTTGATTCCATTTGAAAGTTGTTCTTCTTTCATTTGGACAAGTTCATCTTCTGTACAAAAACATTCATAAGCATAACCCATATCAACTAATTGTTGGGCATATTTACGATATAATTCAAGTTTTTCTGTTTGTTTATAAGGACCATATTTTTCAACTGGTTTATATGGTGATTCATCTGGAATAATTCCAAGCCAAACCATATCATAATATTGACTTTCTTCAGCTCCAGGAATATTTCTTTCTATATCTGTATCTTCAATTCTAAAAACAAAATCACCATTATTTTGTTTAGCATACAAATAATTAAATAATGCACTTCTTGCACCACCAATATGTAAATAACCTGTAGGAGAAGGCGCATATCGTACTCTTACTTTATTCATGTTTGTCTTTTTCCTCCATTAATAACACTGTTGAAAAACATTCAATTCCTTTCATTTTTCCAACATATCCTAATTTTTCATTAGTTCCACATTTAATACTTACCCTTGAAGGTTCAATATTAAGTTTATTAGCAATGTTTGCTTTCATAATTTGTGTATAATCACTAAGTTTTGGTTTCTCACAGCTAATAAAAATATCTATATATTCAACATACATTCTATATTTTGTAAGTAAACTTCTCATCTCATCTAAAAAATCTATCGAATTATAATTCTCATATTTTTTATCATTATCAGGAAATAGTTTACCAATATCTCCTAAATTTAAAGCTCCAATAATTGCATCTACTAAGCTATGAATAACAACATCCCCATCACTATGAGCTAATAAACCTTTTTTAAAAGGAATATTTACACCACCAAGACGCAAGGTTCTATTTCTTACTAATCTATGTACATCTTTGCTAAAACCAATACGCATTATACATTAAACCTAAAAAAGAAAATATCACCATCTTTTGCAATATAATCTTTCCCTTCTATTCTAATTTTACCAGCTTCCTTTAAAGCAGTTTCGTTTTTATATTTAATAATATCATCATATGTATAAACTTCAGCGCGAATAAAGCCTTTTTTAAAGTCACTATGAATGATTCCAGCACAATCAGGGGCTTTCATTCCGTTTAAAAAAGTCCAAGCTCTAACTTCATCTTCTCCAACAGTGAAAAATGTAGAAAGATTAAGCAATTTATAAGCAGTTTTAATTAAATTATCTAAGCCACTTTCTTTAATTCCTAACGAAGATAAAAATTCTTCTTTTTCTTCTTTTGAATAACTTGATAATTCAGCTTCAATTTGACAAGAAATTGCAAGAGCTTGAGCATTTTCTTTTGCGGCATATTCTTTTACTAATTGGAAATTTTTACAATTATCTAAATCAAGCAAATCTGTTTCACTAACATTTGCAACATAGATAATAGGTTTTAATGTTAAAAAATTAAAATTTTTAAGTAAAAGTTTTTCTTCTTCGTTAAATGTTAAAGTTCTAATTGGTATTTCTTTATTTAAACAATCTTTAATTTTGCTTAATAAATTTACTTCAATTAATGCCTCTTTATCCTTTGTAATACGTGCTTTATTTTCGATTTTTCCTAATCTATTTAAAACAGTTTCGTTATCAGCAAGAATTAATTCTAAATTGATTGTTTCGATATCTCTAATTGGATTAACACTATTGTCAACATGAATTATATCTGAATTTTCAAAACATCTAACAACTTCGATAATTGCATCAGTTTCTCTAATATGTGATAAAAACTGATTTCCTAAGCCTTCGCCTTTTGAAGCTCCTTTAACTAAACCTGCAATATCAAAAAATTCGAAGGTAGTATAAATTGTTCTTTTTGGATGAAATAATTCAACTAAATCATCTACTCTTTTATCTTTTACTAATACTGTTCCAACATTTGGATTTATAGTTGCAAAAGGATAATTCGCGGCTTCAACATGACTATTTGTAATAGCATTAAATAAAGTTGATTTACCAACATTAGGTAGTCCGACTATACCTGCTTTTAACCCCATAAAAATCCTCCTAATCGCACGATATTATAGTTTATTTTTTAAAAATTTTAAAGTTAATAAACTATTGTTTATTAATAATTAGTCTTTTTTTGTTTTCTTTGATGTTGCATTATTTGATAAAATCTAGCAATTTGAAGAAAAAAGTCTGCAAAACCCCTGTGAAACCCTAAATTTATACTTTTTTCGAAGCTTGCGCTTTC
>UQFN01000017.1 GCA_900540365.1 uncultured Mollicutes bacterium
AAAGCGCAAGCTTCGAAAAAAGTATAAATTTAGGGTTTCACAGGGGTTTTGCAGATTTTTTTCTTAAAAACATTACTTTTATAATTCTTATTGCATTTGATATTAAAATAATTTAATATATTTTTACTTATCAAGAACCATGTAAAAATAGGTGAAAAAACATGGTAGCAACTCTATATATAGTAAGTGCTCCCTATTAGCAAAGTTACCACACTTTGAACGATAAGTACGGAAAGACTTAAACCTTCCATAAAAGTGGAAGGTTTTTTATTTTAGAGGTAGAGTATGAACGAGAAAATTTTATTTACTAGTGAATCAGTCAGTGAAGGTCATCCTGATAAAATTTGTGATCAGGTTAGCGATGCAATTTTAGATGCTGTTTTAGCTCAAGATCCAAATTCTTTTGTTGCTTGTGAATGTTATGCTACAACAAATTTATTAATTATTGGTGGAGAAATAACAACAACTGCTAAAGTGGATTACGAAGAGGTCGCTCGAAGTGTAATTCGTGATATTGGTTATGATGATGACGAGATTGGATTTAATTATAAAACTGTAAAAATAATAAATTTAATCAAAGAACAATCTAATAATATTCGTCAAGGCATTGTTAAAGATAATTATGAAAACCAAGGTGCTGGTGACCAAGGAATTATGTTTGGTTATGCTAGTAATGAAACAAAAGGATACATGCCTTTAGCTATAAGTATTGCTCATAAATTAGTTCGTGAAGCTACTAGATTAAGAAAAGAGAATAAATTACCTAATGCTTTACCTGATATGAAAAGCCAAGTTACAATTGATTACACTAATAAAACTCCTCGTATTGAAACTATTTTAATGAGCGTTCAACATAAAAAAGGAACAGATCTTAATAAATTTAAAGAAGAAGTATATCAAAAAGTTATGGTTCCAGTTGTAAAATCTTTTGGATTAAATTTAGATTTTAAAGTTTTATTTAATCCAACAGGCAAATTTGAAATTGGTGGACCAAAAGGTGATACTGGTTTAACTGGAAGAAAAATTATTGTTGATACTTATGGAGGTAGTGCTCGTCATGGTGGAGGTGCTTTTAGTGGAAAAGATCCATCAAAAGTTGATAGAAGTGCAGCTTATATGGCTAGATATATAGCAAAGAATTTAGTTGCAGCAGGAGTAAGTAATCGAATGGAAATTCAACTTAGTTATGCTATTGGAGAGCCAAACACACAATCGATAAATATTTCAACTTTTAAAACTTCTAATTATTCTGATGAACAAATTTTAGAAGTAATTAATAAATTCTTTGATTGTAGACCTGGAGTTATTATTCATAATTTCAATTTAAAGAATCCATCTTTTAAATATAAAGATTTATCTAACTATGGTCATTTTGGAAGACCAGATTTAGATTTGCCTTGGGAAAAACTTGATAAGGTCGAAGAAATAAAGAAATACTTAGCTAACATTAAGTAATTTATTTTTTCACTAGCGAAAATATTATATAATTTTCATATGGAGATGAAGACTGTTTTATTACTTTATAGTAATAAAGATAACTTTAAAGATATCAAATCATTCTTAAGTGAAAATAATTACAAAATTGTTTTTACAAATGATGTTTATGAAGGAATTAGCATTTGTATTAAGTCTATTGTTGATATTGTTGTCATCGATTTTTCTTCAAATACAGCACCAGGTTTAGAACAAATTGATATATTTAGAAAATATAATAGCTACATTCCAATTTTATTTATTAGTAATAGAAGTGATATCGAAACAAAAGTTATTGCTTTTAATAGTGGAGCAAATGACTTTTTAGTAAAACCATTTAATTATTATGAATTAATCGTTAGAATGAACAATTTAACTCGTTTTAATAAGAAAAACGATGAAGAAATTTTTACTAATGGTGATTTAAAAATCAATTTTACGCAACATCAAGTTTATATTGGAAATAAAGAAATTCATTTAACAAATATTGAATATAAAATTTTAGTTTTATTAGCTAACAATTTAGATAAGACTTTAAGTTATGATTATATAATTGAACATATTTGGGGAAAAGATGGCCAAGATCAAAATGGATTAAGAGTTTTTATTTCAAATATTAGAAATAAATTGAAAACAGATAAGAAAGTTTCATCATATTTTAGAACAAAAACAAATGTTGGCTATCGTATGAAAAAAATATAAAATACTTTAGTTTTGCAAGGTTTTTCTCCTAAATTATGAGTTTTTATAAATATATAAAATACAACAATAAATTAATGAAAGCGCTATCTTTTAAAAAATAAAATTTTTTGCTTTTAAAAAGTATTTATTTTTAGTAAACTTAAATCGGTAAAATAATACTGAATTGTTATGGAAAGAAAACTTACTACGAATCAATTAAAAAGAATGCCTTCTTACTTAGACTTATTAAGAAGATTAGCTAATGATGGAATTAAATACATTTCATGTCAAACAATTGCTGATTGTCTTTCTTTAAACAAGGAACAAGTTAGAAAAGATATTGCTCTAGTATCTCAAGATGTTGGAGTTCCAAATAAAGGAAGAAAAATTAATGATCTAATTAAAGATATTGAAATTGTTTTAGGGCTAAACAATGATTATTGTGCTGTTTTAATTGGTGTAGGAAGTTTAGGAACTGCTTTATTAAATTATGGCGGATTTACAAACTACGGTTTAAAAATTATTGCTGCTTTTGATAACAAAGTTGAATTAATTAATAAAGAAGTTAATGGAATTAAAGTTTACGATATTAATTATTTAAAAGATTATATTGCAAATGAAAATGTTCATATTGGTATTATTACAGTTCCAAGAGATTATGCTCAAGATGTCGCTAACTTATTAGTTGAAGCTGGCATTGAAGCAATTTGGAATTTTGCCCCAGTTAGTTTAGTTGTTAAAGAAGGAGTTATAGTCTCTAATATGGATATGGCTCAATCATTAGCAACTTTATCACATAAATTATATTTAAAACAAAAGAGAGGTTAAAATATGGTAGAAAATGTTGAAGTTTTAAAGGAAGTCAATGCGTTAGTTGAGAAAGGTGTCGTTGCTTTAAATGAATTTAGAAATTACACTCAAGAACAAGTTGATTACATTGTTGCAAAATGTAGCGTTGCTATATTAGACAACCATGAACGTTTAGCTCGTTTGGCTGTTGAAGAAACAAAACGTGGAGTATTTGAAGATAAATGTACAAAAAATTTATTTGCTTGTGAATACGTTACAAATTCAATGAGACACATGAAAACTTGTGGTGTTATCAGTGATGATCCAGTTACTGGAGTTACTGAAATTGCTGACCCACTCGGTGTTATTTGTGGAATTACTCCTGTTACAAATCCTACCAGTACAGTTATTTTTAAATGTTTAATTAGCTTAAAAACAAGGAACCCAATTATTTTTGCTTTCCATCCAAATGCTCAAAAATGTTCAAGTGAAACTGCAAAATTAATTGTTGAAGCTGCTGTTAAAGCTGGTGCTCCAAAAAATTGTATTCAATGGATTGAACATCCTTCAATGGATGCTACAAATGCATTAATGCAACATAAAGATATCGCTTCAATTTTAGCAACTGGTGGTAATGCAATGGTTAAAGCTGCTTATAGCTGTGGAAAACCTGCTCTTGGTGTTGGAGCTGGGAACGTTCCTGCTTATGTTGAAAAAACTTGTAATGTTGCTCAAGCTGCTAACGATATTTTAATGTCAAAAGCTTTTGATAATGGTATGGTTTGTGCAAGTGAACAAGCAGCTATTGTTGATAAAGAAATTTACAATGAATTTGTTAAAGATTTAGAAAAATATGGTGCTTATTTATGTAATAAAGAAGAAAAAGCTTTATTAGAAAAATATATGTTTAGACCAACTAGTGATGGAAAATCAACTGCATTATTTAGTGGTTTAGTTGGACATACCGCATATGACATCGCAAAAGAAGCTGGTTTTGAAGTTCCAGAAAAGACTCCAATTTTACTTGCTGAATGTAAAGATGTTTCAATGGATGAATGTTTAACTAGAGAAAAATTATCACCAGTTTTAGCTTTAGTTAAAGCAAATAGTAATGAAGATGGTTTAAATAAAGCTGAAAAGATGGTTGAACAAGGTGGACTTGGTCATAGTGCTTGTATTCATACAGCTAGTAAAGAATTAGTTGAAGAATTTGGAATTAGACTTGAAGCCTGCAGAATTATTTGGAATTCTCCAACTACATTTGGTGGAATCGGAAATGTTTATAACTCATTTTTACCTTCAATGACATTAGGTTGTGGTAGTTATGGTCATAACTCTGTTAGTGGTAATGTAAGCGCTGTTAATTTAATTAACATTAAAAGAATTGGTAAAAGGAGAAATAATATGCAATGGTTTAAAGTCCCATCAAAAATCTATTTTGAACGTAATAGTATCCAATATTTAAAAGATGCTAAAAATGTAAATAAAGCATTTATCGTTGCTGATAAATCAATGGTTGAATTAGGATTCTTACAAAAAGTAATCGATGAATTACAAGCAAGAAGAAATGTTGTCCAAGTCCAATTATTTACTGATGTTGAACCAGATCCAGATATCACTACAGTTAAAAAAGGTTGTGATTTAATGAGAAGTTTCAACCCAGACACCATTATCGCTATTGGCGGAGGTAGTGTAATGGATGCTGCTAAAGGTATGTGGTTATTCTATGAAAATCCTGAAGTTAACTTCGATGATTTAAAACAAAAATTCATGGATATTAGAAAGAAAGCATTTAGATATCCTGAACTAGGCAAGAAAACAAAATTAATTTGTATTCCTACAACTAGTGGAACTGGTAGTGAAGTTACTCCATTTGCTGTTATTTCTAATCGTGCTGAAAATAAGAAATATCCTTTAACTGATTATTCATTAACTCCAACAATTGCAATTATTGACCCTGAATTTACAACAAATTTACCACCTCAAGTAACTGCTGATACTGGAATGGATGTCTTAACTCACGCTTTAGAAGCTTATGTTAGTATGCTTGCAAGTGATTATACAGATGCTTTAGCTTTACAAGCAATTCAAATGGTCTTTGAATATTTACCAAGATGTGTTAAAAATGGTAAAAATGATTTAATTGCTAGAGAAAAAATGCATAATGCTTCAACAATGGCAGGTATGGCTTTTGCAAATGCTTTCTTAGGTATGTGTCACTCAATGGCTCATAAAGTTGGTGGATTATTCCATGTTCCTCATGGTAGAGCAAATGCAATCTTATTACCTTATGTAATTAGATATAATGGAACAGTCCCTCAAAAACTTGGCACATGGCCAAAATATAATGTCTTCGATGCTAATGAAAGATATGCAAAAGTTGCTAGATTATTAGGCTTAAAAGCAAAAACTACTGAAGAAGGTGTTGAATCTTTAGCAAGAGCTGTTTATGAACTTGGAAAAGAATGTGGAGAAAAAATGAATTTTAAAGATCAAGGGATTGATGAAAAAGCATGGGTTGATAGCGCTGAAGAACTTGCTTATTCTGCTTACGAAGATCAATGTACACCAGCTAATCCAAGAGTACCTTTAGTTAAGGATATGAAAGAAATCTTAATTGATGCATATTATGATAATTTCTTAACTAAAGAAGTTAGATAATTAAAAAAAACTTTAAGAAATTCCCTAAATGATGGGTACCCAGTTTCCTAGACATTAAATGTTTGTTAACTGGATTATATCAT
>UQFN01000018.1 GCA_900540365.1 uncultured Mollicutes bacterium
AAGTATACGATAGAAGGCTTTTTCTTTTCCTGTGAACTAAATTGGGTTCAGTTCACTTCGGTGAGATTTTTTATTTGCTAATAGTAAAAAATTTAATTTAAGATATAATTTTTTTATATGGAAAATATTAAAGATTATATAGTACTTAAAAAAGAACTTATAAAAAACGAAGTTAAATCATTTTCTTATGTTCCAAAATTAGTTATTGTGCAAGTAAATGATGATCCAGCTAGTAATTCTTACATAAAAGGTAAATTAAAGGATTTAGATGAAGTTGGTTTAAGAAGTCAATTAATTAAATTAGATATTAACACAACTCAAGATGAACTACTTAAACTAATTGACCAATTAAATAAAGATAAAGATGTCGATGGATTTATTGTTCAAATGCCTTTGCCAAAACAAATTGATGAAGAAATAATTAAGTTGTCTGTTAGTAAAGATAAAGATGTCGATGGATTTAATGTTTTAAGTAAATTTAATCCTGCTACGCCAAATGGAATCGTTACTTATTTAAAAGATAATAATTATCAATTTGATGGAAAAAACGCTTTAGTTATTGGAAGAAGCAACATTGTTGGAAAACCAATGTTTAATATGCTTTTAAATTTAAATATGACAGTAACAATTGCTCATAGTCATACTTCCAAGGAAGATTTAAAAAGATTAGTTGCCAATAGTGACTTAATTATAGTAGCCGTAGGGAAACCAAATTTTATTACTAACGAATTTAATTTTAAAAAAGGCGCATACGTTTTTGATGTTGGAATTAATCGAGTTGAAGGAAAACTTGTCGGCGATTGCGAGCCAAATTTAAATGTAGAATTTCAATCACCAGTTCCTGGTGGAGTAGGTTTATTAACAAGATTGTCTTTAATATTAAATTTATTGGAGGTGTATAAAGATGAAATTTGAAATTAAAAACAGCAGTGTATACGGATTAGATTTTGCCTTAAAAGCAAGTGGCAATCCAATGCGTACTTCTTTAGATAGAAGTGAAGTTACTGAAAAAGATTTTGCTCGTAGTGTTAAACTTGGATCTGCAAAAAGTGGAGAAGGACATGATAATTTTTTAAAGGGAATTCTTGTTCAAATGGATGTTATCGCACCTTTATATTGGTGGAAACAAGCTCAAAGATACCACTGGTTTGATTTTATTAGTAGTCAATCAACAATGCACTGTCTTTTAAAATTTGATATTACAAATCAATGCGTTGAAGAAACAAATAAAGACATTTTAAAAATTGTTGAACAAATAAAATCTGAATATTTTGAAATACCAGAAGAAGATAAAGAAAGAAAAGTTGCTAAATGGCGAGAATTAGTTGCTTCAACTCCATGTGGATTTATTTTAGGAGCATCAATGACCACTAACTATCAACAATTAAAAACAATGTATATGCAAAGGAGATACCATAAATTAAAGGAGTGGCGTGTCTTCTGCGAATGGTGCTTAACATTACCACACTTTGCTGAATTAACAGGTGTACCTACAAATTAATCATTTGATTTATTTTCAATTTGTTTTATATCTTCATTATCATTATTTTCTCTTTTCGTCTTAGTTTTGCGAGGTTTTTGAACATTTGAAGGGGTTTTTGGTTGTTCAACTTCCTTAGTTTTTACTAATGTATTTGATGTTAAAATTACTTCTCTTCGAGGAGCAATTAAACTAAAGATAGTTATAAAAATACCAATAATTAATACTATAATTCCAATTATAAGAACTAAAATATCAGTAGTTGTTTCGCTTGAACTTTTAATATTACCAAGAATAATTATTGTAATTCCTAAACCTAAAAATAAAAGAGCAGCGACTAAATAAAGAATAGCCTTTTTCTTATTTTTGTTGATTGAATAAAGAAGAGTCTCAATTAAAATTAAAACCGAATAAGTAACTAAAATAGTTCCAAATAATGTAGGTAAAAATTGCGTAACAATTTCAGGATTAATATAGATAAAAACACTAATTGAAGTTAAAACAACCCCACTAATCATATCAGATGAAGCAATTCCTCTTTGAAACAAATAAGCAAAACATATAGTTAATATCGCATAAACTAATAAAACACTTGCGACACAATAACTTAAGGCGCTTTTCATTTCTTCACTTTGAAAAAAAACGCAAAAAACAATTCCAAGAACAACTAAAATAAATCCTTGAATTGCTTTAATAATACGATAAAGAGTAGTTGCATTGCTCATAAATGTATCTCCTAGCAAATTTCATCCAAAACATTTGGTACGTCAATATCAATTATATTTTTAATTGGTATTATGTAATCATTAATATATATTACTTTTTTATTTTTATCTAGAAAATCAATTTTTCCATCATAAAAATATAAATAACCTTCTAGATAAAATTTTATATGTAAATTATCTTTCAAATTTTGTAATAAAATACGATTTATTTTTTCAGCTTGTTCATTTGAAATTTGTGGTTTAGGAATTTTATTTTTTTCATATATCATTTCGTTAATAAAATTGGCTTGTTCAGTCAAACTTGAAAATGGTAAAAATTTTTTCATTCCTCTTTCAGCCATAAAAAAATTATACCATATGGTATAATTTAATTTAAGAATTGAGACTAATATTTTTTAGAAACTGCAATTGCCAAGGCACCAGGACCAATGTGAGTAGCAACAGATAAACTTAATGGATCCATTCTTACATTTTTAATTTTAAAGTAATCTTCAATTTCTTTTACCCATAGTTTTGCTTCATCAACATCGTAAGTATAAGCAACCGCGATATCTAAATCATTTATATTGGTATCTTTAAATTTAGTTTTAATATCATTTTCAACAGCGCTTAACATTGTTAATTTAGATTTTTTAACACCCATACATTTAGCATAAGCATCTAATTTTCCACCAAGAATTGTTAACACTGGTTTAATATGGAATGTAGCTCCTAAAGCTGCTCCAGCTGCTGTAACTCTTCCGCCTTTTTTTAAATATTTTAAAGTATCAACCATAATATAAATGACACTTTCTGATTTTGTATTTTCTAAAAAATCCTTTATTTCTGCAGGGTTTTTTCCTAATTTTATAAGATTTAAAGCATCATAAACAGCTCTTTTTAAAGTAATGCTAATACGATGATTATCAACAACAAATACTTTATCTTTGTAATCTTCAGCAAGCATTAATGCACTATGACACGACTCACTTAATCCACTTGACATTGGCATATGGATTATTGCGTCATAACTCTTTAAAGTTTCATCCCACAAGTTAATAACTTCACCTGGTGAAGGTTGAGAAGTTTTAACATCTTTATCTTCTTCTAAATATTTATAAAACAAGTCTGAATTTATAGTTTCATTTTCAAAATAACATTCACCATTAATAATGATAGGCATTCTTAAAATCTTAATACCAAGCTTATTAGCTTCGTCTTTTGTAAATCCAGAATTGTCATCGGTAATAATACAAATCTTCATAATTTCTCCCATACTCGTGAAATTATAAGATAATGAAAAAATCTTGTAAATGTGGTATTAATTACTAGATTATGTTGTATTGTATTAAATAAAATTTAATATATTTATTTTATCTAGTAATAGGAAATGAAATTTTATAAAATACAAAGGGGGATTTTGTATGCCATTTTATATTATTAAAGGTGATTTAGTTAAAATGAATGTTGATGCAATTGTAAATGCGGCTAACTATACTTTAAAAATGGTCGAAGGTGTTGGAAGAGCTATTTTCCATGCTGCCGGTGATATTGAATTAACGAATGCATGTAAAGCTATTGGAAAATGTGCTCCAGGAAATGCTGTTAGCACACCAAGTTTTAACTTAACAACCACTAAATTAATTATTCATGCTGTCGCTCCTATATATCAAAACGGGAAACATGATGAGGAATTACTTCTAAGAAGAACATATCAAAATGCATTTAAAATTGTTAAAGAAAATAACTTTAAATCAGTGGCCTTTCCTTTATTAGGTGGAGAATTTAACTGGCCGCTTAGAGACTGCTTTAATATTGCTTGTGAAGAGATTAAAAATTACATTAAAAATAATGACCTTGATTTAACAGTTTATTTAGTAATGTATAAAAATTATCCTTCAACAGTTGGTGATGTTGTTCAGGAAGCTTTAACTAAATTTATTACAACACATTATAAAGTTAATGAAAAAGAAAGAGTTCTAGCAAAATATAAAATTGAATTTCCTTATACTTGGAAAAGATTTTATAACGGAATGAGTGATGAAGAATTAATGTATCGTGCAAATATTTCTAGTGTGACATTAAATTTAATTAAAAATGATCCTAAATTTAAACCTTCGAAAAATTTGACTTTAGCTCTTGCTTTTGGACTTGGTTTAAAAGGTAACGATATGAAAGCTTTTTTAAGAGATTTTAATATTACTTTAAATTATGCTCGCTTACTTGATCTTATCTTATTATTTTTTATTGAAAATGATATTTATGATGTATACGAAATAAACAATGCAATGTTTATTTATGATTATCCACCATTAGGAGAAAGATATTAATGATTATAAGCAAAGAAGTAAAGGAAGCTCTTAAAAATCATCAACCAGTCGTTGTTTTAGAGTCAACTATTATTAGTCATGGAATGCCTTATCCAAAAAATGTTGAAACTGCTTTAAAAGTAGAAGAAGAAATTAGAAAAGTTGGCGTAATACCTGCAACAATTGGAATTATTGAAGGTGAAGCAATAGTTGGAATGAGTAAAGATCAAATTGAACAATTTGGTCAAAGAAAAGGCATTGTTAAATGTAGCAGAAGAGACTTACCAATTGTTTATGCAACTAAAAAATGGGGTGCTACAACCGTTAGCGCCACAATGATTATTGCTCAACAAGCTGGGATTGAATTTTTTGTCACTGGTGGAATTGGCGGAGCTCATAAAAAAGCTAATGAAACCTTTGATATTAGTGCTGATCTTGATGAATTAGGAAAAACTAATGTTAGCGTAATTTGTGCTGGACCAAAAGCAATCTTAGACTTAGGTTTTACTTTAGAAATTTTGGAAACTAAAGGTGTTCCAGTAATTGGTTATCAAACTGATTGTTTACCAGCTTTTTATACAAGTAAATCTAATTATAAAGTCGATTATAATGCTAGTTCTCCTAAGGAAATTAGTGACATTATTTATCAAAAACGAATTAATCATTTAGATGGAGGGGTTTTAATTACAAATCCAATTCCTAAACAATTTGAAATGGATCATAAATTGATTGATGAAGCAATTTCTAAAGCTTTAGAAGATATGGAAAAATTAAATATTAAAGGAAAAGAAGAAACTCCATTTTTATTAAAACGTATTGTTGAATTAACTAATGGTGAATCACTTGAAGCTAATATTGCTTTAGTTTTAAATAATGCTCGTTTAGGAGCACTTATTGCTAAAGATTATGCCAAAAACTTTAATTAAATTTTAAATTAATAAGAAAAGAAAATGCACTCGTAAAAAATGAGAGGTACCCCAAATCCTAGACATTAGGAAAGGGGTACTTTTTTATGAAATAT